>NZ_BOOG01000011.1 GCF_016863115.1 Sphaerimonospora thailandensis
TGTGGAGTGGCGGGCGAGCCAGTCACCGAAGTCGCTGACCACCTGGCCGATGGGCGGCCAGATCAGGCCGAAGACCACACCGAGGATCAGGGCCGCCAGGGCGGTGACGAGCGGAACGAACCGGCGCCCCCCGAAGAAGGCCAGCCAGGCGGGCAGTTTGATCCGGTAGTACCGCTGCCAGAGCAGGGCGGTGACGATGCCGATCAGAATGCCGCCCAGCACACCTGTCGGGTTGGCCGACGCGAGGTCGAGCACGCCCGTGACCTTGCCGTCACCGTCGACGACGGTCTGCGTCACCTTCTCCCGAATGGCCGAGTCCGCAGAGGTGTCGAAGAACATCAGATGGGTGACCCGATCCCAGACCAGGTAGCCGACGACGGCCGCGAGGGCCGTCGATCCGTCGGCGCGCCGGGCGAAACCGACCGCCACCCCCACGGCGAACAGCAGCGGCAGTGCGTCGAACAGCGCGTCGCCCGCGCCGCCCACGACCTGTGCGATCTTGTCCAGGGTCGGATTGTCCGTACGGCCCAGCAGGTCGTCCTCACCCACGCGCAGGAGAACGGCGGCCGCCGGCAGCGCCGCGATCGGCAGCATGAGCGACCGGCCGATCCGGGACAGCACGGCCATCACCGGGGACTGCCGCCGCTCGGGAGCGGCGGGGAGCCCCGCGTCGGCGGAGGTGGAGCTCATCGATGTTCCTCCAGCGGGGGAGAACGGGGAGGAGGATCGCCAGAGGCGTTCGACGCTCGCTGGAGAGCGTCGGACACACCTAAGAGCGTCTGGCCGGGATTTCGAGGAGCGTCCGGAGCTGGTAGCGGTCGGCGCGGTACGTGGAGACCCCGAGCTCTGCGCACACCCCTCCGGCGAACGAACGGCGCTGCAGCAGCAGCACGGGCCCGCCGCGGGGCAGCTTGAGCAGGTCGGCGTCGTCCGGGTCGGCGATCCCGCCGTCGATCGTGAGCTCCCCGGCCTCCATCACGAGGCCGTAGCGCGACTCCAGGAGCGCGTACAGCGACCGGCCGGTCAGGTCGAACGCGTCGAGGTCGGGTGCGAGCGCCACCGGGATGTGGGCGCGCTCGATGCTCAGCGGTTCCCCGTCCGCCGTGCGCAGACGCTCGATGAAGTGCACGGCGTCCCCCGGCTGGATGCCGAGCTGCCGGGCGAGGTGCGCGCTGGCCCGGACCACGCGCCGGTCCAGGTCCCGCGAGCCCGGTTCCATCCCGCGCGCCCACATGTCGTCGGTGAACGAGGTGAGCTGGAGGGCCAGCTCGATCTTCGGCCGGGCGACGAATGTGCCCTTGCCGGGAACCCGGTGCAGCCGTCCCTCGGACACCAGGTGGTCCACGGCCTGCCGCACCGTCATGCGGGACAGGCCGAAGCGCTGGCACAGGTCACGCTCGGACGGAATCGCCGCCCCGATGGGCAGCTCGTCGCTGTCGATGAGGTCGAGCAGGATCTCTCGAAGTTGGAAGTACTTGGGCACCGGGCTGTCCGGGTCGATCTTCGCCACTGATCCCTCCCCTCTCGATCCGGATCACGCGATGGGTTATCGTTCGTACTGGTCTAGTCCGGACTAGACCACATGCTGGAAATATGTGTCAATGTATGGACCGGAGACGGATCGGTAACGGCCATGTCTCGCGAGGCAAAGGAAGATCATCTGATGACTACCAGGATGCGCGGTGAAATCGCCGAGCAGCCCGCGGCCATCCGAGCCACGCTCGAGGCGCTGCTGCCCAGGACCGGGGAGGTCGAGGCGGTCGCGCGAAACACTCGTCACGTGCTGTTCGTGGCCCGCGGGACCTCCGACAACGCGGCAGTCTACGGCCGCTACCTGATCGAGGCGAGGGCGGGTCGCCTGGCGGCGCTCGGCGCCCCCTCGATCGCGACGACGTACCGGCGCAGGCTCGACCTCGACGGCGTGCTCGCCGTGGGTCTGTCCCAGTCGGGCCGGACCGAGGAGATCGTCGAAACGCTCCAGTGGGCGCGCGACTGTGGGGCGAAGACCATCGCCGTCACCAACGGCGGAGAGTCGTCGCCGCTGGCCCAGACCGCCGATCTCGCCCTGTGCACGCTGGCCGGCGAGGAGAAGGCCGTCCCCGCGACCAAGACCTACACGACCCAGCTCGCCGCGCTGGCCGTGCTCGCCATCGGGCTCGGGGCAGACGTCGACTCCGGCGATCTGCGGCGGGTCCCGGACGCGGTCGAGAAGCTGATCTCCGATCCGGGAGACCTGGAGGCCGTCGTCGAGGGCCTCGCCGGCAAGCCCGGCGTGGTCGTCTCCGGCCGCGGCATGGTGTTCTCGACGGCCCTGGAACTCGCGCTCAAGCTCAAGGAGGCGTGCTACCTGCACGCCATGGGGCTTTCGTACGCGGACCTGCTGCACGGCCCGATCGCGGTCGTCGACGAGGACACTCCCGCGATCCTGGTGGCGGCGGGGGAGGGGCCCACGCTGGCGGGCACCATCTCGCTGGCCGAACGGGTGACCGGTGCGGGCGCGTCCGCCTTCGGTGTGGGCGGCGGCGCCGGACTGGCCGGTGCGTCGACCGCGGCACTGAACGGCCCGGACCTGCCGGAGTGGTTGGCGCCGCTGGGACTCATCGTTCCGGGGCAGCTGCTGACCGAGGCGCTCGCGCGCAGGCTCGGCATCGACCCCGACTCCCCTCGTGGGCTGAAGAAGGTGACCCAGACCGACTGAGAGGCCGGGCGACTGAGCGAATCGCCCTAGGGCGAACGGCCCCCCGGGGTACGCGCGGCAGGACATGATTTGCCGGAGACGACCCAGAACTATTGGAGGACCCATGGCCGCGGACGCCGAGGCGATCGTCGCCGGACTCGGTGGCGCCGACAACATCATCGAGGTGGAGCCGTGCATCACGCGGCTGCGGACCGAGGTGCGTGACGCCTCGAAGGTCGATCAGGCCGCGCTCAGGGCGGCCGGCGTCCACGGCGTGATGGCGACGGGCAACGTCGTCCAGGTCGTGGTGGGCCCGGAGGCCGACACGATCGCCAGCGACATCGAGGACATCGTCGGCTGATGGGCGGGGCAGGACACGACCTGGGCATGCGGGACTGAACGGACAGGGGGAGCGGGCCGGATGGGCCGGACGTCCCAGATGTGCCGGATACGCCGGCGAAAGGCGCTCCGTTGACGACGGTTCTCGCCCCGGTGGCGGGGGCGGCCATCGGCCTGGCCGCCGTGTCGGATCTGGTCTTCTCTCAGGGGATGGTGGGGCCGGGTATGGCGATCGACCCTGAGCGGAGGTCCGGCGCGGCCGTGGCCCCGATCACCGGCACGATCGTGAAACTGCATCCGCACGCCTACATCGTGGTGGGGGACGACGGGAAGGGGGTGCTGGTGCACCTCGGCATCGACACCGTGCAACTCAGGGGCGAGGGCTTCGCGCTCCTCGCCGCTGAGGGCGACCGGGTCCTGGCCGGGCAGCCCGTGGTGGCCTGGGACCCGGCGGCGGTCGAAGCCGGGGGGCGGTCGCCGGTCTGCCCGGTCGTGGCCCTGGACGCCGAGGACGGGATGGTCGGCGAGGTGGCCGAGGGCCGGGTGGGCGCCGGGGATCCCCTGTTCCAATGGGCGTGACGGATCACCGGTCGGGAGTGTTGACTGGTTCCCGGCGGAAAGTTCGATGGCCTGGCCCATCTGACGAAGGAGGAAGCGTGGCAGAACGCAAGGTGACTGTCACGTCCGAGGTGGGGCTGCACGCCCGACCGGCGGCGACGTTCGTGCAGACGGCGGCGAAGGCGCCCTTCGACGTCATGATCGCAAAGGTGGACGGCCCACCGGTGAACGCGAAGAGCATCCTCGCGGTGCTCTCCCTCGACGTGGAGCAGGGCGACTTCATCGTCGTGTCCGCGGAGGGTGAGGGCGCCGACGAACTGCTCGACCAGTTGGTCGAGATAGTGTCGGCCCCCTGACTTCCATGGGGCAGGTGCCGACGGCGCCGCCGCCGACGCTCACGGGAACGGGCGTCAGTCCCGGCATCGGGTACGGCCCGGCCCGCGTCCTGGTGTTGGACGTCCCGGAGCCGGAAGCGGGGGCGCGGCACGACGGAGACGCGCGAGCCGAGCGGGAACGGGCCGAATGGGCGCTCGAACAGGTGGCGGCCGACCTGGAGGCACGCGGCGCGCGGGTGGGCGGCGAGGCCGAGCAGGTGCTCCATGCCCAGGCGATGATGGCTCGCGACCCGGAGTTGGCGACCCGGACCGGTGAGCTGATCGATCGGGGGGTCGCCGCGCCGCGGGCCGTTTTCGCGGCGTTCGGCACATATCGGGGCCTTCTGGCAGCGGCCGGGGGCTACCTCGGCGAGCGGGTCGCCGATCTCGACGACGTCCGTGATCGCGTGATCGCGCTGCTCACCGGACGGCCGCTGCCCGGCGCGGCCGAGTTCGCGGCCGCCGGGTCGGGCATGGGCGTCACGACGCCGTTCGTGCTGGTGGCCAGAGATCTCGCGCCCGCGGACACCGCGCTGCTGTCCCCGGACGCCGTCGCCGCGTTCGTGACCGAGCAGGGTGGCCCGACCAGTCACACCGCGATCCTCGCCCGCTCGCTGGGCGTTCCGGCCGTCGTCGGCTGCACGGGCGCGACCGCGATCCCGCCCGGTGTGCCGCTGCTCGTCGACGGTGCCGGCGGCAGCGTACGGCTCTCGCCACCGGCCCACGAGGTGGCGCGTGCCCGCCGCGTCGCCCGGGCCGGACGGGCCGTGCTGCCGGCCGTGTCCTCCACCCAGGTTTCCGGGTCCCATCTCTTCAGGCGGGGGATGACCGCGGACGGCCATGCCGTACCGCTGCTGGCGAACATCGGCGGCCCACGTGACGTCGAGAGCGCGCTCGCGTACGGCGCGGAGGGGGTGGGCCTGTTCCGCACCGAGTTCCTTTTTCTCGGCCGGGCGGCCGCGCCGTCCGTGGCGGAGCAGGCGGAGGCCTACCGGGCGGTGTTCGAGGCGTTTCCCGGTGACCGTGTCGTGGTCAGGACCCTGGACGCGGGCGCCGACAAACCGCTCGCGTTCCTGCCGCCGTCCGGCGTGGAGCCGAATCCGGCGCTGGGAGAGCGGGGCCTGCGGCTGCTGCGTCGCCACCGGGACGTCATGAACGTCCAGCTCGCCGCGCTGGCCGCCGCCGCCACGAAAACGTCGGCGAAAGCCCAGGTCATGGCGCCGATGGTGGCGACCGCCGAGGAGGCGGAGTGGTTCGCGCTGGCCTGCCGTACGGCCGGGCTCGCGAGCCCGGGCATCATGATCGAAGTGCCGGCGGCGGCGCTGCGGGCCGCGGACCTGATCGGGGCCGTCGACTTCTTGTCGATCGGAACCAACGACCTCACGCAGTACGCGCTCGCGGCCGACCGTCAGGTCGGCTCGGTCGCCGGGCTGCAGGACCCGTGGCATCCGGCGGTCCTCGATCTCGTCGCGGCGACGGCCTCGGCGGCGTCCGGCGCGGGCAAGGGCTGCGGGGTCTGCGGAGAGGCGGCCGCCGATCCCGTGCTCGCCTGCGTGTTCGTCGGCATGGGAGTGACCTCGCTTTCCATGGCCGCGCCAGCGCTGCCCGCGGTGCGGGCGGCGCTGATCCGGCACGCGCTCGCGCAGTGCGCCGCCGCCGCGTCCGCAGCGCGTTCCGCTCGGTCGGCCGTCGACGCCAGGGCCGCGGCGGAAGCGGCGCTTTCCCGCACCTGACTCCCTGGGTTTTCCACAGGCCGGAGGTTCGGCGGCGAGCATGTGACCGGCGCGGCTACGGTAAACAGCGTGTCACGATTTGCGGGAGCGACCAGGCCGGGAGAAACCGGACCGAAGGGAGCGGAGCGACCACTGACCGGTGCCTCCGGTGCGGCGGCCTCCAGGGGCCGTGCGAGAGCCGGCGCCGTCATCCTGGGCGTGGCGGTGCTGCTCGCCACGGGCTGCTCGGCCGGGTTCGGCAGCACAGAAACCACGCCGAGGTCTCCGGGATCTCCGTCGGTCTCGGCGCGGTCGTCACCCACCGCGTCGTCATCCTCCGTGGAGGAGCCGACCGACGCCGCTGCCGACAGTGCGACCTCCGGGCGGAGCGAGTCGTCGAAGGAGGCGGCGTCGAAGAGCGCGCGGGAGGCCCTCGCCGCGATGAGCCTGAAGGACAAGGTCGGCCAGCTCTTCTTCGCCGTGGTGTACGGCTCACATGCCGGCTCGTCCAGTAAGGAGAACCGGGCGAGGTACGGCGTGGCGACACCGGCCGAGGTGGTCGCGAAGTACCGGCCGGGCGGAGTGATCCTCTTCCCCTGGGCAGGCAACGTCTCCGACGCCCGGCAGGTCGCCGCGCTCACCACCGGGCTGCGCAGGGCCTCGCGGAAGACACCCCTGGTGATCGGGGTGGACCAGGAGAACGGCACCGTGTCCCGGCTCGGCTCAGTGATCACCAAGCTGCCCGGGGCGGGCGCCATCGGAGCCACCGGCGACCCCGCCAACGCTCGCGACGCGGCCCGGGTCACGGGGAAGGAGCTGCGGGCGCTCGGCATCCTGCTCGACTTCGCCCCGGTCGCCGACGTCAACGTCAATCCCGACAACCCGGTTATCGGCCCTCGGGCCTACGGCTCCGACCCCCGGAAGGTCGCGGTCATGGTGGGGGCGGCCGTGGACGGCTTCCACGCCGCCGGCGTCGCCTCGGTCGCCAAGCACTTCCCCGGTCACGGGGACACGACGGTCGACAGTCACACAGGCCTTCCAGTGATCAACCACTCGAAGGCTCAGTGGCGGCGGCTGGATGCCCCACCGTTCCGCGAGGCGATCGAGCACGGCGTGGACGCGATCATGACGGCGCACGTGGTCATGCCGGAGCTCGACCCGTCCGGTGATCCCGCGACCCTGTCCCGGCCGATCCTGACCGGACTGCTCCGCGGGGAGTTGGGTTTCGACGGCGTGATCACCACCGACGCGCTCGGCATGGCGGGGGTGCGTGAGAAGTACGGCGACGCCGAGGTGGCCGTCCGCGCCATCCTGGCCGGTGCCGACGTCCTGCTCATGCCGCCCGACCTGCCCAAGGCGTACAACGCGGTGCTCAGGGCGGTCGAGTCGGGGCGGATCAGCGCGAAACGGCTCGACGAGTCGGTGCTGCGCATCCTGCGGCTGAAACAGGCGCGCGGCGTATTCGGGACGACGCGCACCGATCCGCGGGCGGTGAGGTCCGCCGAGCATCTCAAGATTGCTAAGCGGTTGACCGGGAAGGTGGCCGCGAAATCGTGATCATGGCGCCGCGTCATCCGCCCGATTGGTGTGATCCGCGCCTATATTGGATGAGCGTCAAAGGGGGGTACGGTGCTCAAAGGCGTCCTGATCGACTGGGCCGGTGTGCTCACGACGAGCATGGCGGAGTCCATAGCCGAGTGGATGGAGGCCGATCGGATCGACTCCCGGCATTACCGGGAGGTGATGCGCGAACTGGTGCAGCAGGCGTATGCGGGCGGGCTCGGACCGGGCATGGAGAACCCGATCCACGCCCTGGAGCGCGGGGAGATTCCGGCCGCCGAGTTCGAGCGGGACCTCGCGGCCCGCCTGCTGACTCTGGACGGCGTGCCGCCCGAGGCGGACGGGTTGCTCACCCGGATGTTCGCCGGCTTCCATCCGGTCGAGGAGATGCACGAGATGCTCAGGCAGGCCCGTGCCGCCGGGCTCAGCACCTGCCTGGTGTCCAACTCCTGGGCCAACGAGTATCCCCGCGATCGTTGGGACGGGCTCTTCGACGCCGTCGTCATCTCGGGCGAGGTCGGCATGCGCAAGCCGGAACCGCGCATTTTCCGGCACGCGCTCGGCCTGCTCGCCCTCGAGGCCGGGCAGTGCGTCTTCATCGACGACATCGAGGCGAACATCCAGGCCGCCTCAGGTCTCGGCCTCGTCGGCATCCACCATACGGAGCCACCGGTCACCATCGCCGAGATGGAACGGCTCTTCGGCATGCGGTTCGGGCCGGCATGACACGCGGCCGGGTTCTTCGAACCCGCCTCCCCGGTGGTTCTAAGGTGGGAATCTGGTTCTCCGGGGGCCGTTGCCATCCGGATGTAGTGAGTCGAGGAACGCATGCGCGTGTATCTGCCGTGCACGCTCTCCGCGCTGGCCGAACTGGTCGCCGCGGGAGAGTTGGGGCCCGCCCCGCTGACCGGTTACGCCGTAACGCCGGCGTTGGTGGAGTGGTACGTCTCGGGTGACACCGAGGAACTCGAGTACGTGGCGCTGACCGAGGCGGCCCGGGCCTCGCTGCGCATGTTGGCGGCCGAGCGGGCCGAGGAGATCAAGGACATCGAGGACGTCAAGGCCGCCGGCCGGCGGGTCGTGATCGCGGCCGAGGTGCCGGATGACATGGTCAAGGTCGGCACGGATCTGGAGGACCGCGGGCGGGTGCGGCTGCTCGAACCGGTGCCGCTCGCGAAGTTCGCATCCGTCCACGTGGACGACCTCGATGCCGTACCGGATGTGGCGGCCGCGATGGCGGCGCTACCCGCCGCGGACGCCGGCGACGACGACGCCCGGTTCGTCGTGGACGGGGCGGAGGACCACGAGCTCATGTGGTACGCCACGCAGGAAATCCCCTACCTCCTGACCTGACCCCTCGGCCTTCACGGAAATGTCAGCGATCGCTATTAGGCTCAAGGACATATGACACACATAGTTTGGGACTGGAACGGCACGCTCTTCCACGACATCGACGCTGTCGTCGAGGCGACGAACGAGATCTTCCAGCCGTACGGGCTGGGGCCGTACGACGTGGACGGCTTCCGGGAGGTGTACACCCGGCCGATCTGGGTGGCGTACGAGCGCATGCTCGGCCGGCCGCTCAGAGACGGCGAGTGGGAGGCGCTCGACCTCGGCTTCCACGAGCACTACCACCGCCTGATGGAGGCGTGCCAGCTCGCCGAGGGCGCCCTGTCGAGCCTGGGGGCCTGGAAGGACGCCGGACGTACGCAGTCCCTGCTGTCCATGTGGGCCCACGAACGCCTGGTGGGCAAGATCGGCGACCTCGGCATCGACGGGCATTTCACCCGGGTCGACGGGCTGCGCTCGGCGGCCGGCGGCACGAAGGCCGAGCACATGGTCGAGCACCTCAAGGCGCTCGACCTGGACCCGGAGAAGGTGGTCGTCATCGGCGACAGCGTGGACGACGCGCACGCGGCACAGCACGTCGGCGCCCGCGCGATCCTCTATACGGGTGGGATGACCAGGCGGTCGGACCTCAAGAGCGTCGGCGTTCCGGTCGTCGACTCGCTGTCCGAAGCCCTCGGCCTGGTCTGACCTCCCAAGACCGGGACTTTGGCAGGGGTGTGGGGGCGGGAGCCGTACGCTTGGGGGGCGAACCACCTTTATCCCCCCCGGAGGCCGCGATCAACCGCCTCGTTCTCTGGAACGTCGATCTCACGCTGGTCGACGTCACGCTCGTCAGCCGCGACGCCTACGCGGACGCGTTCCGGATGGTCACCGGTCGGCCGCTGGTCAAGCTCGCTCCGGCGATGGGCCGCCCCGACTCCGAGATCATCTTCGAGACCCTGGCCGTCAACGGCGTCGCCGTCGAGGACCATCACCTGCCGAGGTTCCTCGACGCGCTGACCGTGTCGTTCGCGGACAAGCACCGGCGGCTGGCGAAGGACGGGCGGATGATGCCGGGGGCCGGGGACGCGCTCAAGGCGGTGTCCCGGCTCGACGGCGTCGTCCAGTCGGTGCTGACGGGGACCATCAAGGGCAACGCGGTGCACAAGCTCGGGGCGTTCAGGCTGGACAAGTGGATCGACTTCGAGGTCGGCGGCTATGGCGAGGAGGTCTATCCCAAGGCCACGCTGCTTCAGGTGGCACAGGGCAGGGCCAAGGCCAAGTACGGCTCGGCCTTCACTGCCGGCAACACCGTGCTGATCGGGGATTCCACCCGTGACGTCCAGGCGGCGCGGATCGGCGGCGCCGGCATGATCGCGGTGGCGTCGGGCCGATCCACGGCCGCCGAGCTGCGGGAGGCGGGCGCCGACATCGTGCTGCCCGACCTGTCCAACGCCTCCGAGGTCGTCGCCGCCGTCGCCCGCCTCACCACCCTCAGTTGAGCGAGTTGAGGAAGCGGGCCGCGACCGGGGCGGCCGCCCGGATCGCGATCGATCACCTCAGGGCTCGTATGTGACAGCCTTTTTATGTTCCGGGGCGATGGTGACATACGCCGATCGGGTCGCGAAGATGGGCTCATGGTTGAGGAAGGCACCCTGCTGTGGGAACCCACCCCGGATGTCGTACGTAACGCGCGAATCACCCGGTTCATGGAGTGGCTCGGACGTTCCGGCGACTACCAGGACATGTGGCAGTGGTCGGTCGAGTCTCCGGCCGACTTCTGGACGTCGATCTGGGACTACTTCGAGGTGATCGGCGATCGTGGTGACGGGCCCGTCATCAGTGGAACGATGCCGGACGCCGAATGGTTCAGCGGGGCGACCGTCAATTACGCCGCCAACGCCCTGCGCGGTGACGACCCCGACCGCCTTGCCGTGATTTTTCGGGATGAAGCGGGCAACCGGCGGACGTACACGCTCGGTGAGCTCCGCGACGAGGTCGGCCGGGTCCGGGCCGGGCTCCTGCGGCTGGGCGTCGGACGCGGTGACCGGGTCGCGGCGTACGTCCCCAACGTTCTCGAGGCGCTCATCGCCTTCCTGGCCACCGCCTCGCTCGGTGCCATCTGGTCGTCCTGCTCCCCGGACTTCGGCGCGCCGAGCGTGACCGACCGTTTCACCCAGATCGAGCCGAAGGTGCTGATCGCGGTGGACGGCTACCGTTACGGCGGCAGGCCGTACGACCGGTCGGAGGTGGTGCGTGAGATCGCCGCCAAGCTGCCCACGCTCAAGGCCACCGTGTGGATCACGTCGGCGGATGCCGTACCGGGTGGTGGGGACGACCTGAGTTGGGAGGAGTTGCGGGCCGAGGCCGGTGCCGGATTGGAGTTCGAGCCCGTTCCGTTCGATCATCCGCTGTGGGTGCTGTACTCGTCGGGCACGACCGGCCTGCCCAAGCCCATCGTCCACGGCCACGGCGGGATCGTGCTCGAGCACCTCAAGTCGCTCTCCTTCCACCAGGACCTCGGCGAGGGCGACGTGTTCTTCTGGTACACCACCACCGGCTGGATGATGTGGAACTACCTCATCGGCGGCCTGCTGGCAGGCTGCGCGGTCGTGCTCTACGACGGCAGCGCGGCGCACCCCGAGACGGACGCGCTGTGGCGGGTGACGGCGGAGGAGGGCGTGACCTACTTCGGCACCGGCGCGCCCTACCTGGTGGCCTCGATGAAGGCGGGCCTGAAGCCGTCCGGACTGGAGCGGCTGCGCGGCATCGGGTCGACCGGCTCGCCGCTGCCGCCCGAGGGATTCGCCTGGGTCTACGCGGATGTGAAGCCCGACGTGCAGCTCGGCTCGTTCTCCGGCGGCACGGACGTGTGCACGGGGTTCGTGGGCGCGGTGCCGCTGCTGCCGATCCGGGCCGGCGTGATCCCGTGCCGCTGCCTCGGCGCCTCCGTCGAGTCCTTCGACCCGGCCGGTGATGCGGTGGTCGGCGAGGTGGGGGAGTTGGTGGTCACCCGGCCGATGCCCTCGATGCCGGTGATGTTCTGGAACGACCCGTCCGGCGACCGGTACCGGGAGTCGTACTTCGCGGACTATCCGGGCATCTGGCGGCACGGCGACTGGATCAAGATCCTCCCGGACGGCGGCTGCGTCATCTACGGCCGCTCCGACTCGACGCTCAACCGCGGCGGCGTCCGCATGGGCACCAGCGAGTTCTACCGGATCGTCGAGCGCTTCGAGGAGATCGCCGACAGCCTGGTGATCGACACGGGCCGTCTGGGCCAGGAGGGCAGGCTGCTGCTCTACGTCACGCTCGCCGACGGCGCGACGCTCTCCAACGAGCTCATCTCGCGACTGCGTACGGCCCTGCGCGGCGAGTTGTCGCCGCGGCACGTGCCGGACGAGATCCACGCGGTCCCCGGCATCCCGCGCACGCTGTCCGGCAAGAAGTTGGAGATCCCGGTACGGAAGATCCTCCTCGGTACCCCCGTCGAGCAGGCCGCCAACCCCGACTCCATGGCCAACCCCGAGGTCCTCCGCCACTTCGTGCCCGAACCCGCGGGCTGACCCGCAGCGTGCTGTTATAAGTACACTTCTAAGAAGCTCGGTTATTAGAAGTGTACTTATAACCACGGGGGTGGCCTGATGAAGCCCGAGTACGTCTTCGACCGAGACCGGGAGTGGGCGGCCCTGGAGCGCTTCGCGACCTCCCTGGGCGACGAGATGCGACTGGCCGTCGTGAGCGGCCGCCGTCGGCAGGGTAAGACCTTCCTCCTGCAGGCCCTCGCGGACACGCTGAACGGCTTCTACTTCGTGGCCGTCGAGTCCACCTCCCCCGATGCCCTCCGCCAGTTCGGCACCGCGGTGGCGAGCTATCTCGGCGTGGAGGGAACGCTGGCGTTCGGGAGCTGGGACGAGGCCATCACCTATCTCTTGGACCACTGCCCAGATCGGCTGATCGTCATCGACGAGTTCCCGTATCTGGTGAAGGCCGATCCGGTGATCCCCTCGATCCTGCAACGTGAGATCGACGCGCGGGGGGTCGGCACTCGGGGGGTGCACCGGGGTTCCGGCAGCCGGGTCCGCCTGGTCCTCGCCGGCTCCGCGATGTCCGTGATGGGCAAGCTCCTGGCCGGCCAGGCCCCGTTGAGGGGACGGGCATCACTCGATCTGGTCGTACAGCCGTTCGACTATCGGATGGCGAGGCAGTTCTGGGGGATGTCGGATCCGCGGCTCGCGCTCCAGGTCAACGCGATCGTCGGGGGGACTCCGGCGTACCGGACCCGGTTCGTCGACCACGAGGCCCCGGGAGACGACCTCGACGACTGGGTGATCAGGCGGGTGCTCAGCCCGGAGACGCCGCTGTTCCGCGAGGCCAGATATCTGCTGTCCAACGAGATGGAGATCCGTGACGAGGCGCTCTACCACGCCGTCCTGGGCGCGATCGCCGCCGGCAACAACACGCGGGGCGGCATCGCGGGACACATGGAACGCAAGTCGACGGACATCGCTCATCCGCTCGCGGTGCTGGAGGACTGCCAGCTGATCCGCAAGGAGATCGACCCGATCAGGAAACGCTCCGTCTACCGCGTCGCGGAGCCGCTCGTGACCTTCTACGAGGCGGTCATGCGGCCGGCGTGGAGCCAGCTTGAAAGAGGCTGGGGGGACAGGGTGTGGCAGGGCTCCCGGGCCCGATTCGCCTCCCAGGTGGTCGGCCCGCATTTCGAGCACGTGTGTCGCCAGTTCGCGCGCGGCCGCGAATGGGGCGGTGAGTTCGCGTCGGAGGTCGCCGCGGGTGTCGCGCCCGGCAGCGGCAGGGGGCAGAACATCGAGGTGGACGTGATCGTGCTCGCTCCGCAGGACGGCAACCACAAACGCCGGCTCCTTTCGGCTGGCGAGGCGAAGTGGTCGGGGATCATGACGCTCGGCCATCTGAGGCGGCTTGAGCAGGCCAGGGACCAACTGCACGTCCGGGGCCTGGACACCCGGGACACGGTGCTCGCCCTCTACAGCGGCGCCGGCTTCGACCCCGCGCTCACCGAGGCCGCCGCCCGCGACCCGCACATCCTCCTGGTCGATCTCCCCGCCCTGTACGGCTGAGCCGCCGGTGCTCAGCAGCGTGACAATGGCCGCTTCGCGGTGGGTCAGATGCCCTGGGGGAGGCGGAACAGGCGGTCGGGGTCGTAGACGGCCTTGACCCGGGCCAGCCGGGCGGCGTTCGCGCCGTAGTACTGCCGCCGCCAGTCCGCCAACTCGGGGTCGATGTAGTTGACATAGGCGTGGTCGCCGAAGTGCGGCCGCATCGCCGCGTGCGCCGCACGCGCCCAGGCGGAGGCCCCCGTCATGTGGGCGTAGTACTGCACGGTGAACAGCGCGCGGCGGTGGGGGAAGGCGGTCGCGTCCGGCCGCACGCGGCCGATCGCGCCGCCGAGCGCGTCGAGCAGCACCGAGTGCCGACCAGCCGAGGCCACCTGCCTGATCAGCGCCTTGATCCCGGCCGGCGACAGCGGTGCGTACGCGATGTGCGACTTGGCGGTGAACGCGTCGCGGACGAGCCGTCCCTTCGAGGTCTCCCCGGGAAGCGAGCCGGGCCGGTGGCACTGCGCGACCGACAGACCGGAGCACCCGGCCATGACCATCATCGCGTGATCGTACGGCGACTGCGCCACATAGCGGCTCGACGGGCCGGCGCCCACGCGGTCCACCAGCGTCCGCAGCAGCCGTTCGCACCCGGACTTTCCTCCGACGTAGAGGCCGCCGACCATGACATCGGGCGACGGGTCATGGTCGAGGTGGAGGTTCGACCACAGTTCGTCCGGCGCGTACGGCGCCCACGCCTGCCAGGCCCGCAGCACGGCCGCCGCCCTGGACCAGGGCCAGTGCAGGAAGAACAGCGTGACGTCCCGGGTGGCGTGGGTGCGGAAGGTGAACGACGTCGCCACGCCGAAGTTGCCGCCGCCGCCTCCACGTGAGGCCCAGAAGAGGTCGGAGTTCGAGGTGGCCGAGCAGGTCAGCGTCCGCCCGTCGGCCGTCACGATCCGCACGGATTCCAGCACGTCACAGGTCAGGCCGTACTTCCTGGAAACGACGCCGAGGCCGCCGCCGAGCGTGAGCCCGGCGACGCCGACGGTCGGGCAGGAGCCGGCCGGGATGCTCACCCCGTGCGCGGCGAGCTTGGCGTAGACGTCGACGAGCCGGGCGCCCGCGCCGATCGTGGCGTGGCCGCCCGAGTAGGAGACCTTGCTCATCGGCGACACGTCGATGACCAGCCCGTTCCGGGAGGTCGACCAGCCCGCGTAGCTGTGCCCGCCCGATCTGGAGGTCACCGGCACCCCGAACCGCCGGGCGAACGCCACGCACTCGGCCACGTCGGCCGCCGTCGAGCAGTAGGCGATGCCCGCCGGCCGCACCGAGTCGTACGCGCTGTTGAACAGGCGGCGGGCCGGGTCGTAGGAGGCGTCCCCGGGCCGGATCAGGCGCCCGTCGAGGCCGCGTCCCAGCGCCGCCCACTCGGCCACGCTCGCGCCGCTCGCTGACAGGCCGCCGGCCGTCGCGGTGCCGCATGCGGCCGTGCCGTACGCGAGAACGGTCCCGGCCATCGCCGAGACGCGCAGGAAATTCCGCCTGTCCATGCTGGGTCACTCTCCGAGGTGTCGATCTACCTCGTTGAGACGCCCGATGATCCGGCCAGGTTGGTCACATCTCCATCACCCCCGTGGGGTCTCACCCCCCCCGTGATCTCGCACTAGCTCTGTCGGGGATCGAGAGACCACCAGGAATAGAACGTCACGGTGAGGCCGGTGGCGACGGTGCCGACAAGCAGGATCGCGGTGAGTGCCGGAACCGGCAGCACGAAGCCGAACGCCAGCATGATCAGTCCCAGCCCGGCGAACATCCGTCCGGCCATTCGCTGGGCGCGTGGCGTGATCTGTAGGTCCTGTGCCGCCTGTCGACCGCCCGTGCCGGTGGCCGAGCCGCCTCGGATCTTCGGGAGGTAGTTGCCGAGCAGCAGGTAGAGAATGCCCACCCCCGCGAAGGCGACGCGAACGACGGGGATCTCACCGCCGGTGGCATTGATGATGATCGCGCCGTGGCCACCTAAGAACAGGAGGAGCAGGCCCATCCAGACGGCCGTCATGAAGCGCGCCCTGGCCGCCATTTCCTGCCGGGGGATCAGAAACGGCAGGGCGGCGAACAGGGCGCTGACGGCGAGCATGACCAGTGGGAGTTCGACGAGAGCGCCGGTTTTGCCGCTGAAGCCGTCAGCCGTCCCGGAGCCATTCCAGTGGGTGGGGATCCGGGCGTCTTCCGGGATATGGATCCATCCCCAGATGGATACGCCTGCCGAAGCCAGTAAGGCGACGGCCGTACCGATGAGCCCGCGACGAAGGTAACGGCGCTTGCTGTCGGTGGATTCGGAGGATTCGGTGGATTCGTCAGTCGTCATCGACACTCCTCTCACTCCCGATCCTGAACATTTCGAGGAGTGCGCCCAGCGCCTCCTCCAGCAGGGACAGATGCAGGTGGTACACGATCGATGTCCCGTGCCGCTCGCCGTAGATCAGGCCCGCTTCCCGTAGCAGGCGAAGGTGGCCGGACAGGGTCGGCTTGGCGATGTCGAAGTGCTCGGCGAGCTCGCCGGCCGACCGTTCGCGCCGGCGCAGCAGCGCGATGATCTGGCGGCGGGTCGGGTGGGCGAGTGCTTCGTAGACCCTGTTCATCGTGTTCGGCGGTGGTTTCCGGGCTCTTCCACGGGTTCTTTCCTAGTTAGCTAACTACCAAATTAATATCCACAAGATCTTCTGTCCAGCCGTAGCCGTCCGGTCACGTTAACGGCGTGCCGATTCGAAGTCGATGCGGCTGTGGGTGATGAGCCGGGCCCGGCACCGATCATGGCGTGACCTCGGGTGAAAGAGGCCGTGCTCATCGGTGACAGGTCGATGACGAGCCCGTTCTGTACGCGTTCGCCTCAGGCGCGCGAGCTGACTCGCCGCTGCCAGAGAGTGTCGAGGGCGAGCGTGCCGCCACCGCTGAAGCCGATCGCCAACGCCGCCACGGCGAGGGCGAGGACGTACTCGTATCCGCCCTCGCCCACCGAGAAGCCGTTGGCTCCGTGAACGAAGACGATCGCACCGAGCATGTTGAGCGCGAGCAGGGTTCCGACGACCGGCAGGACGGCGCCCAGGATGAGGGCGAGGCCGCCGGCCACCTCCAGTACGGCGACTGCCGGTGCTGCCAGCCCGGGTAGCGGAACCCCGATCTGCTCGAAGAACGCCGTGGTTCCGGGCAGTCCCATGGTCGTGAACTTCTGCCAGCCGTGCATGAGGAAGATGACCCCGATGCCGACCCGGCCGATCAGTAAGGCGATGGGGCGAATCTGAGCGAGCATGCGCTGACTCCTTTCGTTCGAATTTGAACGGATCTTAGTTGATGGTTCAAATTTGAACAAGACCTATACTTGGCGGGTGAAGGAACCCCGTTGGCTCAGCGAGCGTGAGTTCGACGCCTGGCTGGCCTACCTCACGACGTCGCACCTGTTGGAACGCCGGATCGAGGAACAGTTGAAGGCCGACTCGGGCCTGACTCACTCGCAGTACGAGATCTTGGCCCGGCTTTCGGCTGCCCCCGGCAAGAGATTGCGCATGACCGAACTGGCCCGTCTGGTGGTCGTCTCGAAGAGCAGGCTCAGCTACCAGATCGGCCGGCTGGAGAAGATCGGACTGGTCGAGCGGGTGAGCTGCGCCTCGGACGAGCGGGGCGTCGTGGCAACGCTCACCGGTGAAGGAGCGCGCTGCCTGGAGCGGACCGCGCCCGGCCATCTGGCCGTCGTCCGGGCCTTCCTCATCGACCACTGCAGTCCGGACGAGTTGACGACCATGACGCGGATCATGCGGAAGGCGGCGGCGGCGATGGAGGCGGCCGGGTCTCCACCTTCATGATCTTGAGGGTACTGATGGTGGAAGGCGCCTACGGCGCGGCACAGCCTCTCCCAGCGCCGATGCCAAGGCCTGGTCGCGAGAGAACCGAACGAGATCGCCACACCCTGCAGGCATGAGCGGACGAGTTCCCCTACGCCAGCAGCAAACAGGGCGCCAAGGACGCCAACGGGCACTACTCGATCATGTACATCCCGGCACGGCAGAACAACCTCCACGGTCGGTACCTGTCGGCGTTCTACTCGCGCTATCGCGTGGGCACCGACAACAAGTTCTGGGTGAGAATCGTGGACTAGGTGATCCACTAGCAGAGTGATCGCGACACTGCTCTGGCGCGGCCCGCTTCCCGGCGTGCCGCGCCAGGGTGATTCCCCCATCCGAACAGGACTCGACTATGGCTTTCCCCAACGAGCGTTACGACCTGCTCAACGAGTATGAACTGCACGACGTTTTCATCGGCGCCTGGTGCAAGGGCCTGAGCGTCGCCGAGGCCGCCGCCCGGCTGCGGGTCGATCCCGATTCGGCCACCGAGTGTGTATGGGCGGAGATCGGCGACGGCCTGGGTGAGCTGGATGCGGAGACCGGCGTGGTGTGGATCGGCGAGCAAGCTCCCGGCTGGACGCAGATCATCCAGTACGCGGGCCTGCACATCGGCATCAACGAGCCGCAGCTGGAGCTCTCCGACGGCGGCGCGCTCCTCTACCTGGGCTGGCCGCTGCTGGAATTGGAGGGCCCAGAGGACCTGGAGTACGTGGTGGACGGGCGCGCGCTCACGAGCGTGTCCCTGGCCGACCCCGACGTCAGGTGCGGCCCCGAGCCCGACGTGCTGGACCGGTACATGGACGGGCTGCCCCTGGACCAGGAAACCCCAGTGGACGAGCTGCTCGACGCCGCTTTCCAGCTCGTCGGCCGGGTCACCGGACGAGAACTAGACGCCGCCTGGCTGCGTGGCAGCCACACTCGGTACATCATCCCGGCTGGTGCCTGGGACCTGAAGTAGCGGCCGGCCACTGGCCACGTCATGCCGACGAGCACGGCAGCGACGGGCGGCCTGCCGTGCGCTCATCCTGGCTGTCTCGTCGGCGTTGTCAAGGGTGTGCAGGTCGTCCGATGCAACCGGACTGGGTGACTCATCATGGCACCGGATGCGACCGAAGTGATGTCGTCGCAGCTTCTTCGTGTTGATGCCGGGTTGGTGCACGCGGCCGCCGAACTTTCCCGCTTCGCTCAGTTCGGCGGCCCCGCCACGCGCGCTGCCGACCTGCTGTCAAACCGGAACGACTGCCACCATGCTCTCAAGGCCGATGAAATCGGCGGGGTTCCGTGTGTAGAGCGACAGGCCACGGTTGGAGGCCACTGCGGCGATCATGAGGTCCATCCGACGGGGTCGGGGATCACGGCCCGCGGCCAAGGTGAGAGCCACGAGGGTTCCGTAACGAGCAGCGGCGTCGCCGTCAAACGGTAGCGGTTCGAAGTCGGCGACGGCCGCCCCAAGCTTCTCCATTCGGGCGGCTCTGGCGGTGGCGTCCTTCGCCATGGCGACACCTTGATGAAGTTCGGCCAGGGTAATCGCAGTGATCTCGGGGATAACGGGCAGGTCTGCGGGATCGATCACGCCGAGATCGATGTAGACACAGGTGTCGAGCACGCCGGACTGTTGCCGGTCAGGCACGGCTGCGCTCCCAGGGGTCGTCATCTCCGACGCGATCCTCCGTCCCGAAGAACTCGTCGGCTTCCCGCCGCATCTCGGCGTAGTCGACACGCGGCAGTCGACGGTGCCGGGCCACCAGTTCCTCGGCCGTAAGACGGCGTCGGCGGGCCAAGGGCCGTAGCTCGGCGACCTCAATGCCGTTGCGAGTGATGTGGTAGACCTCGCCGTTCTCCACCGCGTCCATAACTGCAGCAGAGTTGTTGCGGAACTCTCGCTGGGTGATGGTCTTCATGACACCATCGTAGCTCGGTGTGTCTCTTAGTGCTACGGGAGAGTGATGTCTCATGACTTCCCGGACCGGGCCGAGATTTTGGTCACAAGGGCTGGCTTTTGGGGCGCGCACATGGTTGCCTTAATCGTGTGATCATGCTGGTGATCCGTCGCCACGTCGACTACCTGCGCGTTGCCAGCGCCATGTGTTCCGTCGCCATGCGCTGAGGCCGTGCCGCGCCGTCCACCGGCGCCCTGAAGCTTTCCTTCGCCGCCGCCCGGGTCTCGTCCGGGGTGGCGTTCCCAATGCCTGCCCGATGTCGTGCACGGTGACGATCACCCATCCCACCGCCCGCCGAACCCTGACGGCCGCCCGGCTGTGCCCGTACAGGGCACATGACTACCAGCTGTAAACCAGTTTCAGGCTGTCCGATAACCTACGGAGAACCATGAGCGAGCAGCACACCGAATCCGCCCCCGCCTCCGCGAACTGGTCTTTCGAGACCCAGCAGGTGCACGCCGGAGCCGTACCCGACCCGACCACCGGCGCCCGCGCGGTGCCGATCTACCAGACGACCTCGTTCGTCTTCCGCGACACTCAGCACGCGGCGGGCGTGTTCGCCCTGACCGAGCCGGGCAATATCTACACCCGGCTGGGCAACCCCACCCAGGACGTCTTCGAGCAGCGCGTGACCGCGCTCGAGGGCGGCGTCGCCGCAGTGGCGCTGGCCTCGGGGCAGGCCGCGGAGACCATGGCGATCCTCAACCTGGCCGGTTCCGGCGACCACGTGGTCTCCAGCTCAACGATCTACGGTGGCACCTACAACCTGCTCCGCCACACGATGCGCAAGCTCGGCATCGAGGTGACCTTCGTCGACCCCGACGACCTGGACGCCTGGCGGGACGCCATCCGCCCGAACACCAAGGCGCTGTTCGCCGAGTCCGTCGGCAACCCCAAGGGCAACGTGCTGGACGTGCGGGCCGTCGCGGACGTCGCCCACGCGGCGGGTCTCCCTCTCATCGTGGACAACACGCTGCCCACGCCGTACCTGATGCGTCCGCTCGAGCACGGCGCCGACATCGTCGTCCACTCGGCGACGAAGTTCATCGGCGGCCACGGCACGACGATCGCCGGTGTCGTGGTGGACGGCGGCACGTTCGACTTCGGCGCCCACCCCGAGCGCTTCCCGGACTTCAGCGAGCCCGACCCCACCTACAACGGGCTGCGCTACTGGCCGGCTCTCGGCCCGGGCGCGTACGCCATCAAGCTCCGCGTCCAACTGCTGCGCGACCTCGGCATGGCGCTGTCCCCGCACTCCGCCTTCCTCCTGCTGCAGGGGATCGAGACGCTGTCCCTGCGGATGGAACGGCACTCGGCCAACGCCCAGGCCCTGGCCGAATGGCTGGAGCAGCGGGACGAGGTCGCGGCGGTGCACCACCCCGGTCTGCCCTCCAGCCGTTGGTACGACGCCCGTCAGCGCTACCTGCCGCGCGGCGCGGGGGCGGTCTTCGCCTTCGAACTGCGTGACGGCATCGAGGCGGGCAAGCGGTTCGTCGAAGGCGTGGAGCTGTTCAGCCATCTGGCCAACATGGGCGACGTGCGCAGCCTGATCATCCACCCGGCGTCGACCACTCACAGCCAGCTGAACGAGGAGGAGCTCGCCGCCGCGGGTGTCGCGCCCGGGCTGGTACGGCTGTCGGTGGGCATCGAGAACATCGACGACCTCAAGGCCGATCTGGAGGCCGGTTTCCGAGCGGCCAAGGCGGCGTCTTGACCGTACGGCAGGGCATGGCGCGGGAGGGGACGGCGCGGGAGGGCGTCGCGAACCTCCCGCCGCCACCGGCGACCGGCGCGTGGCAGGAGGGGGACCCTCCTGGCGATCGCCGATGGATGACGCCGGACAGCCCGCTGCCGCTTGAGGCGGGGGGCGAGCTGCCCGGCGTCCGCGTCGCGTACGAGACGTGGGGGCGGCTCGCACCGGACGGCTCCAACGCGGTCCTGGTGCTGCACGCCCTGACCGGCGACAGCCACGTCGTGGGCCCGGCCGGTCCGGGCCACCCGACCGCCGGCTGGTGGGAGGGGCTCATCGGGCCGGGCCGCGCACTCGACACCGACCGCTGGTTCGTCGTCGCGCCCAACGTGCTCGGCGGCTGCCAGGGCAGCACGGGCCCCTCCTCCCGCCGTCCGGACGGACGGCGCTGGGGCGGGGCCTTCCCGTTCCTGACCCAGCGTGACCAGGTGGCGGCCGAGGCCCACCTCGCTGACGCGCTGGGGATCGAGAGCTGGGCGCTCGTGATCGGCGGGTCGATGGGCGGCATGCGCGCGCTGGAGTGGGCGGTGACCCACCCGGCGCGGGTGCGGTCGCTGCTGGTGCTGGCCTCCACGGGCGCGGCGAGCGCCGAACAGATCGCCTGGGCGGGCATCCAGCTGCACGCCATCCGGTCCGACCCGGGTTGGCGCGGCGGCGACTACCACGACGCGGGTCCGGGGCGGGGACCCCACGCGGGGCTCGGCATCGCGCGGCGGCTGGCCCACGTGACGTACCGCTGCGAGCCGGAGCTGCAGGCCCGGTTCGGCCGGCTGCCGCAGGGGGACGAGGACCCGTGGCGGGGCGGCCGCCGCCAGGTGGAGTCGTACCTCGACCACCACGCCGACAAGCTGGTACGCCGGTTCGACGCGGGCAGCTATGTCACGCTGGCCGAGGCGATGAACGCCCATGACATCGGCCGGGGGCGTGGTGGTACGGCTGCCGCGCTGTGTCGGGTCACCGCCCGGACGATCGTGGCCGGCATCGACTCCGACCGGCTCTACCCGCTCGTCCAGCAGGCGGAGCTCGCCGACGGCATCCCAGGGGCTGACCGGCTACGGGTGATCGAGTCGCCGCACGGCCACGACGGCTTCCTGATCGAGGTCGACCAGGTCGCCTCCCTCGTCAGGGAACTCACCGCCGACCAACCCCGTCTCGCCGCCGAGTGTCGCTGACAGGCCCCGCCCGGAATCGATCACGACGTTAGTGCTGTCGAAACACCGTTTCGACAGCATCTTCGTCATGGTCGATTGCGTCGGCTGTTGAAGTATCCCCGAGCCGGCCAGGCCTGGCCGTCGATTTCTCATGCTTTGCGCCCATCACGTGTACGGCTGCTCCGGCGAGGTCTTCGAGCTTCTCCAGCATGAAGCTCCGTATGAGGCGGTGGCCGGACAGGTCGTTCAGCGTCGGGACCACCACGTCGTACGCCTCGGCCCGCTGGAGCTCGTCGAGTAGCTCGGTGAAGGCGGGAAACCTGCCCGGCTCGTCCTCATAGAAGATCGTGACGAGGTGGTAGCCCTCGGCCTCCGCGAAGCGCTTCATGGCCTTCTCGCGGTCGCGGATGGCCTGATCGGCCTCGCCGTCGTGGAGGCGCATGTAGCCGTACATCAAGGGTTCCACCCGCGCACCGCTCCTCTCTGATCTTCGGTGAGCCGCCCGACGCACTGAGACAACTACAGTGCGCGAACGGACGAATCTGATGAGTGACCAGAGTGAAGCACTGAGAAATGACGCCGCGCAAGGTTTCGTTTGAAATACTTACCTCGATGGCCACACTCGCATAAGTTCATTGCAAAGCGTTCGACCGGATGCTTTCATTGCGAGTGAAAGACGAATCTCAAGACGAGGAGGCGGGATGATAGAGGGCGCTTCTGGCTCTACCGTGCCAAGGCGACAACTTGGCCGATACCTGCGCGATCTGCGCAATCGTGCACGGCTTAGTGTCAAAGCGGCAGCCGAAGCGCTGGAATGGTCAGAAACGAAAATCTGGCGTATCGAAACCGGGCAGACCTCGATGCGCTCACTCGACGTCGAGAGCATTTGCCGCATTTACGGTGCCCCCGACGATTTGACGCAATCGCTCATGGCGCTCGCGAAAGAGACCAAGGCGCGTGGTTGGTGGCTGAGCTACAGCGACGTCATCAACGAGGGCTTCGACGTCTACATCGGGCTGGAGGAGGCCGCCGCCTGCCTCCGCTGGTACGAGATGGAACTCGTCCCAGGGCTGTTCCAGATCGCGGACTATGCCCGCACGCTGATCCGCGCCGACAACCCCGACAACGACACCGCCGAGATCGAACGGCGTGTTCAGCTCCGCATCGCCAGGCAGACATTGCTCACCCGGGTAACGAACCGGCCCGAGCTACGGGTTGTGCTGGGCGAGGCGATCCTGCGCCGGCCGGTGGGCGGCGAGAAGGTCATGAGCGCACAGCTCACTCGGTTGATTGAGGTGAGCGATCTGCCCAATGTGGAGCTCAAGGTCATGCCGTTCGAAGCCGGGATGTATGCCGGAATCATGTCCGGCCCGTTCACCATGCTGGAGTTTCCCCTGAACGGCAACGGCAAGCCGACCGAGCCGCCGATCGTCTACGTGGACGGCTTCACCGGCGCGCTCTTCCTCGACAAGCCGCACGAGATCGAGCGGTACGACACCGCGTTCAACGACATCTGGAGGGCCGCTCTAGACGAGGCGGCATCACGAGATCTGATCGCCAAGGCAGCAAGGGAGTTCGAACAATGAGCAGCGACGAACTGGCCACGGCCAGATGGTTCAAGAGCAGTCGTTCCAACGGCCAGAACAACTGCGTCGAGGTGGCCTTCCTCGGCAGCGGGCGCGTCGCCCTGCGTGACACCAAAGACAGGGGCGCCGGTCCGGTACACGTCTTCACCCCCGGCGAGTGGGACGCCTTCATCGAGGGCGCCAAACTCGGCGAATTCGACCGAGCCTAACCCCAACCCGCGCCCCGAGGCAGGTACGGCTTCCGCCTCCTGATCATAAGGAGGTGGAAGCCGGGTGAAATCTATACTGGCGGGGTGAACGGGGGAGACGTCGGCGGCCTGGGGGAGCGGGTGGAGCTCGGGCGGGCTCGGGCCGTACCGCTCACGGAACTCCACGACGACCGCCTCGCCGCGGCCGGGGTACGGCTGCTGCTCAAGCGAGACGATCTGCTCCATCCGCTCCTGCCCGGCAACAAGTACCGGAAGCTGCGCCACAACCTGACCCGCGCCGCCGAACTCGGCCACGAAACGCTGCTGACGTACGGCGGGGCCTACTCCAACCACATCCGGGCCGTCGCGGCGGCCGGCGCCGAGTTCGGGTTCCGTACGATCGGCGTCATACGTGGTGAGGAGCACCTGCCGCTCAACGACACGTTGGCGTTCGCGACCGGGTGCGGAATGCGGCTGGTGTACGTGGACCGGACGAGCTACCGGGCCAAGGACGACCCGGAGGCCGTCGAGGCGCTGCGACGCCGGTTCGGCGACTTCTACCGGCTGCCCGAGGGCGGCAGCAACGAGCTGGCGGTGCTCGGCTGCGCCGAACTGCCGGCCGAGATCGACGTGCCGTTCAACCTCGTCTGCTGCCCGGTCGGCACCGGCGGCACGCTGGCCGGCATCGCCGCCGGGCTGGCCCCCGGTCAGCGTGCGCTCGGATTCTCCGTGCTCAAAGGCGGCCGGTTCCTCGCCGAGACCGTCGCCCACCTCCAGCAGGTCGCGTACGGCGGCATGTCGGCGAACTGGTCGATCAGTTACGACTTCCACGCGGGCGGCTACGCCAAGCGGAACGCCGATCTCGACGCCTTCATCACCGACTTCGCCGACCGCCACGGCATGGTGCTCGAATGGGTCTACGTCGCCAAGATGCTCTGGGGGATCTTCACCCTGGCCGAGTACGGCGAGTTTCCCTCCGGGACGACCATCGTCGCCGTGATCACCGCCCCGATCACCAGGGCGTGACAGTCAGGCGTCGTGTTCGACGGCGTCGGGACCCATTTGGCGTGATCACCAAGGTCCGGTCTCGGTCGTGGCAGGCCTTGCGATTTGGCGTGCATCGAGTTGGCGTCTGTGGTGTTATGGGGTGATATCGGGGACGGTGGCCGAGCTTCTGATCAATGGGGATCGGAGGGCCCTGCCGCCGGAGGGGTGACGCATGCCTGTAACGCCGAGTCGGCGAGCCGGCACGGGGGGCGAACGGAACGAACCCCCTCCGCGTAGCTTCGGAGAGGAAGGCGGACGCCTGTCCTACGGCGGCTACCTCCGGCTGCCCGGTCTGCTCGCCCAGCAGGAACCAAGGTCCGACGCCAGCGACGAACTGCTGTTCATCACCGTCCACCAGGTCTACGAACTCTGGTTCAAGCTGCTGCTGCACGAGCTGGAGCGGATCAGGGACGCGATGATCGAGGGCTCGCTGTGGCGGGCCAGGCATCTTTTCCGCCGGGTTCACTCGGTGGAGCGGGTCATGGTCGAGCAGGTGCAGGTCATCGAGACCATGACGCCGCAGGACTTCCTCGAGTTCCGGTCGGCGCTCGCTCCGGCGAGCGGGTTCCAGTCGGTCCAGTTCCGCGAGCTGGAGTTCCTCTCGGGGGCGAAGGACCCGGTGTATCTGGCCCGTCTGCGGGACGTCGGCGACGCGGAAACCGCTCGGCTCAAACGGCGTCTCGCGGAACCCTCGTTGTGGGATGCTTACCTCACCGCTCTCTCCCAGCGCGGCCTGCCGGTCTCCGACGACGAGATCATGGATTCCCTGCTGGCGGTGGCAAGGGACCGCGGATCGCACGATGATCTGTGGGAGCTCGCCGAGGATCTCCTCACCCACGACGAGACCACCGCTCTCTGGCGGATGCGGCACGTCCAGATGGTCGAACGCCAGATCGGCACCAAATCCGGCACTGGCGGCTCGTCCGGCGCGCCGTACCTGAGAGGGCGGACGCGCATGCATTTCTTCCCCCTTCTCTGGGAACTACGGGCGTGGCTTTGATTTCTCAAGGCTCACAAAGGAGTGAGTAAGCGACATGCCGCTCGATATGCCGGTCAACGGGAATGAGCCGGACACGGCACTGGATCAGATCCTCCGTACGGCCGCCGACAGGTGCGTGCACACACCGGGAGCGCACACCCCGGGAACGGTCCCGGGACCGCAGGCCCCCGATGAGGGGACACCCGGCGCACCGGACCTGTGCACCCAGGTCTCCGGCGCGCATCGGATGCGGGCAGAGGACGCACTGGTCTTCCTCCGGCAGTACTACATGCACGTCGCCCCGGAGGACCTGGTCGACCGCGACCCCGTGAACGTCTCCGGGCCCGCCATGGCCCACCGCCGGTTGGCCGAGAACCGGCCGCAGGGCCGCGCCCTGGTCCGGGTCTTCACACCGGCCCTCCCTGGCTGCGGCTGGGACTCCGGCCACTCGGTCGTCCAGATCGTCACCGACGACATGCCGTTCCTGGTCGACTCCGTCACGACAGAGCTCGACCGTCACGAGCTCCGCACCCACCTGGTCGTCCACCCGCAGATGCCGGTTCGCCGCGACATGACCGGCGCGCTCCTCGACCCGGGTCAGGACGCCGTCACGGGCCAGACGCTGCGCGAGTCGTGGATACACATCGAGATCGACCGGCAGTCCGACCCGGCCGTCCTCGCAGGGCTCGAAGACGACCTGCGGCGGGTGCTGCTCGACGTCCGCTGCGCGGTCGAGGACTTCGCCAAGATGCGGGCCCTGGCCGTACGGACCGCGGAGGACCTGGCCGCGGACCCGCCGCCGCTGGAACGCGCCGGGGTCGACGACAGCGTCGAGTTGCTGCGCTGGCTCGCCGACGGGCACTACACGTTCCTCGGTTTCCGGGAATATCGCCTGGAGCAGACCGAGAAGGGGGAGAGCCTGCGCGCGGTGCCCGGCACCGGGCTCGGCGTCCTGCGCGCCGACAAGGCAGGGTCGGCCAGCTTCGCTGCGATGCCGCCCGAGCTGCGCGCCAAGGCCCGCGAGAAGCAGGTGATGATCGTCACCAAGGCCAACAGCCGGGCGACGGTCTACCGTCCCCACTACCTCGACTACGTCGGCGTGAAGCTCTTCTCCCCGGAGGGGGAGGTGATCGGCGAGCGGCGTTTTCTGGGGCTGTTCACGCACGTCGCGTACAACGAGTCGATCTCGCGGATCCCGGTGCTGCGGCGCAAGCTCGCCGACGTGCTCGACCTGGCCGGGCTGTCTCCGGACAGCCACGACGGCAAGGACCTGATCGAGATACTGGAGACCTACCCGCGCGCCGAGCTGTTCCAGATCTCGGTGGAGGAGCTGCTGGCGATCGCCCTCGGCGTGCTGCGGCTGCGGGAGCGCAAGCAGGTCAAACTGTTCCTGCGCCGTGACGACTACGGCCGCTACATCTCGTGCCTGATCTTCCTGCCGCGCGACCGCTACACCACCAAGGTGCGGCTGCAGATGCAGCAGATCCTGCTGGACGTCCTCGGCGGCACCACGCTCGACTACAGCGCGATGATCGGAGAGGCCGCGCTGGCCCGCCTGCACGTGGTGATCCGCGGTGAGCGCGGCACCCAGCTGGGGGAACTGCCGGCCGACGTGGAGGAGCTGGAGGCGCGGCTCGCCGCCACCACACGCTCCTGGGAGGACGACCTCGCCGCCGCGATCCATGAGCTGTGCTCACCGGAGGAGGCGCCGAGGCTGCTGCGCCGGTACGGCACGGCCTTCCCCGAGGGGTACAAGGCCGACTTCCCGGCGCGTACCGCCGTAGCCGACCTGGAGCGGCTGGAGCGGATCGCCGACGATCCCTCTGAGATCGGGATGGACCTCTACGAGCCGGACGACGCGGCCGACGACGAGCGCAGGTTCAAGCTGTACAAGCTGGGCGCTCCGGTCTCGCTGTCGCGGGTGCTGCCGCTGCTGCAGCGGATGGGCGTGGAGGTCGTCGACGAGCGGCCGTACGAGATCCACCGGACCAACGACGGCGACACCCGGGACGCCTGGATCTACGACTTCGGCCTGCGCTACGCCCCCTCGGGCGACGTGGGCGGCGACGCCTTCAAGCGGTTGTTCCAGGACGCGTTCGCGGTGCTGTGGCGCGGCGAGGTGGAGGACGACGGCTTCAACGCGCTCGTGCTGGCCGCCGGCCTGTCGTGGGAACAGGCCGAGATCCTGCGGGCCTACGCCAAATATCTGCGGCAGGCCGGGACGACCTTCAGCGAGGCCTACATCGAGAAGGTGCTGCTCGGCAACGTGCGGCTGGCCCGGCTGCTGGTCCGGCTCTTCGAGGCCCGTCACGACCCGCGCCGCCCGGAGGAGGCCAGGTCGGAGGTCTGCGAGGCGCTGCGTGAGGAGGTGCTGGCCTCGCTGGACGAGGTCGCCTCACTCGACGAGGACCGCATCCTGCGGGCCTACCTGGAGTTGATCGAGGCGACGCTGCGGACGAACGCCTTCCAGCCCGACGGCGCCGGTGGCCGCGACACCGGTACGGCCGGCAGCCGGTTCGTCTCCGGGAAGCGCAAGCCGTACCTGTCGCTGAAGTTCGACTCGCAGGCGATCAGCGTGCTGCCGCTGCCGCGGCCGAAGTATGAGATCTATGTTTACTCGCCGCGCGTCGAGGGCGTGCACCTGCGGTTCGGGAAGGTGGCCCGCGGCGGCCTGCGCTGGTCTGACCGCATGGAGGACTTCCGTACGGAGATCCTCGGCCTGGTCAAGGCGCAGATGGTGAAAAACACCGTCATCGTGCCGACCGGGTCGAAGGGCGGCTTCGTCGTGAAGCGCCCGCCGACCGGCGGCCGGGACGAGCTGCAGGCCGAGGGCGTGGCATGCTACCGCCACTTCATCTCGGGCCTGCTCGACGTGACCGACAACCTGGTCGCGGGCGAGGTCGTGCCGCCGTCGCACGTCGTCCGGCACGACGGCGACGACACCTACCTGGTGGTGGCCGCAGACAAGGGCACGGCGAAGTTCTCCGACATCGCCAACGGCGTGGCCAAGGACTACGGCTTCTGGCTCGGCGACGCCTTCGCCTCCGGCGGCTCGGTCGGCTACGACCACAAGGCGATGGGCATCACCGCGCGCGGCGCCTGGGAGTCGGTGAAGTACCACTTCAGGAGCCTCGGCGTCGACGTCCAGACCACCGACTTCACCGTGGTCGGCATCGGCGACATGTCCGGTGACGTGTTCGGCAACGGCATGCTGCTGTCGGAACACATCGGACTGGTGGCGGCCTTCGACCATCGGCACGTCTTCGTCGACCCGTCGCCCGACGCGACCCGCGGCTTCGCCGAGCGGCGGCGGCTGTTCGAGCTGCCGCGCAGCTCGTGGGACGACTACGACCGCTCGCTGATCTCGGCGGGTGGCGGGGTCTGGCCCCGCACCGCGAAGTCGATCCCGGTCTCCCCGCAGATGCGGGCCGCGCTCGGCATCCCCGACGGGGTGACCGGGCTGGCGCCGAACGACCTGATCAGCGCCGTCCTCCGGGCCCCCGTCGACCTGCTGTGGAACGGCGGCATCGGCACGTACGTCAAGGCGGCGTCGGAGAGCCACGCCGAGGTCGGCGACAAGGCCAACGACCCGCTGCGCGTCAACGGGGCCGAGCTGCGCTGCAAGGTGGTCGGCGAGGGAGGCAACCTCGGCTTCACCCAGCTCGCCCGGATAGAGTTCGCGCGGAGCGGCGGCCTGATCAACACCGACTTCATCGACAACTCGGCCGGGGTGGACACCTCCGACCACGAGGTGAACATCAAGATCCTGCTCGACCAGGTCGTACGCGACGGCAACGTGACGGCGGAGCAGCGCAACGCGCTCTTCCTCGACATGACGGGCGAGGTCGGCCGGCTGGTGCTGGAGGACAACCACGCGCAGAACGTGGTGCTCGCCGCGGCCCGGGCGCAGGCGCCCGAGATGCTGCACATCCACGCACGGTATGTCCGGCGGCTGGAGCGGGCCGGCCTGCTGAACCGGGAGCTGGAGTTCCTGCCGTCGGACAAGGCCCTCGCCGAGCGCCGGCAGGCCGGGCTCGGGCTGACCGGCCCGGAGTTCGCCGTGCTGCTCGCCTACACCAAGCTGGTGGTGGACGCCGAGCTGCTCCAGTCGGACATCCCGGACGATCCGTACCTCGCGTCCTGGCTGGTGTCGTACTTCCCGACCGCGCTGCGCGAGCGGTTCCGCACGTACATGGACTCCCACCCGCTGCGGCGGGAGATCATCACCACGGGCGTGGTGAACGACGTGGTCAACTTCGGCGGGACGAGCTTCGTGTTCCGCTTCACCGAGGAGACCGGGGCCTCGACGTCCGACATCGTGCGGGCCTACCTGGTGACCCGTGAGGTGTTCGATCTGCCCGGGTTCGTCCGCCAGATAGAGTCACTCGACCACGACGTGGACAGCGCCACCCGGCTCACCATGCTGTTCGAGGCGCGCAAGCTGTCCGAGCGCGGCACCCGCTGGCTGCTCGGCAACCGCAGGCCGCCGCTCGACCTCGCGGCCACGGGGAAGGTCTTCCTCGACGGCGCGAGGGACCTGCTGCCGCACCTGCCGAAGCTGCTGACCGGCTCCGACCTGTCGGCCTACGAGGAGCGCAGGGACTCCTTCGCCGCTCGCGGCGTGCCGGACGAGCTGGCCGAGCGGGTCGCGGCGATGGTGCCCGCCTACTCCACCTTCGACCTGGTCGAGACCGCCGCGTTCACCGGCAGGCCGGTGGACGAGGTGGCCGAGGTCTACTTCGACCTGGCCGACCGGCTGCAGATCGCCCGTCTGCGAGAGCGGGTGATCGCGCTGCCTCGCGACACCCGGTGGAACTCGATCGCCCGCGCGGCGCTGCGCGACGACCTGTACGCGGCGCACGCCGCGCTCACCCGCGACGTGCTGATCCACAGTGAGCCGGGCCTGTCGCCGGAGGAGCGGCTCATCCACTGGACCGAGGTGAACGAGGCCGCCGTCACGCGGGCACGCCAGACGCTGTCGGAGATCTGGGAGAGCGACACCTTCGATCTCGCCACGCTGTCGGTGGCCCTGCGTGCCGTACGGACCCTCGTCTCGTCCAGCAAGCTCCCGCAACCAGGAGCGTGATCGCCTTCAGTTGTTGGAGGCCTCGGTGACCGCGCCCTCGTAGCCGATGACGTGCACGGGCGCGGTCGAGGTCTTGGGCGGCACGGCGGTCACGTACTGCTGGGTCTCCTGGATGTGGCGCTTGGTGGAGATCTGCACGTCCTTGGCGGTCAGCAGCCACCGGGCGTCCCGGGGGATCGCCACCGGCCGGCCCTTGCCGCACTTGAGCCCGGGATCGGTCGACCAGGTGGAGGTGCGGACCAGGGTGTAGAAGACGAGCGCGCCGCCGTCCGCGGTCCGCATGGCGTAGATCGGGTAATTCGCCCCCACGGCGAAGATCGAGCTGTAGCTCATGCAGTCGCGGCCCTGGGCCTCCTTCCTGGTGGCCTCGATGTCTGCGGAGAAACCCGTCGTGTGCGGGCCCGGGGCGATCAGCGCGGAGGCGAAGCCCTTGGTCCCCTCCTCCGCGACGGTCGCGTGCAGGGGGCCCAGCAGGTTCGGGCTGACCGCCACGCTCTGGTCGCGCGGGTCCAGGGCCGCCGCATAGCCGTCCTCGTCGACGGCCACATCCGGCGGCTCCTCGCCTTTGTAGAGCAGGGACTCGGAGCTGTTCTGCCAGGGCGAGCCCGCGCCCGCCCGGGCGAAGGTCAGCATGACCGTACGCGACTGCCCGGAGGCGTCCCGGCGCTCGGCCGTCGCGGCGAACCACTGAGGCGAGCTCCCAGGCCGCTGCCGCGGCACGAACACCTCACGGTGGCTCCAGGTGTACGGAGCCGCCTCGCCGGTACGGGACCCCTTGGCGGAGTGGGTGTGGAGCTGGGCGACGGTGATCGGGCGTCGGCCGTCCCGGGTCAGGACGAGCGTCCAACGGTCGGCCTGGGCCGCCCGCACGACCTCGTCGGTCGCCAGGAACGTGTCGAGCGCCTCGCGGGCCTCGTCGAGTGTCACGGCGGGCGGCTGGGTGCTCTCCGGCTGGGCTCCCTGTGGCTGGGCTCCCTGCGGCCGTGTTCCGTGGGGCTGGGGGCTGGGAGAGGTGCCGGGCGCCGCCGGGATGCTGGAGGCGGCGGCCGCCTGGGTGGCCGATGCCGCCGGCTCCGCGGGCCCGGGGCCGGAGCAGCCCGCCACGCCGAGAAGAGCGAGCGCGAGAACCGGCACGGCGACGCGGGTGACGGCATGGGTGCGCGCGTTCCGAACGGCCCCGTTCACGCCACCCCCCATATCCGCTCCACATGCTATGGCTTGGCGACAAATCATGCCGTGTTCCCGCCACGGGGACCGGGCGTGGGACCCGAGCGGGTCCGCCGTTCGCGTACCCTTTACAAACGTGGCAGTCATCGATCCAGCCGAAGAGATCAACGAGCTTACCGGCACGCTGAAGGGCATTCAGGACGTGCTCGACATCGACGCGATGCGCAAGCAGATCGCCGAGTTGGAGGAGCAGGCTGCCGCGCCCGACCTGTGGAACGACCCCGAGCAGGCCCAGCGTGTCACAAGCAGGCTGTCGCACCTGCAGGGCGAGGTCAACCGGGTGTCGGTTCTGGTCGGCCGCCTGGAGGACCTGCCGGTCCTGTTCGAGCTGGCCGCCGAGGAGGACGACGAGGACGCGCTGGCCGAGGCGGGCCGGGAGCTGACCTCGCTCAGGTCCGACATCGGGGCGCTGGAGGTGCGCACGCTGCTTTCCGGGGAGTACGACTCCCGTGAGGCGCTGATCACCATCAACTCGCAGGCCGGTGGGGTCGACGCCGCCGACTGGGCGCAGATGCTGCTCCGGATGTACCTGCGGTGGGCGGAGCGCAAGGGCTACTCCACCGAGGTCTACGAGACGTCCTACGCGGAGGAGGCGGGCATCAAATCCGCCACCTTCACGGTGAAGGCCCCCTACGCGTACGGCACGCTGAGGGGCGAGCACGGCACGCACCGACTGGTTCGGATCAGCCCCTTCGACAACCAGGGCCGCCGCCAGACGTCGTTCGCGGGCGTGGACGTGGTGCCGGTCGTCGAGCAGACCGACCACATCGACATCAACGAGGACGAGCTGCGCGTCGACGTCTACCGGTCGTCGGGACCGGGCGGCCAGGGCGTGAACACCACGGACTCGGCCGTACGGATCACGCACATCCCGACCGGCATCGTGGTCTCCTGCCAGAACGAGCGCTCCCAGCTCCAGAACCGGGCGACCGCGATGGCGGTGCTCCAGGCCAAGCTGCTGGAGCGCAAGCGCCAGGAGGAGGCCGCCGCGATGAACGAGCTGCGCGGCGAGTCCACGACCTCCTGGGGCACGCAGATCCGCAACTACGTTCTGCACCCGTACCAGATCGTCAAGGACCTGCGCACGAGCGTCGAGGCGGGCAACCCGAGCGCCGTGCTCGACGGCGAGCTCGACGAGTTCATCGAGGGCGAGATCCGCTGGATGCGCCGTCAGGAGACCGACGGCGCCCAGTAGGCGGCCCCGCCCGGTCGATCCCCGCGCCGGCGTCGGTCACGGCGCCGGCGTGATCGGTGAACCTAGTATCCGCCGACGTGCTTGAACGCCAGCAGAGCCATCGCCAGCAGCACCAGCAGCGTGATGATGATCGGCGAGAGATTTCCCAAACCGTGATGGTGGACTTTGGCGCGGCCCTCCCGGCACACGGGGCAACGGCCCTCCACCACGGGGCCGGCGCACGCCGCGCAGATCAGATGTTCGCAGCTCATAGCAGTTTTACCGCCCCACTACCCAAGGCCCATTTGTTTTGTTTCCGTTACGGACGTTCCATGCCAGTGTTACCCCTAGACTGGCCTCTGGCCAACCCGAACGTCGATCATCGTTAAAGTGACCGGCGACCCGGGAACTGGATGTCCCACCCCCTAGACTGGCTTGCCGTGATGCGCCCGTGATCCATTTCGATAATGTCACCAAGGTCTACGCGAACCAAAACCGGCCCGCCCTCGACCACGTGAGCGTGGACGTCGACAAGGGCGAGTTCGTGTTCCTGGTCGGCCCCTCAGGGTCGGGGAAGTCCACCTTCCTCCGGCTTGTCCTGAAGGAGGAGCGGCCCAACTCCGGCACGATCCACGTGGCCGGCAAGGACCTCTCGCGGCTGTCCAACTTCAAGGTGCCCCATTTGCGGCGCCGTATCGGCTGTGTCTTCCAGGACTTCCGGCTCCTGCCGAAGAAGAACGTCTACGAGAACGTGGCGTTCGCGCTGGAGGTCATCGGAAAGCCGCGCCGGTTCATCCGCAAGGTGGTGCCCGAGGTGATCGAGCTGGTGGGGCTTGAGGGCAAGGCCCACCGCATGCCGGAGGAGCTGTCCGGCGGCGAGCAGCAGCGGGTCGCGATGGCCCGCGCCTTCGTCAACCGGCCGATGATCCTCCTGGCCGACGAGCCCACCGGAAACATCGACCCCGCGACCAGCATCGGCATCATGAAGGTGCTCGACCGCATCAACAGGACCGGCACCACCGTGCTCATGGCGACGCACGACGCCGCCATCGTCGACTCCATGCGCAAGCGCGTGGTGGAGCTGGAGGACGGCAAGATCGTTCGCGACCAGTCACGCGGCGTGTACGGCCAGGCGTATTAGGAGTAACTGGGACCATGCGGGCCAACTTCATCTTCTCCGAGGTCTGGATCGGCCTTCGCCGCAACCTCACGATGACCATCGCGGTCGTCGTGACCGTTGCCGTCGGCATGGCGCTGCTCGGCATCGGGCTGATGATCAACTCTCAGGTCTCGAAGATGACCAACTACTGGACCGACAAGGTCGAGCTGTCGGTCTTCCTCTGTCAGAAGGACAGCGCCTTCGAGTCGTGCAAGGGCAAACCCCCGCTGACCACGGCGCAGAAGACGCAGTTGCAGCAGACGATCGAGGGCCTGCCGGAGGTGGCCAAGGTCGAGTACGAGGACCAGAAGGCGGCGTACGAGAAGTTCCGCCGGCAGCCGAACAACAAGGTGTTCCTGACGGTGATCCAGGCCGGCGACCTGCCCGACTCGTTCCGGGTCAAGCTCAAGGACCCCGACAAGTCCCAGGCCGTCGCGAACAGCCTGTCCGGTCAGACCGGGATCGCCAACATCGTCAACCAGCGAGAGATCCTCGACACGCAGTTCGGCTTCCTCGGGAAGCTGCAGTGGATGGCGCTCGGCGTGGCCATCATCATGGTGATCGCGGCCACCCTGCTCATCGCCAACACCGTACGGCTGTCCGCCTACAACCGCCGCCGGGAGACCGGCATCATGCGGCTGGTCGGCGCCTCCAACCTCTACATCCAACTCCCGTTCGTCATGGAGGGCGTGATCGCCGGCCTGATCGGCGGCGTGTGCGCGGCCGTTCTGCTGATCATCACCAAGATCCTCATCTTCGACGGGATCCAGGCGTACATGGCCGTCCCACTCGGCTGGGACACGCTCGCCGGTGTGATCACGTTCACGATGGTGGTCGGCGTGGTGATCTGTATCCTCGCCTCCTTCGTCACCCTGCGCCGCTACCTCCGGGTGTGACCGGACGGACAGGCACCCCACCGCGCGCGGCGACTTCGCTCGCCGCGCCGACGGTAGGCTCCCTGTATGCCACGTGAGACCGGGCGCAAGCTGATCGCCCAGAACAAGCGTGCCAGGCACGACTACTTCATCGAGGACACCTATGAGGCCGGTCTCGTGCTGACCGGCACAGAGGTCAAGTCGCTGCGCGCGGGCAAGGCCAACCTCACCGACGGCTACGCCTCGATGCAGGACGGCGAGGCCTGGTTGATCAACGTGTACATCCCCGAGTACAGCCAGGGCACCTGGACCAATCACGCGGCGCGGCGCACCCGAAAGCTGCTGCTGCACCGCAAGGAGATCGGCAAGCTGCAGGCGACCCTGCGGGAGCGCGGCCTGACCCTGATCCCGCTGTCGCTGTACTTCAAGGACGGCCGAGCCAAGATCGAGATCGGCGTGGGCCGAGGCAAGAAGGACTACGACAAGCGCCAGACCCTGCTGGAGAAGCAGGCCAACCGGGAGATGGCCCGGGCCATGTCCAACGCGACGGCCAAGGCGGCGGTCAAGGCGGTCCGCCGCCGGGGAGGCCGTTAGGTCGTGTCCCGTCCCGTGTCCGCGACCACCGCCCGCGCGAGAGCCGTACGCGCCACGCTGGCACTGGGGCTGGCGATGCCCCTGCTGACGGCGTGCTTCGAGGAACCGTCCCCGCACGAGGCCGTGCGGGACTTCCTCGTCGGCTGGGAGACCGGGGAGTACGGCGAGGCCGCAAAGCGTGCCGACGGCGACCCGGCGACCGTGCGGAAGGCGCTGGAGAACGCCCGGCTGCAACTCGACGCCGCGTCGATCCGATTTCTGGTGAAGGGGATCAGCAGCGACGGCGACACCGCGCGGGCCGACTACCACGCCGAGGTGGATCTGGGGGAGAACAACCCCCTCTGGGAGTACGACGGCGCGCTGCCGCTGCACATGGTCGATGGACAGTGGAAGGTCCGGTGGTCACCGAGCGTGATCCATCCCGACCTGCACGACGGGCAGCGCCTGGCCGTGGCGACCAGGCCCGAGGGCCGTCAGCCGATCCTCGACCGGAACGGCAATCCGCTCCAGGAACAGACCATCCTCTACGTGGCCGGGGTCTACCCGGCGAAGATCAAGGACCCCGATCGGCTGTGCGACGAGCTGTCGCGGGTCACCGGATTCGCCCAGGACCGCCTGCTCAGCCGGATCCTCTCGTCGCCGCCGCAGGACTTCGTCCCGCTCGCGACGTTCGGACGCACCAAGTTCGCGCAGATCAAGGACAAGCTGACGGCGATCACCGGCATCAGCATCGTCCCGGACGACCCGCCGGTGGCGCCGAAGTCGCCCGTGCAGATCGTGGGCCGGGTCAGCGCGATCACCCCCGAGGCCGAGCAGCAGCTCGGCGGTCCGCAGCGGGCGGGCGACTCGGTCGGCCGCGACGGCCTGCAGCGGGCCTACCAGGATCAGCTGACCGGCTCGACCGAGACCAGCGTCGTCATCCTCGACAGCCGCACGGGCAAGCAGGTCAAGGAGCTCAAGGCCTGGCGACCGGTACGCAAGGCCATGCCGGTCCAGACGACCATCGACAGCGCCGCCCAGAGCGCGGGCGACGCCGCGGTGGCCGCCGCCCGCTCGTCGGCGCTCGTGGCCGTCAAGGGCTCCACCGGTGAGATCCTCGCGGTGTCCACGAACGGTCTCCACCAGGAGAAGGACGCCCTGGCCGGCAAGTTTCCGGCCGGCACGACTTTTTCGATCATCGCGGCGGCCGGCCTGCTCAAGGGAGGCCTCGATCCCATGCAGCGGGTGCCGTGCAGCGCCGACCGCACGGTGGGCGGCGCACGGTTCCTGCAGCCGGGGATCATCGGGCTCGTCTCGCCGACCTTCCGTACGGACTTCGCCGACGGCTGCGTGACGGCCCTCGCCTCCCTCGCCCGACGGATCGACGGGCGCTCGTTGAGCGCCACCGCGTCCAACTTCGGGATCGGCGGGGACTGGGGGCTGCCGCTCAGGACGTTCAGCGGGTCGGTCCCGAACGCGAACAGCGACGCCGCCGTCGCCAGGGTCATCACCGGGCAGACCGCGCAGGTGAGCCCGCTGACGATGGCCCTCGTGGCCGCGGCGGTCGACTCCGGGACGTGGCGGCCGCCGGTGCTCGTCACCTCGCCCACCTCGCCGGACGCGGCCCCTCGACCCTCGTCCGGCGCCCTGCCCGACAGCCCGCAGCAGGGCCGGCCGCAGCCCATCCCGCTCGACGCCACCACCATCGTCAAGCTGCGTGCGCTCATGCGCGCCGGGGTCACCTCCGGCGCGGCCCGCGCGGCCGACGCCCCCGGCGGCGACGTCTACGGCGTGGCCGCCCAGACCACCCAGGTGGAGAAGAAACAGCGGGTGAACCTGTCATGGTTCGTGGGCTGGCAGGGCGACGTGGCGGTGGCCGTACTCGCCGAGAACGCCGACGCCGCAGCGGCTTCCGCGATCGCCGGGGCGTTCTTCAGGGGCCTGCCGGACGACCGCTGAAAAATTCTCGGCCGGCGAGCAACCATCGGGGGCCTCCTCGGCGTCTTTCTAGGTGACTGGGCACCGCTTGGGGGGTTGCGGGCTCAGTCGCCGTGATGAGACCAGGGCTCCATCTCGGGGGGAGCCCTGCCGTCCGGACCGGCTCGACCCTGCCGGTCGGCCCCCGGGACGTGTGCGTCACGCCACGTTCCGGGGGCTTCGCCGTACGGTCAACATTTGACCTCTCCGGGCGGGAATCCGGCTCGCGCCCCGGGCGTTGTCATAGCTAGACTGAGGACGCCCGGATCCGGCAGGTGACCGGCCCGCCAAGGGATCGGCCGCCGGGGAGACGGGTTTGACAACTCAAGAGGCGACGATTTTCACAGTTGCCCTTTCCAGGGGGTGACCGGTTTCGACTTCGGCATTGCAAGTCAGGGGAAGCGGGTCGGGGACTGCGGACATAACCCCGTCAACACTGTGACCGCGAAAAAATAAGTGCCAATAACACGCGCACTGAGGCTAGCCAGGGTTCCCTGGCTCTCGCTGCCTAACCAGCGAGTGACCTCTGTCAGCCCGGGACCGCCTCCGGCCCGGATCTGACATCGCTAGGAGGCTCAACCGCTCGACCCGGTCACGGGGTCGTTCGGGAAACCAAACAGTGACTGGGCCCGTCGGCGACTCGCCTGTGAGATCACCGGGGCCGAGAAAATCGCAACAGGCTGCACCCGGAGAAGCCCTGTCTTGGTGTTGAAGGACGCGGGTTCGATTCCCGCCACCTCCACGTCGCACGCCCCCGCCCCATCCGGGCGGGGGCTTTTTCGTCTGCCCACGCCGCTGCTGTCAAACAGCCAGGATATCCTGGCGGTTTGACATATTCGCATCTCTCGCCCCAGTCGGAGGAGGAGATCTCACGGAATGAACGGCGAGAGATGAGACAGTACCTTGCCGGTCGCGTCCACGACGGCGGCCGCCGCCGGAAGGTCATCGCGGACGCTCTCCTCGTCGATCCAGGTTGTCGGCGTCGGATACTCGCTTTCGTGTCGCGTCGTACGGATGCGATCGATCGGCCGGAGGATCGCCCCCAGGGAGGCGCCGAACTGGGCACGGGCTGCGTGCTGAACGGCCAAATGACCACCTGTCGTTGTCGCCCGCAGCCCTTGGACCTGCAGGAGCGCCGCCAAAGCTTTGCGAACGGCGTCATGTAGCGCCGCATAGGCAAGATATGGATCCGTGTCGGCGAGTGTCTCGGCACTGACGAGGTGCTGCCGCGCGGTCGCGAGCATTCGTTCGGCGAGTTCGGCATCCGCGACCACCTGAGTGAGTTCGCGCCGCTGGAGCATGCCGAGGATTTCCTCCCGTCCCCGTGCCCAACTGGTCATGCCGCATTCCCATGGGGAAGCGGCACTGCGACGACTGGGCGGCTGTGAAGTTCGCGGATGAATCCGTCCTTGTTGGCCTCCCAGCGGGAACGCGTGACGACCACAGCGTTGACTTCGCGTCCCAGCCGGGATTTCGCGCGTGCGGCGGCGTCGTAGAGGTCGTCGCGATCGGGTCGGCCGATGATGAGAAGATCGATGTCAACCGGCGTGGGGCCGGACTCGCCATGTATCCGTGCTGCCCAGGAGCCGAAAATGGCGGCTTCCTCGATCCCCTCGACATCCGCCAGTTCTTCCGACAGAACTTGGGCCGGGCCCAGAATGATCGTGACAAGATCGCGCAGTGGCCCATAGAAGGGGGCCGCATGGTTGGCTCGCACCAGTTTGGTGCGCCCCACATGACGGCTGGCGAGAATGCCCGCTCTTTCGAGCCGGGAGACCTCACGGGCCATTGTGCCGCTGTCGGTGCCGGTCGCCGCAGCGAGTGCGGTGATGGAGTGCTCTTTGTCGCCCACGTATGTGTGTGTCAGCACGGCACACGTGATCCGCGAGCGGAAGATCGGAAAGATGGGAGGTGGTGGCTGCTGCATGCCTGGATCCTTCAACAGGGGCATGCGTGACAAGATGATCACGCTCCGTATATTACTGTCAAACAACCAGGATATCCTGGCCGTTTGACAGATTACCTCGGCCATCGTGGATGCTCCATGCCGTGGCCCGGGTCGCCGGCCGAACTGGAGGCCGTCGCAGGGGCTAGAGTCGCGGCGTGGTGAAGCGTGATGAGTGGTCGTCTCGGGCGGTCGAGCGGGACAGGCCTGTGATCGTGCGGCGGGCGCTGCCGACCGAGCCGGCCGTGCGGGGATCGGCGTCGTTGTTCATGACCGAGGCCGAGCGGCAGGGCGTCCGCGCCGACCGGCGGATGCTGCACGTGGGCCCGGAACCCGCCGGGCCGTACGTCGCGGAGGCGCTGCGGATCGAGCCCGGTACGGACGTCCTGGCACGGCGTAAGTTGCTCCTCGCGAACGACGTTCCAGTGCGGATCGCCACGAGCTACCTGCGGCTCGACCTGTTCGGCGGCACACCGCTGGCCGAGCCGGACTTCGTCAAGCCGAGCCTGCAGGCGGGCATCGAGGCGCTGGGCCACCGCTTCGGGTGGGCGGAAGAGCGACTGATCGCCCGGCCGCCCGTCGGGTCGGAGCCCGACACCCTGGAACTCGAAGACGGCGAATGGGTCGTGGAGATCCTACGGATGAGTCGTTCGATCGAGGACGTTCCGATCCACGCCCTGGAGACCATCTGCGCCGCATCCCGGCACATCTTTCCCATCGCCCAGGTGACCGGTGCCGATGAGTTCTGAATCTGGGAAGCCAAAGCAATTCTGATCTCAACGAGGACGGGTTACCGGGATCACGGTGAGGAGGTGATCCAGCCCTTTGAAGTCCTTCGGGTTGCAGGTGTAAAGGGGTAGCCGATTAGCGATAGCCACACAGGCGATCATCAGGTCGGCAGTCCTGGGACGGGGTTTGCGGCCCGACGCGATGACAGCAGTCCAAAGCTGGCCGTACTCACGGGCCGCGGTTTGGTCGAAGGGGAGAGGGTCGAACTCGGCCTCGGCAGCCTGCAGGATCTTCATGCGCTGGGCGAGTTCCCGGGGGTCGGTCGCAGTCAGAACGCCGACCGACAGTTCTGCCGTGGTGATCGAACTGATCATCATCTCGTCGGGTAGTTCGTCATGGTCGATGTCTGCACGCAGGATCAGGATGTTGGTATCGAGTAGCCCCGGGGAATGATTCACTGCTCGTCCTCGGTGAACTCGCCCTTGCCGTAGGTCCGGTCGTAGGGGTCGTAAAGCTCATCGTTGACGTAGCGATCCATCTCGGCCCGGTACCGTCGGTCATCCAGGCGGGGCATGCCCCGGGAAACGGCGGCGAACTCGGCTCGGGAGACGGCTCGCCGCCGACGGCGAATCGGAACCAGGTCGCCGATGTGATGTCCGTTGCGGGTGACGGCGTATCGCTCCCCACGCTCCAGGCCGTCCATGATCTCTGCGGAACGGTTGCGTAGATCACGCTGGGAGATCTGGTGGGTGAGGTCAGGCTCAGGACTTGTCATACACCAACTGTACCCGCGAGGTGCTACACCGTGCCATCAAGTAGAACGGCTGGGGTGTGCTCGGCGGCGTAGGCGTCGATTTCGGCGAGGAGGGCGCCTTTTCCCTCTGGGCTGAGGAAGGATGCGCGGACAGCCGACCGCGCCAGGTCCGCGACGCCGCCGGCGTCGAGGGAGAGCAGTTCGGCGGCTACCGAGTACTCCTGGTCGAGCGTGGTCCCGAACATCGGCGGATCGTCCGTGTTGATCGTGACGGGCACCCCGGCCTTGACCAGTTCGGGTAGTGGGTGATCGGCCAGGCTCGGGACCGCCCCGGTGCTGATGTTGGACGTGGGGCAAACCTCGAGCGTGATCTCGTTGGCGGCCAGGTATTCGAGCAGGGTGGGGTCCTCAACGCTTCGGATGCCGTGGGCGATCCGCTCGGCGCCGAGATCCCGTACGGCCTCCCAGACCATCCGGGCGTCCGTGACCTCCCCGGCATGCGGAACCGAGTGCAGCCCGGCGGCACGGGCGGCGGCGAAATGCGGGGCGAACCGGCTGCGGGGCACCCCGGCCTCGGGACCGCCCAGCCCGAAGCTCACCAGCCCATCGGGACGCTGGTCGAGCGCCACCGCCAGGGTCTGGTCGGCGGCAGCGGGGCTCGGAATGTCGAAGCACCAGCGCAGCACGGTGCCGAAGTCAGCCTCGACCCGCCTCCGGGCGTCTTCGATGATCTCGCAGAACTCCTCGGGGGCGAAGCCCCTGGCGAGGTGGGGCTGGGGTGTGACCGTCAGTTCGGCGTACCGGATCCGCTGCTCGGCCATGTCGCGGCCGACACCGTGGATCAGCGACCACAGGTCGTCCGGCTTCCTGATCAGGTCCATGACGGCCTGGTAGACCTCGATGAAGTGGTCGAAGTCCCGGAAGTCGTAGAACGACCGCAGCAGGACGGGGTCGGCCGGCACGGATGTCGTCCCCTCGTGGCGGGCCGCGAGCTCGGCGACGATCCGGGGCGACGCGGCGCCGACGTGGTGGACGTGCAACTCGGCCTTCGGCAGTCCGGCGATGAACCGCGTGAGTTCGGGGGAGATCACGCCGTGACCGTAGCAAGCGGCCCCGACCGCCCACCAGTCGAAATCCGGTTATCTCACATCAACTTGTCAAGATCCGTGCACCTTGCGCGGAAGGGGATCATCTGAGGTGGAGGCGGCTACTGGGCGGTGGGGAGCTCGCCGAGGGCGACGTCGACCGTGGCGGTGCCGCCGTCGGGGTGGAGCAGCTTGACCGTCACCTTGTCGCCCGGCTTCATCGAGGCCAGCAGCTGGGACAGCGCGTTGGCCGTCGCAGTCGGCTTGTCGTTGATGCTCCGGATCACGTCGCCGGGCACGATGCCCGCCTTCTCGGCGCCGCTGCCCGGGGTGACCGAGCCGACGACGACGCCGATGGGGTTGCCCTGGGCGTCGACCGCCGTGCCCACACGGACTCCCAGCGCCGCACGGTGGCTGTTGACGACCCGGCCGTTCTTGATGATCTGGTTGGCCACGTCGGTGGCCGTGTCGCTGGGAATGGCGAAGCCGATGCCCGGCGCCGCGCCGAGTTGGGGGTCGACGGCCGCGAGCGTCGGGATGCCGATGACCTTTCCGGACAGGTCGACGAGGGCTCCGCCGCTGTTGCCCGGGTTGATCGGGGCAGAGGTCTGGATGGCGTTGGAGATGGTCGCTCCGGGCCTGCCCTCGTGGCTCTCGCCCGAGACGGTACGGCCCAGTGCCGACACGATGCCCTGCGTGACGCTGCCGGAGAAGCCGAGCGGGTTGCCCATCGCGAGCACGATCTGCCCGACGCGGAGGTCGGCCGACCGGCCGAAGGACGCCGGGGTCAGGCCCCGGGTGTCGTCAACCTTTATCACCGCCAGGTCGCCGGCGGGGAAGGTGTTGACGAGCTTCGCCTTCCGGGGCTTGCCACCGGTCGCGAGCGTGACGTCGAACTCCTGTGAATCTCCCACCACGTGGGCATTCGTCACGATATGCCCCTGAGTGTCATATATGATCCCGGAGCCCAGGGACCGGCCCGTGGTGATCTGGACGGTCGACGGGAGCACCTTCTTGATCACGCTCTCGTAGACCGACTCCAGGGCCGTCGGATTCGTCGGATTCGTCGGCTCGGGGGTCGAGGCGGGGGGAGCCGTCGCAGCCGGCGCGGGCTGCTGCGCCGCCGGACCGCCGGTCGCCACGCCGCCGCCCCCGCATGCGGTGAGCGTGGCCAGTGCCAGTGCCGCCGCCGTTCGGGTGACCTTCCGTGAGAGCTCCATAGCGGCTTGTCTACCCAAAACGGCGGAGGCTACCGGAGTGTCGGCGAGCGTTTGGCGGTCCCGATTCCGAAGCCGGACGTCTGTCATGAATCCGAGCCGGGGAGGCGACGACGGTAAGGGCGGTAGGCCCGCTTTGGTCGGATCTAATCTGATCTAGCCAACGAACATCGCTCTAGAATATGGTTCTACTAGGCTTCTGGAGCGGAGGATCACATGGCGATCGGGCTGAGCGAGGAGCACGCGGCGCTCCGCGCATCGGTGAGCGGGTGGGCTGAGCGCAACATCCCCATGGATGTGGTGAGGAGTGTCGTCGCCGGGTCGACGGCCTCCCGGACAGACCCCGGCTCGGACTCCGACACAGGCTCGGACGCAGACTCCGACCCCGGGACGCGACCCGCCTACTGGAGGGGGCTCGCCGATCAGGGCCTGCTCGGCCTGCACGTCCCCGAGGAGCACGGCGGCTCGGGATATGGCCTGCTGGAGACCGCGGTCGTGGTCGAGGCGCTGGCCGAACGCGTCGCGCCGGGGCCGTACGTCCCCACCGTGCTCGCGAGCGCGGCGATCCTCGCCTCGAACGGCAAGGCACAGGCGGAGCTGCTGCCGGGGCTGGCCGACGGCACGCTGACCGGCGCTCTCGCGCTGACCGGCTCGATCTCGGGTGTCCGCGAGGGAGGTGTGCTGACGATCAGCGGTGTCGCCGAGCCCGTTCTCGGCGGCGCCCTCGCCGACGTGCTGGTGCTGCCGGTGTCGACGGACCGCGGACGGGAGTGGGTGGCCGTCGACGCCGCCAACGCCTCGATCACGCGGGTCGAGCCGCTCGACCTGACCCGGGGCGTGGCCAGGGTCGAGGTGGCGGCGGTGGCCGTACCGGCGGAACGCGTGCTCGACGGCCTGACCGAAACCGAGGTCGGGAACCTCGCGGCGATCATCCTGGGGGCCGACGCGGCCGGCGTCGCGGCGTGGTGCGTGGCGGCGGCCGCCGACTACGCCAAGGTCCGCGTGCAGTTCGGCCGTCCCATCGGGCAGTTCCAGGGCATCAAGCACAAACTGTCGCGGATGCTCGTCGTGCTGGAGCAGGCCCGGGCCACGGTCTGGGACGCCACCAGGGCGATCGGCGACGAACGGGCCTACGCTGCCGCGATCGCCGGGGTGATGGCGCCGGACGCCGCCGTGCGGTGCGCGAAGGACGCGATCCAGACGTTCGGCGGCATCGGTTACACGTACGAGCACGACGCGCACCTGTACTACCGGCGTGCGCTCACGATCCGGGCGCTGCTCGGTCCGTCGGCCGAGTGGGCGGACAGGGTCGCCGCGCCGGCGCTGAACGGCGTCGGCCGCGAGATGGAGATCGAACTACCCGAGGACGCCGAGCCGATGCGGGCCGCGATCCGCGCCGAACTCGCCGAGATCGCCGTGCTGGAAGCCGCGGAGCAGAAGCGGGCGCTGGCGAAGGCCGGATTCGTCATGCCGCACCTGCCCCGACCGTGGGGTCGCGACGCGAGCCCGCTGGAGCAGGTGCTGATCCACCAGGAGGTCAGGGCCGCCAAGATCAAGCCGCCGCAGATGATCATCGGTGCGTGGGTGGTGCCGTCCCTCGTCTCGTACGGCACGCCGGAGCAACAGGAGCGATTCCTGCCGCCCACGCTCAGCGGCGAGATGATCTGGTGCCAGCTCTTCTCCGAGCCGGGCGCCGGGTCCGACCTCGCCTCGCTGCAGATGAAGGCCGAGAAGGTCGAGGGCGGCTGGAAGCTCAACGGCCAGAAGATCTGGACTTCGCTGGCGCACGTCGCCGAATGGGCGATCTGCATCGCCCGCAGCGACCCGGCCAAGCCCAAGCATGACGGCATCACCTATTTCCTCGTCGACATGAAGGCGCCGGGCGTGACCGTGCGTCCGCTCACCGAGATGACCGGGGAGAACCTGTTCAACGAGGTCTTCCTCGACGACGTGTTCGTGCCCGACGAACTGGTCGTCGGCGAGGTGAACGAGGGCTGGCGAGTCGCGCGCAACACGCTGTCCAACGAGCGGGTGTCGCTGTCGTCGGGCTCGGGGGGCACCGGCTCCTCGGTGCCCGACCTGCTCGCCCTGGCGGGCAGGCTCGGCCGGGAACTGACCCAGGTCGAGCGGCAGGAGGTCGCGCGCGTCGTCTGCGAGGGACACTCGATCAACGCGCTGTCGCTCCGGGTGACGCTGCGCCAGCTCGCCGGGTCCGAGCCGGGCGCCGACGCGTCGGTGCGCAAGCTGCTGTCCACCTCCCACGCTCAGCACGTGTCCGAGACGGCGGTGAGCCTGCTCGGCGCGGCGGCGGTCACCGCGGCGGACTGGAAGCTCGGCGACGCCGGCTACTGGAACCGCGCCGTCCTGGCCACCCGTGCCATGACGATCTACGGTGGCACGACCGAGGTGCAGCTCAACATCATCGGCGAGCGCATGCTCGGCCTGCCACGCGACCCCGAACCGGGCAGGTGACCCCGGGCAGGCGTACGCCGGGCCGTTGACGCGACCTTCGTGTGCGGGGAAACCGGCAACGGCTCGACAGGACGGCCCGGCTGGACGACGTGAACCCGATCACGTTGATCGGGACCGCGATCCCGTTGTTCTCGCCTATCCTCGGCATCATGGTGGTCGCCGGAATAGTCCCCTTCCTGCGCGTTCCGCAGGCCCGTCGTCACTGAGCGCGTGGCTGCGCGACGGGCGGTGACATGAGCAGAGACAGCGCGGCGCCGCCGATGGCGACGTCATCGGCGGGCGGGGTGCCGGGTACGGCCCCGCGATCGCAGGCGGTCGGCCTGCTGCGCGCCTGCCGCCCCCGGCAGTGGCTCAAGAACGCGCTCGTGTTCGCCGCCCCGGCGGCGGCCGGGGTGCTCACCACGGGTGCTGGACTGCGCGGCTCGCTCATCGCGTTCGTGGCGTTCTGCCTCGCGGCGAGCGGCACCTACCTGTTCAACGACGCGGCGGACGCGGCGGCCGACCGCCGGCACCCGCGCAAGCGGCTGCGCCCGATCGCGGCCGGGATCGTACCGATCCGGGTCGCCAGGCTCGCCGGCTCGGTCCTGCCGGCGCTCGGCCTCATCGTCGCGTTCGCCGGTGGGCGGCCTCTCGGCGCGGTGGTCGCCGCCTACCTCGCGCTCACCTTCTCCTATACGTGGTGGCTCAAGCATCAGCCGGTCGTCGATCTCGTCGCCGTCGCGGGCTGCCACGTGATCCGGGCCTACGCCGGCGCCGTGGCGGTGGCCGTACCCGTGACGAGCTGGTTCCTCGTCGTCGTCTCGCTGGGGTCGCTGCTGCTCGTCACCGGCAAGCGGGAGGCGGAGCTGCGCTCGTCCATTCCGGCCACCGGCACTCCGGCCACCGGCACTCCGGCCACCCAAGGTACGGTCCGCGACACCCGGGCCACACTGTCGGTCTACACCCCGAGCTACCTCGCCCACGTCCGCGCCGTGGCGTCAGGGGCGATGATCGTGACGTACTGCCTCTGGGCGCTGCAGGAGCACACGGGGGCGGCCAAGGCGTGTTACGCGCTGAGCATCGTGCCGTTCGTCCTCGTCGTGTTGCGGCATGCTCTACTCGTGGACCGCGGAGTGGGGGAGGAGCCCGAGGAGCTCGCCCTCGGGGATCGCCCGCTCCAGGTCTTCATCGCCATGATGCTGCTTCTGCTCGCCCTCGGGATCCACCTGTCATGACTCTCTTGACCGGGTGGGGACGCACCGCCCCCACACCCGCCACCCTGGCGCGGCCGCGATCGGCCGCGGAGGCCGCCGCACTGCTCACGCGGGCGGGCCGGCGCGGCGTCGTGGCGCGCGGCCTCGGCCGCTCGTACGGCGACGCCGCCCAGAACGCCGGCGGCCTGGTCCTCGACTGCACGGGGCTCGACAGTACGGGGCTCGACTGCACGGGGCTCGACAGTACGCAGGGCGACCGTACGGGGGGCGGACCGTCGTGGCGGCTCGATCCCACTGGCCTGGTCACCGCCTCGGCCGGGGTCAGCCTGCACGACCTGATGACCGATCTGATGCCGAAAGGTTGGTTCGTCCCGGTAACACCGGGCACCCGATATGTCACGGTCGGCGGAGCCGTCGCCGCCGACGTCCACGGCAAGAACCATCACGTGGACTCCTCTTTCGGCGCGCACGTCCGGTCGCTGCGCCTGCTGACCGCCGATGGGACGATCCATGAGCTCACCCCGGACGACGAGCTCTTCTGGGCCACCGTGGGCGGCATGGGGCTCACCGGCGTCATCCTCGAGGCGACCTTCCGGTGCGTCCCCGTCGAGACCTCCCGGATGGTGGTGGACGTCGAGCGGACGCGCGATCTCGACCAGACCCTGGAGACGATGGCCGAGACCGACCACCGCTACCGCTACACCGTCGCCTGGATCGACCTGCTGGCCGGGGGCCGTCGGATGGGCAGGAGTGTGCTCACCCGCGGTGACCACGCCGCGCCGGCGGACCTGCCCGCCCGGATGCGCCGCGACCGGCTCGCCTTCGGACCGCGCCCCCGCCTCGCCGCGCCACCGTGGGCGCCCGGCGGGCTGCTCAACCGTGCGACCGTCAGGGCGTTCAACGCCGCCTGGTACGGCAAGGCGGCGCCCGCCGCCGGCAAGCGGCTGATTCAGGGCATCGCACCCTTCTTCCATCCCCTCGACGGGGTCGCCGGATGGAACCGGATGTACGGCTCACGCGGCTTCGTGCAGTACCAGTTCGCCGTGCCGTTCGGGGCCGAGGACACCCTGCGACGGGTGGTGGCGAGGCTGTCGGGCGCGGGGGTGGTGTCGTTCCTGACCGTGCTGAAGCGGTTCGGGCGGGGCACTCCGGCGATGCTGTCGTTCCCCATGCCCGGATGGACGCTGGCCCTGGACATCCCGGCCGCCCAGTCCGGCCTGGCCGGGATGCTGACCGAGCTGGACGAGTGGGTCGCGGCCGCCGGGGGACGGATCTACCTGGCCAAGGACTCCCGCATGTCCGCCGCGATGATGTCCGCCACCTATCCCCGGCTTGACGAGTGGCGGGAGATCCGGCGGCGGGCCGACCCCGACGGGCTGTTCGTCTCCGACCTGGCCCGGCGGCTGCGCCTGCTCTGATCGAGGGCCTGCTCTGATCGCAGGCAAACCTTTGGCTGAAGGCCTGCTTTGATGAGGAATGTGAGAAACGCGTTGGGCGGCATAGACACGGTCCTGCTGCTGGGCGGGCGCAGCGAGATCGGCCTCGCCATCGTGGAGCGGCTCGTGCGGGACGGCGCCCGTCGAGTCATGCTGGCCGCGCGGGGCGGTACGGCACCGGCCGAAGACATCGAAAGGCTCGAACGGCTCGGGGCCGAGGTCCACCTGGCCGACTTCGACGCCGCCCGCCCGGAGACGCACGTCACGCTGATCGAGGAGGCCGCGGCCAAGCTCGGCGACCTCGATGTGGTGATCCCGGCCTTCGGCGTGCTCGGCAGCCAGGCGGTCTACGACGAGGACCCGGTGGTGGCCGCGCGCGACGTGGCGGTCAACTTCGGCGGACACGTCTCGGCCGGCCTGGCCGCCGCGCGGTCGCTGCGCGAGCAGGGCCACGGCACGCTCATAGTCCTGTCGTCGGTGGCCGGCGTGCGGGTGCGCAGGGCGAACTTCGTGTACGGCTCGGCCAAGGCGGGCCTGGACGGCTTCGCGCAGGGGCTGGCCGACTCCCTCCACGGGTCGGGCGCCCGGGTCGTGGTCGTCCGCCCGGGGTTCGTGATCGGCAGGATGACCCGGGGGATGACTCCCGCTCCGATGTCGGTGACCGTGGACGCCGTCGCCGACGCCGTGATCGACGCGCTCAGGTCGAGGCGGCGTACGGTGTGGGTGCCGGCCCGGCTCGGGCCGGTATTCGCCCTGATGCGGATCCTGCCCAGGGCCATCTGGCGCCGCCTGCCCCGCTGAGAGAGGCGCCGCCGCGCCCATTGGGGGGTGATGGGAGCGGCGGCGCCGGAGATGCCGTTGTCGCGAGGATTACCTCATCAGCCGGTGACGAGGGTGAGTCCGAAGGCGGACAGCGCCGGCCTGACCGGCTGGAAGTAGGTCGTGCCGCCGGTCCTGCAGTTGCCGCTGCCGCCGGAGGTCATGCCCTGCGCCTGGCTGCCGGAGATGAAGGAGCCGCCGGAGTCACCGGGCTCGGCGCACACGTTGGTACGCGTCACCCCGCTGACAGTGCCCTGCGAGTAGCGGACGCTGGTGTTGAGCTGCTGGACGTAACCGCAGTGCCAGCCCGTGGTCGAGCCCGACCGGCAGATCGAGGAGCCCACGGGGGCCACGTTCGAGCCCTTGACGGTGACGTTGCCGCCGCCGCTGCCCTTGACGTACGGCCTGGGCGTCCAGTTGCTGTTCACCGCGACCCACGCGTAGTCGCTGCCGGGGAAGCGAGAGGATTGGAAGACGCCCTGCGCGACCCCGTTGTACCCGGTCGTCCTGTCGCCGGCACGACCGCAGTGGCCGGCGGTGACGAATCCGTTGGTGCTGCCGCGCCGTACCGAGAAGCCGATGGAGCAGCGAGACGAGTTGTTGATGTAGTAGGGATCGCCGCCGCGCAGATCGTAGAAGGTCTGCGGCTGCTCGGCGGACTGCTCCACCCGCACCAGCGACTTGTCGGCGCCGCCGGCGTCGATGAACGCCTCGGCTTCGGCCGGGTTGGAGGAGAGCACGACGACGCTGTTGCTCCTGACGTCGACGTACCAGACGGGGGTCGAAGCGGGCGCGTCGCCGACCCTGTCGAGTGCTTCCTTGGCGGCGGTGAGCGTGCCCAGCGACCGGCCGACGATCTGGGGCTGCGCGCCCGCGGCGAGGATCGCGCCGGCCTTGGAGGCGTCGTTGGTCGCGACGATCAGGACGTCGGATGTCGGCCCGGTGACCCACGACCCGGCGAAGGCGTCGCCGAGGTTGGTACGGACCTTCTCGTCGGTCGCCATCGCGCGGGCTTCGTTGGCCAGACGGGCCTGGGCCTGGCTCTCGCTGAGTCCGAGGTCGCGCTGCATCGCCTCGAGCATCGCGGGCGGGGGCTTGGTCACGGAGACGGCGGACTGGGCTGCGTGCTGGTCGGAGGCAACGGCACCCGGGTTGGGGGCCGCGGACGCGGGACCGGCCATCAGAGTGATCGCACTGACGGCCACGGCACAGCCGGCGGTAACCGCGTGCCGAGGGAACCTGCGCCTGTCGGGCATGTCGTTCTCCTTGGTGACAGGGGGGCTTGACCGACAAGCTAGCCGAGAGTCAAATTTCGAGAACCTACCATTTCGTCAATAGCCCAGTGCTATGGAATCGCTCTGAACTATGGAACCCACGTCCCACCCTCCCCTCTACGCCCCCCACCCATCGTGATCTTGCAGTTTCTCGCAGGCGGGTCGCCTGACCTGCGCATATTTGTTTGGTGATCCTGCTGTCGTGAGTGCAAGATCACGAACAGCGTTTACGTTGTTCAGCGGGTAGGTCTGCGAGAAACTTCAAGATCACGAAACAGGTATTGCCTGCTCAGGGTGTATTCGTGCGAGCATTCGCAAGATCACGGCAGGGGGGTGGAGGTGGGGTGGGGGTGGGGGCGTGCGGTTGTCAGGGGACTGTGCCGAAGTGGGGATTGTTGATCAACCAGTCGGCGTAGCGGCGGCTGCGGGACACCGCGTTCGCGTGCGCGGCCCTGGCGTGGGCGGCGACCGAAGGCGCCACCCGCGCGGCGATCGAGTCGTAGTGCCAGCCGAGCAGGTGCCGCCAGCGCAGCGGAGCCCCGGCCAGCGGCATCATCACCAGCCCGGCCGTGAGCTGGAACGTCGCCTGGCAGAGCAGCACGGAATTGCCGACTCCGACCAGGTGCAGGCAGGTCGCGACGTCGCTCTCGTAGATCGACTTCGGTACGAATCCCGCACGGGCGCAGGCGACGACGAAGCAGTCGGAGAAGCAGCCCTCCCCGGGTACGGCCGCCCATTGCTCGTCCGCGAGCTGCGACAACTCCAGCTCGTTCTCGCCGGCGAGCGGGTGATTCTCGGCGAGCAGGACGAAGACCGGGTCGGTGGCGACGACGCTCCAGCTCATCGTGTCCGATGGGGGCGGCGGGCTGTCGCCGCACGTTCCGACCAGTGCGAAGTCGAGCAGACCCGCTGTCACCATCGTCGTCAGCTCGCGCGCCGACCACGAGGTGCGGGTCGTCACCGGCGACCCCGGATTGTCGGCGGTGAGGCGCTCGACCAGCCCGCCGAGGATTGACCCGTTGGTGGCGCCGAGGCGGTAGCCGGGGATCTGCTCGGAGGTGTTGGCGAACCGTACCGCGTCTTCTTGGAGTTCGCGTACGGCGGGGAGCAGGACGCGGGCCCGGGCCAGGACCATTTCCCCGAGTGGTGTGGGACGGGCGCCGTTACGGTCGCGTTCGAAAAGGGGACCCCCGAGAGAGCGCTCGATGCGCTTGAGCTGTGCGGTGAGCGAAGGCTGAGCCAGACCGAGACGGGTGGCCGCCTTGGTGACGCTGCCGGCGTCGGCGACCTCGCGCACGATTCTGAGATGGCGGAGCTCCAGATCCATACCGGGAAGGTACGACTCCTGTGGTATGCCCGCAATACCCGACTTGTCATTAACACTGACTTAAGGTAGTGAGGGCAAGCGTCACCATTATCGCACCACCCGCTCAATCCTATACGATCTTGTGATCAATTTGGTGGGAATCGCGAAAACCCGGTGACCTGGCGGGCCGCTCCTCGCTGGAACGCGTTCCGGAGCGACCCCGCTCCACGCCTTCCGCGACGAGCCTTCCGCACCGAAATGGAACGCGTTGCAGTATGACGGAGGCGGACCCGCATTCGGACATGCGGACACGTGGATGCCGTGGCCGGCCCGACCAGCATGTCCATCGAGAGCGCGTTGCGGGCCTCGGGCCGGTCCATCGGGACGATCACAAGGTGGCCGTCGCGCCCGGTCCGGCAGTGCGGGGTGCTGATCGGCAGGAGATCCACGGATTTCCCTCCGAGCGCGGACCGGTTCTTGTTACGTGCTGTTTCCCGGGTTAGTCTGCCCGCAAGAACTAGAACCGATTCTCGCCCGTGTCGCTTCGCATTGCCAGAACCTGTCGGCGTCTCGCCCGTGTTCCACTCGCGTGCTTCATGGGCTGAACCGGCTCGTTCCGGCACCGGGCGGCCCGGGCGGGACCGCACCAAGGGAGCTGCGGATGGGCTCACTCGGTTTCTGGAGGTTGGCGCAGGCCGATCCGGACTGGATCGCCGCGGTCGACCCCGACGGCACGCGTTACCCCGCCGGCGAGCTGCTCGCCCGGGCCAACCGGCTGGTCCACGGGCTGCGCGGGCTGGGACTCCGGCCCGGCGACGGCATCTGCGGGCTGACGCCGAACGGCGTGGACGGACTCACCCTCTATCTGGCCGCCCTGCAGGCGGGCTGGTATTACACACCGATCAACTGGCACCTCACCGGACCCGAGATCGGCTACATCCTCGCCGACAGCGAGGCGAAGGCGTTCTTCCTGCACGAGCGGTACGCCGAGGCGGGGATGGTCGGGGCCGCGGCGGCGGACGTCGCCGCCCGCTGCCACGCCTTCGGGGAGGTGGCGGGGGCCCGGCCGGTGTCCGACCTGGTCGGCGGCATGCCGGACACGCTCCCGGAGGAGCGTACGGCCGGGGCGACCATGCACTACACCTCCGGCACGACCGGCCGCCCGAAGGGGGTACGGCGCCCGCTCAACGGGCTCGATCCCGACGACTCGGCCGAGCTGATGTCCTTCCTGCTCGGTTTCTTCGGGATCACCACCGGGCGGCCGAACGTCCACCTGGTCACCTCGCCGAGCTACCACACCGCCGTCACCCAGTTCGGCGGTACGGCACTGCACATGGGCCACACGCTCGTCTACATGGACACGTGGGACCCCGAGGAGACCCTGCGCCTGTGCGAGCGACACCGGGTGACCAACTCCCATCTGGTGCCCACGCACTTCAAGCGGCTGCTGGGGCTGCCGGAGGAGATCCGGCGGGGCTACGACCTGTCCTCGCTGCGGTGGATGATCCACGCCGCCGCGCCCTGCCCTGTGCCGGTCAAGCGGCAGATGCTGGACTGGTGGGGTGACGTGATCTACGAGTACTACGCGGCCACCGAGGGCGGCGGCACGATCGCGACCCCCGAGGACTGGAAGAAGCACCCCGGCACGGTGGGCAAGGCCTGGCCGATCGCCGAGCTCCGCATCGTCGACGACGACCTCAAGGAAGTGCCGGCCGGCACCCCCGGCACGATCTACATGAAGATGGCCGGCGCCGGCTTCGAGTACAAGGGCGACCCCGCCAAGACCGCGGCGAACCGATTGGACGGGTTCTTCACGGTCGGCGACATCGGCTATCTCGACGAGGACGACTTCCTGTTCCTCTGCGACCGCAAGGCCGACATGATCATCTCAGGCGGGGCCAACATCTATCCCGCCGAGATCGAAAAGGAGTTGCTGGTCCACCCCAAGGTCGCCGACGTGGCGGTCTTCGGGATCCCGGACGAGGAGTGGGGCGAGCAGATCAAGGCCGTCGTCGAGCCTGCCGAAGGTCTGTCACCAGGTCCCGACCTCGCCAGGGAGCTGCTCGACTCGCTGGCGGGCAGGCTGTCCCGGATGAAGTGGCCGAAGTCGATCGACTTCATCGCGGAGATGCCTCGCGAGCCCAACGGCAAGCTGCTCAAACGCAAGCTCCGCGACCCCTACTGGGAGGGCCATGACCGCACCATCTGACGGGTTACGCGCCGCCGCCACGTGAGGGCTGCGATCAGAGCCGCTTGGAGCCCTCGCTCGCGAAGGCGGCCACGGCGCCGAGGCCGAGATAGACCACGCCGCTGCCGACGTCGAGCCGCCGCCGGGCTCGGACGGAGGAACGCAGCCGTCCGGCCAGGGCCGAGGCCAGCACGGCGTACGTTCCGTCGCTCGCCATGCCGAGCACGATCCAGATCACGCCGAGCAGCACGATCTGCGCGGCGACCGGCCCGCGCGCCGGGTCGGCGAACTGCGGCAGGAAGGCGAGGAAGAAGATCGCCGTCTTCGGGTTGAGCACGTTGACGACGAAACCCTCGCCGAACAGCCGGGACCGTGACGCGGCCGCGACCTCGGGTGAGTCGTCCTCGGACCGCCGGATCAGCTTCCGCACACCGAGACAGACGAGGTAGGCGGCGCCCAGGTACTTCACGATCGTGAACGCGGTGGCCGAGGCGGCCAGCAGGGCGCTGATCCCGAGGGCCGCCGCCCCCACGTGGACCAGCGATCCCGCGTGGACGCCGAGCACCGACACCAGCCCTGCCGTACGGCCCTGCGCGACGCTGCGGGTCACGATGTAGACCACGGCGGGTCCCGGCACCACGAGCAGCGCGAGTGTGGCCGCGGCGAAGAGAGCGAGTGTCGCTGGAGTAGGCATGCCCGCGATCGTACGATCCCGCCATCCCGCCCGGCATCTCGATTTCCGGTCCTCCGATCAGAGCAGGGTCAGGACGCGGGGACCGTCCTCGGTGACGGCCACGGTGTGCTCCATGTGGGCGGCCCGGCTGCCGTCCGTGGTGAGAGTTCCCCTGACCCCCGAGGAGCGGCTGCGGGGGGAGCGGTTCGGCGCCCTGCTTCGGCAGGCCCGCGGCGAACGCAGCATGGTCGAGGTCGCCGCGGCGGCCGGGCTGTCCGCCGAGACGCTGCGCAAGATAGAGACCGGCTGGGCGCCCACCCCCGCCTTCTTCACGGTCGCGGCTCTGGCCGCGGCGTTGGGGCTCTCCTTGGACGAGCTCGCCGCCGCGTGCGCCGACGCCTCAGCCAGGCGCGGCTCCGAGTTCCGAAAAGCCGGCTGATACAGCGGAACAGCCGGGTTCGGCTCGGCACGATGATTGGCATGGCGACCAAGGAACCCACGGCGAGACCCGGCCGATATGTCGCTTCGGTTGAAAAGCGTCGGCGTGAGCGGGACCGGAAGACCTCTCGTCGAGGGCGGCGAGCAGGGCGGCGGTGGCCGGAGGTGGACTTGTACCAGGCTGTTCCGTCAGGCTGGGCGGCATGAACGATCTCCGTGACGTGCTGGAGGCCCGGCGGATCGTCGCCGCGCACCTCCCGGAAACCCCGATGTGGTCCTATCCCGTGCTCGACGCCGCCGTCGGAGCCGAGGTGTTCGTCAAGCACGAGAACGTGCAGCCCACCGGTGCGTTCAAGGTGCGCGGCGGGATCAACCTGCTGGCGCGGATGGCGGACCGCTCCCGCGGCGTCCTGACGTACTCGACCGGCAATCACGCCCAGTCGATCGCGTACGCCGCCCGGCTGTACGGCGTGGCGTGCTCGATCGTGATGCCGGAGAACCCGAACCCGGCCAAGGTCGCCGCCGTCGAGGCGCTCGGCGCCACCGTGGAGATCGCCGGGGCGACCATGGTCGAGGCCGCCGAGCACGCCCGTGCCCTGGCGGCCCGTACCGGGAGGAGGTTGATCAGCCCCGCCGACGAGCCCGACATCATCGCCGGGGTGGGCACGTTGTACTTCGAGGTCCTCACCGCGCGGCCCGACCTCGACGCGGTCTTCGTGCCGGTCGGCAGCGGAACCGGTGCGGCGGCGGCTTGCCTGGTCGCGCGGGCGCTCGCGCCGAAATGTCAGGTGATCGGAGTCCAGTCCGCCCAGGCCCCGGCCGCCCACGACTCGTGGCGTCTGGGCGAGCTGGTCAGCCGACCCATGAAAACGGTCGTGGACGGCCTCGCCACCGGGTCCGCCTTCGCCACGCCCCAGGCCGTGATGCGGGACGGCCTGGCCGACTTCATGCTGGTCTCCGACGACGAGATCGTGCGAGCCCAGCGGATGCTGCTCACCGAGGCGCACACCCTGGCCGAGGGCGCGGGTGCGGCCGCCCTGGCGGCGCTGCTGGCCCGCCGCGAGCGCTTCGCCGGACGCAGAGTCGCCGTCATCTGCACCGGAGCCAACGCCGGCCCCGCCGAGCTCGCCCGCCTGCTCACCACCTGATGTCGGTGGCCCAGGCAGTGGATGCCACCCAGGCCCCGCGACGCGCTGACCCTGCCACGGACCGTGGCCCTGCCCGCGCATACACGATCAAGAATCTTGATCAATCGATGCCGAAACTTTCGGCGGCGGAATGCGTGTGTGGGGGGCGACTAGCGCCCACTGGCGCATCTTGTCGTTGTCGTTGTCTTCGTGTTCGAGAATGTGGCAGTGGTGGATGTACGTCGCCGGCAACTTGGTGCCGCTGTCCGGTATCGACGCGACCGGACCCGGCACATCGAATTTCATGATGATTCTGGTCACCAGGGGCCCGGCTCAGCCGAGATCGTCTCGGGTGGCCTCCTCGACCTCGCGCAGGCTCTGCCGGGTGAATTCCAGTTCTGAGGTGAGGTCTTCGAGCGCCTTCGTGCCGCCGTTCGTCTCCAACGAGGTGGCGGCCATCGTGGAGAGCTCTACCGCCCGGGCGACCAGGCCCTCCAGGCTGATCGCGCCGGACTCGAGCCGGGCCAGCAGCCGCTGCCGTGTGCCCGACACCCGGTCGTACACATCCTGCTGGGCCGCCAGCGACGCGATCGACCGGTCGAGCTCACCGGCGACCTCCGCGCGGGCCGACCGCCGGGCGCGCGTGAGCCGTTCACGCTCCTGGTGAAGGAACCGCGGATCGAAGCGGGCGAGCGCCGAGCCGGTGACCGTCGCCTGCCCGGCCAGCCGGCGCAGCGTCGCCACCGTGTCGTCCACCTCGGGCCGCATCGCGGCGATCCGGTCGAGCAGGATCTGCCCGCGCATCGAGGCGGTCAGATCGGCGAAGGTCGCGGCCGCCCGCTCGGCCCGCCGCAGCCACCCCTCCTCCGCGCTGCCCGGGCTTACTGCCGGCAACTCCTCCCGTTCCTCCGTACGGCTCTCGCCGCCGGCCGACTGCCATGCGGAGGCGAACGCCTTGACGAGCCAGACGGCGACGCCGACGAAGGCCGCGCCGACCGGGTGCACGTTCACGGCCCAGGCCGCACCTCCCGCGGTGGCGCCCAGGAGTAGCGCCCAGGGGTCGCGGAGTTCCTCACTGAAGCGGGACAAGTTGGGCTCCGGCTCAGAAGTTGGAGATCACTGCGGTGAACACCTGATCGATGCTTCCCGGCTTGCGTGAATCGTAGGCCGCCGCGTCCGTGGTCTGCGAGATCTTCCGGAGCACCCCCAGGTCGGCGTCGGCGCCATACGCGATGGTGAACAGCCGGACCGTGTCCTGTCCGGCCTCCTTGTGCAGCTCGGCGAGCAGGTCGTCCAGCGAGATCGAGTAGTTGTCCTCGTTCCTGCCGTCGGTGAGCAGGACCACCGCGTTGATGGCGTCGCCGCTCTGCTGCTTGAGCACGTGCTGGTAGGACGCGAGCGCCGTGTCGTACAGGCCGGTGCCGCCGTTCGGGATGAGGCCGTTGATCCGGCTCTTCAGCCGGCTCTGGCTCCCCCGGCCCATCGGCACCAGTTCGCGGTAGTCCTTGTTGCCGTCCTGCTTGAGGGAGAACATCCACAGTCCGACGCTGTCGTTGGGGCCGAACTGCGGCAGCGCGTTGACGGCCGCCTGCTTGGCCAGGTCGAGCTTGGTCTTGCCGGTGCCGGGCACCTCCGCGCCCATCGAGCCCGAGACGTCGAGGACCATCAGCACGTTGGCGGGCTTACGCAGCTCCGCCCAGCTCTTCAGCACCCGGTCCAGCACGCCCGGCGCGGGCACGCTGAGCGTCGTCGCGGGTTCCTTGGGGTCGAGGCCGTTGGCCTTGGTGATCAGCTTGCCCGGCTTCCCGTCGAAGGAACGGAAGGCGTACTCCGCGAACTTGTCCTGCTGGTCCGACGACTGCAGATATTTCAGGAAATCGGCCGCGATCGCCTTCTTGTCGGCGTCCGCCCAGGACAGCACGGCGTACGGATGATCCGAGAAGAGCGTGCCCTCCTTCGGATAGATGGCCACGAGCGGGACCTTCGGCTTGGCGTGCTTGCCGAGGGTCGCCGGGTCGCCGGTGGGGTTGCCCTGGTTGTAGTCCCACACCGACTTCTCCTCGACGGCCACCGCCGAGACGTACGACATCGCGGCGCCGGAGTCGTCGGCGTTCTGCAGGTTCGACAGGAACGTCAGCGTGGTGTCGCCGTAGTGGACGATCGACCGCTCGACGCCCTTCACGAAGTCACGCGTACGCGCGGCCGTCAGGTCCTTGTCCGAAAGGTCCCCCGACAGACCGGTGGCGGCGAAATAGGCGCCGACGGTCGCGTTGAGGCCGGATGTGGAGAAGTTCGGATTGGTCTTGCCAAGGCGGAACGCGCCCCACTCGGGGTGGTCGTACTTCGCCCACCCCTTCGGATCGTTGGCGAGCTCCAGCACGTCCGACCAGCCGATCTTCTTGGCCGGCCAGCCGAGTGCCTTGGCCATCGGCTCCGGCATCGCGATCACCAGCGGTGACTTGGCGATTGTCGGGTTCTCGGAGGAGACGAGGCTGGCCCGGTCGCCGCCCTCGACCCGCCGCTGGAGCAGGGTGATCCAGCCGGCGCTGGCGGGCGTCCACACGTCGGGTTTCGGCCCGTCCACCCGCTTGTCCCAGCCGCGGGCCAGGGACTGCATCGCCTCGCCGGACGCCTTGGAGTTGACGACCACGTCGACGCAGTGCCCGTCCACCTTCCGCCCGCTGTACCCCTTGGCCATCTTGCCGAGGAGCTCTGCCTTCTCGCTGGACGCCGCGATGGTCAGCGTCACGCCACCGTCGCCGCAGGCACGGCTCTTGGCGGCCTTGTCATCGCTGTCACCGCCCGCGCCGCCCCCACCGGTCCCGCCGAAGAACATCTTCAGCCCCACGATGAGCGCGCCCGCGATGATGATCGCGACGATGAACGGGGCGAAGCTGCGGCGGCGCCTCTGCTGCTGCGGGGGGTACATCCGTCCTCCATGGCCAACCCGGGGAAGTGTCAGCACTTATCCCGACGAACGGCGACCCACGTTAGTTGCCGATCGTCTCGACTCGCTAACGCTCAACAGGAGGAAGCCTGCGGAGGCAGAGCGAATGCGCTATGCCGGAAGCAGGGTGAACGCGGAGACGTGGACGGGACGCACCACGGTGAAGTGCCGCATGTCGAGGGTGAACACTTCGCCGATCTTCAGCCGTTCGGCCACCGCGACGATGGAGGCGTCCGCCCCGCCGAGGGGTAAACTCGCGTATCGCTCGACAAGCACGGTGGCCCGGGCGAGATCGGCCCTCGTGAGCTCGATGAAATTCATCAGGCCAGATTCGAGAGAACGGAGGAACGCCGCCTCTAGCCGAGCGCTCGCCTTGCCCAGCCAGTAGCACACCTCGGCTGCGACGAAACCAGTGACGAGAAGTTCCCGCTTTTCCTTGAACAGACGCTCGAACTCAAGGGCACACCGCTCGTGGTGCGCATCGTTCTTGATAGCGGCGGCCATGAGCGGTCCCGCATCGACGAGAATCATTGCGTCGCGGTGAGGATGACATCCTCACTCCGCAGCTCTTCAAGTCGTTCCGAGATATCGGTACGTTCGGCGTGGATCGAGCCGACCCAGGAAGGCGGCCAGTTGCTGTCCTCGGTGTGCTCAGAGGAATGGACGAGCCGTAGCGCGTGCGCGCGAAGCTCTCCCGCCTGGTCGGGAGTGAGCTGGTCGACCAGGCGATGCAGGTCTTCGTACTCTTCAAACGCGGCCGTCATGCTTCGAGTGTACGGCTCGGCGCCCCCATGAGTAATGCAGCCAGGTGAACCTGCGGCAGCCTGCTAGACCGAGAGGCGGCCGTGGATCAGGTCGTGAGGGTGACGGCACATCCTCGCCGGCGTCACCGCCGGCTTCGCTGCCCACCAGTCGGCTCCATGGGTGCGCCCATCAGGCTCGCAGGTAGGCGAGTACGGCGAGGACGCGGCGGTGGTCGTCCTCGGCTGGCGGGAGGTCCAGCTTGGTGAGGATGCCGGCGATGTGCTCGGAGACCCCCGCCTCGGTGATCACGAGACGGCGGGCGATGGCGGCGTTCGAACGCCCCTCCGCGATGAGGCCGAGCACCTCGCGCTCACGGGGCGTCAGCCGGGCAAGGGCCCCTGACGTCGCCGACCCGCTCCTTGAGCAGCCCAGGCCTTCGTCGGAGAAACCGGGCGGCATCCGGACATCCGCGACGACGACGTCGGGCTCGTGCCGTCGCACCGCTGTCAGGAGGGCGTCGGCGTCACCGTCAGCCCAGGTCTTCCAGGGCCCGGGCGATGGGGACGCCGGGCCGGTACGGAATGTGCAGGTAGGTTGGGGCCTCCAGGACCGTGAGGTCGGCCCGGCGGCCGGGTGCGACGACCCCGATGTCGTCCCGGCGCAGCGCCCTGGCGCCGCCCGCCGTGGCCGCCCACAGCGCCTCCGCCGGGGTCATCCGCATCTCCCGTACGGCGAGGGCCGCGACGAGCGGCATCGACGAGGTGTAGCAGGAACCGGGGTTGCAGTCCGTGGCGAGCGCGACCGTCACGCCCGCGTCGATGAGCCGCCGGGCGTCGGGATAGGGCGACCGGGTGGAGAACTCGACCCCGGGCAGCAGGGTCGCGACCGTGTCGCCGTCGGCGAGGGCGGCCACATCGGCGTCGGTCAGATGGGTGCAGTGGTCGACGCTCGCGGCGCCGAGCTCGACGGCGAGCCGCACGCCCGGCCCGGCCGACAGCTGGTTGCCGTGCACCCGCAGGCCGAGCCCGGCGTCCCGCCCGGCCATGAGGATCTCGCGGGCCTCGTCCCCGTCGAACGCGTGCGGGCTCGCGGGCTCGCAGAAGACGTCGACCCAGCGGGCGTGCGGCGCACAGGCCCTGAGCATCTCCCCGGTGACCAGCGGCACGTAGTCGTCCCGGTCCACCCCGGCCGGCACGACATGCGCCCCGAGATAGGTCGTCTCCGGCGTGACCTCCGCGGCCAGGCGCAGCGCCCGCACCTCGTCGGCGACGGTGAGTCCGTACCCGCTTTTGACCTCGACGGTGGTGGTGCCCTGGGCGCGCATCTCCGCGATCCGGTCGCGAAGCAGTTCTCGCAGCTCGGCGTCGTCCGCCGCCCGGGTGGCGGCGACCGTGGTGGCGATGCCGCCGCCGTCATACCGGGTGCCCGCCATGCGGGCGGCGAACTCGGCGGCCCGGTCCCCGGCGAAGACCAGGTGGGCGTGGGAGTCGACGAAGCCGGGGATGACCGCCCGTCCGCCCAGGTCGCGCCGCCGGTCGGCGTCGGGGGCGCGGCCGGCGGGCCCGACCCACATGACGCGCCCGCCTTCGACGACCAGCGCGGCGTCCCGGAACAGGCCGAGGGGCGAGCCGTCGCCGACGGACGGGTCGTTGGTGACGAGCTCGGCGATCCCGGTGAGCAGGGTGGACGTCATGCGGTCTCCCACAGCGGTTCGATGGCCGCCGCCAGCAGCGCCGCGACGTCACCCAGGACATGGCGGCCCTCGGAGACGATGACCCGCCCGTCGACGACCACGGTGTCGACGTCCGCGGCGGTGGCGGCGAACATGATCTGGTCCGGCGCGGCCCCGGCGGTACGCGGGGTGTCCAGCCGCACGGCGACGAGGTCGGCCCGCGCGCCCGGCTCCAGCCGGCCCGCGTCCGGCCAGCCGAGGCCGTCGTGGGCGGTCGCCGCGCCGAGCAGCTCCTCCGGAGTGAAGCGGCCGCGCCGCAGCGTGCGCAGCCGCTCGTGCGTCTCCAGCGCGCGGGCCTCCTCCAGCAGGTCGATGACCGCGTGCTGGTCGGAGCCCAGCGACAGCGGGGCCCCGGCGTCCCGCAGCGCGCGGGCGGGACCGATGCCGTCGGCGAGGTCGCGTTCGGTCGTCGGGCACAGGCACGCCGTCGTACGGCTGCCCCCAAGGGCGGCGATGTCCGCCTCTGTCAGGTGCGTGGCGTGCACGGCGGTCGTCATCGGGCCGAGCAGGCCCTCCGCGTCGAGCAGCCCCGTCGGGGTGAGGCCGTAGAAGCCCTCGCACGCGGCGTTCTCCGCCGGCTGCTCCGACAGGTGGAGGTGCAGTGGCCGTCCAGCCGCCACGTCGACCACCCCCGCCAGGGCCTCGCGGGGGACCGCGCGCACCGAGTGCACGGCGACCCCGACGCGCATGCCCGCCGACGGCTTCAGCCCGGCCACCCGATCGGCCCAGCCCGCGACGTCGCCGTCGCCGTACCGCCGCTGCGGCCCGTCGAGGGGCACATGTCCCTCGGCCGTCAGGCCACCCGCGAGATAGAGCGTGTCGAGCAGAGTCAGCCGGATCCCCGCCTCGGCCGCCGCCTGCCGCAGCGCCTCGCCCATGGCGTTCCGCTCGTCGTACGGCCTGCCGTCGGGGCCGTGATGCAGGTAGTGGAACTCCCCGACGCAGGTGATCCCCGCGAGCGCCATCTCCGCGTACGTCGCCCGCGCCAGGGCGAGGTACCCGTCGGGGTCGAGCCGCCGCGCCACGCCGTACATGCGCTCGCGCCACGTCCAGAAGTCGCCGCCGCGGTCGTGGGTGCGGCCGCGCAGTGCCCGGTGGAAGGCGTGGCTGTGGGCGTTGGCGAGGCCGGGCAGCACGACGCCCGGCAGGCGGCGCGCCGCGCCGGCTTCGCTGTCGGGGGTGACGGAGGTGAACCGCCCGTCCTCGATCTCGAAGGTCACGTCGCGGGCCGGCCCGCCGGGGAGCCAGGCGTACGGCGCATGCCACCGCGTCGGGCCGCCGGGGCTCACGAGGCTCCTGGGGCTGGTCGGGCTGATCGGGCTGGTCGGGCTGATCGGGCTCATTCGGCCCGTCCCGCGAGGTTCTGTCGTCCCGCAAGGTCCCCGACGACCCGGGCGAGCGCGGCCACGCCCGCCAGGCAGTCCTCACGCGAGGCGTGCTCGGCAGGCGAGTGCGAGACGCCGGTCGGGTTCCGTACGAACAGCATCGCCGTGGGGACACCGGCCGCGGCGAGGATGCCCGCGTCATGGCCGGCGCCCGTACCGAGCACCGGTGCGTCCCCGAGGAGGGTGGCGAGCCGGTCGCGCAGCTCCGCCGAGAAGACCGTCTCGGCGGTGAACGACTCCTCTGCCGCTCCGATCCCACCGGAGGCATTCGCGACCTCGTCGACCACGGCCCGAACGTCGGGTTCGTGGGGCCCCCGGGCGTCCAGCCAGGCGTGTACGGCCGACGGGATGGCGTTGACGCCGTTCGGCTCGACCCGCACCTTGCCGATCGTGGCCACGCAGCCGCGCGCGGCGGCGGCCTCCCGCGCCGTGGTGACGGCCGCCGCCAGCGTGAGCATCGGGTCTCGGCGGTCCGCCAGCCGGGTGGTCCCCGCGTGGTTGGCCTCACCGAGCAGTTCAAGGCGCCAGCGGCCGTGCGGCCAGATGGAAGAGCCGACCGCGACCGGACGGCCGAGATCGACCAGCCCCCGGCCCTGCTCCACGTGCAGTTCCACGAAGACGCCGACCCGCCGCAGCGTCTCCGGATCGGGGCCGACCCCGGCCGGGTCGTGCCCCGCCCGCGCCATCGCCTCCGCCATGGCGATCCCGTCTCCGTCGCGCAGCCCACGCGCCCGGTCGGCGTCCAGGGCGCCGGTGATGATCCGGGAGCCGGCGCAGGCCACCCCGAATCGGGCGCCCTCCTCGTCCACGAAGTTCACCACGCCGATCGGACGGTCGGGCTCGAACCCCTCGGCGCGCAGCGCGTTCAATGCGGCGAACGCCGACACCACGCCCAGCGGGCCGTCGTAGGCGCCGCCGTCGGGCACCGAGTCGAGGTGCGACCCGACCACGACGCCCCCGGCCGGCCCGGCGGAGTCGGGGTCGCCCCACCACGCCCACTGGTTGCCGGCCCGGTCGACGACGAGGTCGAGACCCCGCGCGGCGGCCTCACCGGCGAACCACTCGCGCAGCGTCGCGTCCTCACCGGTCCAGGCGAAACGGCGGTAGCCGCCGGTGCGGCCGTCCCGGCCCACCGGCTCGATCGCCGTCCACAGGCCGTCGAAGCTCTTCACGGTCACGCTTCGGTCTCCCGCATCGGGACGCGCACCCCGCGCTCGGCGGCGACCTGGTCGGCGAGGTCGTAGCGCGCGTCGACGTGCCGGATGACGCCCATGCCCGGGTCGTTGGTCAGCACCCGCTCGATCTTCTGCCTGGCCAGGTCGGTGCCGTCGGCCACGGTGACCTGCCCGGCGTGGATCGAACGCCCGATGCCGACGCCGCCGCCGTGATGGATCGACACCCAGGTCGCGCCGGACGCGGTGTTGACCATCGCGTTGAGCAGCGGCCAGTCCGCGATCGCGTCCGACCCGTCGGCCATCGCCTCGGTCTCCCGGTACGGCGAGGCGACGCTGCCGCAGTCCAGGTGGTCACGTCCGATGACGACGGGGGCCGACAGCTCCCCGGAGGCGACCATGTCGTTGAAGCGGACGCCCGCCCGGTCGCGTTCGCCGTACCCCAGCCAGCAGATGCGGGCGGGCAGCCCCTGGAAGGCGACGCGCTCCCCGGCGGCGTCGATCCACCGGTGGAGGTGGTCGTCGTCCGGGAAGAGCTCCTTCACCGCCTTGTCCGTGGCGTGGATGTCCCGCGGATCGCCCGACAGGGCGGCCCACCGGAACGGGCCCTTGCCCTCGCAGAAGAGCGGCCGGATATAGGCGGGGACGAAACCGGGGAAGGCGAAGGCGCGGGCGAAACCGCCCAGGCGGGCCTCGTCGCGGATGGAGTTGCCGTAGTCGAAGACCTCGGCGCCCGCGTCGAGGAAGCCGACCATCGCCTCGACGTGCCTGGCCATCGACGTCCGCGCCCGCTCGGTGAACTCCTCCGGCTTGCTCGCCGCGTAGTCGTGCCAGTCGGTGACGTCGACGCCCTCCGGGAGATAGGACAGCGGGTCGTGGGCGCTCGTCTGGTCGGTGACGATGTCGACCTCGACGCCGCGCGCGAGCAGTTCGGGCAGCACGGTCGCGCAGTTGCCGACGAGACCGACGGACAGGGCGCGCCGCTCCCGCTTGGCGGCCAGACACCGCTCGATCGCGGCATCGAGCGAGTCGGCGACCTCGTCGAGGTAACGGTGCTCGACCCGGCGGTGCAGCCGCTGCGCGTCCACGTCGATGACGAGGCAGACGCCGTCGTTCAGGGTCACCGCCAGCGGCTGGGCGCCGCCCATGCCGCCGCAGCCGCCGGTGACGGTCAGCGTCCCGGCCAGGGTGCCGCCGAAGCGCTTGGCCGCGACCGCGGCGAACGTCTCGTAGGTGCCCTGCAGGATGCCCTGGGTGCCGATGTAGATCCACGATCCGGCGGTCATCTGGCCGTACATCGTGAGGCCGAGCTTCTCCAGACGGCGGAACTCCGGCCAGTTCGCCCAGTCGCCGACGAGGTTGGAGTTGGCGATGAGCACCCGGGGAGCCCATTCGTGGGTGCGCATCACGCCGACCGGCCTGCCGGACTGCACCAGCATGGTCTCGTCGTCCCTGAGCGTGGTCAGTGTGCGGACCATCGCGTCGTACGAGCGCCAGTCGCGGGCCGCGCGGCCGGTGCCGCCGTAGACCACGAGGTCGTCCGGCCGTTCGGCCACCTCCGGGTCGAGGTTGTTCATCAGCATCCGCAGCGGGGCCTCGGTCTGCCAGCCGCGAGCGGTGAGCGTGGTGCCCCGGGGGGCACGCACGGGACGGGCACCTTCCATGACGCAGTTCCTTTCTGGTTTACCGGAGTGGGTCTCACTCCGGGACGCCGGGAAAAGCCTCTGCCGGGCCCGGACCGCTGATCAGGTCATGATCAGAACTGAGCCGGCGCCGGGAGCAGACAGTGTCGCTCAGCCGCTGCTCAGCCTTGGGCGTACTCGCTCAGGAAGATGGCCTCGGCGGTGATGACGCGACGCAGCTCGTCCAGAACCACCCGCTCGTTCGGCGCGTGGATGGAGGCGTGGTCGTCCTCGGCGCCGTAGAGGAGGATCTCGGCCTCCGGGAAGAGCCGGGAGAGCGAGGCGACCAGCGGAATCGAGCCGCCCTGGCCGACCTCGCGCGGCGCCTGGCCGAACGCGTGGGCCATCGCATGGTTGACCGCGCCGCGCGCCCGCCCGCCGGCGCCCGCGCGGAACCCGGCGCCCGTGACGAAGTCGCTGAACGACACCTGCACGCCCCACGGGGCGATCTTCCTGAGGAAGTCGGTCACGTCCTGGAGCGCCGTCTTCGCGTCGCCGGACGGGGGGATGCGGATCGTGACGCGGGCCCGCGCCACCGCCTGGACCGCGTTGATCGCGCCGTGCACATCGGGCACGTCGAGCCCGGTGACGGTGATGGCGTACGACGCCCAGATGCGGTCGGCCACGCTGCCCGTGCCGACGAGCGAGACCCCGTCGAGGACGCCCGCGGTGGCGCGTAGTTCCTCTTCGGTGCAGCCCCGGCCGGAGAACGTGCCACGGGTCAGTCCGGGCACGCACACGTCTCCGGCTTCGTCGTGCATCGCGGTGAGCATGCGCATGAGCGCGGCGAGCGCGTCCGGGGCGGCGCCGCCGAAGGCGCCGCTGTGGACGGCCTCCGCCAACGTACGGACCTCCACCGTGAACGCGGCCATCCCGCGCAGCGACGTCGTCAGCGCGGGATCGCCGATGTACGGGTTGCCCACGTCGGCGATGACCATCGCGTCCGCGCGCACCAACTCGGGGTCGGCCTCGATGAAGTGCTGCAGGCGCTCCCCGGCGTACTCCTCCTGGCCCTCGATGATGACCTTGACCCCGACCGGGAACCGGCCCTGGAAGGTGCGCAGTGCCGCCACGTGGGTGATCACGCCGCTCTTGTCGTCGGCGGTGCCCCTGCCGTACAGCACGCCGTCGACCCTCGTCGGCTCGAACGGCGGGGTCTTCCACAGCGCCGGATCGCCGGCGGGCTGCACGTCGTAGTGCGCGTAGAGCAGCACGGTGGGCGCCCCGGGCGGCGCGGGAGCCTCGGCGAAGACGGCGGGGAAGCTGCCCTCGATCGGGATCTGCCGGACGTACGGGAGGCCTGCCGCGCGCAGCAGCCGCTCGGTGAATGCCGCCGCCTCGTGGACCGGCGCCTCCGGATGGCCGGGGAAGGCGACGGACGGAATGGCGGCGAGCCCTTCGAGGTCCTCGATCGTCTGCGGCATGCCCGCCTGGACGGCGGCCTCGATCTCCTCAGGTGTCACGGCGTCTCTCCGGGTGGTGCGAGTTATCGATCATGGTTGGCGGCCGGTCCAACCCATTGGATCACACCGCGGAGACACCGGAGGAACGGCCGGGAGGGCGGGCGGGCGCGCGGGCGGCCAAGAGTAGATCGACTTTGACGGATTTCGTTGTTGCTACACGACGTCATCGCGGATTTCGAGGTGTTTCCACATTGACACCACGCAATCACTTGGCAAAACCTTGTCGAGACGGGCAGACTGATGGGAGCATCGATCACATCAGGGAAGGTTGCGATGACCCGCGTTCTCAAGGCCGCGCAGGACAATCTCTGGATGCACTTCACCCGTCACGGCGCTTACGACGAGGTCGAGGTGCCGATGATCGTCCGAGGTGAGGGCGCCTACGTCTACGACATCAACGGCAGGCGCTACCTCGACGGGCTGGCGGGGTTGTTCGTGGTCCAGGTCGGCCATGGCCGCGTCGAGCTCGCCGAGGCCGCCGCGAAGCAGGCCCAGGAGCTGGCGTTCTTCCCGCTGTGGTCCTACGCCCATCCGAGGGCGGCCGAGCTGGCCGAGCGGCTGGCCGGGCTCACTCCCGGCGACCTCAACCGGGTCTTCTTCACCACCGGCGGCGGTGAGGCGGTGGAGTCGGCGTGGAAGCTCGCCAAGCAGTACTTCAAGCTCCGCGGCAAGCCGCTGAAGACGAAGGTCGTCAGCCGGGCCATCGCCTACCACGGCACGCCGCAGGGCGCGCTGTCCATCACCGGCATCCCGGGGCTGAAGCAGGACTTCGAGCCGCTGGTGCCCGGGGCGATCAAGGCGCCGAACACCAACCTCTACCGGGCCGACGAGATCTCCGGCTTCGACGGGCTGGACAAGGACGCGGAGGCGTTCGGCCGCTGGGCCGCCGATCAGGTCGGCAAGGCCATTGAGATGGAGGGCCCCGACACCGTGGCCGCCGTGTTCGTCGAGCCGGTGCAGAACTCCGGCGGCTGCTTCCCGCCGCCGCCCGGATACTTCCAGCGGCTGCGCGAGATCTGCGACACCTACGACGTGCTGCTCGTCTCCGACGAGGTCATCTGCGCGTTCGGCCGTCTCGGCACGATGTTCGGCGGGCAGAAGTTCGACTATGTTCCGGACATCATCACCTGCGCCAAGGGGCTGACCAGCGGCTACGCTCCGATCGGCGCCATGATCGTGTCCGAGCGGCTGTTCGAGCCGTTCCGGCACGGCACGACGATGTTCGCGCACGGCTACACCTTCGGCGGTCACCCGGTGTCCGCCGCCGTGGCTCTGGCGAACCTCGACATCTTCGAGCGCGAGGACCTGCTCGGCCACGTGGCCGCCAACGAGCCGGTCTTCCGCGGCACGCTGGAGAAGCTGCGCGACCTGCCGATCGTCGGCGACGTCCGCGGGTCGGGCTACTTCTACGGAATCGAACTGGTCAAGGACAAATCAACCAAGCAGACGTTCAACGAGGAGGAGTCCGAGCGGCTGCTGCGCGGCTTCCTGTCGAAGGCGCTGTACGACGCGGGGCTCTACTGCCGGGCCGACGACCGTGGTGACCCGGTTGTCCAGCTCGCTCCGCCGCTGATCTGCGGGCCCAAGGAGTTCGACGAGATTGAGTCGATTCTCCGTTCTGTCCTCACCGAGGCGTGGGCTCGCCTCTGACGGTTACCCTCGTACGGCTGCGCCCATCGGCGCGCGGACTTTGCCGAGCACCGTATGAAAGGACTCTTTCATGAAAATCGGTGTGCCAACCGAGGTCAAGAACCACGAGAACAGGGTCGCCGCGACACCCGCCGGCGTCCACGAGCTGGTCCGCAGGGGTCACTCCGTCAGCGTCCAGAAGGGCGCGGGACTCGGCTCCCACATTCCCGACGAGGAGTACCTGGCCGCCGGAGCCGAGCTCGACGAGAGCGCGGACCGCGTCTGGGCCGAGTCCGAGCTGATCCTCAAGGTCAAGGAGCCGGTGGCGGAGGAGTATCACCGGCTCCGTGAGGGCCAGGTGCTGTTCACCTACCTTCACCTCGCGGCCTCCCGCCCGTGTACGGACGCGCTGCTGTCGGCCGGGATCACCGCGATCGCGTACGAGACGGTGCAGGCCGGCGGCACGCTGCCGCTGCTCGCCCCGATGTCGGAGGTGGCGGGCCGCCTCGCCCCGCAGGTCGGCGCCTACAACCTCATGCGAGTCAACGGAGGCCGGGGGGTGCTGCCCGGAGGCGTGCCCGGCGTTCCCCCCGCCAAGATCGTCGTCATCGGCGGCGGCGTCTCCGGTTTCAACGCCGCGCAGGTCGCCGTCGGCATGGGCGCGGATGTCACGATCCTCGACGTCAACATCGACCGGCTGCGCTACATCGACGCCATCTACCAGGGCCGGATGAAGACGATGGTGTCGACCTCCTACACGATCGAGCAGGCCGTGCTCGATGCGGACCTGGTCATCGGCGCGGTGCTGATCCCGGGCGCCAAGGCTCCGACGCTCGTCTCCAACGAACTGGTCGCACGGATGAAGCCGGGCGCGGTGCTCGTCGACATCGCGATCGACCAGGGCGGCTGCTTCGAGGACTCCCACCCGACCACCCACGACCAGCCGACCTTTCCGGTGCACGGCGCCGTCTTCTACTGCGTCGGCAACATGCCCGGTTCCGTGCCCAACACCTCCACCTACGCGCTGACCAACGCCACGCTGCCGTACGTGCTGAAGCTGGCCGATCAGGGCTGGCAGAACGCGCTCCTCGGCGACCCCGCGCTCCGGACGGGACTCAACACCCACGCCGGCACGGTGACCAACGGGCCGGTCGCGGTCGCGCACAAGCTGCCGTTCACGCCGGTCGACGTGGTCCTCGCCGCCTAGGAATACGACTTAGGGCAGCGTGATCTAGCGGAGGCCGAGACCCTTGCGCAGGTCGCGCGCGGTCACCAGGACGTGCGCGACCTCGGCGGGAGTCGGCCAGGGAGCCGTGCCCGGACGCAGCAGGGTCGCCCGCACCGAGCAGAGATGCTCGATGGAGGTCGCGTGCAGACCGCTGGTCTCGGCGAGGCGGCCGATCGGGTCCGCCTGCTCCGGCAGCCCCCGGATGACCAGATCCCAGGTGCCGATTATCTCGATCAGGTCGCGCTCGCCGGGTGCCGGCTCGCCCCGGCGTCCGGAGGCGAGCACCGCCAGCTCCGCCCGCGCGGACTGTTCCGGCGTCACCGGGCGGTCCCAGTACGGCGGAGGCGGATAGAGCAGGGGTTCCTCCCCATGGGGGCAGGCGAGCACGGCGCGCAGCTCCGAGGCGGCCCGGCGGTGGCCCCGCGCGGCGGCCATCCGGAACCAGTGCCGCCCTCCCGTGAGGTCACCGTGCTCGGAGACCAGCAGCAGCCCCAGGTGGTAGGCGGCCTCGGGATCGTCGGCGGCGGCGGCAAGACCGAGCCAATGGCCGGCCACCGCCCGTTCGCCCATCTCCACGCAGACGATGCCCGCCATGCGCAGACCGTCGACGTGCCCGGTGCCCGCGGCCAGTTCGAAGTACGCCCGCGCGGTGGAAAGGTCCCTCCTGGCCAGTGCGAGGCCGCCGAGACGGCAGGCGGCGCCGGGGTGATCCGCCCGGGCCCGGAGCGCGAGCCGGTAGAACGTCCGCGCCCGATCGTCGTCCCGGAGTGCCTGCCGCAGCAGACCCAGATGGTAGGCGCCCTCCGCGTGGCCGCCGCGGGCGGCGTACTCCCACCATTGGCCGGCCTCGGTCTCGTCGCCGGCCGCATACCCGAGGACGCCGAGGTCGTGGGCGGACCGCAGCTCACCCTCCAGAGCCGCCTTCACATGCCAGTGACGGGCTGCGGTGATGTTCCCCTCGTCCTCACACAGCAGGCCGAGCCGCCGGGCCGCTCGGCCCGAGCCGTCCTCGGCCGCCGTCTCGAGCCAGCGCCGCGCGGTCGGCATGTCGTCCCGCCGGTCCAGCAGAAGAACGGCCAGGCGGAACGCGGCCTCCGCGTCGCCGGCTCCGGCCGCGAGCTCGTACCAGCTCATCGCCTCTGACGGCGTGCCGTGCCGCTGGTGCCAGATGCCCAGGTTGAACGCGCTGTCGACGTTTCCCGCCTGGGCGGCCCGCTCCCACCACTGCCTGGCGGCCCACCGGTCCCCGCGCTCGGCGTACCGGCGGCCGAGACGGTGCGCCGCGTCCGGGTCACCGGCTCGGGCAGCGGCGAGTAACGCCGCATCCCGCGGGACCTGGACGCCCTGGTCTTGGACGCCCTGAACCTGGACGCCTTGGACCTGGACCTCCCGGACCTGGATGCCCCGGAGTGGGATGTCCGGCCGGGCCGGCGCCGCCTCGGTGGTTCCCACGAAAGTCATGGGAGACAGCGTGACACGTAACCTGGCCATCACGGAGCGTTATTGCAAAGTCCTTTGGCCTGCGGGAATGCTCTCGAAAGTGATGAAACCGACGTACATCCCCATGCCGCAGGCGTAGCGGAGCCGTCCGGCTTCTCGCGGCGGAAGCCGTACCGTCTGCCGGCCGGTGACGGGCAGCACCACGTCCCGGCCGTCGATCGAGAGCGTGCGCGTGCAGCCCCGGTTGTCATGGGAGCGGAAGACGATCTCGATCGGGTGGCCCGCGGCGGCGCGGGCGACTCCGGGGCGGAACCCCTCGCCGGTGGCCCAGATCGTGAGGTGCTGAACGCCCTCCGGTCCCTGTCGGGCGAGCGTCGCGGACGCCGACGCTGAGGACCCGGCGGCCGAGCCGAGGTCGGGGAGCCAGCCGCCCAGTCGGAGCCCCGACCCGATCGTGAAGACTCCGACGACGAGGGCGGCGACCGCGGCCAGCGTGGTCAGCGTGCCCGACCGCCTCCCGGTGACCCCGCGCAGGAGCAGGCCCAGCGCGGCGAGGACAGGCGCCGTTCCGACGGCGAATCCGGCGAGGACCGCGGCGCCGCCCAGGGCGCTTCCCGTGGAGACCGCCACGATCTCCATGCTGATCGTCACCCCGCAGGGGACGAGGATCGTGGCGAGTCCGAGGAGCACGGCACGGGGGACTCCTCCGGGTTCACCCGGTCTCGGCGCCCTGCGTGTCGCGCACTCATCCCGATGCGCCGGGCGATCCGAGGAACGTCCGCCCATGCGGAGCAGGCGTACGGCGAAGGTGAATACCGCGATCCCGGCGGCGACGAGGAGCACCGCCCTGGCCCGCGGACCGATCTGTACGGCCGAGCCCACCAGGCCGAGCAGCGCTCCGGCGGTGAGGTGAACCAGCAGCCTCGCCGACAGGAACGCCCCCACTATGGCGAGGTCCCGTCTCGACCGGCCCGACCCCTGCCGGCCCGACCCCTGCCGGCCCGACCCCTGCCGGCCCGACCCCTGCCGGTCGGACTTCTGGCTGTCCGACCTCTGGCAGGACGGGTTGACCAGGCCGATGAGCAGGCCGCCCTGTACCGCCGTGCATGAGGCGGTGCCGGCGGCGAGACCGGCGGCTACCCCGCCGACGAACAACGCTGCCGGGTTCATTCTCGCAACGTAACGTGCTCAATCGACAGCGACCAGTAATATTTGTCTGCCTCGCGGGCAAACGACTCCTTTCCGGAAGGAATCTCGGTCTCGTCTCTCGAACCCGTTGCTGCGCGATGCCCTGAGCGGTGCTTATGCGCCGCCTTCGGCATGCGCGCGAATCGCGGTGATGAGCCATTCGAAGGCGGGCACGCTCGGTTCGAACGGAGGCGTCCCGTTGATCACGCCCAGCAACTGCCAGTATCGCTCCACCCTGCGGTCGGTGAACCGCTCTATCTGGTCGGCGAGCCGTACGCGCTCATCGGCCGGCATGCCGGGATCGATCAACCGATCCAGGACCTCGCGGCCCCGGGCGGAGTGGGGAGCGACGCCCTCTGCCATGGCGGCGCGAACCCGATCGAGGACGGCCTGAGGGTCGTAGGGCGGCGGTTTCGGCACGTCCGTGCCGGTGCCGGTGCCGGTGCCGGTGTCTGTGCTGGTGCCCGCGACCGCCATCTCGCGGGCCCGCCGGCGGAAGTCGGGGTCGGCGACCAGCTCGGCGAGCTCCATCCAGGCGTCCACCTGCTCGGCGGTGGGATCATCGGGCAGTTCCGCCGGCAGTTGGCGCATGCGGTTCGCGATGGCCGCCCCGGGCGTCTCAGGATCGGTGCCGGCGAAGACCTCGTCGACGAACTCGTCGATGACGCGCCGTCGTTCGGCCGCCGACAGCCGGGCCAGTTCGTGCATGAGCTTCATCTCCTCAATGGTGCTTGCGCGTTCGGCGACCGACCGCAGCACCGCCCGGCGGGCCCGGAGAATGCGGATCTCCGCGTCCAGGGCCGCGACATGCGCCCGCGCGACCTCCGCCACGGTGGCCTGTCTGGCCAGCACCCGCTGGACGGTCGGCAGGTCGAGACCCAGCTCGCGCAGTGTACGGACCAGGTCCAGCCGCGCCACAGCTTCGGAGTCGTACAGCCGATAACCCCCGGCCGTACGGTCACTCGGCGGGATGACGCCGATGTCGGACCAGAAGCGGATGGTGCGGACCGGTACGCCGGTCCGGCGTGCGAGTTGCCCGATGGTGAGCACTTCGCCACGGTCGTTCACGCACACAGCCTCCACCCTCCAGTAGGTGGAGACTCAAACTGTTTCACGGCCCGTTCCCGTTTGAGTCTCCGGCTTGAGTCTCCAGCCGCTGGAACTCCTAGCGTCCATCTGCGCAGGAAGACCAGGAAGAACGGACGGAAGGGGACGGGCCTTGGCAGCGAAGCGCAAGGTTTTCGAGGCGACAATTCAGCTCGAGGCGGGCGACGCCGCGGTGGCGGAGTTGGGGAAGGTGCTCGGGCCGACGGGTGTCAACATCGTCGCGATCAAGCGCGAGTACGACGAGAGCACATCGGGACGGCGTGGTGAGATCGTGCCGGTCGTGGTCACTGTGCTCGAGGACCGGGCGGTGGAGCTTCGGTACAAGTCTCCTCCGACGTCGTTCCTGATCCGGCAGGCACTGCGTGGCAAGGGCGCGGCCAGACCGGGCCACGACGGGGCTCGTCGGCTGACGAACGCCCAGCTCCGGGCCATCGCGGTGCGCAAGCTGCCCGACCTGAACACCAACGACGTCGACGCGGCGATGCGCATCGTCGCGGGTACGGCACGCTCAATGGGCGTGACGGTCTCGGAGAGCTGATCCAGAGCGTTTCGGCCGACACGTTTGGCTGGCACGTTTTGGCTGGCACGAGCGTTTTGGCGGGCGCGGGACCGGCGGTTGAGAACATCCCGATCCCCGGAGTGGTCGTCGTCGAAGAACACAGAGGGTGAAGGGTTGTGTCGACAGAGTGTTCGAGGTAGGGTTGGGGCAGTCGTTACGGGTGAGCTTAGCTGGCGGGCCGTTCGAGGCCATGCGCCGAGTGATGAAGTAGCCATTTCCGCATCAGGAAGGTCCCTGGTCCTGATGGCCGGGGATGGTCGTTGCTTTCGACTCGGTGAGGGGGTGCCCGCCATGTCCGTTCCGCTGCGTGAGCCGGTCGTTTCCGGCGAGCCTGTCGCACCGCGCCTTTCGGCCCTGCCCGTTGAGGACGCATCTGTATCCGCCCCTGCCGGTGCTGCCGGTGCCGGAGCCGGTGAACGCGCTGCCGGATCCACGGCGGGTTCCCCTGGCTGTAGTGGGGTGTGGGCGGGGTGGCTGGATCATGGAGGTCCGGAGCCGGTGCCGTTGCCGACGGGGGTGGCGGGTGCGATGCCGGGGGCGGAGTTGGCGGGGTTGCTGGCCGGGGTGAATGTGGGCCGGGTGTCGGGGTTCGACACGGTGGAGGTGCTGAAGGCGGCCTACCGGCAGGTGTGTCATGCGCGGGCGTGGTTTTTGCTGGCGTTGCTGGAGGTGGGGCTGCGCGAACAGGGGTCGGGGGATGGCGTGTGCCGGGTGGAGACGCCGGATGAGTTCGCTCCCGACGAGGCGCGGGCGGCGCTGGTGTGGTCGCGGCGGCGTTCGGATACGACCTTTGAGCTGGCGTGGAATGTGCATCGCCGGCTGCCGGTGCTGGGGGAGGCGATGCTGGCGGGGGCTCTGGACGAGCCGAGGGCGGTGGCGTTCGTACGCTGGACGGTAGGGCTGACCGATGAGCAGGCCCACCAGGTGTGTGAGCAGTTGGTGGGCCAGGCGCCGGGCTGGACGGTCGGGGAGCTGATCGAGCGCATCCAGCAGATGGTGCTGGCGATCGATCCGTTGTGGGCGCACAAGCGGTATGCCGAGGCGGTACGGCGGCGCCGGGTGGTGGGAGTGCGCGGCGAGGACGGCACGGCGAGCGTGTCGGGGCTGGATCTGCCGCTGGATCGGGCGGCGGCCGGGTGTGAGCGGATCGATGTGCTGGCACGGGCGTGTAAGCGGGCGGGGGACCGGCGGCCGATCGACCATATTCGGGCGGATCTGTTTCTGGGGTCGCTGGACGGGTCGTTTGAGCGGTTGAGCGATGAGGAGATCATCGCTCATGTCCTCGCACATCCCTTCATCGACCCCGATCCCGATCCCGACGTCGGTCCCGGTCCCGATCCCGACGTCGGTCCCGATCCCGGTTCTGGCCCCGGCCCCGGTCCTTGTCCTGGTCCTGGCTCTGATCCCGACGCCGACGCCGACGCCGACGCCGACGCCGACGCCGGCCCCGGTTCTGGCCCCGGCTCCGATTTCGACGCCGGTCTTGGTACTGATGCCGGTGCCGATCACGATCCTGCTCCCGGTCACCATGACAGCTCTGATAGCCCTGATAGCCCTGATAGCTCTGGTAGTTCTGAGAACTCTGATGGCTGTGATGGCTGTGACGCTGACGGCTGTGTTGTGGCGCCTGCGGCTGGCCCCGATGGCGACCACAACTCGGGCGAGACCTGGGATGGCCTGAGGATGACGTCCGGCGGCTGTCCCGGTGGCGGCCGGGGTGATGTTCCCGTTGGCCGCCCCGAAGACGGACCGCACCGGGATGGCCCGGTTGCGGGAGGCCGGGGATGGGCGGTGGGGGAAATCCGCGTCGGGGTAACCACCCTGATGGGGCTTGATGAGCATCCCGCTCATGTGCCCGGCTGGGGATTCCTGCACGCGGGCCTGGCCCGCCAGGTCGTCGCCGGGATGCTGTCGGGAGAGTGGCGTTTCGCCGTGTGCGGTGACGATGGTCGTCTCCTGCATGCAGGGATCACCCGTCACCGCCCGCAGCCGGCCACCGCCTCTTCCGGACGTGCTGCCTGCCCGGCTGGTGACGCTCGCCCGGCCCGTGACAGGCGCCGGGGCGGGATCGTGGAACTGCAGGTCACCTGGGCACGCCTGTGCGAGTTGACGCGTCGGCCCGTTGCCGGGGATGCCTGGTCGAAACTGCTGGCCGATCTGCTCGGCCAGACCCGCCCGCGCGTGGAACACCACTTTGGAGAGGGCACCGCGCTCGCCGCCGACGACGGCCGGTGTTCCGAACGTGAGCGTGACAGTGGTCCCGCCCCCTGGTCCGGCGCTGATCCCGGGACCGGTCCTGTTCCTGGTCCTGAACCTGGTCCTGAACCTGGTCTTGATCCTGGTCTTGGGTCCGACCCTGGGTACGGTCCCGCCTTCGGTCGTGATCGTGATCCTGGTGTCGGCAGCGGTCCCACACGCGATCTCTATTCAGCATCCCTTCCCGGGCGGGATGCTGCTCCCGGGCGGGATGCTGCTCCCGGGTGTGGCCCTGGAGCCGATCACGGCCAGGATCCCAGCGCCGGCCATGACCGTGGTCCTGGTTCTGGGTGGAGTCCCGGTCGTGGTGGGGATGGTCGGCGGGCCGACGCCGTCCTACGGCGCTATGTCCAAATCCGTGGCCGGGTGTGCTGCTGGCCCGGCTGCCGCGTGCCCGCCACCAAGACCGACCAGGACCACATCGTCGACTGGGCCTCGGCCGGTCCGACAAGCGCGGGCAACCTGGAGTTGGCCTGTCGTCATGATCACCGGGCCAAGCACGAGGGCGGCTGGCGGGTGTCCAGGCCCGAGCCGGACATGATCGTCTGGACCAGCCCCCTCGGGCATGTCTACCCTGTTCGGCTCCCTCCGATCATGGTTCCCCTGCCCGATCCGCAGCCGCGGAACTGGCCGAAGGCACCGCCTGGCCGCCTGCCCGAGAAGTATGAGCCGATCATGTCGGAGAGTATGTCGGATGAGGTCTTGACCGGAGGCTCGGCATCAGGGCCGGGGCCGGTGGGTCAGGGCTCTCCCGGGCGGGGCTCTCCCGGGCGGGGCTCACCTGGGCGGGGCTCACCTGGGCGGGGCTCACCTGGGCAGGGCTCTCCCGTGGAGGGCTCTCCCGTGGAGGGCTCACCGGGGGACCGCACCACGGGTATCGAACCCAGGAGCTTCCTTGATCCTGATCACGACATCCCTCCCTTCTGACAGCTTTCGGCAGCGTGTGCACGCGGGTGAACTCACAGAGCGATGGGTGGGGCGTCGTAGAAAGGACACTCTCTGTGAGCACAACGAGTAACGGCAGGTCCGTTGGGGATGTCCTGCGGGACAGTCTTCGCAGGCCGGGCTGGACGAGGCGGTCCAGTCCGAAGAGGAGCAGCGGCATTGCCAGACAGCCAGCCGATCAGCGATTGGCGGCGCGAGCTGTAGGAATCCCTCTCCCTTAGCTTTGGAAGGATGGAGGAGGAGGAGATCAAAGCCAGTGCCAGGTGATGTCGGCCTTGGCACGCCGCTCGGCCATGTACTCTGCGAAGCCCGCGCGACCGGCGGCGGCGAGGGTGCGGAGGTCGGTGGGGTCGGCGGGGCGGCGTTCGCGGACGACGCCGAGCAGGTGGGCCTTCCCGTGGGCGACGGGGCCGACGACGGTTCCCTCAGGGGCGGCGCGCAGGGGTTCGGGCAGGTCGAGGGCGGGGCCGTCGACGGTGGTGACGGTGATTCGGTCGCGGGAGGCGAGCGCCCGGGTGAGGGCGGCATCGGGGTCGGAGGTGCCTGCCAGCTCGGCGAGACGATCTTCGGGGCCTTCCGCCCACAGCGCCCAGACCTGGTCGAACTCGGCCGGGTTACGCGCCAGATAGTCGTGTGCCGTCTCCTGCTCGATGCGGATGCGGACCCGCTGTCTGAGGGCCAGGCCGAAGATGTGACTGGTGTAGGCAGTCTCGTTCAGGCCGACGGCGGCGAGCCAACGCGTCATGTCGGCGCGGCTGCGCAGGCCGTTCCTGATCCGGTAGGCATCGGACGCCTGCTGGATCTCCTCCTGGGTGGGCGGGGACTCCATGCCGGTCATGTCGCTCAGGATGCAGTAGTCGATCAGCTCATCCGGGATCGTGGTGTCCCGCTCGGCCCGGGTTCGCAGGGTGAGCAGCGCGTTCTGGATGAGCAGGCCGAAGCCGTCCACGGTGACGACCCGGCCGGAGGCCCAATGGGTGGAATGATCCACGGTCCAGGGCACGCCGTCGTCGGCGGGGGCGGTCAGCGCCACACTTCCCCCGTCGGGGTGGGCCAGCACCAGGTCGTAGTCGACCATGGGGCTGCCGGCCCGAACGTCGGCGACGAGCTGGGCGCGAACGGCAGGTCGGGTCTCGCTCCACTCGGCGACGGTCCGCCGGGCCTCGGACACGTCGTCGCGGCGGCGTGGCAGCGTCCGCAGCAGGGCCGCAGCTTCGGTGAGGGCGGCGTCGAATGTGCTGGTCATGGGATGGTTTCACCTGTGCGATTCGGCGGCGATGAGCCATTCGGCGATGGAGGCGGCGATGGGCAGGCCGGTCATGGTCTCGATCCAGCCCCACTGGCCTGCGGGGTTGATCTCCAGGTACACGTACTCGCCTTCGGGAGTGACGATCATGTCGATGCAGCCGTAGTGCAGGCCGAGCGAGGCGACCAGCTCCAGGCAGCGGCGCTCGACGTCGTCGGGCAGGCGGTGGACCGCGTAGGTGGAGAAGGTCTGTTCGTAGTGGCGGTAGTCGTACCGGGTCGCGCGTGATCCCTGAGAGTGGATCTCGGCGGAGAACACCTGATCGCCCACTACGGTGATCCGCAGCTCGATGGCCTTCTTGACGTACGGCTGGAGGATGGCGGGGGACAGGGCCAGCCGGTGCCTGTCAGTGAGACGGCGGCGGCTGACCGGAGTGGTGTAGTGCGCATGGTCCTCACCATCGATCCGGAACTCGACGAACTCCACCTCCTTGGCGATCAGCTCGCCTCCGGCCTCCGCCCAGAACGGGATGAGGTCCTCATCGTCGTTGGTGATCAGGGTGTCGGGGGTGGTGAACCCCAGCGCAGCCGCGACACCGAGGTTGACGAGCTTGTTCTGGGTGCGGATGATGTCCATCGTTCTGGCCGGCAGCCAGCGGCTCTCGACGGTGTGCTCCCACCCGAGCAGCAGGATGGTGGCGATCTTCTCGACGTACTTGCGATGGTTGTCGTCGGCGACCGATTCGGGCGCGTGCGGATGCGTGGGATGACGGTTCCAGATCGCGGTGAACTGGGAGCAGTCGTACTCACGGCCGTCGATGCGCAGGACGTGCCGCCAGGACCCGCCGGTCAGGCGCGAGCTGATCGCGCTGTCGGCGGGGTAACCGCCCGGGTCCCACCACAGGAACTCGGCACCTCGCTCGACGAGTTCGGGGACGACCAGCTTCACCGACTCGTCGTCCTTGGCGCTGAGTAGCAGAATCACCGAATTTCCTATCATCAGAGGCGGCGTGCCCGGTAAGCGCGGGCACGCCGCTTTTTTTCACACCCTGTTTCAGGGAATGACGATGTCGCGCTTGTCGACGGTCTGTCCCTGGTGGGCGCTGGCGGTCCACGCGCACGCGACCCACTGCATGTCCCTGCCCCCGACGATGTCGTCCAGGGCGTCCTCGGGCAGCTCGGCGACGCCGTCGATGTCGTCCAAGCGAATGGTCATTTCTTACACCTCCTCCCGGGAATGCTTGATCAAACTCTCGCGGCGCCGCCTTGGATCTTGGTTGGAGGTGACTTGCACCGCACTACGGCCTCTGCGCCAGCCGGGCTTGACCAGGCCGGACTCGTAGGCGATGACGACGAGTTGGGCACGGTCGCGAGCCTGGAGCTTCATCATCGTGCGGCTCGCATGCGTCTTGGCCGTCGCGGGCGACAGGTACAGCATGGCGGCGATCTCGTCGTTGGTCATGCCGCCGCCCACGAGTGTGAGAACCTCGCGTTCCCGTTCGGTGAGCAGATCGAGGCAGGCGGCGATCCGGGGTTCCTTGGCCTCGAAGACGTACTCGTCCAGCTCGAACGTGGTGAGCATTGTGATCTTCGTGTCGGCGAGTCGGGGATCCGCGCCGATGCGGCGGGTGGCGGTCAGGCCGTCCATTCCCGGCACCCGGATGTCCATCAGCGCGACGTCCGGGTGATGCTCATGAGCCAGACGTACGGCTTCCGCGCCCACACCGGCCTCGGCGATCACTTCCATGTCGTCCTGGGCGTCCAGCAGGGCACGGAACCCGGCTCGTACGAGTGCCTGATCGTCGGCGAGCAGGACTGGGATCACTTGGACTCCTTCGCCGGCTCCGCCGCGTCGACGGGCCGACGGCGCCAGAGCCGGGACACGGCAAGCCCGGCCACCCGCGTCCACAACCGGACATTCCCGTGCGGATCCTGACGTCGTGAGTCATGCTGAGGTGACCCGCAGTGTGGTGTGGGCGACAGGGGCGGAGGTCGCGGGATGAGAGGTGCCATGGTCGCGTCGCTGGGGCTGGTCACGCTTGCCGGCCTGGTGACCCCGCCGACAGACCTCTCGCCGACAGTCCTCCCGCCGACAGTCCTCGTGTCGGCAGTCCTCCCGCCGGCAGTCCTACCGTCGGCCTTGACCGCGCCCGGGCCGTACGCCGCGGACCCGGCGGGGACGTCGGCCCGGCGCAGACCGGGCCCCAAGCGGCCGGTGGCGGAGGGGTACGGCGGGGCGGTGGCGACCGTGGACCTGGACGCGAGCCGGGCGGCGCTGAAGGTGCTGCGTCAGGGCGGCAACGCGATGGACGCCGCCGTGGCCGCCGCGGCGACGCTCGGCGTGACCGAGGCGTACTCGGCGGGCCTGGCGGGCGGCGGCTTCATCGTCTACTACGACGCCCGCACTCGGAGGGTCACCACGATCGACGGCCGGGAGACCGCGCCGCGGGCCATGACCGCCACGACGTTCGAGGGAATCCCGTTCGACGAGGCCGTGACCAGCGGCCTGTCCGTCGGGGTGCCGGGCAGCGTCGCGCAGTGGGACCTGGCGCTGCGCCGGTTCGGCACGATGTCGCTGCGGCAGGCCCTGCGCCCGGCGATCGAGACGGCAGAGAAGGGCTTCGTCGTCGACCAGACCTTTCATGACCAGACCGCGCAGAACGCCGACCGCTTCAAGGACTTCACCTCGACCGCCGCCCTCTTCCTGCCCGGTGGCCGCCCGCCGCCCGTCGGGTCGGTATTCCGCAATCCCGACCTCGCCAGGACGTACCGGGAGCTGGGCAGGCGCGGGCCGGCCTGGTTGTACGGCGGGGCGCTCGGCCGGGAGATCGTGGCCACGGTCAAGCGCCCGCCGGTGGCTCCCGGCGTCACCCGGACGGTCCGGGCCGGGCTGATGGAGAAGGCCGACCTCGCCGCGTACCGGGCGATCGAGCGGCCGCCCACCAAGGTCACCTACGAGGGCCTCGACGTGTACGGCATGGCGCCGCCGTCGTCGGGCGGATCGACGGTCGGCGAGGCGCTGAACATCCTGGAGGCGCTGCCGGGGGTCGAGTCTCGAAGCCAGGAGCCGCGGACCCAGCGGCTGCATCGGTATCTGGAGGCTTCGCGGCTCGCGTTCGCCGACCGCAACGCGTATGTGGGCGACCCGGCCCACGTGAACGTGCCGCTCGACGGGCTGCTGTCCGATGTCTTCGGCAAGGAGCGCGCCTGCCTGATCGGGCCGGTCGCCCTGCCGCATCCGGCGGCGCCGGGTGCGCCGGACGGGCCCTTCACGGCCTGCGCCGCGCCGTTGTCGCCCGCGCCGTCCCGGGGTTCCTCACCCCAGGGGGAGCAGCCGGAGGGGCCGGAGACGACCCATCTCGTGGTCGCCGACAAATGGGGCGACGTGGTGGCGTACAACATCACGATCGAGCAGACCGGCGGCAGCGGCATCGTGGTGCCCGGCCGCGGGTTCCTGCTGAACAACGAGTTGACCGACTTCACCTTCGGCCCCGCGCCGGGTGACCCCAACCTGCCCGCGCCGGGCAAGCGGCCCCGCTCGTCGATGGCGCCGACGATCGTGCTCAAGGACGGCAGGCCGTGGCTGGCGGTCGGATCGCCCGGTGGATCGACGATCATCACGACCGTGCTCCAGATCCTGGTCAACCGGATCGACTTCGGGATGTCGCTGCCCGAGGCGATCGCCGCTCCGCGCGCGACCCAGCGCAACACGGCGGCCACGCAGGCCGAGCCCGCGTTCCTCGACCGGTACGGCGCGGCGCTCACCGCTCTCGGTCACACGCTTGTCCCGGTCCCGGGCCCGCCGGCCGGGGAGATCGGCGCGGCGACCGGACTGGAGTTCCTCGGCGGTGGAAGGGTGCAGGCGGTCGCCGAGCCCTCCCGGCGCGGAGGCGGCAGCGCCCTCGTGCTGAGAACGCGCTGAAGTCACTCCAGCTCAGCTCAGCCGAGCATGAGATAGGCCACCACGCCCAGCGCCACCAGGAGCACCACGGCGACGGCGATCCATATCGGCAGCCGGGACGGCTGCTCCTTGGCGGCCGCGGCGTCCTGCTGATGCGCGAACGCGCGAAACGCCTGAGTGTTGCCGGCCGGGTCAATGTGAGGGTCGGACATGGGCGCAACTCTAGCGACCCCCGAGAGCCCTCGAAGCGATTTGTCGGATTCTCCGCCGGGTGCGGGACCGATGCCGTCAGCGGATAGCGTGTTGTGCATGTTGCGTACCCTGCTCGCTCCCCGGCTGGTGGCCCTGCACCTGCTGGTGATCGGGGTGCTCGTGTCCTTCACACTGCTCGGACGCTGGCAACTCGGCGTCTTCGAGGCATCGGGCCAGCCCAGGCTCGCCGCGGATCCGCCGCCGGTCGCCGTGGCCGAGTTGACCCAGGCGGGCCGGCACACACCGGTCGACGTGGTGGGCCGGCGGGTGACCGCCACGGGCGCCTACGACGCGGGTGGCCAGCTTCTGGTGGCCGACCGGGTGGCCGACGTGGACGCCCCCGGAGGGCGGGCGGCCAAAGGCCAGGGATTCTGGCTGCTCACCCCGTTGCGGCTGGCGGACGGCACGCTCGTCGCCGTGATCCGCGGCTGGGTGTCCTCGCCGCAGGACCCGGCGGCAGCCGTGCCCGAGGGGGCCGTGACGGTGACGGGACGGCTGCGCCCGGCCGAGCAGACCGACGCGGTGCAGCGCTCGGCGCGGGCGCTGCCGGCGGGGCAGGTGGCCACCGTGTCCACTTCGGAACTCATCAACGTGTGGACCGACGCTCCGCTGCGCGACGGCTTCGTCGTCGCGACCGCGCAGGAGCCGGCCTCCCGGGCCACGCCCGTGGCCGTGCCGCCGCCCACCGAGGGCATGGGGCTGACGTGGCGCAATCTGGCATACGCCGCCCAGTGGTGGGTCTTCGCGCTCTTCGCGGTCTACATGTGGTTCCACTTCGTACGCGACGCTGTACGGTCCGACCGGGCGAACCGTACCGGCCAGGCGGCCCCGGCGGCGCCGGGAGGACCGGCCACCGGTGCGGATATCGTGTGATGAACGACTTCCAGCAGAGGTAATGATCAACGTGGCTACCGCGCTCAAGTTCTACCGGGTCATGGCGTACATCGTCGGCGTGATGCTGCTCGCGCTCTGCGGCGCCATGGTCGCCAAGTACGGATTCGACAGCCCCACAGCGGTGATGGTCGTGGGACAGGCTCACGGTTTCCTGTACATGGTCTACCTGGTGGCCGCGTTCAACCTCGGCCTCAAGGCCCGATGGGGCATCGGCTACCTGATCCTCGTGCTGCTCTCGGGGACGATCCCGTTCCTGTCCTTCGTCATGGAGCGGAAGGCCACCGACCGCGTCCGCAAGCAACTCGCGGTCGCGGCGGTGTAGGACGCGCTTCCCTGAGACCCTGGGCGGCAGGCCCTTCAGCAGGACCTTCAGCGGCCGATCTGGCGGCGGCGGATCCGGCGCAGCCGCGCACGCTGCGACTCGTCGAGCATGAAGTAGGCGATGACCGGGCCGCCCAGCACGCCGAGCACGATCAGCCAGGTCAGGATCGAGGGGAGCGGCAGGAGGATGGCGAGCACGGCCACAATCCCCGCACCCACGTAGTACTTTCCGAGTGGCGACATCGTTCGGCCTTTCGTGTTCTCTGCTGCGTCGCCCAAGGGAACGTACGAGCCTGCCGCCGAGTTCCCCTTCCTCGGGCACGGCCTGCGACCCTCGGTCGGGCCGCGGCCGTGCCACGCGGATGTCACACGGTTTCAGCCTTCGCCGGACTCTGACTTGCCCATCGCCTTGCGGATCACGTCGCGCGCCCGGTCCATCATCGCGATCGGCGGGCCGAGCAGGATGTTCCCGGTCGCAGACTCGGGGCCGCCCGGGTGCGGGTGCGTGGGCGCCATCGCCTCGGCGGCCTTGACTCCCACGGCCATCGACCTGCGCTCGGCCTCACTGGTCGCCGCCTTCAGCTCGGCGAACTCATAGCGCTCCTCGGCGGCGGCGTGGGCGAACACGGCTGCCCTGAGTCTCTCCAGTTCCTGGGTGAACTCAGGCGTCGTCACGTCCATGTCGTCGAGGCGGCTGAGCATCTCCTTCGCCTCAGCCTCCTCCTGCAGGCGACTGTCGACGATGTTGTCGCCGCCGACCAACTTGCGTCGCGCAAAGGGATGGACGATCTCCTCCTCGGCCGTCTCATGAACGGCGAGCAGGCGGACGAGTCGGCTGAACGCTTCCTTCCGCTCATCCCCCCGGCACCTGTCGACCTCGTCGAACAGATCTCTGATGAGGGAATGCTGCCGGAGCAGAAGGTCGATGACGTCGTTCTCCTGCATTGTTTCCGGCCTGGTCTGGCGGTCCATTCGCGCCTCCTCTCTGGTCGTATTCGGGCTACCCCCAACCAGGGACCGAAACGCCCACCCTTAGCTGCGGATTTCGTAGTTTCGCCCCTCCGACGAGATGCACGAGATCTTCACATAACGGCACGACAGGTCTGCACAAGGTCGTCCTACGATTCCGGCATGCTCACTCCCCAGCCGCCTCCCCGGCAGCGCCGCGTCCTCGTGGTCGAGGACGACGAGACGATCGCGCGAGCCGTACGGCACCGCCTGGTCGCGGAGGGTTTCGAGGTGTTGGTCGCGAACGACGGAGCGGGGGCGCTCGCGACCTACGCCAGGACCGAACCCGATGTCGTGGTCCTCGACCGGCTGCTGCCCGGCCTGGACGGGCTGGAGGTCTGCCGCAGGATGCAGGCCGCCCGTCCGGTCCCGGTGCTCATGCTGACCGCGCTCGGCGAGGAGACCGACGTGCTCGTCGGTCTGGGCGTGGGGGCCGACGACTACATCACCAAGCCGTTCAGCATGCGCGAGCTCGTGGCCCGCATCCACGCGCTGTTACGGCGGGTCGAGCGGGCCGGCCTGCTGGCCCGGGGAGACGAGGTGATCCGCGTCGGCGCCGTAGAGATCAACACGGCCGAGCGGCGGGTCTTCGTGCACGGTGTCGAGGCGCAGCTCACGCGGACCGAGTTCGACCTGCTGCGGCGGATGGCCGAGCGTCCGGGCCAGGTGTTCGAGCGGGAGCGGCTGCTGGCCGACATCTGGGGCTTCTCCGAGGCCGCCGCGACCCGGACCGTCGACAGCCACGTCCGCGCGCTGCGCCGCAAGCTCGGCCCCGAGGTCGTCCGCACGGTCCACGGCGTCGGCTACGCGCTCGCCCGCACCTGAGCCGGGGATGAGAGCGATGAGGCCGCTGGACTTCCTCGGCCGGATCAAGGTCAAACTCGGCATCGTCATCGTGCTCGCCGTGGTGACGGCGTTCGTGGTGAACGAGGTCGGCATCAATTACGGCCTGTCGCGGGATGTCAGGATCGCCATCGCCGTGGTGCTCGCGCTGATCATGGTGCAACTCCTCGCCCGGGGCATGACCCGGCCGCTGCGCGAGATGGCCGCCGCCGCCCAGACGATCGCCAAGGGCCGGTACGGCATGCGCGTGTCGGCGACCTCCAGGGACGAGGTGGGGGAACTGGCCCGCGCGTTCAACGCGATGGCCGCCGACCTGGGCGAGGTGGACCGGCAGCGGCGCGAGCTGGTGGCCAACGTCAGCCATGAGCTGCGGACCCCGATCACGGGCCTGCAGGCGGTGCTGGAGAACGTCGTGGACGGCGTCTCCCCGCCCGATCTCGACACGCTCGGCACGGCGCTGGCCCAGACACAGCGGCTCGGCCGCCTCGTGACCCAACTGCTGGATCTGTCGCGTCTCGATTCGGGCGTCCGGCTGATCGAGCCCGAGCCGATCGATCTCGCCTCGCTGTGCCGGCAGGCCACTTCGGAGGCGGGGCTCGGCCGGAACGAGGTCACCGTGGTGAGCGAGGTCCGGCCGGGGTTGACCGTGCGCGCCGACCCCGACCTGCTCGCGCAGGTCCTCGCCAACCTGCTCGACAACGCCGTACGGCACAGCCCTGACGGAGGGACGGTGCGGCTGGCGGCGCGTCTCGCCGAGCCGGGCCTGGAGCTCGACGTCACCGACGCGGGTCCCGGCATCCCGCCGGAGGACCGGACCCGGATCTTCGAACGCTTCTCCCGGCTGGACTCGGGCCGGACGGCCGACGCGGGCGGCGCCGGCCTCGGCCTCGCCATCGCCAAGGAGATCGTCGAACTCCACGGCGGCTCGATCAGGGCCGCCGACGTCGAGACGGGCGGCCGGCGGGAGCTGCGGGGTTGCCGGATGGTCGTCATGCTCCCGGCCGAATCGGTCATGGCCGGCGGGGTTCCCGTACCGGACCGACCGATCGAACCAGTGGCGGTTCCCGACCCTGGGGTGGTTGCCAAGCCGGTCATGGTTCCTGAGTCGGTCGTGGTTTCTGAGTCCGTTGTGGTTCCTGAGTCCGCCCTGGTTCCTGAGTCCGCCCTGGTTTCTGGGTCGGCCGTGGTTTCTGGGTCGGCCGTGGTTCCCGCACTGGTCGACGCGGTCACCATCTCCGGGGCAGCGGTCCATGCCGAGGCCGGGGGCGCCTACCCAGATCGGCGGGTCGCCGCGGTAACGGCGAAGGCGGCGCTCGGCGCGGGGATCGGCATGTTCGTCGGCTTCGGCGCCGGGCTGTTCATCGCGTTCTTCCTGGGGCTCTTCCTGGGCGGCGCGATCGGGCCCATCACGATGCTGCTGCTGACCTGCGCCGGCGCCGTGAGCGGGGCGGCCGTCGGCTCGTCGAACGCCGCCGCCGCGCGCCCTGTCGTCACCTCGCACCCCTCCGCCACCGCGGGCTCCAGCTCCCACAGGCACCCCGTCATCACCGTCGACACGAGCATCACCGTCGACACGAGCAGAAAGAGACATCCCATGCCGCCCGACTACGTTCCGCCGCCGATCTTCCCCCGGCCCGAGTTGCCGGACGCACCAAGGTGGCTGCTTCCCGCCGTGGCCGCGGTCGGCCTGGTGGCCGCGCTGGCCGTGCCGTCCGCCCCCCTGGGCCTGGGGCTGGTGCTGACGTCGGTCGCCCTCGGCGGCGCCGCGCTTCCGGTCGTGCTGCGGCACCGGCGGGAACGCCTCACGCCGTGGACCGTGACCTTCGGCCTGCTGGCGTACGCCCTGGTGTCGGTGGCGCTGCTGCGCGACGCGGACTGGATGGTCACGCCGATGCTGCTCGCCGGGTTCGGCGTGGCGGCGCTCGCACTGTCGGGCGGCGGCGAGAACTGGCTGGATGTGATCAGAGGCGGTCTGTCGGTCGTCGTCGCGCTGCTTCCGTTGCCGTGGTTCCTTTCGGGGCCGACCCGGCGGCTGCTGCGGCGCCGGAAGCTGCTGCCCGTGGTGGTGAGCGTCGTCGTCACCGCGGTCCTGCTCCTCGTGTTCGGGCTGCTGTTCATGTCGGCCGACGCGGTGTTCTCCACCTTCGTGTCCGATCTGCTCAGGACCCCCGAGTGGGCGAGCGGCGTGCCGTACCGGGCCTTCGTGTTCGCGGTCTTCGCGGCGCTCGCGGCGGCGGCGGTCCTGGTCGCGCTCCGGCCGGTCGCCGAGCCGCGCAACCCCGACCTGCGGATCTCCCTCGGCCGGACGCTGTGGATGATCCCGTTGATCGGGCTCAACCTGCTGTTCGCCTCGTTCGTGGCCGTGCAGGTCGCCGTGCTTTTCGGAGGTAACCGGCGGGTGCTGTCGACGGCGGGCCTGACCTACGCGCAGTACGCCAGGTCGGGCTTCTTCGAGCTCGTCACGGTCAGCGTTTTCGTGCTCGGCATCGTCGCCGCCGCGGCCGTTCTGCTCAGGCTGGACGGCCGCGGGGACCGCTGGTCCCTCGCCGTGCTGCTCGGGCTGCTGTGCGCCTTCACGCTGGTCATCCTCGCCTCGGCGGTGCACCGCCTCGATCTGTACATCGACGCGTACGGAATGTCCCGGCTTCGGGCGCTGGTCGGGGCCACGATCTGGTGGCTCGCCGCGGTGTTCGTGCTCGTCCTGGTCGCGGGCGCGCTGCGGCTGTCGCGTCGCGGCGCGCGCTGGTTCCCCCGCGGTCTCGTGCTGCTCACCGGGGCCGCGATGCTCGTGTTCGCGATCTGGAACCCTGATGCGAGAGTGGCGGAGACCCAGCTGGCCGTACGCGGCGTCGACCGCCTGGACCACCGCTACCTGGGGAATCTCGGGGCCGAGGCCGTGCCGGCCCTGGACCGGCTGCCCGAGCCGGACCGGAGCTGCGTGCTGTTCGAGGTCATCGTGGCCAACGAGCTCTACCGCCGGGACCCGTGGAACGGCTGGAACCTCGCCCGTGAGCAGGCACGCGACGTGCTCGCACGCCGGCCGGTGCAGCGGCGCATCGAATGCCCCGTCCCATAATGGTCCTGCCCGGTTGAAGGTCCTGTCTGGTTCGGGATGGCTTGACCGGTCCAGTACGATCCAGCGAGGTAGCTGTGCCGTCCGGCCGGCGTTGAGGGGCCCACCGATGAGCGGGACGATGAGGGGGACGAGGTGAGTTTCGCGGACCGCCTCGAGCGTCCCGAGATCGTCATCGGCTGGAGCACCCGTGGCTTCCTGCGGCCAGGCAGTCCGATCGCGGCGGACGAGTTCGCCGTCGCCGGTCACTCGCTGTTCGGCGGGGCGTTCACCTGGCCGGTCATGGTGGCCAAGCGGTCGGCGCTGGAGCACAACCTCGCCGCGCTGGCCCGGTTCGCCGCGGAGCACGGCCTCGCTTTCGCGCCGCACGGCAAGACCACGATGTCTCCCGAGCTCTTCCAGGCCCAGCTCGACGCCGGCGCGTGGGGGATCTCCGCGGCGACGCCCGCCCAGGTGCTGGTCTGCCGGAAGTTCGGCGTGCCGCGCGTGCTGCTCGCCAACGAGATCTTCGATGTGGCGGCGCTTCGCTGGCTGGCCGCCGAGATCGAGCATTTCGAGTTCCTCTGCTATGTCGACTCCGTCGAGGGGGTGCGGGTTCTCGACGAGGCCGCCGGCGCCGTGCCGTTCCGGGTGCTCATCGAGCTCGGCCACGAGGGAGGCCGGACCGGCTGCCGGGGCACCGCCGCGCTGCTGGAGGTGGCCCAGGCGGTGCGCGAGGCCCGCGGAGTCGAGCTCGCGGGGGTCGCCTGCTATGAGGGCACCCAGCCGGGAGCGGACGGGGTGCGCGCCTTCCTGCGCGAGTTCCGCGAGGCGGCCGAGGCGGTGGCGCCGTACGTGACGGGCCGGCTGATCGTCTCGGCGGGCGGAAGCGCGTGGTTCGACCTGGTCGCCGAGGAGCTGTCGCCGCTGACCGGCGAGTCGGGCCTGAACGCGCTCGCCATCCTCCGGAGCGGCGCCTACATCGCCCACGACGACGGGTTCTACCGGGAGCACACGCCGTACAACCGGATCGCGCCGGCGGCCGGAGGCCAGGCTGGGGGTCAGGCCGGGGGTCAGGTCGGAGGCCTGGCCGGGCTGCGACCGGCGCTGGAGGTGTGGGCGCAGGTGCTCTCGGTGCCGGAGCCGGGCCTGGCGTTCGTGGGCATGGGCAAGCGGGACGTCCCCTATGACCTGGACCTTCCGGTCGCCCGTGCCGTACGGCGCGGCCTGTCGGGCGAGACCAAGCCGATCAATGGGCCGAACCGGGATGAGCCCAATCGGGATGGGGCCAACCGGGACGGGCCGGACCAGGACGGGCCGAAGGTCGTCAAGGTCTGGGACCAGCACGCCCAGATGGTGTGGCCCGCCCAGGGCGCGGCCGGGACGGGGGATCTGGGGCCGGGGGATCTGGGGCCGGGGGATCTGGTGGCCTTCGGCATCTCGCATCCGTGCACCGCGTTCGACAAGTGGCGGGTCATCCCGGTGGTCGACGACGATTACGTCGTGGTCGACCTGATCGCCACGTTCTTCTGAACCTTCCGAGCTTTCCCAGGGAGCGGTGAGCATGGACGGCGCCCTTTACGCCTTCGTCGAGGACTTCCGCGACGAAGGCGTGAACCAGGTCCTGGACCGCGTCACCGCGTACGGCCTGCGGGGTGTGACGGTCGCGGCGGCCTGCGAGCAGGCGAGGGACCTCACCCCGCACGGGGCGTCCCGGCTCACGCTGCGCCGGGACGGGGTGCACTTCCCGCCGCCCGAGGACGTGTTCGCCGGGCTGCGGCTCGTCCCGCCGGTCCAACCGGGGGCCGGGGATCGGCCGCTCACCGAACTGCGCCGGGAATGCGATGAGCGGGGGCTCGAGCTGCACGGCTGGACGGTGTTCCTGCGCAACGCCGCGCTGGGCCAGGCTGATCTCGACGTCACGGTGCGCAGCTGCTTCGGCGACCGCGGTTCGCCGGCCGATCTGTGCCCGTCCCATCCCGACGTCCGGTCGTACGCTGTGGCGCTGGCCCGCGCGGTGGCCCGTCAGGGGGTGGACACGGTCGTGGCCGAGGCGCTGCACTTCGGCATGTTCGCGCACGGTTGCCACCATGAGCGCTGCTTCGTGGAGTTCGGGCCGATGGACGCTTTCCTGTTCGGCCTGTGCTTCTGCCATCACTGCATGCGCCGGGCGACCGATCTGGGCGTGAAGGCGGAGGTGGCCAGGGAGGAATGCGCCAGGATCGTCGCGGGCGTGCTCGACGGCGACCCTCCCGCGGAGGGCGAGGTCACCCGGGCCGCTCTCACGGCCTACGCCGGGCCGGAGGTCGTGGCCTACGCCAGGGCGCGGTCCGAGAGTGTCACGTCGCTGGTCGCCGAGGTGTCCGCCGCCGTCACCGCCGAGGGCGCCGTGCTGACGTTCCTGGACGCCACCGGGGCCTGGAAGGGCTATGCCGACGGGCTGCCCCCGGCCGGGCTCGCCGCGCACGACGCCTGGCAGTTCGGGGTGGACCTGGTGGCCCTGGGCGATCTCGTGCCGTCGTTCGCCGTCCCCGCCTACGCCAGGGACCCGCGGCGGGTGGCCGAGGACCTGGCGGCCTACCGCCGCTCGATCGGCAAGAACCCGGTGCTGCGCGCGGTGCTGCGGCCGGGCGTCCCGGACGCCGACTCAGCGGAGCAGCTGGCGGCCAAGGTCCGCGAGGCAGGGGAGGCGGGGGCCGACGCCGTCGACTTCTACGCGTACGGCCTGGCCCCCTTCAGCGCACTCGACCGCATCCCCGCGGCGTTGGAAGGCTGAGCCTCCGGCGTTGGAAAGCTGATCCTCACCCGGACTCGCGGACGACGAGTTCGGTGGGGAGGATCACGGGATCGGCCGGGCCGCCCTCGAACAGGCCGAGCAGCAGCCGGACCATCGCGGCGGCCTGCTCGACCACCGGATGCCTCATGGTGGTCAGCGGCGGCTCGGTGTAGCGGGCGGCCTCTATGTCGTCGAACCCGACCACCGCGACGTCGTCCGGCACCCGCCGGCCGGCCTGCCGCAGCGTCTGCAGCGCGCCGACCGCCATGAGGTCGTTGGCGACGAACACCGCGTCCAGAGCGGGATCGTCCTCCAGCAGGTGCCGCATCGCGACCGCGCCGGACTCGCGGGTGAAGTCCCCGACCGCGACGATCGAGCGGCGGTCGGCGTCACGCAGCGCGTTCCGGTAGCCGGTGAGCCGGTCCTGCCCGGCGATCATGTCCTGCGGTCCGGCGATGGTGGCGACGCGGCGTCGTCCCCGGTCCAGCAGGTGCCGCGCCGCCTTCTCCGCGCCGCCCACGTTGTCGTTGTCCACGTACGGCAGGGGCACGGGCACGGCGGGCCTGCCGTACGAGACGACGGGGACGCCCATGCGGGCGATCGCGGCGGGCAGCGGGTCGGCGCCGTGCATGGAGATCAGCATGACGCCGTCGACGTGACCGCCGGCGATGTACCGCTCGATCCTCGCATGGCTCTTGGCCGACCCGGCCAGCATCAGCACGACCTGCCGGTCGGCCGCCTCGAGCTCCAGGCTGGCCGAGCGGATGACGGTCGCGAACATCGGATCTTCGGAGAAGACCCGGGTCGGCGGCTCGGACACGACCAGGGCGATCGAGCCGGTCCGCTGGGTGACCAGGCTGCGCGCCGCCGAGTTGGGGACGTATCCCAGCTCGTCGACCGCGCGCAGCACCGCCTCCCTGATCTGCGGAGTGACGGTGAGCTGGCCGTTCACGACCCGGGAGACGGTCGCGCGGGACACCCCCGCCCGTGCCGCGACCGCCTCCAGCGTGGGTCGCCTCATTCATTCCCCCTGAAGCCCGTTGCGTTTGATGACTTCCCGATACCACAGCGCGCTGTCCTTGGGGAGGCGTCGCTGGGTCGTGAAGTCGACGTACACGATTCCGAACCTCTTGTGGTAGCCGTAGGCCCACTCGAAGTTGTCCAGTAGGGACCATACGAGATAACCGCGTAGGTCCACACCGGCGGTGATCGCGGCGTGCGCGGCTCGCAGGTGCCCGTCGAGGTAGTGGATCCTGTCGGGGTCCGGGACGCGGTCGTCTCTCACCTCGTCGTCGAAGGCCGCGCCGTTCTCGGTGATCAGCAGTCCGACCTCGGGATAATCACGCGAGAGCCGTACGAGAAGGGACTCCAGGCCCGCCGGTTCGATGGGCCAGCCCATCGCGGTCACCGGTCCCGTAGGCGGTTCGAACCGGATGTCCTCGGTGCCGGGATAAGCCGGATTGGCCGGCTCGCCGGGCGAGCGCGAGACGGTCGTGGGGCAGTAGTAGTTGACCCCGAGCAGCTCGATCGGCTGGTGGATCACGGCGAGATCGCCGTCCCCGATGTGCTCGAGGCCCCCGTGCCGGGCCGCGATCTCCAGCACCTCCGCCGGGTAGCGCCCGCGCAGCGCGGGGTCGAGGAACTGCCGGTTCAGCAGCGCGTCCACCCGTGCCACGGCTTCCTCGTCCTTACCCAGCACCGTGCCGAGGTTGAGGGTGAGCGCCAGTTCTGCCGCGCCGGCCGAACGCAGGGCCGAGACCGCCAGGCCATGTCCGAGCAGCAGGTGGTGCGCCGCCCGGAACCCCTCGGCCGGGCTGTGCCGCCCGGGCGCGTGCACCCCGGAGCAGTAGCCGAGGAACGCCGACACCCAGGGCTCGTTCAGGGTCGTCCAGGTCCGCACTCGGTCGCCGAGCCGGTCGTGTACGGCCAGGGCGTAGTCGGCGAACCGGAAGGCCGTGTCCCGGTTGGTCCAGCCGCCCAGGTCCTCCAGCGGCTGGGGCAGGTCCCAGTGGTAGAGCGTGGCGTAGGGGGCGATGCCCTGGTCGAGCAGCTCATCCACCAGCCGGTCGTAGAAGTCGAGACCGTCCGGGTTGACCGGCCCGGCCCCGGTCGGCTGGATTCGCGGCCAGGCGATCGAGAAGCGGTACGCCTTCAGGCCGAGGTCGGCCATGAGCCGGACGTCCTCGGCGTACCGGTGGTAGTGGTCGCAGGCGACGTCGCCGGTGTGGCCGTCGGCCACCTTCTCCGGAGTGTGGGAGAACGTGTCCCAGATCGACGCGCCCCGGCCGCCCGCCGTGACCGCGCCCTCGATCTGGTACGACGCCGTCGCGGCGCCCCAGATGAAGCCGTCAGGGAAGCGGCCGAAGTCGTCAGGGAAAGGGAAGCGGTCGAAGCCGTCGGGAAAGACCGTCATCCCTTAACAGCTCCCTGCATGATTCCTCCGATGATCTGCTTTCCGAGCATGACGAAGATGAGCACGAGCGGCAAGGTCGCCACCGCCGTGCCGGTCAGGCCGAGGGTGAAGTCCCTGACGTACCCGCTGGCGAGCTGGGACAGCGCGACCTGCACCGTCGGGTTGTCCGGGGTGAGGACGACCAGCGGCCAGAAGTAGTCGTTCCAGGCGGTCATGAACGTGAGCATGCCGAGCACCGCCGCGGCCGGGCGGGCGGCCGGGATGACGATGTGCCAGAAGAGGCGCCACGTGCCGCAGCCGTCCATCCGCCCGGCCTCCAGCAGCTCGGTGGGCAGCGCGCGGCTCAGATACTGCGTCATGAAGAACACGCCGAACGCGCTGACCAGCGCGGGAACGATGACCGCGTACATCGTCCCGGTCCACTCAAGTTTGATCATGAGCATGTAGAGCGGGATGATGCCGAGCTGCGTCGGCACCATCATCGTCACCACCGTCAGCAGGAGCAGCGCGTTCCGCCCGCGGAAGCGCAGCTTGGCGAAGGCGAAGCCGGCCAGCGTGGAGAAGAGCATCACCGAGAGCGTGATCGCGCCGGCCACGATGACCGAGTTGAGCAGCGCCAGCGCGAACGGCGCGGTGTCGAAGACCCGCCCCACGTTGGCGAAGAAGTTGCCGCCGGGCAGCAGCGGCGGCGGCACCTCCGCGAGCGCGGCGTTGTCGTGCGAGGCGACGATCACACTCCAGTAGATGGGGAAGGCCGAGAAGAACGCCACCGCGGTGAGTGTGAGATAGGTGAGCGGATGCCTGCGCAGCGATCTGAATGGCGATCTCAATCCAGTCCACCTCGCATGCGCCGTACGACCAGGTAGTTGAAGCCCACGACGAGGACCACGAGCAGGAACATCACCCACGCGGCCGCCGAGGCGTAGCCGAACTCGAAACTCCGGAATCCTTTCTCGTAGAGGTAGAGCGCCAGGGTCTGGAACTGCCTGTCGGTGCCGCCGGTCACGGCGGCGCCATTGCTGACCTGCGCGCCGAACAGCAGCGGCTCGGCGATGATCTGCATCGAGCCGATCGTGGTGACGATGACCGTGAAGATGATCGTCGGACGGATCATCGGGATCGTGATCCGCCGGAGCTGCTTGGCGCCGGACGCCCCGTCGAGGGTCGCGGCCTCGTACAGCTCGCGTGGCACGGCCTGCATCGCGGCGAGGTAGATGAGCGTGTTGTAGCCCGTCCACCGCCACATGATCATCACGGCGATCGCGATGTGCGAGCTGCCCACGCCGGCCTGCCAGTTCACCGGGTCGATCCCGAAGACGCCGAGCACCAGGTTGACCAGCCCGAACTCACGTCCGAACAGCTGGCTGAAGATGACCACCACGGCGACGACGCTCGTCACGTTGGGCAGCAGCAGCGTGATCCGCCACAGCGTCTGCGCGCGCAGCGGCCGGTTCAGCAGGTGCGCGAGCACCAGCGCCAGCGCGAGCTGGGGGATCGCCGACAGCAGCCCGATGGACAGGGTGTTGAACGCCGCGTTCCAGAAGTAGCCGTCGGTGAAGAGCTCGCGGTAGTTCTCCAGGCCGATGAACGGGTTCTCGCTGCTCAGCAGGTTCCAGTCGTGCAGCGAGACCCAGGCCGTGTAGATCAGCGGGAAGACGCCGAAGGCCGCGAAGAGCAGGAAGAAAGGAGAGACGAAGGTGTACGGCGTGGCCGTACGCCCCAGCCGGCGGCTCAGGCGGGCGACCAGTGGCCGACGGCCGCCGCCTGCCCGGGCCGCGCGGGCCGGGGCAGGCGGTCGGCTCTCCTGTTCGACGAACGAACGGGTCGAGGAACTGCTTTCTCGGGGCATCCGGGCTACTTGATGTTCTCGACGTCCTTGAGGACCTGGGCCCACGCCTCGTCGGGCTTCTGACGGCCCTGCTCGACCCGGCCGAGGCCGTTGCCGATCGCCGTCCGCACGTCGCCCTCACGGGGGCCGAGGTGCTGGGGCTTGAGGTTCCTGACCGCGTCAGAGTAGATCTTGCCGACCGGGGCGCCGTTGAAGAAGTCCTTCGTGAAGTTCTGGATGTCCGGCTGGTCGTACAGTGCGGGGGTCGACGGGAAGTTGCCGATGGCCTTGAACACGGCGGCCTGGCTCTGCGTCGACGTCAGGAAGTCGGCCAGCTCGGCGGCCTCCTTGGGGTGCTTGCTCTGCTTCGGCACGGTGAGATGGGTGCCGCCGGCGTTGCCCGCCCCTCCGGGGACAGCGGCGATGTCCCACTTGCCGGCCGCGCTCTTGGCCTGGTCCTGGATGTAGGCGGTCATCCACGCCGGGCAGATGATCGTGGCGAAGGAGTCCTTGGCGAATCCGGTGTTCCACTCGGGGGTCCAGGCGCCGATCTTGGCGGACAGGCCGTCCTCGATCATCTGGACCGACAGGTCCCATGCCTTCTTGACGTCCGGATTGGTGCCCACGACGATGTTGTCCTGAGCGTCGTAGACGCCGACCGGCGCCTGGGCGATCATCGCACGCATGATCTCACCGGGGCTGTCGAAGAACTTGGTGTCCTTGGGCGCCGCGGCGGCGAACTTCTTGCCGGTCTCGATGTACTGCTCCCACGTGGGCCACAGGGCCGACACCTCGTCACGCCCGGTCGGCAGCCCGGCCTTCTCGAACAGGTCGGTGCGGTAGCACATGGCCAGGCCGCCGACGTCGGTGCCGAGGCCGATGATGGAGCCGTCGGGGGCGAGGCCCTGCTGCCACTTCCAGTCGAGGTAGTCGCTCTGCCGCTTGTCCAGCCCGAACTGCTTGAGGTCGACGAATTTATCCGGCTGCGGGGTGAATCGACTGATGTAGCCGACCTCGATGGCCTCGACGTCCGCCGCACCCGCGCCGGTGGCCAGGTGGGTGGCGAGGTTCGTGTGATGGTCGTCGGCGGCCGCCTGGCGCTCCTCGATCTCGACGTTCGGGTGCGTCTTCTTGAACTCCTCATACAGCGGTTTGAAGCCGAAGTCGCCGAACAGCCCCACCGTCAGCTTGATCTTCTCAGTCGATCCGCCGGAGCCGCCCGACTGGGGGGAGGTGTCACTTCCGCCGCCGCACGCGGCCGCGGTGAGGGTCAGCAGGGTGGCGGCGAGCATGGGGGCGGCGAACCGGGTTACGCGATTTATCCGAGTTATCCGGGTTATCTGGGTTAACCGGGTTGTCCGGGCTGAGGGGGAGACGCGGGGGATGCTCATGAACCCTCCTTGGGCTCCGCGTACTTATGATCTTGAGGAGAGCGCTCTCTGTGTCTTCCAGAGCACAGGTTGGTCCGCGGTGCGCGTGGCGTCAATACGTGGATCAGTAACGATTCTCGTTATCTGGGATTCACGTCGGACGGAGGTGGGAGAGCGCTTTCTCCCCGTGGACGCGGGGCCTGGCCGGGAGCCTCCGCTCGTGGGCGGAGCTCTCGGCGGAGAGGGCCGCGACAAGACCGCCGATCCGGAGAGCCGTTAGAGAGCGCTCTCTCCATTTGCCCAAGTCAAGAGCTATCTGATGGGAAAGCGCTCTCGCAAACTCTACTTGGACACTTGACTGAGGTCGGATGAAGGGGGAAAGTGTCGGCAGGTCGGCCCGCGGCGAGCGGGCCGTACCCCCAACCCCCCACCCCCATTCCACCTGCCCTCGACGAATCTCCGTGCAAGGAGATCCGCACATGGAGGCCAGGGAGAAGAGGCAGCCAATGCACGAGTCCCAACCCCCCGCGTCCCGGCCCCCCGCGTCCCGGCCCCCCGCGTCCCGTCCTCCCGCGTCCCGTTCCCTCGCGCTTTCCTCCGCGCTGCCGCGAGACGCGCGAACGCGACGGCTCCGCCGCCCGCTCGTGGCCCTGCTCATCGCCGTCGCGGCGGTCGTCGCGGTCGCCGTACGGCCGGCCGTCGCGGCGGTCCCGGCCACCCCATCGGGCTGGTCGCTGGTCTGGGCGGACGACTTCAACGGTTCGGCCGGATCACTGCCGTCGTCCACCAACTGGATCATCGACACCGGTCACGCCTATCCCGGTGGTCCGGCCAACTGGGGCACCGGGGAGATCCAGAACTACACGGCCGACCCGGCCAACGTCAGCCTGGACGGCAACGGCAACCTTCGCATCACCCCGATCAGGAGCGGGCAGAACTGGACCTCCGCCCGCGTCGAGACCCGGCGCGCGGACTTCAAGCCGGCCCCGGGCCGTACCCTGCGGATCGAGGGCCGCATCCAGATGCCGAACGTGACCGGCGAGGCCGCCCTCGGCTACTGGCCGGCCTTCTGGGCGCTCGGCTCGCCCTACCGGGGCAACTACTGGAACTGGCCCGGCATCGGCGAGCTCGACATCATGGAGAACGTCAACGGCCTCAACACGGTGTGGGCCACCCTCCACTGCGGCGTCACCCCCGGCGGACCGTGCGACGAGACCAACGGTCGCGGCGCCAGCCGGGCCTGCCCGGGGTCGACCTGCCAGTCGGCCTTCCACACCTACCGGTTCGAGTGGGACACCGGCGTCACGCCGAACCAGCTTCGGTGGTACGTGGACGGCCAGCAGTTCTTCAGCGTCAGCCAGAACCAGCTCGACGCCACGACCTGGTCCAACATGACGTCACACGCCGGGTACTTCCTCCTGCTGAACGTCGCGATCGGCGGCGCCTTCCCCAATGGTGTGGCCGGCCGCTCCACCCCGTCCTCGGCCACCGTCTCCGGGCGGCCCATGCTCGTCGACTACGTCGCGGTATGGCAGAGCGGCGGCTCCGGCGGTCCCTCATCGCCCAGCCCGTCGCCCACCTCGCCACCGCCCGGCGGTGGCGGCGTCGACGCCCGCTCCACCATCCAGGCCGAGAACTACCAGGCCCAGAGCGGAACCTCGGTGGAGACCACCAGCGACACCGGCGGCGGGCAGAACGTCGGCTATATAGCCAACGGGGACTGGCTCCGCTATGACCGGGTCGACTTCGGCTCGACCCCGGCCACGCAGTTCAAGGCAAGGGTGGCGTCGGGTGCGCCGAGCGGTGTGAGCGGTCTCATCCAGGTCCGGCTCGACAGCCCGACGGCCGCGCCGATCGGCAGCTTCGCGGTCGCCGACACGGGCGGCTGGCAGAGCTGGCGCACCGTGCCGGCGAACATCTCCGCCGTGACCGGCACGCACACCGTCTACCTCACGTTCAGCAGCGGCCAGCCCGCCGACTTCGTCAACGTCAACTGGTTCACGTTCTCGACGTCCTAGATTCCTGGGGAAGCGCATGGCCGGTTCCGGCACGGCGGGCGTCGCCGTACCGGAACCGGTCCTTGTCGCCCTCTCTGGTCGCCCTCTCTGGTCGCGCTGACTTGTCGCGCTGCCTCGTCAGTCGGTCGGCTCGACCGTCTCCGGCCCCGCGGTCTCCGGTCCGGCGGTCTCCCCCGGAGTTCCACCAGGCGAGTACGGCGCGGGCACACTTTCGGACGGCGTCGGCGCTCCCGGGCCGGTGGGCGCGGGCGGCGCCGAGCCTCCTGGTCCTCCTGGGCCTCCTGGTCCTCCCGCGCCGTGTCCGGGCCACTGCGGCCGGGTCAGATCCATGATCATGAACGCGGTCGGCCGCTGGCCCTGGGCCGAACCGATCACCCAGACCTTGTCGCCGTTCCTGATCCCGGACATGCCCTCGGGGCCGGCGCAGACCCGCGTCGAGCCGTTGACGGCGTACGTGCGCGCGCTGCCGTCATCCCCTTTCACTGAGATGGAGTTCTCCCCGGCCGAGGTGACGACCCCGGTCTGGGTGGTGAAGGTCTGGTACCCGCCGTTCGGCGCCGTCGCGCTGGCTCCGGGAGAGGGCTGGACCCCCGGTGGCTGGGCCGCGGGATGGACGCCCGCCGAGTTGCCGGCGGCGGCCACACCCGCTCCGGTGGCGATCACCGCAGCCGTGGCGACGCCGAGGATGAGCCGGCGCCCCGGGCTGCGCCGGACGGGTCCCCGTGGCGGGAACTCGGGCGGGCGGATTTCGGAATCAGTCATCGGACGCTCCCTCCACCTCCACTCGTCGCCGTGCGGGGGGTGCGAGGACATGGCGCCACCTGGCATGCGGATGACGGCATACGGAAGCGATGGCACGGCACGGCATGACGCGACGTGGTGGCCGGTGTGGCTGGACTGTGCTTATGGGGCTCTACTACGACCCCTACTGGCCGCGGCCGGATGTGATGAGAAACGCGCGAGCGTGCGGCGGAAGACATACGCCGGCGCGCGATCCGGCCGGGGGGATCCTCACCGGTCAGCCGCTGCTCGGCCGCCGCGCTGAGACGGTCGGCGTGCCGGTGAATCCCCTGGCCGCCCTACCCCCTTCAGTACCACGCTCACCGCTCTTTCCGTAAAGTCCTCGTCGAGCGGCAGTCCGCGGAAGACCACCCGCAGCCAGACCGCCCCGGCGAGCAGATCCATGATCAACATCTGGTCGGTCGTCGCGTCGATCTCACCGCGGGCGGCGGCCCGCTCGAAGATCGCCAGCTCCCTGGCGAGCCGGTCGGCGAAGAAATCCTTGGCGGCGGCGGCGAGCTCCGGACTGTTCGCCGCCGCGCCGAGCGCGGCCACGGCGATGTCCGACGCGGGTGGCGTGGTGAGGAGCGCCGCGAGGCCGTCGGTCAGCGCCTTGAGATCGTCGTGGAGGCTTCCGGTGTCGGGCATCTCGATGTCGAGGCCCGGTGACTCGACCAGTGCCGCGCCGAGCACGGCGGCCTTGGAAGGCCACCAGCGGTAGATCGTGGTCTTGTTGACGCCGGATCGCTCGGCCACGCCCTCGATGGTCAGGCCCTCATAGCCCTTTTCCATGAGGAGCTCGAGCGTGGCGTCCAGGATCTCGCGCCGCTTTCTCGGCCCCGGTGTCTTTCTCGGCTCCGCTCTCGGTTCCATGGGGCGAGCCTAGCGTTTGCAACGCATCGTTGCGTTGTGTTTTACTCGGAAGTACAACGCGACGGTGCGTTGCATCAGTGGAAGGTGTCGCCATGCTGCCGATCGTCTTCATCCACGGAACCCGCGTCAGCGGCACGATGTGGTCCCCGGTGCGGGCCCGTCTGGACAGGCCGTCGGCCGCGCCCGATCTGCCTGGTCATGGCACCCGTCGCGGCCTGCCGTTCGACATGGGCGCCGCATGCGAAGTCGTCGCCGACTCGATCGCGGAGCTGGGCGGACGGGCGCTCGTCGTCGGACACTCGCTCGGCGGGTACGTCGGCATCGCCACCGCCGCGCGGCATCCCGAGCTCGTGGCCGGGCTCGTCGCGATGGGGTGTACGGCACGGCCGAGCGGACTCGCCGTCGGCGCCTTCCGGCTGGCCGGCCGTCTCGCCGTACGCCATCCCGCGCTGGCCGAGCGTGCGAGCCGGTACGGCTTCCGCCGCGCGTTGCCCGGGCCCGTGGCGGAGGCGTTCGTCGAGGGCGGCCTGTCCTGCGATGTCGTGCCGTCGGTGATCGACGCCGTCGCCTCCGGCGACCCGATCGCGGCGCTGTCCGCCTATCCGGGCCGGGTCTGGTTGCTGAACGGCTCCCGCGATCACTTCCGCGTCGACGAGCGGAGATTTCTCGCGGCATGCCGTGACGGAAGCCTCACGCATCTGCCCCGGCGGGATCACATCACCATGCTCGCCGACCCGGGCCGGGTGGCTCGTTTCGTGGAGAACGCGGCTGCACACGTGGCTGAAAACGTGGGTGAGGACGCGGCACGAGCCGTACCGGTCAGAGCCTGACGCGGGCGGAGCCGACCAGCAGGATGACCTTGGGGTTCAGCACGGTGACGAGGACGCCGTGGACCAAACCTGGACCAAACCTGGACCGACCCAGATCAGGCGGCGGGCGTGTTCCGGGTGGCGAGATCGCGGACGATCTGGATGAGTTCCGCGGGGTCGAAGGGTTTCGTCAGATAGGCGTCGACGCCGATGCCGAGTCCGCGCCGCCGGTCGTCATCCTGCGCCCGCGCCGTGATCAGCACGACCTTGATATGGCTGGTGCCCCGGTCGGTGCGCAGCCGGGTGGCCGTCTCCCAGCCGTCCATGCGCGGCATCATCACGTCGAGTGTGATCACATCGGGGTCGACCTCGCGTACGCGGTCCAGGCAGTTCTGCCCGTCGTACGCGGTCTCGACCTTGAACCCCTCCAGCGTCAGATTGACCGCGATGAGCTGCCGGATGACCTCGTCGTCATCCACGACCAGCACTCGCCCGATAAGCTCGCCCACAGCCGCAAAGCTAACTCGCGAAAAGGGTTCACGTGTTGGTTTTGGGGATCTCGATGCGAAGCCACCGGCCCCGCCGCTCAATGATGTGACGAGGCACCGCTGAGAACTGGTAGCCTTATCACCGGTCAGGCCCCCTTAGCTCAGGGGATAGAGCACCGGCCTCCGGAGCCGGGTGCGCAGGTTCGAATCCTGCAGGGGGCACCAGATCGAGACCATCTCACACGCTGTGTGAGATGGTCTTTTTCATGTTATGAACGCTGTCGTGATCTTGCGTGACCTGACGGCCAGGTCTGCAAGATCGCCTTGCTCGAGATGCGGGACCACTGCCAGGTGGTCAGCCGGACCTGGGCGGGCAGCGCGGCGGCCCTGATGGCCATCCACTTCTGCTGAACACACCGACCTATGAAGAGCTGTCGCCGGGTGTGGTTCGCATGGTCAACTGATGATGCCCATGCCGCCTCCCCGGTCATGGGCACTCCGATCGTAGGCTCCGTTCGGAGAGGTCCGGGAGCATGCGGCCCGTTCTGCCGATCTTTCGCATGGTGCTGCATGTCGTCTGGGATGGTGACCGGGTGAGTACCGTTCACATCGAGGCCAAACCTGATCATCTGCTTCGCCTCGCCTGGCAGAAGGATCCGATGGGTGCGGTCGTGGAGATGATCTGGAACGCCCTGGACGCGGAGGCGAGCCTCGTCACAGTTGATCTGGAGATCAACGAACTGGGCGGCATCGAGTCGGTCAGCATCACCGACGACGGCCACGGGATGCCGAACGCGTCATGTAAGAGCTACTTCGGCGGCCTGGGCGGGTCGTGGAAGACGGCAGCCAAGGTCTCCCCGCATCTCAAGCGCGGTCTGCACGGGCGGAGCGGGCAGGGCAGGCTACGTGCGTTCGCACTGGGCGGGCAGGTCCGGTGGGTCACGGTCGCGGAGGCGGCCGGCGGACGGGTCGAGCGTACGGTCATCAGCGGAGCCGTCGACCGCCCTACGGATTTCGACATCTCCGAACCGGAGTCCGTTCATCTCTCGCGTGGGACGCGTGTGGAGGCGTCGGTCCCTGGGGACTTCGTGAGCCGCCTCACCCAGGAAGACACGGCCCAGCAACTCGCTTCGACGTTCGCGCCGTTCCTGGCGGCCAATCTCGATGTGCGGATCGTCTACCAGGGCACGCTTCTCGATCCCGCCACCGTTTGGACCGACATGGCCGAATACCCGCTGCCGTGGCCGGATTCGGATGGATATGCCGCGCCGCTGCTGCGCGTCATCGAATGGCCGAAGGATGTCGGTCGTGTGCTGGCTCTCTGCGACACCAATGGTGTCGTCCTGGACGATCCCTCACCGGGCATACAGGCACCCGGCTACCAGTTCACGGCTTACCTGCTCTGGGACGGCTTCGTCGAACGCCGGGACGATCTGTCCTTGGCGGAACTGGATGAGATCGCTCCTCTTCTGGCGCTCGCGCGGGAGAAGCTCCGTACGCACTTCAAGAGACGCGAGCAGGAACGCAGGGCCCGGCTGATCCAGGAGTGGAAGACCGAGGGCGTCTACCCGTACTCCGCTGGACCGGTCGAGCCCGCGCAGGCGGTCGAGCGGGAGATGTTCGACGAGGTGGCGACCAGGATCGCCCGTCGGCTGCCGGGTGGGACGCAGAGCAAGAAGACCACTCTGCGGCTTCTCCGAGAGGTCATCTCCCATGATCCCGGCGGCCTTTATCCCGTGCTGGACGAGCTCTTCCGGCTGCCTCAGTCGGAGCAGGAGGAGCTCAAGCGCATCCTCCAGCGGACCAGCCTCTCCGAAGTGATCAAGGCGACGGGTCAGGTCACCGACCGGCTCGACTTTCTCGCCGTGCTCAAGACGCTCGTCTTCGAGCCGGAGGTCAGCAGGACGGTCAGAGAGCGGAGCGAGCTCCACAAGATCCTGGAGCGTGAGACGTGGATCTTCGGTGACGCGTATGCGCTGATGGTCAGCGACCAGAGCCTCGACGCGGTGCTGAGGCGGCATCTCAAGGAGTTGGGCCGTGAGCCTGAGAACGGTCAGCTCAATCCGGTGTGCCGCGAAGACGGCAGGAAAGGCATTGTCGACCTCATGCTGGGGAGGGCGCATCGGGGGAGCTTCGGTCGGGAGCATCTGGTGGTCGAGCTCAAAGCGCCCAAGGTCAAGATCGGCCAGGTGGAGGTCGCGCAGATCAAGAGTTACGCGGAGGCGATCGTCAGCGATCCGCAATTCCGCGACGCCCGTGTTTCCTGGGATTTCTGGATCGTCTCCACCGAGATGTCAGAGGTTGTCAGACGGGACGCCAGTGCGCCGAACCGCCCGCCAGGCTGCATCGCTGAGTGGGAGGGCGGGGTGCGCATCTGGGCGCGGACCTGGAGCGAGATCATCGACGACTGTGAGGACCGCCTCCACTTCTACCGGGACCGGCTGAACCACGATCCGGCCGCCGAGCACGCCGTGGAATACCTCCAACGCGTCCATGGAGACGTCGCGCCGGCGACTGCCACGGCGTGACATCGCTGAACGAGGAGCGGGGCCCACTGAGGAAGGGCTCGCCGGGCGCTCAGAAAGGCATGAACGTCGAGGAGATCTTTGCGATGATGACCGGGTAGCGTCCGGCGTATCCGTATCCGTGCGTGGAGGAGGTGAAGCGATGTCCTACAGTCCGAAGCTGGCCGCGGCGCTGTCGGGTGCAACGCTTCGCCAGCTCGCCCACTGGCGCAAGGCCGGTGTGGGCCGTGGAGCCGTGCTGGTTCCCGAAATCTCCGCTGCCCGTCCCGTCCTGTACTCATTCCGGGACGTGATGGCATTGCGAACCTGCGTCAAGCTGCGCAATGACACTTCACTACAGAAGATCAGAAGGGCGTTGGACACGCTCCGCGACGACCTGGGAGAGCGTGACCATCTCTCGGCGTACCGCCTGGTGGCTGACAACAGCACCATCTACCTGGCAGCGCCCGATCAGGCGATCGATCTGGTTCGCAGCAAGGCCAACGTCGTCATCCACGAGATGGTGGACGTCCTGCGGCCCTTCTATCGTGACGGACGCCATATCCCTGACCTACTGCGACCACGTGATCATGTGACGGTCGATCCGGCGGTCCGGGGCGGGATCCCGGTGATAGAGGGCACGCGGGTGCCCTATGACGAGGTCGCCGCGCTCCTCCGAGACGGTGTTCCCGCTGATCGGATCACTGATTACTACCCGAGTGTCACGGCGACGGCCGCGCTGGAGGCGGAGGATTTCGCCGACTACGTTGACAGCTACGACTCTCCCAGAGGACCGCGTGAGGCTGCTGCTGGATGAGAACGTCCCCAAGCCGCTCCACCAGGCTCTCACCGCCTTCATCGTGAACCACGAGATTGTTCACTTGCTCGACCTGCCTGGCTGGTCTGGGACGCGTGATGAGAGCCTCTACCCGCTGGCGGCTGCCGAGGGATTCCATGTGATCGTGACCAATGACGGACGGCAGATGCAGCGCCAGCGGGAGGTCGCGGCCATCGCGGCCTCGGGTCTGCACCGGATCGAATATCCACACAAGCACCAGGGCCTGGCGGGGATGGGTCTTGCGATCGCGACAGTTGCCGCAGGTCTCCCCGGCGCTTTGGCTGTGCTGGAGGAGGCGGATGGCCAGAGACTGATCACGCTGCGGAGTATCGACCCTAACCCGGCGGCTCGCTTGGGAGTGATCGACCCCCTTGTGGATCCCCCCAAGTTCTGGATCTCCTCTATGGGCTGAGCCGCAATCCGACTGCTGCGCTGATCCACAAGTGTGGACCAGCACGGACCGAGCACTCGCCCACAACCTCGAGATCGGCGTGGTCCTCCGCGATCCCGATGCGATGCGCAGGCTCGTGGGACACTTCCGGTCGCTCATGCGGCCTGAAAGCGGTCCGTTGCGCCCGACCAGATGATCCCGGTCAGCTTGCGTCCACCCGAACGCCACGAGCACGGCTCAAGGCGGACGGCGGCGGTATCACGGAGAGACGAAGGGACGTGCGTGGCTGGTCGTTTCGGCGAGAAAACGATGTAACGGGCAATGGTGGCGGTGATATGTCTTCCCTGTATCCATGATCCAGAGAGGAGCCCTCGGTGGCGGACCGTTCTCCCGAAGACTTTTTGACGTACGGCAGCCGGGTCAGGGGCTGCGTTCTGGGCGGAGCGATCGGGGACGCCCTCGGCGCGCCGATCGAGTTCTCCTCACTCGGCGGGATCCGTGACAGGTACGGCCCGGCCGGGATCACCGGCCTCGTCCCTGACGGAAGCGGCAGGATCGGGCTGATCACCGATGACACGCAGATGACGCTCTTCACCATGGAAGGCCTCCTGCGGGCGGATGTCCGTTTCGTCCAGCGCGGCGTCTGCCACGTGCCCTCCGTGATCCGTTCCGCGTACCTGCGGTGGCTGGACACCCAGCAGTACGACGCCCCGCCGGCCCGTGACGATCGGCACGTCTTCCGTACCGGCGGCCTGCGCGAGCAGCGATGGCTGTACGCCCGCCGGGCGCCGGGGAACGCCTGTCTGTCGGGCCTGCACGCCCAGGGTGGCCAGGCGACCGGCGAGGCGGGCCGCGCGCCACAACTGGGTGAGCCAGGGCCGGTCAACCCGGGTTCCAAGGGTTGCGGCACGGTGATGCGCTCGGCGCCGTTCGGGCTGGTCGGAGGCTCCCCCCGTGAGGCTTTCGAGACGGCGGCGGAATGCGCGCAGATCACCCATGGCCACCCCACCGGTTATCTCGCCGCGGGCGCCCTGGCCGTACTGATCCATTCCCTGGTCCAGGGCGTCTCGATCCGCGGGGCCGTGGCCGACGCCATGGAGATTCTCGGCGACTACCCCGCGCACGAGGAGACGACTGAGGCGCTGCGCGCCGCGGTCGCCCTGGCCGACGACGGTGATCCCACTCCGGAGAAGGTGGAGACCCTCGGCGGGGCCTGGGTCGCGGAGGAGGCGCTCGCCATCGCGGTCTACTGCGCTCTCGTGGACCACCCAGGGGCGTCGGTGGACCACCCCGGGCCCGAGTCGTCGCGGCGGGCGCTGCTCCTCGCGGTCAACCACTCGGGCGACAGCGACTCCACGGGCGCCATCTGCGGCAACATCATCGGCGCGCGGTACGGAGATCTCGCGCTGCCCGGCGAATGGCTGGTCGAGTTGGAAGGACGTGCCCCCATCACCGGGCTCGCCGACGACTTCGCCGTGCAGATGACCCAGGGACGGGCGGCCTGCCGCTCCGAGGGCCGGCTCGCCGGATATCCCGGCGACTGAGCTCGCGCCGAGGTGGTTGTGAGAGCGCGGATGCCCGGAGGGATGTGCGGTAGATCACCTTTGTCGGGACTTGATCGGAGACCCTGTTTAGGTAAACCTAACTTAGGTAAGGCTTGGCTTTGCTTTTGATCGGTATCTGCGACAGAGGTTCCTGTGCACTGCGATTCCCTCCGGCACCGGCTGCTCGGTGCTCTCGTCATCCCCGCGCTGTTCGTCCTGGCCGCCTGCGGCAGTACGACCGCCCCAGGCTCCGGTGACTCCGCCGCGTCGTCCACGGCAGCCTCGTCCACCTCGGCCGAGCCGGTGACGATCACCCACGCGCAGGGGACCGCCACGATCCCGTCGACGCCGAGCAAGGTGGTGGTGTTCGACATCGGCGTGCTGGTCACGCTGGACGAGCTCGACGTCCCCGTCGCCGGGGTTCCGCAGCTCGACACCCTGCCCGACTCCCTGGCGAAGTACCGCTCCGATGACTACGCCAAGGTGGGGTCGCTCAAGGAGCCGGACTACGAGAAGGTGGCCGCGCTCGGCCCCGACCTGATCATCGTCGCGGGCCGCTCCTCGGCCGCCTATCCTGAGCTCAACAAGATCGCCCGTACGGTGGACCTGACGGTCGACAACGAGAACTTCCTGTCCAGCTTCCGCCAGCGCACCGAGGCACTCGGAGCGATCTTCGGTAAGCGGGACCAGGTCAAGCAGCGGCTCGACGCGCTTGAAGCATCGGTGAATGAGGTCGCGGCCAAGGCGCCGGCCAAGGGCACGGGCCTGGTCGTCCTGACCACTGGCGGCAAAATGAGCGCCTACGGCCCCGGCTCCCGCTTCGGCATCGTCTACGACCCCCTCGGCGTGCGGCCCGCGGTGGACGACCTCTCAACGGACGCTCACGGCAACGCCATCTCGGCCGAGCTCCTCGCCAAGGCCGATCCCGATCTCCTCTATGTCGTCGACCGTGACGCGGCCATCGGAGAGAGCGGGAAGGCGGCCGAGCAGGTTCTGGACAACGAACTGGTCAAGCAGACCAAGGCGGCGAAGAACAACAAGATCTTCTATCTGGACTCCTTCACCTGGTATGTCGCTCCGGGCGGCCTGAGCTCGGTGGAGGCGATGATCAAGGCGATCGGCGACAGCCTCTCGTGAGCGATCTCCTCCGGCTGTCACGGGAGGCGGCGGGCTCGCCCACGGACTCCGAGGGCGAGCCCCCGGCTCGGGACAGGTCTCCGGCTCAGGATGGGTCTCCGGTTCAGGATGGATCCCCAGCTCGGGGACGGGTTCGGCTCTGGCATCTCGTGGTCGGCGGGACACTGCTGGTCCTGTCGGCCTTCGGGTCGCTGTTCGTCGGCGTCGCCGACGTCACCCCCTGGGGGCTGCTGCACGCCGACTCCGCCGAGGTGCTGGTGTTCCTCGAATCCCGGGTGCCCCGGCTGTCGGCGATCCTGCTCGCCGGCACGGGGATGAGCGTGGCCGGCCTGGTGATGATGCACATCACCCGGAACCGTTTCGTCTCGCCCTCCACCGCCGGTACGACGGAGTCGGCGAGTCTGGGCGTGTTGGTGGCCACCATCTTCGCCGGCTCCGAGGCCGTCTTCGTCAAGATGGGCATCGCCGTGGTCTTCGCGTTGGCCGGGACGTTCCTCTTCCTGGCGTTCCTGCGCCGGCTGACCTTCGGCGACATGCTCCTGGTCCCCCTCGTGGGCATCATGTTCGGCGCCGTCATCGGTTCCGTCACCACGTTCTTCGCCTACCGGGCCGACCTGCTGCAGACCCTCGCCGCCTGGACCGGCGGGGACTTCTCGGGGGTGCTGCGCGGCCGCTACGAGCTGCTGTGGCTGGCCGGTGCGGTGACCCTGCTCGGCTACCTCTACGCGGATCGCTTCACCGTGGCCGGGATGGGCCGGAGCTTCGCGATCAACCTCGGTGTCGCCTACGACCGGGTCATCAACACCGGCCTCGTCCTGGTCGCCGTGATCACCGCCGTGGTCGTCGTCACCGTCGGGGACATCCCCTTCCTGGGGTTGATCGTGCCCAACCTGGTGACGATCGTGCTCGGCGACAACCTGCGGCGCGTGCTGCCCGTCACCGCCCTGGCCGGGGCGTTCTTCGTGCTCGTCTGCGATGTGATCGGGCGTCTCATCCGGTTTCCGTACGAGATCCCGGTCGCGACCGTGGTGGGGGTCCTCGGCGCGGGCGTGTTCCTGGCCCTGGTGCTGAAGAACCGGAACAGGACGGTTTGAGATGACGACGACGAAGACGGTTCAGGTGACGGCGAACCCCCGCACTCCGGTTTCGGCTCCGGCTTCCGCCTCGGGTGAGGCGTTCCGGGCCGTACGGCGCCGCGAGCGCCGTGCTCTCGCGGTGCTGGTCGTGGTGGCGCTCGCCGTCCTGGTGGGCTTCTGCACCATCGGGTTGGTCGGCAACTGGGAGTACGCCCTCGGCATCCGGCTGCGCAAGGTCGCCACGATGATCGTGGTCGGCTACGCCGTCGCCTGCTCCAGTGTGATCTTCCAGACGGTCACCGGCAACCGCATCCTGACCCCGGGCATCATGGGGTTCGACGCGATGTTCGTGCTGATCCAGACGCTGATCGTGTTCTTCTTCAGCGGGTTGACGCTCACCACCACCGATCCCCGGCTGCTGTTCGCCTGCCAGGTGGTGGTCATGGTGGTGTTCGCTAGCGCCCTGTACCGCTGGCTGTTCGGCCGCCGCGGCCGGGACCTCTACGTCCTGGTCCTGGCGGGCGTCATATTCGGCACGCTGTTCTCCTCCCTGTCCTCCCTGGCCTCGCGGCTGATCAACCCCAACGACTTCGTCGTGCTGCAGGACACCCTGTTCGCGAGCTTCAACCAGGTGCACCCCGGTCTGTTGCTGCTGTCCACCGTCCTGGTGCTGGTGATGACGGCCTGGGCGGCCCGCCTGTTCGCCCGGCTCGACGTGGTCGCCCTCGGACGCGACCACGCGGTCGGCCTCGGCGTCGACCACTCCGCCGTGGTGAACCAGGCCCTCGTCATGATCGCCGTCCTGGTGTCGGTGTCCACCGCGCTGGTCGGCCCGATCACGTTCCTGGGGCTGCTCGTGGCCAACCTCGCCCGGCAGCTCACCGGCGCCTTCCGGCACCGGGTCCTGGTCCCGGCGGCCGGCCTCATCTCGGTGATCGTCCTCGTGGGCGGCCAGCTCATCCTGGAGCGGGTGTTCTCCCTGAACACCGCGCTCAGCGTGATCGTCAATTTCCTCGGCGGTGTCTACTTCATCGCCCTGCTCGTCCGGGAGTCACGACGGTGATCCAGCTCAACCACGTCACCAAGCGGTACGGCGACGCCGTCGTCGTCGACGACGTCTGCCTGACGATCCCCAAGGGCGGCGTGACCTCCGTCATCGGGGCGAACGGCGCGGGGAAGTCGACGCTGCTGTCCATCATCAGCCGGCTGCTGCCGGCTGACAGCGGCTCGGTCACCGTGGACGGCATGGACGTGGCCACCACCCCGAGCGAGCGGCTGGCCCGCCGGCTGGCCGTACTCCGCCAGGAGAACCACATGAGCGTACGGCTCACCGTGCGCGAACTGGTGGCCTTCGGGCGCTTCCCGCACTCGGGGGGCCGGCTGACCTCCCATGACCTGGCCCTGGTGGACGAGGCCATCGGCTACTTCGAGCTGACCGACCTGGCCCACCGCCACCTCGACCAGCTCTCCGGCGGGCAGCGCCAGCGCGCCCATGTGGCCATGGTGCTCTGCCAGGACACCGACTACGTGCTGCTGGACGAGCCGCTGAACAACCTCGACATGCGGCACTCGGTGCAGATGATGCGCCGGCTGCGCCGTATGTCCGACGAGCTCGCCAAGACCGTGGTCCTGGTCGTGCACGACATCAACTTCGCGTCCTGTCACTCCGACACCGTCATCGCGATGAAGAACGGGAAGGTGATCGCGCAGGGGGACACCGCCACGATGATGTCCCCAGATGTGCTGCGCGAGGTCTACGACCTGGACATCGACGTCCACGAAGTGGGCGGTCAACGCATCGGCGTCTACTTCTCCTGATGACGTTTCTGCGCGGCTTCGCCGGTCCCCGGTCAGAGCGCCCGGTCAGAGGTCCCGATCCGTGGCGTGTCACGCTTCGGGATCAAGATGATTCAGATCATATAAAGCAATCTTGCTCGGCTTGTGGATATCTGTCGAGATTTGCGGTTGATGCCACCGTTTATCCGGAGGTTCCGCTTGCCACACTTACGAGCAGCTCTCATGGGCTTAGCACTGGTCATGGTGGGTGCCACCCCCGCTCACGCCATCCCCGCTCACGCGACCGCCGAACCGGGCATCGCCATCGACCGGGGGAGGACTCAACCGGTCTTCTCCTACGCCGATGCCATCCGCGAGCATGTCTACGTCGAGTCGAGCGTCGACAGCGACGCCGACGGGAGGCTCGACCGCGTACGCGTCGACATCATCAGGCCGAGGGAGTCGGGTCCCGGGCTCAAGGTGCCCGTGATCATCGATGAGAGCCCCTACTACGACAACTCTGGACGTGGCAACGAGGCCGAACGCAAGGTCTACGACGCCGACGGCAATCTAGCGAAATTTCCCCTGTTCTACGACAACTACTTCGTGCCGCGTGGCTACGCCGTCCTGAACGTCGACATGGCCGGCACCACCAGGTCCGATGGCTGCCCCGATGTCGGCGGCCGGGGTGACGTGCTGGGCGGCAAGGCCGTCATCGACTGGCTGAACGGCCGCGCGACCGCGTACCGCGCCGACGGCACGACCGTGACCGCCGACTGGACCACCGGCAGGGCCGCCATGATCGGCAAATCCTATGACGGCACCCTGGCCAACGCGGTGGCGGCCACCGGCGTCGAGGGGCTGGAGACGATCGTCCCCATCTCCGCGATCAGTTCCTGGTACAAGTACCAGCGCTCCAACGGAGTGATCTACAACCGCGACTACATGTCCTGGCTGGCGCGCTACATCGACACCGACCCGGCCGCCAAGTGCGCGGCCGTACGGGCCCGCATGGACGCCGAGGACGGAGACGACACCGGCGACTACAACCCCTTCTGGGCCGAACGCGACTACATCGCCGGCTCGCTGGGCGACGTGTCCAGGGTGCGCGCCAGCGTCTTCGTGGTGCACACGGTCAACGACCTCAACGTCAAGCCCGACAACTTCTCCAAATGGTGGCAGGCCCTCGCCGAGCGGAACGTGCCCCGCAAGATCTGGGTGGGGCAGTACCAGCATGTCGACCCCTTCGACTTCGAGGGGCGCCGGGACATCTGGGTCGACACGCTGCACCGCTGGTTCGACCACTGGCTGCTCGGTGTGGAGAACGGCATCATGCGGGAGCCGCGGGCCGACGTGCAGATCGGCCCGGATCGGTGGATCACCCAGCGAGACTGGCCCGCGCCGTTCACCATGAAGGTCCCCTTCCGGCCGGCGGCCGACGGCTCGCTCGGTCTCCTCCCGGCCAGGAAGGGGCAGACGGCCACGTTCACCGATATCCGGCAGTCCGAGGATGCGATGATCGCCGACGTCGGTACGGCCAAGCCGGGGCGGATCGCGTTCACCACCGGAGCCCTGCCGCTGGACCTGCGCCTGTCCGGCTCGCCGGTCATCGACCTCCGCGTGGCTCTCGACAGGCCGACGGCCAACCTGACCGCCCTGCTCGTCGATTTCGGAGAGGACGCCCGGGTCGACTGGCGGCGCGGACAGGGCATCACCACCGTCGCCGAGGAGGACTGCCACGGTGAGAGCACCGCCGCCGACGACGCCTGCTACAAGAAGGTGGTCACCAACCTGGCCACCCGGCCCCTCGAGATCGTCGGCCGGGGCTGGATCGACGTGCAGAACCGCGACTCGCTCAGCGAGCCATCGCCGCTGCCGGCTGGGACGTACGGCAAGGTCACGTGGGAGGCACTGCCGCAGGACTACGTCTTCAAGAAGGGCCACCGGCTGGCCCTCGTGATCGCCGGCACCGACTCGACCTACGGCGACGAGGCGGCCACGGGCGCGAACGTCACCGTCGACCTCGCCAAGAGCAGGGTGCTGCTGCCGCTGGTGCTCGCCACGCAGCTCGGTTACCTGCCGAAGGACAAGGCCAGGTGGCACGGCCCCCGGCGGCTCGATCTGCCGGTGCCGGACAACCGTTTGTTCTGATCCCCGCACTGAGGAGCGGCACGCGCCCGGCACCGCGCCGGGCGCGCGGCCGCCGAGGTGATCATGTTGACCGCCGTGCCGTACTGACCGACGGCGCGTCCGATGCCAGGTCGGCGAGGAGGGGCGGGATGAGGCGTTCCTCCATGACCGTCTGACCGCGGGAAGTCATCAGGGCGGCCAGCGCCTCGTCCCAGGGGCTGTCAGCGGGTGGGCCTGCCAGCGGGGTGGACTCGCCCTCCGCCAGGCTCGCCGCGTAGTCGGCCGCGCTCATCCGCCAGGGCTCCGCGCCGTACCGGGCGATGGCCCGACCGACGATGCGCAACCCCGTCCAGTCGAAGTCGGCGCGCCATCGCAGGCGCACGCCCCCGGCCACGGCCGCGTCGAGCAGACGGTGGCATGCCGCCGACGGGATGCCCTCGGTGCAGACCAGCGCGGCGCAGCCGGCCCCGAGCTCGGCCGAGGCGGCACGCAGGACCGCGGGGTTCTCGCATACGAAGATCTCCTCGGCTGCGCAGATCACGGGCGAGACGGCCTGCTGGTGAAGCGTGAGCCGGTACGGAATGCCATGACGAGCTGCCTCGTCGAGCCAGCCGGAGACGACGCCCTCAGACCGGGTCCGGATGTTCAGCACCAGGACCTGGCTGGCCAGATCATCGACGATCGCCCCGGCGGACTCCCACAGCTCCCGCTGCCCCGCCCGGTTTCCCGGCACGGTGGGCAGCCCGGTGCGCAGCGCCAGCGCTCGCAGGACGAGTAGCGCCAGCGGAGATCCGGGCATCAGCGCCTTGGTGTCACCGGTGGCCCGCTCGGCCAGCATCGGCAGAGGAACGGACTGTCCGGGGAGTCCGGTGGAGACGGCGGGCAGGCCGGGGACGGGAATCTCGGGGAGGCCGAGCGTGGGGAGGTGAGCGAGCACGGCGATCGCGCATCCGAGCAGATGCCCGTCGCCGCGCCGGATCAGCCGGGTCAGCGTGCCGTCCGAGGCCAGGCCGTCCAGCCATGCGGTGAACCACGGCTCGGCCGCATGCCGGCTGGTTCCGGCCGTGCCCAGCAGACGTTCCCGTTCCAGATCGAGAGCCGCACGTTCGGCGGCGCGGTCCCGGATCGGGCCGCCCAGCCTGGTCAGCATCTCCCGCAGGCCGATGCCGTACCGCGTGGTCAAAGCGGCGTCGAGCTCGGCCAGCGACACGGTGAGCCGCCGCACCGACTCCGGACGATATCTGCCGGTGAGACCGATGACGACGCGGCGTTCGGATTCGGACGGGTCCTTCAGCCCGATGGAGCCGCCATCGTCGCTGTGACCGTTGACGCTGCGGCCGTCGCCGCCGCCGTCGCGTTCCAGCTTGCGCCGAGCGGCGGCGAGCAATCGGGTCCAGCCCTCGCCGCGCAGCTCGTCCATGGGCAGCTCGTCCATGGGCAGCTCGTCCATGGGCAGTTCGTCCATGGGCAGCTCGTCCATGGGCAGCTCAGCCATTCAGGGCGGCGGCGTCGAGGATGGTGGCGTCGACCTCTTCCGTCCGGATCCGTCTGGTGCCGGGCGACCCCAGCGCGGCGGCGAGCTCCCCCGCGTCGTCGGCGAGCAGTTCCCCGCCGTCCCAGACGAGCAACAGGGCGCTCACCGTGTGTTCCACGGGGGAGTGGGCCAGGTCGTAGTGGGATGCCGCGGGGACCGCCGCGTGGGTCGCCCACAGGTCGTAACCCGTCATGAACAGGTCGAGATCGAACTGGGCGGCCAGGGACATCAGCTCGCCACGGCCGGTGTCGTCCACCCCGGCGAACGCCTCGTCCAGCGCGAGCAGCCTGGGCGCGTCGGGGCGGGCCGAGTTGAGCATCGCGTGGGCCGCCGCGAACAGCGGCAGGTGCAGTGAGACCGACTGCTCGCCCCCGGACAGGCGGCTGTGCCTGGCCCGGGTCAGCCGCTCCTCCGGCCCACCCGGTCGGACCAGTTGGAAGGCGAACTGCCGCCAGCGGCGATAGTCGAGCACTTCAGCCAGCAGCTCCCGGTAGGGCCTGTCCCGGTGCCGAGCTCGGGCGTTCTTGATCTGGGTGGCGAAATGGGCGCGCATCCGGCCCAGGGCGTCCGGGCCCAGGCGGGCGGCGTCGCCGTCGAGCAGGGCGCACACGGCTCGCTGCTCCTCCTCCAGCTTGTCGGCGAGCACCCAGCCCACTCCGACAGTGGTGCCGGAGGACATGCGACGTGACCGCATCTCGGTGTTCATCCGGCGGATCAGGTCCCGGGCGTCCACGGTGCGGTCGTGGATCTGCTGGGCGAGGCGGGTCAACAGCGCGTCCTCCAGGATCCGCTGCTCGGACTCCGACAGCAGCTGCTGCTGGTCCCGGCGGCTTGCCGCGATCTTCGCGGCGAACGCGCCGACCGGCAGCGGCCCCTCCTCGTCGGCGATCCGTACCACGATCACGCCGTCGGCGCCGTCCCATTCCGGGCGGTAGTCCTGATCGGCGGCGGTGAGCTGGGCCTGCAGGTCGTCCAGGGCCTTGGTCAGACGGGTGGTCGACTGCTTGAGCGAGATCTCGGTCGGGGTGAGGTCGCGGGTGACGGAGAGGATCGCCTCGTGGACCGCGCGCACCCCGGCGGGCAGCTCCTCGCCCAGCCAGTCGGCCTCCTGCGCGGGCCAGGCCGGGACCGGCGGGCAGCGCAGGACGTCGAGCAGCTCCCGCCGGGCGTACGGGCCCAGCTCGCGGGCGGTCGCCCGCTCCTCGCGCAGTGCCACCCCCAACGCCTCGCGGGAGGCCTCCAGGCGGGCGCGGGCCCCCGCCGCGACCGACAGCGCCTCGCGCTCGGCCGTGCGGGCCGCGTCCACCTCCCGCTCGGTCACGCCGATCGCGGTCTCCGCCTGCTCGACCTCGGCCAGCACCTGGCTCGCCTCCGCGCCGACCGTCGACCGCAGGGCCTCCAGCTTGGCGGCCTCCTCCGTGTGGCGGCGGCGTGCCGCCTGTTCGGTCTCCGCGGCGGTCGCCTCGTCCTCGGCGGCCTCGGTCAGCCGGTCGGCGGCGGTCTCAACGGTCGCCCGCTGCCGTGCGGCTTCCCGGCGCCGCCCGGTCAGCGCCCCCGCCATGCGCTCGAAGCGCCGGACGGCGCCCGCCACCTCCTCCACCACGTCGGGGGACAGTCCGCGTTCGGCCCCGGTCCTGCGCAGCGCACGCTCAGCCGCGCCGAACGCCGCGACGCCCTCGTCGTGGCCGCGCCGGGCGGCGTCGGCGCTCTCCCGGGTGGCGCGCAGGCGCCCGGCCGCCTGCTCGCGCTTGCGTAGCGCCGCCACGATCGCCCCGGTCCTGGGCAGTGCTGCCCGCGCCTCGGTGAACGCGTCGAGCCTCGCCTCGGTGGCCGCGGCTCGCCGGTCGAGATCCTCGATCACCTCGAAGATCGCGGTGAGGCGGGCGTCGCAGTCGGCCAGGCGGGCCGCGCGGCGGCGGGCCCGGGCGGTGGCGCCGATGTACTCCGCCGTCTGCTTGTGATGCGCGCCGAGCTGGATGCCCTGGAAGAACCGTCCTCCGCCGGTGATCACAGGCAGGGCCGGCGCTCCGGGGTCGGTGCTTAAAACAGCACCATCACCACCGACACCGTCCGCGTCGTCGTCATCGTCTCGGAAGGCGACCGCACGCAGGATGCCGGTGATCCGCTGTGCGGGGACCGGGGTGTCCTCCTCGGGCACGAGCAGGTCGGCCAGGCTCGCCCCCGGCTGCGCGCCGCCGCCCTCGACCGGTTGGGCGCCCTCGACCAGATAGGCGTCGGAGTCGCCGACGCGCACCGGCTCCGGCGTTGGGGTGACCCAGGCGTCCAGCACGCCCGCGGCCTCCAGGGCCGCCTCGACCGAGGCCGCCGTCCGTTCCGGCACCTCGTCCCGGAACCTGACCAGCCGCCACAGCGGCGCGCCCGCCCTGCCCTCGCGTGACGCGGTACGCGCCGGATGGGCGGGCGGCGCGTCGTCGCGTTCCGCGGCGATCAGCCGCCGCTCCTCCTCGACGGCGGTCCGATCCAGCTCGGCCCGGCGCCGCTCGCCGCGCAGCCGCGCCTGCTCCTCGCGCAGTTCCTGTACGGCCGGCGCCGTGATCTCGGCGAACACCGCTTCCAGGGGCGGGGCGTCCGGCTCGCCCACCTGTTCCAGCGCGGTGGCCAGCGCGTCAGGACCCGCCTGGGCGTCGGAGCCGGCGAGGAGATCCCGGTGCCGTGCCAGCCAGGCCGAAAGCTGGTCGCGTGCGTCCGCCCTGGCCTGTTCCACCTCCGTCTCGGCGGCCGCGGACTCCCTCTCGGCCGCCGCCATGACCTCCAAGGCCCGGTCCAGCGCCTCGCGGGCCAAGTCACGGGCCTGCTCGGCCTTGCTAACGGCCGCCAGCGCGGCACGCACCGCCCTGACATCGTCGTCCCTGGTCGCGATCCGGGCGGAAACCCGGGCGGCGAAGTCGTCCTCCGCGGCGTCGGCCGCGCTCCACGCGATCCCGGCCGCGGACGCCACGTCGGCCAGCTCCGTCGCCGCCCGGGAGACCGCGGCGTCCAGCTCGGTCAGGCTCCGCCGGGCGGCGTCCAGCTCGCCGGCCGCCCGGGCCTTCGCGGTTGTGCGGCGCGTCAACTCGCCCCGGGCCGTGGCCTCGGCGTCCGCGCAGGTCCGCACCAGCCGCTCCAGGTCGGCGAGTTGCTGCAGCGCCTCGTAGGCCGCGCTCGCCTTGAGCTGCTCCAGCCGGGCACGCAGTCCGGTCAGCTTGTCCTCCGCCGTGGCCAGCCGCGCCTCGGCCTCGGCCCGGGTCTGGTCGGCCGCTGCGACATCCTCGGCCGCCTCACCCTGGCCGGTACGGCGATCCGCCACCTCGTCGCGGCGACGGGTCAGCGCGTCGGCCGCCCAGCGGGCGTGTGTACGAAGGTAGGTGGCGTAGCTGGACAGGAAGGCGCCGGTCGCCTCGTCGGCGGCGACCAGCCCCTCCAGAGTGCGCTGCACCGACTCCATGTCGTCGAAGGACCGGGCGGCCTCGGTCACCAGGTCGTCGTCGATGGGGCGGAGGCCCTCGGTGAGGGTGTCGGACAGCTTGGCCGGGTCGAGGTTCTTGGCGAGCTGGGGTCGGCGCAGCGTGAGGATCAGGGTGATGAGCTGCTCGTAGCGCTCCCGGCCCAGGCCGAACAGCCGCTGGTCGATCGCGAGGCGGTAGTCGGACGGCGTGGCGAGCAGCGCGTGCTCGCCCAGCTCGGCGGCCAGCTGCTTGCGGGTCATCGGCCGGTCGTCCGCTGTGAGCAGGGAGAAGTCCACCCCGACTCGGCCTTCGGCGACGAAGTGCCAGCGCACCGGGGTGTCGCGGTGCCGCTGGGCGTGCAGTCCGATGCCCACCGTGACGGCCTGGCCGGTGTCGGCATGGCGGAACTCCAGCCACACGTAGCCGAGCCCGGTCTCCTGTCCCCGGAAGAGCAGGTTGGACTTCATGGTCCGGTCTTCCGACGCGAACGGGTTGAGCCGCTTGGGATCGATCCGGCCGTCGAGCACGAACGGGAAGAGCACTTCGAGTGCCTTGGTCTTGCCCGAGCCGTTGGGGCCGCGCAGGATCAGCCACCCGTTCGCGAAAGTGAACTCCTCATCGCGGTAGTCCCACAGGTTGATGATGCCCGCCCTTGTGGGCACATAGCGGCTGCTGCGCTGGGTGGCTCGCTCGCTCACTCAGGAGATCCTTCGAAGAGGGTGGGTTGGGAGAGTTCGGCGGCCCGGGTGGGCGCCACGGTGGGTTGAGCGCGGGGTTGAGTGTGGGGTTGAGCGCGGGGCTTCACCTCGGCGGTGACGCCCCGATATCTGGCCAGCAGGGGCAACGCGAGCACGCCGCCCTCCACCACGGCCACCAGGCGCAGCGCGGCCAGCAGCGCCACGGCCTCGTCGAGCAGCCGGTCGGGGTCGGCGCGCCAGTTCGCCCCGAACGCGCTGCCGTACTCACCGGTGATCTGACGCATCGCGCCGCGCAGCCAGGCGTCGGGGAGGAACGGATGGCCCGCCGGCTCCGTCTCCGGCGCCCGGTCCGATGCCCGGTCCGATGCCGGGTCCGGGATCCGTGCCTCCGCCGCCGGGCCGGCCGGGCCGGCCGGATCCTCCAGGGCGGCCAGGACGCCGTGGTACGGCAGTGCCGAGTCGATCCGGGCGGCCGACTCGGCCAGGCGTTCGGCGGCGGTGGGGGCCGGCAGCCGGGCGGGCCTGCTGCGCCGATTGCTCGGCCCGCAGTAGGTGGCGATGCGCGCGGCCAGCAGCAGCGCGGCCTGGGCGATCGTGCCCGCACCGGGAAAGCGGACGTCGGACAGGCGGCCGGAGGTGTCGATGATGGCGACGCCCTCGGCACGCCGCTCCACGCCCAGCCCGGTCAGCCGCTCCAGGTCCTCGATGAGGGCGGGGGAGCGGAGCTGGCCGCGCAGCGACTCGTCGACGTCGGCGTAGTAGACGACGGGCTGTTCCAGCACCAGCCGCCGCGCCCTGCGCGCCGCGGTGCGGCGCATGGTCGCCTGCCCCTGGGCCAGGCCGTGATCGGTGTCGAGTAGGGCGGTGACCGAGCGCAGGTGCTGCAGCACCCGGCTCGGCCGGTAGACCACGCCGACGATCTCCCGGTCGATGTCGTAGAGCGCCTCGGCCCGGTCGGGGTTGTTCACCCAGTCGGCGGCGGAGCCGTCGGCCAGGGCCAGCGCGCCGCGCTGCTCCAGCCAGGCCACCGCGTCGACGAAGGCGTCCCGGTCGGCCTTGCGCTCGGTGTCCATGCCGAGACCGTCGATCCGTACGGCGTCGGCGGCCACGGCGTCGGCCAGCTCGCCCAGCGCGATCTGGGCGCCCGCGCGGCCCAGCGCCGCCAGGGTGAGCATGAGGTAGGCGTAGCGCCTGCGGTCGAACGGCCTGCCGGTCCTGGTGAGGGCGGGCCTGGTGGCGTCGAGTTCGTCGTGGACCCGAAGCAGCCGGGCGGTGTCACCGGTGGTCAGCAGCCGGTAGCCGAGCACCTCGAACAGGTCGGTGCGCAGGTGCGCCGCCCACCGCCGGACCAGCGGCAGCGCGCCGCGGTCCGGGTAGGCCGCGGTGATCAGCGGGTGCCGCAGCAGCAGCCGTACCGCGCGCTGGTAGTCGGCCAGCTCCAGCGTCCCCACATCGGCGGCGACCCTCACGAGGCGGACACCTCCAGACGCAGCCCGGACAGGTGCAGCCGGCCTCGGACGGTCCTGACCGTGGTCGACCCGTCGCAGGGACGCAGCGTCAGCCGGGCGCCGTGCGCCGACCCGCTGGCGCTGCGGCTCACCGCGACCCGCGCCGACAGAGCCAGGTCGAGCAGGCTCAGCAGAGCCTGCGTCTCCGGCTCGTCCAGCGTCCGCTCGTACACCCCCTCGGCGGCCAGTGCGTTCGTGGCGGCCCGCCGCTCGGCCTGCGCCTTGAGTTGCTCGGCGCGCAGCCGCTGACGCTGCGCCTCGTTGCGCTCGATCCGGCCCACGCCGTGCAGCCGAGGCGCCCGGCCCGTCTGCACCAGTGTCCGTGCCACCCGCACCGGCTCGGCCTCCCACCACGAGAGCCGGCTGGGGATCAGCTCTGGCTCCTCGTACGGCACGGCGATGTGCCGTGGTGAGCCGAGGTCGAAGGTCACCTGGAACAGCGCGTGCGCGTCCTTGTCAGAGGGGCAGGAGACGAACCACTGGGCCAGATGGCGTAACTGGCTCTCCCGGCTCACCCCGCCCCGCCGTGCCTCGGTCACCCGGCGCAGCAGCGCCAGCACGCCGGCGATCGCCGTGACCGTGGCGTTCTGCAATCGCTCGGCCTCGTTGTGCGTCTCGGCCCCGAACCAGTGGGTCAGCCCCGACCAGCGCTGCCGCCAGTCGTGCTCGCGTTCCTCCGCCGAGCGGAACAGTCGTTCATCGGCCCCGGCGGCGGCGGCGATCATCCGATCCACGCCGGTCTCGGCCACCTCGGCCACCGCGGCGGCGAGCAGCGGCTGGTAGCGCGCCAACTCGGCGGTGAACTCCCGCATGTGGGCCAGCAACGCGTCCTTGTGGTTCAGGAACACCTCGGGCCGGGCGTCGTTGGTGCGGGCCAGGTCACCGAGCATGAGATAGAAGCGGGCGGCCCGCATCGCCATGTCGGACAGCACCTGGTCGAGGCGGCCGAGCTTGCGGTAGACCTCTTCGCCGTCACCAGCCCGGTTCGCCTCGGCCAGCGCCTTCAGGTCGGTCAGGATGTCGGGGAACACCAGCCGGGAGAGCTGGGCGTCCTCCAGGCCCGCGCCCAGCACCTCCTCCACCGCCTGGTAGGCCCGGTAGCCCGCCTGGGTGAACTGGTAGACGTAGTGACGGTTGCGATATTCGGCCAGGTTGGCCGCGCGGGTGCCGTCGTAGCTGCGGTCCAGCAGTCGCCAGTCGGTCAGGGAGTCCAGCAGCGGCTGCACGTCGACGGCCTCGGGGCATCCGGGATGTTCGGCGCGCAGCGCTTCGAGCAGCTCCCGGGCCTGGGAGGCGTGCAGCAGGACCTGGTAGTTGGCCCGGCCGCGGTCGAAGGCGCGCAGCAGCCACAGGTACTCGTGGCGCTTTTCCGCCGCGGCGAAGTGGAACAGCCGCAGCCGGTCGTCGAGCGTGAACGCGTCGATCCCGAACGCGCCCGGCTCGGCGTCCGTCTCGGCGTCCGTCTCAACAACCGTCTCAACACTCGTCTCCGTGCCCGTCTGGGGTTCTACCGTCATCACCGTCTCATCCATCTCGTTCAGGATGCCGCATAACACGGGCGGATCATGACAGTTCACCCAGACCGCGGAGAACGCCCAGGGCCGCGCCGCGGCTGAGCTGATCATGATAGGCCTCGTTGCGACGCGTCCGCAGGCAGCCGTAGCAGGAGGTCTCCTCGCCGCAGTCACACGACGCGACCCGGCGCAGGGCGGCGTCCACGACCACGTCCAGCGCGCCGGCGACGCGCAGCACGCTGCCGGCCCCGCCGGGCACGGTGTCGAAGAGCACCACGCCGGTACGGCCGTCCGCGCCGGGGTTCACCGTGCCGTCGATGTCGTCCCGGTTGATCTCCAGCCCGTCCGCTGCCCCCTCCAGCAGGGCGTACAACGCGGACCGCCACGCGCCGTGTCCGGACAGTCCGGGCGCGTCGAACCGGAGCTCCAGAATGTCGGTCTCGTAGCCGTGGGCCAGCGAGCGCCAGCGCAGCGGGCCGGTGCACGGGCTGCGGCGCAGCGGATGGACGTGCGATTTCGGCGTCCTGCCGAGGTTGGGCGCGCCCCAGCCGCACCAGTCGCAGATCAGGAAGCCGCCTCCCCCCGGTCCCTCGGAGATCGCGACAAGCCGGCCCCGGGACCCCGACCGGCACCAGACGGAGGCGCCCCCCGGCGTCGCCCAGCGGCGCTCGGCCAGCTCCACTCCGAGCGACACGACATGCGTGGAGCCGCGCCACACCGCCTTCGGTGGGGCCGCCGCGGGCCTGGCCGTACGGTGATCGGCGACGAAACCGAACTCTGGCACGTAGTATTCGCGCAGCGTTCCCCGGCCGGCAGCGCCGCACGCCGGGCAGGCGACTTCCAGGGTCTCGTCGCCCTCCCGGTAGTGCTGACATTCCCGGCAGACCGTGTAGAAGCGGCTGATCAGCTCGCGTCCGGGCAGCCGATAGACGCCCGCCGAGCGCCACAGCACCCCGCCCGCCACGACCTCCGCCCCCGGGGCGTACTCGTAGATCGCCGTGGTCAGGTCGCGTGACAGCTCGAGGCGGGCCCCGACCTGGCTGTCACAGTGCGCGGTGCGCAGCTCGACCGTGTCCACCGGAAAGCCGTACTTGGGCAGGACGTTCCGGTTGGCCAGGTACCCGATGAGAGACCGCCTGGTCAGCGTGTTCACGGTCCGTTCGAACCGGGCGGCCAGATCGCTGCGCCGCTGCTCGAAGGCGGCCGTCCGCCGTTCCTCGAACGTCTCCACGTCCTGGCCGAGCTCCAGGCGCACCTTGTCCAGGTGATCGCACAGCTCCAGCGCCCACACGCCCTCGCCCACCCCGAGCTCGGCCTGCGCGGCCGGGGGCAGCACGGCACGCAGCGAAGCGGTCACCTGCGATGGGATCGGGGACAGGAAGCGCCGCACCCGCTCCGGGCCGTCGCCGAGGAAGAAGTCGCCCGCCGTCTTCCACACCGTGCCCGAGGTCTGCTTCGTGTGCCGGAAGAAGGCCGCCAGCGCCACCGAGTGCGCGTGCCTGCGGTCGATCCGCGCGTTGCCGAGTGGCACGTACGGCGCCCGCAGCCGTCCGGCGATCATCGTCTCCGGCTCCTGGTAGCGCGACAGGTCGTGGGAGCGGCGCTGGGCATAGGTGACCACCAGCGCGGCCGAGTCCGCGCGGCGGCCCGCCCGTCCGGCCCGCTGGATGTAGTTCGCCGTGCTCGGCGGCATGTTGCGCAGCAGCACCGCGCTCAGCTCGCCCACGTCGACGCCCAGCTCGAACGTCGTGGAGCACGACAGCACGTTCACCTCGCCGCGGACGAAGCGCTGCTGGATATCGGCCGCCTCCAGGCTCGTCCACTGCGCGGTGTGCTCCCTCGCGACCAGCGGCGCGGGCGACATTTCCTGATAAAGGGCCCGATAGTGATCAGAATCGTCCAGTACGGCGGGGCGCAGCGTCCCGGAACAGCCCATCGTGGGGCAGACCCCGCGCAGTGAGACCGCGGTGATCCGGCGGCACAGATCACAACGATGGATGGCGGGATCGGCCGACAGCACCAGCCAGGTGTGGTCCACCTGGTACACCTGACCCAGCTTGGGCAGCGCTGCCGCGGTCAGCCAGCCGTCACGGTGGGCGGACAGGAAGCGCCAGCAGCCGTCGAGCACCCGCCTGGCGTCGATGTCCGGACCGAAGAGGCGGCGGAGGTAGTCGAGGCGACGGTTGGCTCCCTTGGTCGGCAGCCAGCTCAGCACCTTGAGCTTCGCCTCGGAGCCGTCCCTGCGCACGTGGATCGGGCCGCGCCGCGGATCGAAGATCTCATCACGCGGGTCGACCTCCTCCGGCATGCTCAGCACGCCCTGCTGCCGCAGCGAGCCGGCCAGCTCGCCCAGCAGCAGCCACGACTCCTCGGCCGTGAGCCCCAGATCCAGCAGCGGCTCCGGGGCGGCCCAGGCGGGATCGACGTCGAGGGCGACGCGCATCAGGCCCACGCCCTCCAGGGACTGCCGCTCGTCCAGGGCGACCAGCTCGCGCAGCACCCAGCGGGCCACCTCACGCCGCCGCTGCTGCCGCGAGTCGCGCCGCTGGAAGACGCCCGCCTCGGTCGCCGCCCTCGCCGTCTCCTCGATCAGGTCGTCCACCGTCGCCGTGGCATCCCTGGCGGTGGCCCGGCGCAGACCCGTGAGGATCAGGCCGCGCCGCTGGATGGCGGCGTGACTCGACTCCAGATATGGCGCGAAGAACGCCGCCGCCTGTCTGCTGTCACTGAAGGCCAGCAGCTTGCGGCCGCCGCCCGGCCGGTCCGCGTGCTCCTCGGCGGACGGCAGCGCCTGGTAGAGGGTGCTCGCCAGCACGGCGGCCGACGCCTCGTTGCCGCTCTCGAACTGCCGGATCATCCCGGCGCCGCGGGCGCCACAGGCCAGGCACCCGCTCGGAGCCCCCGCTCTCGTGGTCAGCCGCCGTACGGCCCGCCGAGCGTCCGCCGCGCCGCAGCGGCACCGCGGCTCCTTTTCAGCCGTCCCTTCGGCCTGGTTGTGCGAGGTCTCGCGCAGCGCGCCGCACCGGCCGCACAGGAACGCGTCCACGGCGGTGGTCTCCGGAGCCTCCGCGAGCAGTTCGTCGTCCTCGTCGGTCACCTCCGGCGCGCCGTCGCCGAGAAGCAGCCAGACCCGGGCCTCCTCCCGGGTGAGGCGCGGGGAGAAGACCTCGCCGCCACCCGAGGACTCGATAGCGCCGATCAGGTGGACGGCCCCGCAGCGCTTGCACGCCGCGAACTCGAACATCGTCCCCGCGCATCCGGGGGTCGTGCAGACCTCATGGCGCCCGAGCGACACGTGCGGGCCGAGCAGGCAGGTGAACGCGCCCTCGGTGGCCCGGACGAACAGGTGGTAGCGGGCCGACAGCACCGGCCTGCCCCCGTGATGAAGCCGCCCGCCCAGCGCGACCAGGGCCGTCAGGGCGAGCTCGTCCCCGTCGAAGAGGGCCGCCGCCAGCTCGGCGAAACCGCGTGGGCCGCCCGACAACATGCCGCGGAGCGTGGCCATGGTGTGCTCGTGGGCCAGTGCCGTGCCTGCCATGCCGGCCGCGTCTGCCGCGTCTGCCGCGTCTGCCGCGTCTGCCGTACCGGCCGTGCCGCTGGCATCGGCCTCGCCGTACCCTCCGCCCGCATGGGCCGCCAGCTCCTTCTCCGGAGCGGCGCAGGCCGCCAGCTCGCGGTAGTCCGCCGCGGTGAGCGGCCCCCAGAACGGCCCGCGCGGCATGTCCACCCGGCTTGCCCCGACCAGGTCCTGGCGGCCGGGGTCGCCGGGCACCCACTCGAACGGCGCGTCGAACAGCTTGCCGGCGAAATCCATCACCGCCTCCGGCCGGTCGCCGACCGTGGCGCTGGTGGCGATGCACCGCAGGTCGCGGCCCGGCGCGACCCGGTCACGCAGCCGGCGCAGCAGCATCCCGAGCTCCTCGGCCTTCGCGCCGTCGTAGACGTGCGCCTCGTCCAGCGCGACGAACCGCCACGTCGACCCGTCACCCGATCCATCAGCTGGGGGCGTCTCGAACAACTCCAGGTCGGCCGGGCGGAGCAGCAGATATTCCAGCATCGCGTAGTTGGTGACCAGCAGGTGCGGCGGGGCCGCGCGCATCTCCTCGCGGCTCAGCAGCTCGTTCGGCAGCCGCTCGGCCCCCGGGTTGAGCTCCTCGAACAGTGCCGCGCCCTGGGCGGCACGCTCGGGGGTGTCACCCGTGTAGCGGCCGAACGTGATGTACGGCACGGCGGCCAGCAGCTCGCGCAGCCGTTTGAGCTGGTCGTTGGCGAGCGCGTTCATCGGGTAGAGCAGCAGGGCTCGCACGCCCGGGCCGAGTCTCCCCCGTGAGCGCTCGGCGGCCAGCGCGTCCAGGATCGGCAGCAGGAAGCTCTCGGTCTTGCCGGACCCGGTCCCGGTGGCCACGACCAGGTTTCGCCCGGCGGCGGCCTTGCGCAGCGCCTGCTCCTGATGGAGGTAAAGCGGCCGGTCCAGGGGGAGCGCGGGACCGCCGAGCTGCGCGAAGGCGGGGTCCAGCACCCCCTCGGAGAGCAGCTCGCGCAGCGTGGCCCCGGTCTGGTACGGCGGGGTCGCCTCCAGCAGCGGACCCTTGCTGAGCAGTGGGCTGGTCGCGATCTGCTCGGCCAGCGCCGCGCCGATCGCCGGGTCGCGCACCGGCAGCAGCGAGCTCAGATACCGCCGGTAGGCTCCGGTGATGCGCGCACTGGTCTCCAAAGGGTCCACGCGGGCTCCGTTCGATGCTTGGCAGGTACTTCGATGCTTGGCAGGTACTCGGTCAGGGGCTTACGGGGTGGTCGCAGGGCCGGGGTTCGCGCAGACGAGTGGGTCCGGCGGCCAGTTCGGGCCGGTCCACGGATCCGGTACGGCCAGCCGTACGTGCAGCGAACCGGCGGCGGCCAGTCGTCGCGGCAGCGTCAGCACCCCGTGCGGCGGCACCGGCACGATCTCGGCGGAGCCCCCGTCCAGGTCGCAGCCCGGGCGGATCTCGGCCACCAGGCCCTCCAGCCACACCAGGTCCGTCAGGAGCAGCCGATCCCCGAGATGCGTCACACCGGAGACGGCGCCGGCCGGCCGGACGTACGCCACCGGCACGTCAGGCGGGAGGATCAGGTCGGCGCCCTGACAGGCGGTGACCGTGTCGAGCGCCCGCCGCAGGCTGTAGCGGCCCCGGGCCGAAGGGGTCAGCTCCTGGACGGCGCGGCCGTCGGCCCGAACCTCCAACGGGCCGGCCTCGGCGCCGTCGATCCGCAACCACTCGATCGTCTCGAGTTCCTCCACGGCCAGGCGGAGCGGGCTCGCCCGCCATTCGTGACGATCGGTGGCGACGCGCATGTGCGGCGGGGTGAGGACGAGCCGTGTGCCGCCATAGGTGAACACGTGCGCGGTCTCGTCGGCGGCGAAACTCAGCGTGGCGTTCCCCTCGGACCCGCTGATGTGGGCCCTCGCCGGCGCCAACCCGTCCGGGGCCAGCGGCCGCGGTTGCGGATCGTGCCGTACGGCCAGGCCTCCGGCGACCATGACCTTCCTGCGGGAGGCGAGCCCGATCGGCCCGCGCACCATGACGGTGATCTCGCCGACCCCATCCCACAGATCAGTGATCTCGACGGGCTCGCCTGGTGTGAACGAGTCGCGGAAGACGGACCGCCCGGCCTGCCGTACCTCGACGGACCAGGTCAGCCCGCCACCGGGAAGCCAGACGGAGACACCGGTGAAGACCGGGGCGTCATCGGGAGTGGTGACACCGGTGATCGCCGCGCCCGTGCGCACACGCGGACGGTCCTTGCCGCGGATCTGGCGACGCGGCCCCCCTGATCCGGCTGCTCCGCCGTGGGAGTCACTCAGCGCGATCCACGTGGCCTGCCCGGGGGAGATCTGGACCAGTCGCCAGCCGGACCAGCCGACCGGCGGCGGGCTTTCCACGATGATCCGCAACGGTCCGTCCGCCGTCGGTTCCCGGTCCTTTGGAAACATGCACCACACGGCGTCGGCGGGCAGCGAACGACCGGGAGGAAGATGACGGCCGTCCTCGGTGAAGACCAGCAGCGGGTCGGCTGGATCGACGATGTCCAGCCGGATCTCGCGGGTCCCGGCACGCCAGCTGACGCGGGCCGACCGAGTGGGTCGGACGATCGGGACGAGGTCGCCGGGCCGGACGTCGATCGTCTCTTCGCCGGTGCCGGTGCCGGTGCCGGTGCCGGTGTCGGTGTCGGTGTCGATGGTCACGGCCGCCGGGCCGATCGCGGCCGGCAGGCGCAGCCGTACGCCCTGTCCGAGCGGGGTGAGCAGGAGTTCCGGGCGCTCCTCGTCGGGGGTGGGATCCAGCAGCCGGTCACGGACCAGAGCCCGAGCGTGGTCCATGATGCGGGCAGGCAGTGTGAGACCCGCCAGATCGGGTTCTGGGGAACGTAGCCGGTCGAGCAGATCGAGGCAGCGCTCGGCCAGGTCGGCGGCGTAGTCCCCGCCGTGCTCCAAGAAGCGGCGCACCGGCTCGTCGAGAGCGTCGGACCGGCCGTCCAGTAAGAACCGGAAGAACCCCAGCAGACAGGACGTGGGAACACCCGCGTGCATCAAGATCTGACTGATGTGCCGATTCGCGCCCGCCTGTTCCGGGAGACGGGGGAGGCCGAGCCGGTGCAGCGCGGACAGGAACGCCTCGCCGAACGCGGCGGCATCCGACGTCCTGCCCCGGAAACGGGTGGCCGCCCACCATGAGGGCCAGCAGGACCCCGACCGGTAACCGGTCGCGGCCACGCCCGACAGGGCCACGACAAGGCAGGCGGGCCAGCGACGGGCGAGCTCGAGATGACGCCCGCGCCGTAGTTCCCGGTACATCTCGCCCAGCGCGCCCGCGGCGGCCTCGACCATCGTCTCGTCCGCATTGACCTCGGCCGCCAGCGACACCTGGCCGAGCCGATGCGCCCAGTCCCGCTCCAGCAGATCGAGGAGCGATGCCGCGTGACGGGTGAACATGTGCGGTGCCGAATCCAGGGGTTTGGGGAGGACTTTCCAAGATTACCCACTCGGCCGGGCTACTCGGCCGGGCACCCGCCCGCAGTCGGAAGATCGGGCCGGTCAGACGTGCAGCTCGCCCGACCAGATGGTGACGGCCTGACCGGCCAGCTCCACCCGGTCGCCCCGCAGCGTGGTCCGGATGGTCCCGCCCCGCTCGGAGAGTTGCGCGCCGACGAGCGCGTCCCGGCCGGACTTCGCCGACCAGTACGGCGACAGCACGCAGTGGGCGGAACCGGTGACCGGGTCCTCGGGGACGCCGACCCTGGGAGCGAAGAATCGGGACACGTAATCGGGACGTCCCCCGTTCCTGTTGTCGTCCCTGTCCCCGTCGTCGTCCCCGTCGCCGTCCCTGTCCCCGTCGTCGGCGGTCGCGGTCACGATGACGCCGCGGGCGTCGACGGCGGCCAGTCGTTCGAAGTCCGGCGCCGCAGACCGTACGGCCTGTGCCGACTCGACCTCGACCAGCAGGTCGAACCGGCTGCGCCCGACCCAGACGGGCTTGACCCCCAGCGCCTCGACCAGGCCCTCGGGGGCGTCGACGGCCGTGGCCCGGGTGGCGGGGAAGTTCATCGCGATCAGCCCGTCGGCGGTCTGCTCGGTGGACAGGACGCCGCTCCTGGTGGAGAACTCGAGCCGGCCGGACCCGCCGAGGGAGTAGAGAACGTGTGCCGCGGCCAGTGTGGCGTGTCCGCACAGGTCGACCTCGACGGCCGGGGTGAACCAGCGCAGCGGGCGCGGCCCGTCTTCCTGATCATCCCTCGGTGCGGGGACGAAGGCGGTCTCCGAATGCCGCATCTCGGCGGCCACCGCCTGCATCCATTCGTCCGGCACGGTCTCGTCCAGCAGGCAGACCGCGGCGGGATTGCCACGGAAGGGCCGGTCGGTGAAGGAATCGACGGTGAAGATGCGCATACCGCGGATTTTAGGAGGAGCCGGCCTCGATGTCGGCGACGATGCAGGAGATGTTGTCGGGGCCGCCGCCCTCGTTCGCCAGGTCGATCAGGCGACGCACCGCCTCCTCCGGATCGTCGACCGTCGTCAGCACCTGGTGCAGCGCCTCCGGATCCAGCACGGCCGTGAGCCCGTCGGAGCACAGCAGATAACGATCCCCCGGGCTGGCGTCCCGCAGCGAGAGGTCGGGATCGGCGGTGCCGCTGGTCTCGAGAGCCCGCAGCAGCAGCGAGCGGCTCGGGTGCCTGGCCGCCTGATCCGCGCTCATCCGTCCGTCGTCCACCAACGACTGGACCAGCGTGTGGTCTCTCGTGATCTGGTAGAGGTTCCCCTCGCGCAGCATGTACGCCCTGGAGTCGCCGACGTGCGCGAGCGCGAACCTGTCCTGGCCGTCCCACAGCATGGCCGTGACCGTCGTGCCCATCCGCTCCATCGCGGGATCACGCTCGGCCAGCTCGCTCAGCCGTCGACCGGCCTCCAGCACCGCGCCTTCGAGGGCGGCGACGGGGTCCTCGGGCGGCTGGCCGTCTTCCAGAGTCGCCAGAGCACCGATGGCGACCGCACTGGCGACGTCCCCGTGGCCGTGTCCGCCCATGCCGTCGGCTATGGCGAGAACGCGCTCGCCCACGTGCACCGAATCCTCATTCTTGCTGCGGGAGCGCCCGACATCAGTGCCGGCGGCGTAGCGGATGCGGTTGTGCGTCATAGTTTTGAGTAAACCACTGGTTGAATCACTTCACAAGTATGATGCTAGCCTGAGCCTCATGAGCCACGAGATCCCGGCTGCGCGTGAGGCCTCGGTTCCTGAGGCCTCGGTTCCTGAGGCCACGATACGAGAGGCCACGGTGAACGCCGGCGAGATCGCCCGCCTGGCCGGTGTGGGCCGGGCGGCGGTCAGCAACTGGCGTCGCCGCTATGAGGACTTCCCGCAGCCGGTGAGTGGCACCGCCTCCAGCCCGCTCTTCTCCCTTCCCGAAGTAGAGGCGTGGTTGCGCCGCAACGGCAAGTCTTTCGAGCTGTCCATCGGCGACCGGGTCTGGCAGCGGCTGCGGGCAGCGGCCGACGACCTGAGGCTGGGGGAGATGGTCGGCCACGCCGGGGCGTTCCTGCTCTACCTGAGGCGTGATCCCGCCGGATGGCGGCGGCTCGCCCGCGATCCCGGTGGCCTGGCCGTACGGCTCGGGCCCGCAGTCGAGGCCGCGACCGGCGATCTCCCGGCCAGGATGGCGGGCCCCGGCCTCATCGATCCGGAACTGATCCGCCTGATCGCGGAGATGGCCGAACGGCAGGGCGACGCGGCCACGTTCGAATTCCTGTGCGACCGCTACGCCGAGGCGCACAGCCGGCGGCTGGCCGTCACCCGGGCCGACCTGGCCGAGCTGATGACGCGGCTGGCCTGCGCCGACGCGAAATCCGTCCTGGACCCGGCCTGTGGCATGGGAACCCTGCTGCTCGGCGTGCCCGAGCAGACCCGGCCGCTCGGCCAGGAAGTCAACGAGACCGTGGCCGTCCTGACCGCCGTACGGCTGCTGCTGCGCGGGCACAGCGCGCGGATCGTCGCGGGCGACACGCTCAGAGACGACGGCTTCCTCGAGGAGCGGGCCGACGCCGTGGTGTGCGACCCGCCGTTCAACGAGCGGGCGTGGGGACACGAGGAGCTGGTCGGAGATCCCCGGTGGGGGTACGGCATGCCGCCGCGGGGCGAGTCCGAGCTCGCGTGGGTCCAACACTGTCTCGCCCATGTGCGGCCGGGCGGGCCCGTCGCCATTCTGATGCCGGCGGCCGCCGCCGGGAGGCGCTCCGGGCGGCGGATCCGGGCGAACCTGCTGCGCGGTGGGACGCTGCGTGCCGTGATCACGCTGTCCGCCGGGGGCCCGGATCTGTGGCTGCTTCGCCGTCCGATCCCCGGCGAGCCGCAGCCCGCGACGTTCCTCGTGGCCGATGCCGCCGACGACCTGTCGATCGTCGAATCGGTATGGCGGGCCTGCCTCGCCGGGGCCGAGCCGCCCGGGTCGCCTGAGCTGCCCGGGTCGTCTGAGCCACCCGGGTTGTCTGAGCCACCCGGGTTGTCTGAGCTGCCCGGGCTGTCTGAGATGCCCGGGTTGCCTGAGCTGCCACAGGGCGGCCGCACCGTCCGCATCATCGACGTTCTCGATGACGAGGTGGACGTCGGCCCCGCACGGCATCTGTCGGCGCCAGGCGACGCCCGGAGGTTCCCCCTCGTGCGCGACCGGTTCCGTACGGCGGCGGCCGCGCTGGCGGACGCCGTGCCCGACCTCGTCCTGCCCGACCTCGCCCTACCGGACCTCACCGGGTCCGGCGAGGCGAGCGCGCAGGGCCCGGGTGGGACGCGCGGCGCCGACGCCTGGGACTCCTCCTCCTCTGCCACCACCACCGTCGCCGAGCTGGTCAGGGCGAGGATGGTGACGGTCCGCCACTCTTCGCTCAAGGCGCTGCCCGAAGCCCATGGGCGGGTCCGCGTGCTCACCGTCGACGACCTGGCGACGGGCGGGCCGCCGTCCGGATCGACCCCGTCCGCGGACGGCCTGGTGACGATCCGACCCGGGGACGTCGTCGCGTCCGCCATCACAGCGCGGGTCGCCGACGTCGAAGGCGTGGTGCTGGGCCCGCACCTCAGCGTCTTCCGAGTGGACCCCGCCAAGCTCGACCCGGAGTTCCTCGCCGGTCTCCTGCGGTTCGCCGCGAGCGGGCCGGGAACGGGGACGAGCCGAGTCGGCGCCAGCAGAGTCGGCGCGAGCAGGGTCGACGTTCGCCGCGCCCGCGTGCCACGGCTGCCCATGGCCCGTCAGCGGGCGTACGGCAGGGCCTTCCGGCAGCTTCTCGCCCTCGAGGACGGCCTCAGGGAGGTGACCGCCGCGGGGGAGAAGCTCGCCCGCGCCGGGGTCGAAGGGTTGATCGCCGGCACTCTTCTTCCACCTGTCTGAAGGTGTAGTTTTTTCCGGTACAGGCCGACGGGAGGGTGCATTGGTCATCGGTGACCGCTATGAGCTTGACGACCTTCCCCTGGGCCAGGGCGGGATGGGTGCGGTCTACGGCGGTCATGACCGGCATCTCGACCGCAGGGTGGCGGTGAAGTTCCTGCGGCTCCCCGGCGGTCAGGACGAGGAACTGGAGCGCAGGTTCATCCGGGAGGCGCGGATCCTGGCTCGGCTGGAGCACCCGGGAGCGCCGGTCCTCTACGACTTCGGCACGTACGAGCAGCGTCTTTTCCAGGTCATGCAGTTCATCGAGGGAGTGACGGTCGCCGACCTGCTCGGCGAGCACGGCCCGCTTCCCGTGCCCTGGGCCGCCGCCATCGTCGCCCAGGCATGCGCCGTACTGACGGCGGCGCACAAGTTGTCGATCTGCCACCGCGATCTCAAGCCGACCAACCTCATGCTCTGCCCCGACGGCAGCGTGAAGGTCCTCGATTTCGGGCTCGCCATGCTGCGGGAGGGGGAAACCCGTCAATTCACCAGGATCGGGCAGATCCTCGGCACCCCCGCGTACATGTCGCCCGAGCAGATCCAGAGCGGGATCGCCGGGCCGGAGAGCGACCTGTACGCCCTCGGCTGTGTCCTGCACGAGATGCTGACCGGCAGGCAGCTGTTCACCGGGCCGACGGAGTACGCGGTCTTCGACAAGCAGGTGAAGGCGCGACCGCCGCGGGTCCCGAATGTGCCCGCCGCGCTGGACCGGCTGATCGCCGAACTGCTGGAGAAGCAGCCGGAGAACCGGCCGGCCGACGCCTGCGAACTGTACGAGCGGCTGCAGCCCTTCGCGGTCGACCTTCCCACACTGCCCGGCTTCCTCAACCCCCCGTCCCTGCCGAGCCCCGGCCGGATGTACGCCCGCATGGTCGGCCGCGTCGGAAAACAGTAGTTCGGGCGTCTCGAAGGAGTCGTCTGGCCGTCCTGTCTGGCGCTGCTCGCGGCGACGGCGAGATCGCTGGAGACCGGCCGGCCCATCCGCGGCCGGTGCCCGCCCGTGGAGAAGGGCGATTTGGAATGGGAGAGCACCTGTTGACGGCGGCGACTTTGCCGTCATGCGTGCCCCTGCCCTCTGTTCAGTGGAAACTTCACCGACCCAGCAGCCCGATCCGTTTCGTCGAGGTCTCCATCTTGGCGTAAGCGGAGTTGTCGCCGGCATTCATCGGCGAGTTTGGGGTAGGCGCGAGCGATGGCGGCGTAGATGCGCCCTCTCAGTAGTCGTTCTCCTTCCGCACGGCCGACCTTGCCGAACAGGCCTTCCAGCTCATCGTCATAGCCTGTGAGTGCGTGACGCAGGTAGTTGACCACCCACCTCTGCAAGGTCGGCTCGTCCACCTCCTCCACTCGAGCCGATGCCGGGATGTGGTCCAGCCGATACCGCGCCCGCTCTGCGTCGATACGGTTTCGATGAGCTACCGCCTTACGGGCCAGTTCGTTCCAGTCGAGGACGGGCACCGTGATCCGCATGCGGTTGACATGTTCGAGCGTTTCGCCGCGCCTGCGCTCGACAGCGGCCAGCGCCGACCGCGATCTCCGCTCTGCCTCGCCGCGCAGCACCGCGAACGCTTCCGAATTCTCGGCGAGAACCACCCTGTCCACCTCGTACAGGCGCATCGGTGACGCTGAACGGAAAACCGGATTGGGCGCCAGCCGATCTGGCGGCCCGAGGAGCACCCGGATCATAGCGGGGCTCCATCCCCTCTCCCGCAACTCCGCCGCCGTGAAATGTCCACCGGCCATGCCACCCCTATCTGTCATGGAGCCAGCGTGGACGAGCACGGCGGGCCCACCTGGACCCGAAACACGTTCTGTGGATAACTCGGGGGATGCGCACGAAGAAAACTCTTGAATATCTCTTCTTGATCGCGTGTTGGTCAGGGTCCGAGAGAAGCTCGTGGTTCACACGTCCCAGGACGTGGGGCCCACGGGTGGAACCGTGAGCGGCCTGGGCCGCAAGTATGTGCAAGCGGTCCCCTCGATCGGAGACCATGAGAGACAAGGTCAGCGAACTCGACGCCATCGATCTTCAGATGGGCCAGGATAGATCCCTCATCAGGAGGGAATCAGACGAGTGCCCAACCCGTTTCCGTCGCTGAAGGCGAAGCAGATGCTTGCTGTCCTCCTCAGCCTTGGTTACGAAGAGCGGGCCCGCCGGGGGTCGCACCGTAAGCTCGTCTGCGAGGGACGACCGCCCCTCACCTTCGCGTTCCACGACGGGGTCAGCCTTGCACCGGGGGTGGTTAAGGACATACTAGTCAAACAGGTGGGATTGGACATCGAGGAGGCGTTGAAGGTGGTGCGTGGTGACGACTGAGGCCATCAACGTGATCATACGCTCGGATGGGAACGACCCAGATTTTTACGCCACATCCCCCCAGGCGCCTGGCCTTGTCTTTGGCCGCCGAACGACGCAAGACCTTCGAGCCGAACTTCAAGACGTTCTGAGCTTCCATTTTGGTCGGCCTGGCCCGTTTGACATGGTGGTGCATCACGAACGGCACTTCGAGATCGCCGATGGCGAACTGGTTACACGAATGGCTCTGGACGGGCACGCCGAAGACCGGCGCGCCGTCTACATGGCACTGGGCCGCGCCGCAGGTTATGAGGACCAGGCAAGCGGTCTGCTGGCGGCTCCCCCCAATATGCTCGGGGAGGTGGTGTATGTTTGCACAGTAATGTCAGATACTCTCGGATGGATCGTCAATCAATTGGATCCCCGCGGTGACACCATAAACATCGCGGTTTCCGTAGCCGACATCATGATATTTACAACATCATTTACCTATAACCAACACCGCGAAGGCATGGTCGCGATCAACACCAAGTCGTATGACTTCGATACCACCATCTCTCAGGTTGTCAGAGAGATAGGAATCGTTAAGCCGACAAGCAGGGCAGAGGAGCCGCCTATTTGCGTCTGAACCCTTCCGTTGACGGCAGGCAGCCTGAGCTTAACGGCCCGCTGGTGCTTGTCCGCGGGCGACGCTCAGCCGGGCAGAGCCGTACGGCGCCGGACGGTGCTGAGGAAGCCGACGGCGGTGAGGGTGGAGATGGTGGCCGAGCCGCCGTAGGAGACGAACGGCAGCGGCAGCCCGGTGATCGGCAGCAGTCCGATGGTCATGCCCACGTTGACGAACGTCTGGAACGCCAGCCAGCAGACCACGCCGCCCGCCAGCACCGTGCCGTACGGCGTGGCGCTCCGCGCGGCGATGAGCAGCCCGCGCCACAGCAGGAACAGCATCAGCAGCACGATGAACGCGCAGCCGAGGAAGCCGAGCTCCTCGCCCGCGACGGTGAAGATGAAGTCCGTGTGCTGCTCGGGCACGAAATGTCCGGCGGTCTGTTCTCCCTGGAACAGCCCCTTGCCGAGCAACCCGCCGGAGCCGACGGCGATCCGGGCCTGGGTGGCGTTGTAGCCGAGGCCCATCGGGTCGGCGTCCGGGTCGGTGAGCACCATCAGCCGTTGGATCTGGTAGGGCTGGACGAGGTCGAGCAGCCACACCAGGAGGACGGCCAGGCCGCCGGCCGCGGCGAGCCCGGCCAGCCAGCGCTTGGGCGCCCCGGAGACAAGGATCATCCCGGCCGAGATTGCGGCGAAGACGAGGATCGTGCCGTAGTCCGGCTGGAACATGATCAGGCCGATCGGCAGGCCGGCGAGCGCCAGGGCGAGCAGCACCGCGCCCCGGCCCGGCCGCCGTTCGCCCTCCCGCAGTTCCCCGAGAGCCGCGGCCAGCGCGAGGATCAGCGCGATCTTGGCGAACTCCGACGGCTGGAACTGCAGCCCGGACCCGAGGAAGATCCACGCGTGTGAACCGTTGACGGTACGGCCCAGCGGGGTGAGCACGGCGACCAACCCGGCGAGCGCGATCAGATACAGCACCGGGACGTACGCCCGCAGGACCCGTGGGTCGCGGCGGGACACGAGCCACATGAGCGCGAGGCCCAGGCCCACGCTGAGGGCCTGCCGCGTGAGCAGGGAAGAATCCGGCTCATTGCGGGTGGCCGACCAGACCAGCAGCAGGCCGATCCCGCACAGGACGGCGGCCGGGATCGTCACCCACCAGTCGAGGGAGGCCGCCGCGGACCGCCGGGCCATATGCGCATCCGCCCGGCGGGAGAGGACGCGGCGGGAGAGGACGCGACGCCAGAGGGGGCGGCGCGAGGCGGCCCGGCCGAGCGGAGGCCGGGTGGCAAGGGGGCGCGGGATCGTCATCGCTCACCACCACGGCGACGCGAGCTCGCCTTGGAAGACGGTTTGGCGGACGCCTTGGCCGGGAGGCGGTAGATGCCCTCCCAGATGTCGCGGGCGGCCGGGGCGGCGGTCGACCCACCGGTGCCGCCCTGGGACACCACGACGACCACCACATACTTCGGGTCCTTGGCCGGGGCGAAGGACGCGAACCAGGAGGTGTCCTGCCTGCCGTACGCCTCGGCCGTACCGGTCTTGCCCGCCACGGCGAGCCGGTCGAACGGGAAACCCGCGAACGCGCCCGCGGCGGTGCCCGCGCGGGGGACGTCCGCGAGCGCGTCGCGGATGTAACGCAGGGTCTTACGGGAGACGTCGACCTTGCCCACCACGGACGGTTTGATCTTGCGGACGACCGTGCCGTCCGGCCGGACCACGGCCTTGCCGATGCGCGGGCGCAGCAGCTTGCCCCCGTTGGCGAGCGCGGCGTAGCCGCGGGCGAGCTGCAGCGGTGTGACCAGCACGTCACCCTGGCCGATCGCGAAGTTCGCCGCGTCGCCCGCCCACCAGACGCCCCCGCCACGGCAGTTGTCGGCCGCCAGCGCCTTGAGATAAGCGGCCCGCCGCCGGTCGGACTCCTCCGGGTAGCCGGTCTTGGCCCGGCGGCAGGTGTCCGCCTTGGTCCGCTCCCAGAAGGCCCTCTTCCAGGCTCGGTCGGGCACGCGACCGGCGGCCTCGTTCGGCAGGTCCACCCCGGTGCGTTCGCCGAAGCCGAACTCTCCGGCCATCGCCTGCATCGGGTCCTTGGGGCGGCGGACGGGCTTCACCCCGCCGTCGCGCCGCCACATCTCATACGCGAAGCGGTAGAAGATCGTGTCGCACGAGACGACGAGCGCGCGGTGCAGGTCCATGGGGCCGAGCGCGGCGCCCTCGAAGTTGCGGAACGAGCGCCCGCCCACCTGGTAGGAGCCCGGGCAGTCGTAGGAGGCGCCCGGCCTGCGGCCGGCCTTCACCGCCGCCGCCGTCGAGACGATCTTCCAGGTGGAGCCGGGCGGCCACTGTCCGAGCACCGCGTTCGAAGCCAGCGGCAGCGACTCGAAGTCCTGCTGGGACAGGTCGCCGCCCCACACCTTGGGGTCATAGCTGGGATAACTGGCGAGCGCCGTCACCCGCCCGGTCCTGGCCTCCAGCACCACGGCCGCGCCGATGTCAGCGGGCTCGCCCCGCTTGCGCGCCTTGGCGATCGTTTTGGCCAGCGCGCGCTCGGTGAGCTTCTGGATCCGCGCGTCGATGCTGGTCACCAGGTCATAGCCGGGTTCCGGATCCCGCTCGCCGAGCACGCCGGTGACCCTGCCCGTGCTGTCGACGGCGATCTCGCGCACCCCCGCGTGGCCGGCCAGCACGTCGTCGTACTCTGCCTCCAGCCCGTCGCGGCCCACGAGCTCCGCGCCCCGGCCGCCGCCCGGCGCCGCGGTGGCGCCGGCCGCCGCCGGCTGCAGGTAGCCGAGCAGGTGGGCGGCCGCCGTCCCGAGCGGGTAGGTCCGGACCGGGCGCATCGTCGTACCGACCCCGGGGAACTCGTCGTGCCGTTCGGCGATGGACAGCGCCGTCCTGGCGTCGACGTCGTCGGCAACGATGATCGGCTCGTACGGCGAGCCGGGCCAGCAGGGCCGTGGCACGTCCCTGCCGCACAGCCGCGCCCGGTTCGCGATCTCCTCGTACGGCCGGCCGAGGGCCTTGGCCAACCGGGTCAGCACGGCCCTGCCTCCGTCGGGTTGGTGGCGGAGGGCCATGTAGTCCACCGAGACCTGTGGCCTGGTCCGGTTGGTCACCAGGGGACGGCCGTGGACGTCGAGGATCCGGCCGCGCACCGGCGGAAGGGAGACCGTCCGGACGCGCGCCTCGGTGGCCGCCCTGGTGTACTCGGGACCGGTGATCATCTGCAGGTACCACAGGCGGCCGAGGAGCGTCAGCATGAGCGAGGTCACGATCGTGAACACGACCGCCAGCCGTCCCCTGGGCCCCTTGGGACCCCTGGGTCTCTTGGGCCCGCGATAGGTGCCGTGCGTCCGGTTACGCATGGCGGCTCCGGAACGGTGACCGTCGACGCCGGGGGAGCAGGGCGATCGCGGCCGAGACGGCGACCGCGCCGAGGACGGTCCAGACGAGCGAGCCGGGCAGCGAGGCGAGGACCGAGGCCTTCGGCTCGTCGCCCAGCAGCACGGCGAGCAGGGCGTCGAGCAGCGCGGCGCCGAGGGCGACCGGCGCCGCCATGATCGGGGCCATCATGCTCGGGGCCGTAATGACCGGGCGCGGTGCCGTACGGAACCCGGCCCGGCCCGTCCCGCCCGCCCACGCTGTCCACCCTGTCCGGCCTGTCCGGCCTGCCGTGCCGAACCCGGTCGGCCTCTCCGGCGGGATCCTGGCGAGGAACCATCCGGCCAGGCACAAGACGAGCGCGTGGCGGCCGATGGTGTGGTCGGCCGGCGGCGCGATGTCGGCGGCCAGCCCGGCGGCGAACCCCAGCAGGGCGCCGTGGCGGGTCAGCGGGGCGAACGCGACGACGCCGATCAGGACGAGGTCGGGGCCGCTCCACGGCAGCGCGTTCACGACGGCGGCCTGCACGACCGGGGCGAGGATGACGAACACCGCCGCGAGCAGGAACGCCCTCACAGGGCCTCACTCCCCAGCACGACGGTGACGAGGTCGAGGGCGCTGAAGCGCGCGAACGGCCGGACGAGCGCGGTCCGGGTCGGCCCGCCGGACGCGTCCTCCACCGAGACCACGCTGCCGATGGGAACGTCGGGGACGTAGGGCCGCAGGTTCGGCGATCCCAGCGTCACCACATGGTCACCCGGGGAGACGGACGCCTCGGGGTTCAGGAGGCTGAGCCGGATCAGGCCCCCGTCGGCACCATGGTCGGCCACGCCCTTCACCACCCCCACCTCACGCGAGCCGGCCAGTCTGGCGCCGACCGAGGCGGACGGAGAGGTGATGAGCTGCACGGTCGCCGTCGCCGGTCCGGCCTGGATCACCCGGCCGATGAGGCCGTCGGAGTCGAACACCGTCATGTCGCGGGCCACCCCGGCGGCGCTGCCCACGTCGATCGTCACGGTCCGGTCCCGGCCGAAGCCGATGGCGTGGGCGGGAACCACGCGGTAGCGGTCCATCGGGCTTTTGTCGCCTTTATCGTGCTTGTTCTTTTTCGGTCCGGACGGACGCCCGGTGGCGAGCAGCGCCGCGCGCAGTCTGGCGTTCTCCCGCTCCAGACGCTCGATCCGCCCCGTGTCTGCGGGCCACCGCGTCGCGGAGGAGGCGACGCTCTCCAACGAGCCGAAGACCGCCGACCCGAGCGCCCGGAGCGGGGTCGGCGACGCCCACCGGTCGGCCGCGATCAACGCGACGGACAGGACGACCAGCAGCATCGGCAGCCGTCGGCCGAAGGACCTCATCAGCAGGTCCTTATCGGCGGGTTTCGGGAAGGAACGCGTCGCGCATCTCGTCGAACTGCTCGACGCAGCGCCCGGCGCCCAGCACGACCGAATGCAGCGGCTCATCGACCACATGGATCGGCATGCCGATCGCCTCTCTCAGCCGATCCGGCAGTCCGTCGAGCAGCGAGCCGCCGCCGGTGAGCACGACGCCGTTGTCCAGCAGATCACCCGCAAGCTCGGCGGGGCACTGGTCGAGCGTCGTCTGCACCGCGTCGACGATCGTCTGGACCTGGTCCTCGATCGCCTCCCGCACCTCGGCCCGGGAGATCGTGGCCGTCTTCGGCAGCCCGGTCACCAGGTCCCGGCCGCGGATCGGGATCGTGGTGTCGTCACCGCCGGACCCGGTCGTGCCGAGGGTGAGCTTGATGTGCTCCGCCGTACGCTCGCCGAGGAGCAGGGAGTGCTGCTTCTTGACGTGGCCGACGATCGCCTCGTCGAGCTCGTCGCCGCCGACCCGGACCGATTTGGACACCACCACGCCGCCCATGGAGACGATCGCGACCTCCGTCGTGCCGCCGCCGATGTCCACGACCATGTTGCCGGTCGTCTCGCCGATGTTCAGCCCGGCGCCGATCGCGGCGGCCATCGGCTCCTCGATGAGCTCCACCCGCCGGGCCCCGGCCTCGTAGGCCGCCTCCTTGACCGCGCGCTGCTCCACGCTGGTCGTGCCGCTCGGCACGGCCACGACGACGCGGGGCTTGGCGAGGTAGCGGTTGGGATGCGCGAGCTGGATGAAGTGGCGGAGCATGCGTTCGGCCGCCTCGAGGTCCGCGATCACACCGTCTCGCAGCGGGCGGAGCGTGGTGACGTGGGGCGGCGTGCGCCCGATCATCTCGCGGGCCGCCTTGCCCACCGCCATCATCTTGCCGGTGTGCAGGTTGATCGCCACCACGGAGGGCTCGTCGAGGACGATGCCCTTCTTCCGTACGTATACAAGCGTGTTCGCCGTACCGAGATCCACCGCGATGTCCCGGCCGAGGAACGCGAAACCCATCGGCGACCAGCTTTCAGTTGAGGTGAGCACGGCTCGCCGCTGCCCGGCGCCTGAGCCACTTAAACAACCATGAGTCCCCGAAACCCATAATGATCAGCACGTTGCCGATCATTCCAGTAGTGTGAAGCACCGAGCGGCTGAAATCAACCGGATCAGGGCTCTCCGTGATCGATCGGATACCCCCTGACACACCCACCCCGTAAGGTGTCGGGGGGTGAGGTCAGCGGTTGTCGAGGAGGGGCTGGGAGGGATCCCAGCTGGTGCCTTCGGCGGCGTCCTTGCGGCGGCGGGCCATGGCCGAGAGCGCTTCGAGGACGACCCGGTTGCCGAGATACGCGGTGATGTCCGCGTGGTCGTACGGCGGGGCGACCTCGACGATCTCCACCCCGACGACGGGCAGCTCGTAGCAGGTCCGGCGGACCGCGTCGAGAAGCTGACGGGCCGACAGGCCGCCGGGCTCGGGCGTGCCGGTGCCGGGCGCGTGTCCGGGATCGCAGACGTCGACGTCCACCGACAGATAGACGCCGTCGCAGTCGTCGAGGGCGATGCCGTACGCCTCGGTGAGGCACTCGTCGAGGCCTCTCGTCACGATCTCGGTCATCTCGTACGACCGCATCCGCTGGCCGGCCATCCAGTCCAGGGTGTCCGGCTCGGGCCAGTAGCCGCGCAGGCCGATCTGCAGGAACCGGTCGCCGCGGACGGCGCCCGACTCGATGAGCCGCCGCATCGGCTGCCCGTGGCCGTACAGGTGGCCGAACTCGATGTGCCCGGTGTCGGCGTGGGCGTCGAAGTGCAGCATGGAGATCCGGCCGAATCCGTGGTGGCGGGCGACTCCGGTCGCGTCGGGCAGGGCCACGGTGTGGTCGCCGCCGAGCACGATGGGGATCGCGCCGGAGGCCGCGATGCGGGCCACCGCATCCTCGATGGCCCGCAGGCTGCCCTCGATGTCGCCGGAGTACGTCTCGACGTCGCCCGCGTCCAGCACGCGCAGGTCCCGCAGGGCGTCGACGCGCATCGCCAGGCTGGGGCGTGATCCGTCGTGTGGCAGATAGCAGGTCTGGCGGATGGCGTTCGGCCCGAAGCGCGCCCCGGGCCGGTGCGAGGTGCCGCCGTCGAACGGCGCCCCCAGGATGATCACATCGGCGTCCGCGTAGCCGGCGGGATCGTCCAGATCGCAGCGGTCCACGCCGAGGAAGGTGATGTCGGGGCCGAACATCTGGCCGTAGCGGGTCAAGCCAACTCCTTTGGGCGGCGGTGGCCGCGCCTCACAGCGCGCCTGATATGCCCAGTCCTATCGTAAGGAGGGCAATTTATGCCATTTCCCACGAAAAGCCTTCGGGGATGATGAACGGGTCGAGCAGCCCCGGTGACCCTTCGGCGGCCAGTCGCAGCGCCTCGGCGAGGTCGACGTCCGATACGTGGTAGCCCTGGCGGCCCGCCGCCGTCGTGGCGGTCAGCGTCACCAGCCCGGCACGGCGCTGGAAGAACGAACGCCGCACGTTCCACCCGATGATCCCGTCGCATTCCAGCATCACCCGCCGGCGTACGAGCGACCCCCAACGGGTGACCAGATGGCCGGAGACGAGCGTGTGCCCGAGGGAGCGATAACGGTCGGCCGCCAGCAGCGCCGTGACCGGAAGCAGTGCGAGAGCCGACACCCACGGCCACGACGGCAGGTCCGCCCATCGCCCCAGGGCGAAGAGCGCGGCCGCGAGCAGCGCGTTGACGCCCAGGGCCCGGGTGAACCGGCGGCGCAGGGCGGCGGGTCCGTGCGGCATGAGAGGCGCCGTGGTCGGCGGCGGCCCGGGGCGCGGCGGCGAGCCTTCCGCCGTGAGCACGAGACCGGCGACCGTCTCGGCCTCGCCCCGCGGCGCGGGCGGCAGCAGCATCGACCCGCCACGCTGGGCGCCCTGGCCCACGCGCAGCCCGGTCGTCACCGCGATGAGCCGCGCCCCGCGCACGGCACGCAGCAGCAGCGGCTCGCTGATCTCGACGCCGCGCAGCCGCCGCTCCTCGATGGTGGTGGCTCTGGTGGTGATCAGACCCCGGGTGACGTGCAGCGTTCCGCCGTGCCTGCTGAGCCGGAAGTTCCAGAACGCGAACACATATCCGAGCGTGGAGGCGACCGCCACGAACACCACCAGGATCAGCACGACGGTCGCGACCTGCAGCGGAAGCGACAGCGTGCCGAACCACCGCCATCCCTCGCGCAGTAGCCGGAACCGGCCCAGGTCCACGTTGCCCTCGGAGGCCAACCGCGAGACGAAGCCCGCGATGACACCCACCGTGATCAGTCCCGACAGCGTGAACGGCCCGAACCCGATCCAGGCCGGCCGCAGCGTCGCGAGCACGATGTCCCCGGGCGCATTATCCCCGGGCGCGACATCCCCGCGTGTCGCGTCCGCGGCCTGGGCGTCCGCCGTACGGCTCGAGCGGTGGAGGAGCTCGACCCGCAGGCGGGCCGCCTCGGCGCCGCCCAGCGCGTCGAGCCTGAGACCGCCGCCGCCCGCCTTGTCGGACGTGCCGGTGCCCACCTCGACACGGGCGAGGCCGAGCAGGCGGTGCAGCACGTGGGAGGTGACGTCCACGGTACGGACCCGGTCGCGCGGCACCGTGAGCACCTTGCGCTGCAGCACGCCCTTACGTACCTGAACGTGCTCGGAGGTGATCCGGTAGGTGGTGGTGAACCAGCGCAGGATGCCGTACACCACCATGAGGCCGACGGCGGCGAGGCTCCACAGGTGCCCGCGCCCGCCGCTGCTCGACCCGGCCACCAGCAGACCGAGCAGGGCCGGCGCCGCCCGTACGACCTCCTGGACCGGGTGGACCAGCAGCATCCGAGGGCTCAGCCTCCGCCAGACCGGCTCCTGCTCCGGTTCGGCCGCGCCCGCCTCAAATCCACGCGGGCCGATCTCGCCGGTCTCGGTCATGTCGCGTCACCTGCGGTGGCCTGGGCGGTCGCCGTCAGTTCGGCGACGAGTCGCTGCGCCGTGTCCTGGCCGAGCCCGCTGATCTTCAGTGGTCCGGCGGCCGAGGCCGTGGTCACCGTGACGTTGGCCAGTCCGAACAGCCGCTCCAGCGGCCCGCGCTCGCTGTCCACGGTCTGGATCCGCGAGACCGGGGCGATCCGCCATTCCTGCTTGAACCAGCCCGACTGGGTGTACACGGCGGTGGGGGTGGTCTCCCAGCGGTGGACCCGGAAGCGCCACTGGGGCATGACGGCCAGATGCGCCGCGGCGACGACGACCGTGATCACGAGACCGGAGACGCGCACGCCGAGGTAGTCCCCCTGTGCGACCAGCCACCCGACCTGGGCGGCGATGAGGATCAACCAGCCCAGGGCGGCGCGCACGGTCCAGTACCAGATGGCGGTACGGCTCACACGATGCAGGGGAGGGCGCAGGGTCGGGGTCTCCACATCTCAACTCTGCACCATCGACGCCGGCCTGAAGCAGTGGCATCGCTCCGGGGTCGCCTACGACGAATGTCGTACCTCGTGGACGCTCAGCGGCGCGGCGATGTCCTCCAGCGACCGCCGGGCCGCCTCCACACCCATGAACCACTCGATCAGGCCGGCGAGGATCATGAGCGTGGCGCCGATCGCGTATCCGACGACCACGTTGCCGACCACCTGGCTCTCGACCAAGCGGCCGAACAGGACCGGCCCGATGATGCCGCCGAGGCCGGTGCCCACCGCGTAGAACAGCGCGATCGCCAGGGCCCGGGTCTCCATCGGGAAGATCTCGGAAACGGTCAGGTAGGCCGAACTGGCGCCGGCCGAGGCGAAGAAGAAGACCACCATCCAGCAGACCGTGAGCGTCCCGGCCGACAGGACCCCGCTGTTGAACAGGGCGGCCGTGCCGAGCAGCAGCACCCCGGACAGGATGTAGCAGCCAGAGATCATCGCCCGGCGGCCGATCGAGTCGAAGAACCTGCCCAGCAGCACCGGTCCGCAGAAGTTCCCGATGGCGATCGGCACGAGGTACCAGGGGGTGCTGCCGTCGGGCACTCCGAAGAACGTCGACAGCACCAGGGCGTACGTGAAATAGATCGAGTTGTACAGGAACGCCTGGCCGACGAACAGCGCGAGGCCGACGAGCGTCCGTTGCGGATAGCGGCGCAGCAGGGCGGCCGCCACCTCGGTCAGCGGGGTGTGCCGCCGCTGGTTGATCCGGATCTCCCGGCCCGGCGGGTCGAGCGGCCGGCCACCGGTCTCCTCCAGGACCTGGGTCTCGATGTCGCGGACGATCTCCTCGGCCTCCCGCTCCCGGCCGTGGATGAACAGCCACCGGGGGCTCTCCGGCACGAGCCTCCTGACCAGCAGGATCCCGATGCCCAGCACCGCGCCCATCCCGAACAGCACCCGCCAGCCGACGTCGACGGCGAGCACGTCGGGGTCGAGCAGCGGGATCGCGATGGCCGCGCCGATCGCGGTGCCCAGCCAGAACGAGCCGTTCACCACGAGGTCGACCGTGCCGCGCACCCGGGCCGGGATGAGCTCGTCGATCGCCGAGTTGATCGCGGCGTACTCCCCTCCGATGCCGGCCCCGGTGAAGAAGCGGCACAGGTAGAAGTACCAGACCTCGGTAGAGAAGGCCGTGGCGACGGTCGCGACGAGATAGACGACCAGCGTCGCCAGGAAGAGCTTCTTGCGACCGAAACGGTCGGTCAGGTGGCCGAAGTAGAGGGCGCCGAGGCAGGCGCCGGCGACGTAGACGCCGGCGGCGACCCCGACCTGGCTGTCGGTCAGTCCCAGCCCGCTGAGGGGGTCCGTGACCCGGGGACCGATGACGCCGACGATCGTGACCTCGAGTCCGTCGAGGATCCACACCGCGCCGAGCCCGATCAACACCAGCCAGTGCCAGCGGGCCCAGGGCAGACGATCGAGGCGGGCCGGAATATCGGTGCTTATTTGCGCCATACCGTCCCCTTCTTAGTCCGATATGGCGGCGTCTACCCGAAATCAGCCCTAATAGCGGCCAAGGGACGGTATTACCGTCTCGATGGCCCCGAGTGGCCGGGGCGGCCCCCCGGTAGGGTCAGCGCCGTCGGGGTTCTCCGGCGACTCGCTCGGTACGGACGTTGTCCGTACCGGCGTTGCCCGTACTGACATGGTCCGCTCCCGCCCGGTCAGGGGGCGCGTCGGAGGCGGCGGCCGAGGGGGCGTTCTGGTGTCCGAGCTCGAACCAGACCGAGACCCCGCCACGGCTCGAGGTGACGCCCCACCGGGCGGTGAACAGGTCGACGAGGTGGACGCCCCGGCCCGGCGTCAGCTCGGGGGTGGTCCAGCAGCCGCAGGCCTGCGTGGACAAGGTCACCCGGGTCCAGTCCGCGGTGGCCTCGACGGTCACCGTGTAGCCCGGACGGCTCCCGCAGACATAGGCGTGGCGCAGCGACTCCGCGATCAGTTCGCCGATCAGTTGTACGGCGTCGTCGCGGCAGGGGTGCCCGCCGAACTTGCGGGCCTCCCCGGTGGATCCGCCGGGGGAGTCAAGGTGGTCGGCGACGAACCGACGGGCCCGGCCGGCCTCCGAGGGCTCTCCCGCGTAGGGCCGCGAGATCGCGATTCTCCCCGGGAGGTTGAGAATTGTCATCCTGCGATAACTCCCTGTATACCCGCCTGCCTACGACCGATCGCCGTCCGTGCCAGACTTCATTCATCCTGCACTTTGGAATTCGGCTACGCAATAGTGCGAATGCACCATTGCACACTTCCTGACAAAGGGGGTATTCGGTCTCATGCGGACAGGACGAAGTCCGACCGTACGGCTGCGCCGGCTTTCCGGTGAGTTGACGCGCCTGCGGCGTGAGGCGGGATACAGCCGCGAGGACGTGGCCCAGCGCCTGGGCATGGCGGGTTCCACGGTGTACCGGATCGAGACCGGACACACCCGGCCGCAGGGCCGGACCATGCGCGACCTCCTCGATCTCTACGGGGTCGACGGCACCGAACGTGAGGCGCTTCTCGCCCTCGCCAGGGATGCCGGTCGGCGAGGCTGGTGGCACGCCTTCGGGGACGTGCTCCCCGGGCCGTACGTCGGGCTCGAGGCGGAGGCCGCCTCGGTCCGGAACTACGAACCCCTCCTGGTGCCCGGGTTGTTCCAGACCGGGTCCTACGCCCGTGCGGTGGTCGGCGCCGCACTGGTGAAGGACCCGGCGGAGACCGAGCGGCGGGTCACGGCCCGGATGGAGCGGCAGCGCCGCCTCACCGGACCCGACGCCCTGGAACTGTGGGCCGTCCTCGACGAGGCCGCGCTCCGCAGGCCCGTGGGCGGCCCGCCGGTCATGGCGGAGCAACTGCGCAGGCTCGGGGAGCTCGCCGTCCAGCCGAACGTCACCATCCAGGTGCTTCCGTTCGACGCCGGCGCCTACCTCGGGATGGGCAACTCCATGGCGATCCTCACCTTTCCCGACCCGGAGGACGCCGACGTGGTGCTGCTGGAGAACATGGGCGGCGAGCTCTATCTGGAGAAACCAGAGCACGTCCGCGGATATGTCCAGGTCTTCGATCACCTTCGTGCCGCCGCGCTCGGCCCGGAGAAGTCCATTGGAAAAATCGAGTCGGTCGAGAAGGAGATGGCAGGAAGATGAGGGGAACCCAGCCGGCGGACGACCTGGCCGGAGCCACCTGGCGCAAGGCGACGCGTTCCAACACCGTGGGCAACCAGTGCGTCGAGGTCGCCCGCCTGCGGAGCGGCATCGCCGTACGGGACTCCAAGAACCCGGAGGGCCCGAAGCTGCTGTTCACCAACGGTGAATGGGAGGCTTTCGTCGACGGCGTCAAGGGCGGCGAGTTCGATCTGTCCTGATGTGCCCAGGTCGTGCGGCTCGCGCTCGTGACGTGGCGCGGGCCGCACGGCACTGACGATTTCGAGGATTTCGGCCAATGCTCTCCATCTCGTGCATGGTGGGTCGGCAAGGGGGCAGAAGTCCGGCATGCGACGTGAGAACGATCCGGACATCGAGGATGAGCCGGACTTCGCTGAGGAGCACACTCCGTCGGCGACCGATCCGCCCATCGCGCAGCCCGATGACGGAAATCCCGACGAGCGGTGGGACAAGCCGACAGAGGTCTGAGGGGGAGGACACGCGATGACGACAATGGGCGTCGACCCGCGCGCGCTCGAGGACGAGGACCTGTTCCGTGAGCTGCGCCACATCCACGAGACGCGGTCGGAGGCCCTTTTCCACGGCTCCGACGACGCGCTGGAGCGGCATACCTCGCGGACGGAGGAACTGGAGCGGGAGTACCTCGAGCGGTTCCCCGAGCGCCATATCGACCCCGAGCGCCTGCGCAGCGGGGCGAGGATGCGCGGCCTGTAACGGCCGGTGATGCCCCGTGCGTGAGCGAGATCGTGATGATGAGAGCCTCGAGGACACCCAGGAGATGTCCGGGACCGACCTGGCCGTCTACGAGGCCGCCGCCGCGCTGAACGTGGCGGACCGGCCCGCCACGGTCGGCGAGATCACCGGAATGACCGGCCTGCCGGAGGAGACCGTACGGCACTGCCTCGACTCCCTTGTCGGCGGCGGGCGCCTCGTACCGCGTGGTGAGGCCTACCAACTCGGCCCGCACGACTGGGGCCTCAGCTACTGACCTGACCATGAAGTCGCAAGGGAGTGCTCCCAGGTGGGTTTTGCCCTGACGTCGAAACGGATGCCGGCAGAGGCACCACTCCCACCCGTGATCTTGCAGTAGAGACTTACTGGTAAGTGCGAGAAACTGCAAGATCACGAACGGGCTTTTTCCCGCTCAGGGCATGTGGCCGCGAGAGTTCGCAAGATCACGGCGGGGTCTGTTCAGTTCTCGTAGGTGTCGAGCCGGGGCGGCAGGGCGTTCCAGGTGCAGAACGCGGACGATTCACTCGATCCGCGCAGGAAGGTGACGCGCAGCCAGTACGGATCCTCCCAGACCTTCACCTCGTAGCCGTCGTTGGGTGACGCGGTCACCACCCGGCAGTCTTTGCCGGTGACCGCGATCGTCGCGCGTCCGCCCCTGAGCGAGAACGTGTGCAGGGTCTCGCCGTTCGAGGCGGCGGCCGGTGCCGCGACCGCTGTCGTCGGTCCCTTCGTCGTGGCCGTGCTCGCCGTCGTCGGTCCGTACGCCGTCGTCGGTCCGTGCGCCGTCGCCGGGTTCTTCGCCGTCGTCGGGTTCTTCGCCGTCGCCGATGTCGTCACCGGTTTGGGGCGCAGTCCGATGACGCGCGGCGGCCGAGGTGAGACGGGAAGCGCCTTCCGGGTCCGCCCGTCGGTCGAAGCGGCCCTACCCGTCCGCCGAGCGGTCGGGGCGGACCCGTTCACCGCGGGTGTCGCGTTCGCCTGGGCGTTCGAGGCCTCGGGCGAAGCGGGTCCGCCGGTGACGAATCCCGTCGGAGGCGGACCCGGTGAGATGGGGCCCGGTGAGATGGGGCCCGGTGAGGCGGGGAACGGCGAGGGGGTGCCGGATCCGGCCGCGGCCACCACCGGTGCCAGGGGTGCGTCGTCCAGGATCGTGCTGTACAGCACGTCGCGTACTCCCAGCCAGGACACACCTACAGCCAGTGCGGTCGCACCGCACCAAGCAAGCGCGTAGCTCAAGGGCCGTTTCATTACCCGATGATTTTAACTTCAACTGCCCTAGCAGATACCACTGCACCCCATGTAACACAGGTGTACCGTTCTGCCCCATGGCGACCGTTTTGGTGGTGGAGGACGACGAGTTCGTCCGCTCCGCGATCATCCGTGATTTGGCCGGCCGAAGCCATGCCGTACGCAGCGCCGGCCGGGCGCTCGACGCACTGCGCGAGATAGCGCAATCCGCCCCCGACGTGGTCATCCTCGATCTCGGCCTGCCCGATCTGGACGGCGCCGAGGCGCTCAAGATGCTCCGCGCGATCTCCAACGTGCCCGTCATCGTGGCCACGGCACGTGACGACGAGGCCGAGATCGTGAGGTTGCTGCGGAGCGGAGCCGACGACTACCTGGTCAAGCCGTTCTCCGGAGACCATTTGAACGCTCGGCTGGAGGCGTTGCTGAGGCGGGCCAGATCGGGGACCGTCGCGCCCGCCACCGTCATCAGCGTGGGCGGTCTCGTCATCGACGTCGACGGCCGGGCGGCCCAGCTGGACGGGGTCGCGCTCGATCTGACGCGGCGGGAGTTCGATCTGCTGGCCTACCTGTGCGCCAGGTCCGGGCGGGTGATCCCACGCAAAGAGCTGCTGGCCGAGGTATGGCGGCAGTCCTACGGCGACGACCAGACGATAGACGTCCACCTGTCGTGGCTGCGCCGCAAGCTCGGGGAAAGCGCCTCCCGGCCGCGCTACCTGCATACAGTCCGGGGAGTCGGCGTACGGCTCAGCCCACCCGGCGATCCCACGCCATGACTCCTCGCACGACTCCCCCCACGATGGGGTGGCAGCGGCGGTGAGACGCAGCCTGGTCCTGGTGGCGCTGGCGGTGACCGCCATGGTGGCGCTGGCCTTCCTGATCCCACTGGCCGTCGCGGTAAAGGAGATCGCCGAGAGCCGTGCGCTCGGCGAGGCGGAACGGCAGGCCAGCATGATCGTCCCCGCTCTGGTGGTCACCGATGACACGACCGCCCTCGAACGGGCGCTGGCCAGCACCCCGGCCGGGACCGGCCGGCTCGCCGTGCATCTGCCCGGCGGAGGCGCGATCGGTTCGTCGCGAGTTGGGACCGTCGATATCGCCGCCGCGTTCGAGCGGGCCAGGACCGTGCATGTCTCGGATGGCTACGTTCTGCTCAGACCGGTCGCGCTCGGCGGCGGGCGGCGAGCGGTCATCGAGGCGTACGCCCCTGATTCGAACGTCACGAGAGGCGTCACGACGTCCTGGGCCGTGCTGACGGCCGTGGCGCTCGCCCTGGTCGCCGCGTCGGTCGTGGTGGCCGACCGGCTGGGAGCGCGGGTGGTCCGGGCCGCCCGCCGCCTCGGTGAAGCGGCGACCTCTCTCGGATCGGGCGATCTTTCCGTACGCATCAAGCCGGACGGTCCGCCCGAGCTCGTCATGGCGGGGCAGGCGTTCAACACGATGGCCGACCAGGTGGCCGGTCTGCTCGCGGCCGAGCGCGAGCTGGCGGCGGATCTGTCTCATCGGTTGCGCACCCCGTTGACCGCGCTGCGGCTCAACATCGGCGGCACCGGGCCGGAGGCGGAGCAGCGTCAACTCGCGGTCGAGCGGCTGGAACGGGCGGTGGACGAGATCATCCAGGCGGCTCGCAAGCCGTCCCGTCCGATGCCGGGCGGCTGTGACGCGGCCGACGTCCTGCGGGAGCGGTTCGTCTTCTGGTCAGCCCTGGCCGAGGACCAGGGACGCCCGTGGCAGTTGGTCGGCGCCGACGTCCCGGTCCGCGTCCCGGTCACCGCGGCCGATCTCGGCGCGGCCCTCGACGCGCTCCTCGGCAACGTCTTCCGGCACACGCCGCAGGGGGTCGCGTTCCGGGTCACCCTGCACCGGGGCGCCGGCACAGTCGGCATCCTCGTCGCGGATGCGGGGCCGGGCATCGACGATCCCGAAGGCGCCCTCAGGCGGGGGCACAGCGGCGCGGGCTCGACCGGCCTCGGTCTCGACATCGCACGTCGCCTGGCCGAGTCGACCGGCGGCGGAATGCGGATCGAGGGGTCCGCGCTCGGCGGCGCGTGCGTGCAGATGTGGCTGCGCAGCGGCGGCGTCACGTTGAACCGCACCCCCCGCCGCCTGCTCTCCAGGCGCCTGCTCGGCCGGCGCCTGCTCGGCCGGTGAACTCGCGCCCACCCGGCGGGTGGCGGGAATGTCGTTGCCGCGCAGGAAGCCGCAACTGGCTACCGGCACTCCCGGGAGGCAGTATGGAATCGGCCGGAGCGTGTCCCCCACCGAATCCGTGAGGAAGGACGGTGCCGTGACATCCACCTACCGCGTGCAGCTGACCCCGGACTTCGGCTTCGCGGAGGTGGCCGGGCTGGTGGGATATCTGCGGGAGTTGGGGATCGGTCATCTCTACCTGTCGCCGATCCTCCAGGCGGTGCGCGACTCCCGGCACGGCTACGACGTGGTGGACCACGGCAGGGTGCGGGCCGAGTTCGGCGGAGAGCAGGGGCTGCGCGAACTGGCCGCGGCCGGGCTGCCGCTGGTCGCCGACATCGTGCCCAACCACATGACGATCCCGGTCCCGGAGTCGCGCAACGCCCAACTCTGGTCGGCACTGCGGGACGGCCCGCGATCCCCGCACGCCCGGTGGTTCGACTTCCGGTGGCCGGTCGCCTTTCCCATCCTCGACCCCGGCGACGATCCGTACGGCACGACGGTCAAGGCGGCCGACGGGGTCCTGCGCTATCACGATCACGTGTTCCCGATCCGGCCCGGTACGGAGCACCTCCCGCTGCCCGAACTGCTGGAGGCGCAGCACTATCGGCTCGTCGGCTGGCGCGAGAGCCCCGGCTACCGGCGCTTCTTCGACGTGTCCTCGCTGATCGGCCTGCGTGCCGAGGACCCGGAGGTCTTCGCCGCCACCCACGCCGTGACCCTCTCCCTGATCGAGGACGGGGTGCTGGACGGGCTGCGCGTCGATCACCCCGACGGGCTGGCCGACCCGTGCGGCTATCTGAGGCGGCTGCGACCCCACGTGCCCGGGCCGCTGTGGGTGGAGAAGATCCTCATCGACGGTGAGCGGCTGCCCGGCGACTGGCCGTGCGACGGCACCACCGGCTACGACGCGCTCAACATGATCACCCGGCTGTTCGTCGACCCGTCCGGCCGGGACGCGCTGGTCGAGACGTTCGGCCGGATGACAGGGGTGTCCGACGACTACGAGGCCGTGCGGTACGAATCGAAGAAGCACGTCATCGAGCTGTTCTTCCGGGGCGAGGTCGACCGGCTGACGTCGGACCTGGGAGACGCGGACCTGGGAGACGCGGACCTGGGGAAGACAGGGTTGCGCGACGCGGTCGTCGAACTGCTGGTGGCGATGCCCGTCTACCGGGCGTATGTCAACCCCGGCGAGCGGCCGCCGGACGAGACGGTGCGCATCATCCGGGGCGCCGCACGCGAGGCCGCCGCCCACGCCGATCCCGACGCCGTCGCCAAGGCCGCCGACCTCGTCCTGTACGGCCCGGCCGAGGCGGTCACCCGGTTCCAGCAGACCTGCGGCCCGGTCATGGCCAAGGGGGTGGAGGACACGGCCCTCTACCGGTGGTACCCGCTGGCCTGCCTGAACGAGGTCGGCGGCGAGCCCGACAGGTTCGGGGTCTCGGCGGCCGAGTTCCACGCGTTCTGCGCCGGTCTGCCGCCGAAGACCATGACCACGCTGTCCACCCATGACACCAAGCGGTCAGAGGACGTACGGGCTCGCCTGGCCGTACTGTCCGAACTGCCGGGGGAGTGGGCGGAGGCGGTCGGCTCGTGGACGGCCGAGGTGTCGTTCGACCAGAGGCTCGACTACCTGGCCTGGCAGTCGCTCATGGCGGCGTGGCCCATCTCGGTCGAGCGGTTCGCCGACTATCTGCTCAAGGCGGCCAGGGAGGCCAAGACGGCGATCTCCTGGATGGAGCCCGACCCGCGGTACGAGTCGGGGTTGCGGGACTTCGCGCGGCGGGCCGTCGAGGTCTGCGGCCCCTCTGTCGCCTCCTTCACGGCTCTCGTCGACCGGTATGCCCGGGTCAACTCCCTCGGGCAGAAGGCCGTCCAGCTCCTGATGCCCGGCATTCCCGATGTGTACCAGGGCAACGAGATCACCGACTTCTCGCTGGTGGACCCCGACAACCGGCGGCCGGTCGACTTCGAGCGGCGGCGCCGGCTGCTGGCGGCGCCCGACGACACGTGGGACGGTCAGAAGCTGCTGGTCACGACCACCGCGCTCCAGTTGCGGCAGCGCATCGACCCGGCCGGGCCGTACGTGCCGATCGCGACGGGGGAGCATGCGGTCGCCTTCGCGCGGGGGATCAACGCGGAGATCAACGCGGGGACCGGCGTCTCGGGAGACACCTCGGCGGCCGTCGTGGTCGCCACCCGGCTGCCCGTGAAACTGGAACGGCGGGGTGGGTGGGGAGGCGAGACGATCACCCTGCCGCCGGGCCGCTGGCGCGATCTGCTCGGCGGAAGCGAGCACACAGGCTGGGAGCACACGGGCAGGGAGCGAACAGGCTGGGAGCACACGGGCGGGGAGTACACGGGCCGCGTGCCCCTGGCACACCTGCTGTCGCGCTGTCCGGTCGCGATTCTTGAGAGGTGATCCCGGCGGTTCGCGGGGAAAGGTCCATCGTGACGACACCCGGGAGGACATGTAGTGAAAGGCACCTTCGAGGGCTGCGCTGTCGAAGCCTGGGCTGTCGAAGTCTGGGCGCCGAAGGCGGCGCAGGTCGAGGTCGAGTTCGGTGGGGCCAGGCACGGCATGTCGCCGATCGGGGGCGGCTGGTGGCGTCATCCCGGCACCGGGCTGCTACATGGCGTCGACTATTCGTTGTACGTCGACGGCCACGGGCCGTACCCCGACCCGAGGACGCGGCGGCAGCCGTACGGGGTCGAGGGGCCCAGCCGGGTCTACGAGCACGAGAGGTTCACCTGGGGCGACCATGGCTGGCGTGGCCGTGACCTGCGCGGGTCGGTCATCTACGAGCTGCATGTCGGGACGTTCACCCCGGAGGGGACGTTCCTGGGCGCGGTGCGCAAGCTCGACCACCTGCTGGATCTGGGCGTGGACTTCGTCGAGATCATGCCGGTGGCGCCGGTCCCCGGCAGGCGCAACTGGGGGTACGACGGCGTCGATCTCTACGCGGTCAACGAGGAGTACGGCGGGCCGGACGGGCTCAAGACCTTCGTGGACGCCTGCCACCGGGCCGGGCTCGGGGTCATCCTCGACGTGGTCTACAACCACCTCGGCCCTTCGGGGAACTATCTGGCCAAGTTCGGGCCGTACTTCCACGACGCGAAGGGGTCGTACTGGGGCGACGCGGTCAACCTGGACGGGCCGGGGTCGGACGAGGTGCGGCGCTACTTCATCGGCAACGCGCTGCAGTGGCTGCGCGACTACCACGTGGACGGGCTGCGCCTCGACGCGGTCCACGCGCTGCACGACAAGCGCGCCGTGCACCTCCTCGAGGAGCTGGCGGCCGAGGTGGACGCGCTGGCGACGGTCGTCGGGCGGCCGTTGACGTTGATCGCCGAGTCCGACCTCAACGATCCCCGCATGATCACGCCGCGCGAGGCCGGCGGTCTCGGCATGCACGCCGCGTGGAACGACGACGTCCACCATGCCGTCCACGCCGCCGTCACCGGCGAGACGGGCGCCTACTACGGCGATTTCGGCCCGCTGTCGGCGCTCGCCAAGGTGCTCACCCGCGGTTACTTCCACGACGGCACCTATTCGACGTTCCGCGGCCGATCGCACGGCAGGCCGGCGGCTCATGTGCCGGCCCATCGCTTCGTCTGCTGTGTACAGAACCACGACCAGGTGGGCAACCGCCCCGAGGGCGACCGGATGGAGCCCGACCAGCTGTGGATCGCCGCCGGGCTGCTGCTGACCTCGCCGTTCACGCCGATGCTGTTCATGGGGGAGGAGTGGGGGGCGAGCACGCCGTTCTACTTCTTCACCGACCACTTCGAGCCCTCACTGGCGGAGGGCGAGGGGGAGCGGCGCAGGCGGGAGTTCGAGGGCTTCGGCTACGAATGGAAGGCGCCCGACCCGCAGGAGGAGGCCACGTTCCTGCGGTCGAAGCTCGACTGGGGTGAGCTGGCCGAGGACGGCCACGCCTCACTGCTCGGCTGGTACCGCGACCTGATCGCGCTGCGCAAGACGTGTCCCGACCTCACCGATCCACGGCTCGACCGAGTGCGGGTCGACTTCGACGAAGACGGGCGAAGCCTGGTGATGGAGCGCGGCTCGCTGCGGGTCGCCGCCAACTTCGGCGCGTTCCCGGTCTCCGTACGGCTCTCGCCCGCCGCGAGCACAGGCGTTGAGAGCACAGGCGTTGAGAGTACGGGAGCCGAGAACGCGGGTGCCGGACGGATCCTGCTCGCCTCCACGGAAAGCGCCCGGATCGCCGGCGGCGACCTCCATCTTCCCGCCCAGTCCCTGGTCATCGCCCAGCTCCCCCCTTCTCCCTCCACACCTCCCGGGTGATCTTGCAAATACTCACAGAGGGTGTCGCTTCGGATCGCGCACGGCGCACTGATGGCCGTCGGCGGTCTCTGGCTCGCCGCGGACCTGTGGCGGGCGGGCCGCGTCGGCTCCGTCGAGGCCCTTCGCCGATGAGGGTGTCGCACCGGGCGTGGCGTCGCTAGCCTGCCATCAATGATCCAGATTTGGCGGAGGCGAGCGGACGTCGATGGGTGACAGCCGGATGGACCGGATGAAAGCGTGGCGATTATCGCGCAGGCCGAAGGTGGCACCTACGGCCGAGGACGCCGACGTGACGGAGGATGAGCCACCGCTGGATGTCGACCCGGTGGTGCCGCCCGAGGAACGCGGTCGCACCCTGCGTCTGGCCGGGTGGCTCGCGGCGGTCACCCTGGCCGGCGTGGTCGCGGCCTGGACGATCTGGGCCACAGGATCGCCCACCGAAGCCGACCTGCGCGAGGAGGCCCGTCTCGTCGGCAAACAGGAACTGCTGATCGGCGTGAAGGACGACTCGCCCGGCGTCGCCCTGCTGGACCCGAAGACCGGCCGGTATGAGGGCTTCGACATCGAGATCGCCTACATGGTTGCGGCGGAGCTGGGTTTCTCTCCCCGTCAGGTGAGGTTCCTGGCGATCGAGACCGAAGACCGGGGCAGGATGCAGGCCATGGACCGCGATGGCCGGTTCGCCACCGTCGATCTCGTCGTGGCGACGTTCAGCGTCACCGCGGAACGGACCGCCCAGATCTACATGTCCGAGCCGTACCTGGAGACCGAGCAGACGGTGGTCACCCGTCGCGACCATGAGGACGTGTCCTCACTCGGCGACTTGGCCGGTGAGAAGGCGTGCACGCTCGCCACCTCGACGTCGGAGGGCAAGCTCAGGGAGGCCAGGGCGACCCCGGTGAGCAAGAACAGGATCAGCGAGTGCGTCGCCGGCCTGCGTGCCGGCAAGTACGACGCGGTGACCACCGACGCGGCCATCCTGGCGGGCTTCGTGGCGAAATACGCCAATGAGCTGCGCGCACACGACATCGGGCTGACCACCCCCGAGCGGTGGGGGATCGCCACCGGACGCAACCGCGCGCTGCGCACCCTGGTGAACCTCGCCCTCTACCGCTCCTACGCCAATCCGCAGGACCGTCGCTGGGAGAAGGCGTTCGACACCTACCTGGCGCCGTTGCAGCAGGCCAACGGCAGGCAGCAGGTCGCCATGGCCGAGCAGCCCTTGATCGACGAGCCGGACGTCCGGCGCTGGCCGTGGGAACGAGACGTCCCCTGACGATGGCCGACGGCTCCGACGACTCCCAGGACCGCCGAGGCGGTCGCGCCAAGTCGAGCAACCAGGAGTGGCTGCTCGCCGTGCTGCCCGCCTTTCCGCTGGTGCTGCTGGTGTTGCGGCTCTGGTACGCGGGCCGCCAGGACACCCAGACGCTGCTCCTGCTCGTCCAGCACGTCAGCCCGCTCGGCCTGCTCAGCTCGGTCCTGATCCCCGGGCTGTGGATCATTCCCGCGGTGGTGCTGCTGATCCGCGTGCTCAGCGCTCTCTACGTGGTCAGTGCCCGCCGCTCGTCGCTGCTGGTCCGGGCAGCCGACCGGATCCCCGACTGGGTGCTGGTCGTGGCCGTCGCGGTCGCCCTCCTTGCCTGGCAGCTGCGGTTCCTGCCCACGCTGCTGATGCTGACCCTCGCCGTCCTCGGGCTGACCGTCCGCGAGCGCGGCCACCGTCGCTCCGCCGTACGGTTCGTCGGTGCGGTGCTGCCCCTGCTGGCCGCCGTGGTCTGCTACGTGCTGCTGGCCCCGGCGATCGCCGACGCGATGCACGAGGGGGATCGGGTCACCCTGCTGCTGCTCGCCATGCCCCCGGGCCTGAGCGCGCTGCTCACCGGTCCTGTCCCGCGGGCATTCGCATGGGTGATCAGCCATGGTGTCGCTCTCCTGGTCGCCCTGGTGCTGCCCGTCGTCGTGGGCGTGGTCTTCCTCCGGGTTCCGGTCATGCCGCTGGTCGCCGTGGAGACGACGGGGGAGGACGGCCTCCCACCGGTGATCGTGGGGTACACGATCACCGTGGATGACCGGATGACCACGTTTCTGTCCACCGACGGCATCGTGCGGTTCGTCGACAACGATCACCTTGGCGTCCAGACGCTCTGCCCCGATCCCGCGGAGATCCCGAACAGCCGCGTCGACCTGCGCGGATGGTACGTGGAGGAGAGCATGATCTCCTGGCTCGCCCCCGAACGCGCCACGACCCCCGACGACCCTCGCTGCCAGGGCCGCCGCGCCGGCTGACCCGTATCCGAGCGTAATCGAGTGGCGAGGCGCCTGCCGTCTTTGCGAACCTTGTGCCCGTGCAGGCGATCATGACAGTCACTCCGGCGCGCCTCCCCGAGGTGCTGCTTCACGTCGCCGTCGTGCGGCCGGTGTTCCTCTGGGGCGCCCCGGGCATCGGCAAGAGCTCGCTCGTGCGGTCGTTCGCCGAATCCCTCGGTCTGCCCTGTGTCACGTTGCTCGGCACCCAGCTCGCGCCGGAGGACCTCATCGGCGTGCCGCAGATCGTCGGCGACCGCAGCAGATTCGCCCCGCCGGAGACGATCGCCAGGGCCGAGCCGTACTGCCTGTTCCTCGATGAGCTCAACGCCTCCTCGCCCGAGGTGCAGAAGGCCTTCTACTCGCTGATCCTCGATCGGCGGATCGGCGCGTACGAGCTCCCGGAGGGGGCGGTGGTGATCGGGGCGGGCAATCGGGCGACCGACAACGCGCTCGCCAGGCCGATGGCGTCCGCGCTGGTCAACCGTATGATCCACATCCACCTTCGGGCGTCGGCCGACGACTGGCTGACGTGGGCCGCGAACAACGGCATCCACCCGTGGGTGGTCGACTACCTCGTCCAGCGGCCCGACCACCTGTGGAGCCCCCCGCCCAAGACCGAGGAGCCGTTCTCCACTCCGCGCGGCTGGCACATGCTCTCCGACGCGATGCACTCGTACGGCGAAGGCCTCGACGACGAGACGCTGGCCATCCTGGCCACCGGCACGCTCTCGGCGAGGCACGCGTCGGCCTTCCGCGCCTACGTCAAGACCGTACGGCACGCCTACGACCTCGACGCGGTCATCAAGGGCGACGCGGCCTGGCCGCGCGGACCGGAGGACCGCGACCTGCTCTACTTCCTGTCGGAGACCTTCCGGGCCAGGCTCGTCAAGGGGCTGCCCAAGTCGAAGGAACACGCCTCCCCCACCGGGAAGCAGCTGGCCTTCCGGGCGAAGACGCTGCTCACGGAGTTGGCGGAGATCTCGCTCGAATGCGCTCAACTGGTCATCGCGACGGACGACGACGGAGCCCCGGTGCTGCCGTCCTGGTTCCTGGTCGAGGTCAGCCGGGACCTGCCGCGCCTGGCCGCCGCCCGTGGTTGACATGGCCCGAAACCGACACGACGCGGGGTTGACATGAAACGGCGCGGTGGCGGCAGGCGGAAATCCGATCCATGGCGTGACGCCGTGAACCAGGGATGGGAGCGGGTGCGGTCGCAACCGCTCTTCCAGCACATCGGCGGATACCTCTACCCGGCCCGCGACGGCGAACTGCCCAAGGACCGGTGGGCGTACATAACTCCGAGCGGCAGCGTGTATCACCATCCCCGCCTGCGGGGCGAGGCCGCCGAGTGGGCCTGGGCGTTCGCGCACTGCCTGCTGCACGCCGGGTTCGGGCATCTCGATCCGGCGACGGCGACCCCCGACGATCTCGGTCGCGAGGAGGCGCCGGGCCAGGGGGAGCCGTGGCGGTCCCCGGGGCATGCGTATCTCGCCGCGTGCTGCGTGGCCGTCGACAGGTTCCTCACCACGCTCAAGATCGGCCGACCGCCTGAGCGGCTGCCGCATTTCCCCGCCGAGAACGAAGGGACGCTGGCCGGCCTGTGGCGGAGCTCCGGTGTGCCGACCGAGTTCGACGTGCCGTCATTCCCGGACTTCTTCGTCGGTTCGGCGGAACTGGCCGCGCGGGTCGACCATCAAAGGGCCTTCGCCATCGGCGTCTCCGCCGCGGCCACGCTGGCCGTCGAGATGGCCGGGGGCGCGCACGGCTCGCTCAAGAGCCACATCAAGAAACCCTGGGACCTCGCCCTCGGCTGGTTCGTCTCGTCGTACCCGCTGCTGGGCGCCCTCGCCGCCGGGATGACGATCGTCGCGGACGCCGATCTGGCCCGCGGCTGGGACATCTCGATCGCCGCGGTCAACGCGCAGTCGGCGGAGATATACATCAACCCCCTCGCGGGCCTGACGGAGCAGGAGTGGCGGTTCGTGCTGGCACACGAGATGCTGCACGCCGCGCTCCGCCACGGCGACCGGGTCGGCTGGCGGGAGCCGTACCTGTGGAACGTGGCCTGCGACTACGTCGTCAACGGGTGGCTGGTCGAGATGGGCGTCGGGCAGATGCCGGAGGGCCTGCTGTACGACCCGGACCTGCGCGGCCTCTCGGGAGAGGCCGTGTACGACCGGATCGCGGGCGACCTGCGCCGTCTGCGCAAGCTCGCGACCCTGCGCGGGCGGGGCCGTGGTGACGTGCTGGGCGAGCCGCTGCCGCGCCCCGGGGCTCCCGGCCGTTACGTGGACCTGGACACCTACTACCGGAACGCGCTGGCCGCCGGTCTCGTCTACCACCGCGACAGCGGACGAGGTGACGTGCCGGCCGGCTTGGAGCAGGAGATCAGAGCCCTCGATCAGCCGCCGCTGCCGTGGGACGCCCAGCTGGCGCGGTGGTTCGAGGAGCACGTTCCCACGATCGAGCGGTGCCGCTCGTACGCCAGGGCCTCCCGCCGGCAGGCGGCCAGTCCTGACATCCCCCGTCCCGGCTGGGTGCGTCCGGAGGAGACGACATGGCGGTCGACCTTCGGCGTCGTGCTCGACACTTCAGGCTCCATGGACACGAAGCTCCTGGGCAAGGCGCTCGGTGCGATCGCCTCCTACGCGGCGGCCCGCGACGTGCCACGCGCCCGAGTGGTGTTCTGCGACGCGGCCGCCTACGACGCGGGATATCTGCCCGTGGCGGACATCGCCCAGAAGGTGCGGGTGCGGGGACGCGGCGGAACGGTGCTGCAGCCCGGGGTCGACCTGCTCGAACGGGCGGACGACTTTCCGCCGGACGGACCGATTCTGATCATCACCGATGGCGAGTGCGATGTCGTCAGGGTGCGGCGTGAGCACGCGTTCCTGATTCCGGCGGGCGGGCATCTCCCGTTCCGCCCCCGTGGACCGGTCTTCCGCATGCGGTGAACCCGGCCTGACGGGATTGCGGCTCTCCTGCTGTCGATTTTCGGCCACGGACGGCTCCAACTTGACTACTCTCTGTTTGTAACCCGTCACGGACCGGAATTTCACCGATCGCGGGCGTGGTCGGACCCTGTCGTTGGGCCCTGCCGTCAACTCCGGGCGAAGGAGGCGTTGTGGTCGATGCCTATTCACCACAGGCGATCTGGGGCAGGGAGCTGCGTCATTACCGTCAGGAGGCGGGGCTGACCCAGGCGCAACTCGCCCAGAAGATCCACTTCAGTGAGTCCCTGATCAGCGGTGTCGAGACCGGTCAGCTTCCGGCCAGTCCGGAGTTCGCCCAGTGCTGCGACGACGTCCTGTCCACGGGTGGCGCGCTGCAGCGACTCCTCGACTGGCGGAAGGGCCAGGTCTTCCCCTCCTGGTTCGGTAAGTGGCGCGACAAGGAGCAGGAGGCCACGACGCTGCGGACGTACGAGCCGCTCGTGATCCCCGGACTGCTGCAGACCGAGTCGTACGCACACGTGGTCCTGCGAGGCAACGAGACGGCCGTGGCGGCTCGGCTGCACCGGCGGCTCATCCTCACCCGGGAGGATCCGCAGCCCCCGATCTTCCGCTGTGTCCTCGACGAGGCGGTGCTGTACCGGCCGATCGGTGGGCGGGAGGTGATGCGCGAGCAACTCGATCACCTGATCGCGATGGCCGGTCCACGGCTGAGCGTTCAGATCGTCCCGCAGGGCATGCATTCGGGGCTGCTCGGCGGGTTCGTCATAGCCACGCTGGATGACGGATGCGACGTTCTGTACGCGGAGACCGCCATCCGCGGCATCACGACGAGCGATGCGGGCGACGTCTCGGCGGCGATCGAGCGTTTCGAGGCCATCCGGACCGAGGCGCTTCCGTTGAACATGTCGCTTGAATTGATCAAGAAAACGATGGAGGAGAGATGGACCTGAACAGCGCGCTGTGGCGCAAGTCAAGCTTTTCCGGCGACAACGGCGGCAACTGCGTCGAAGTCACCGAGCTCGAGCACGTCGCGCTGACCCCTCATCACATGAGCGGGCAGCACGTCGACGGCACCGCCCACAAGGCCGCCCACAAGGCCGGTCACGGGAGGTTGATCGCCGTACGGGACTCGAAGGACCCCGACGGCCCCAAGCTGTTCTTCACCTCCGACGAGTGGTCCGCCTTCCTGCAGGGTGTGAAGGCCGACGAGTTCGACCTCACCTGTGGCGACGTGCACTGACCCTCGGTCGGGTACTGCCCTGCCCGGTCTTCGGTATGACTCGATCTCGGGGATGTCGCCGACAATGTGAGTCGGCCGGGCTCGACGATCTCGTGGCGGCGATGGAGGGACAGACGCCGCCACGACGAGCGTCCCTCGGCGGATCAGCCCGTCGTCGTTGCCGGGCGGGACACGACCTAAGCCATCTTCTTGAAGAAGGTGACCGGGTTCGCTGTCTCGCTCCGGCAGCCGAGCCTGATCGCTTTGAAATCTCCCCCATATCGGATATCGACCTCCTTGAGCATATAAGCTTCTCGCCGTCTCGCGTCATCCGCTAACTTGCCATGTACCGTGCCAAGTGCCATGTAGGCGACATAGTTGCAGAATCCTTCGATGGCTTCCTTGCCATCATTTCCCGTGCGGTAGGCCCAGACGTGGGTGAGTTCGTGTGCCAGGGTCTCCAGGAAAGGCACCACCCGCAGCTTCCGGATGATTTTGATCTGAAAATCGGTTGAGCCGCGTGTCCATATCGCGCGGCCCAGGATGGTGCCTTTCTCTCCATCGCCGGTCGCGAGTGTCGCCGCGTCGACGAGGGTGACGGAGATGGAGAGCTTGGCAAGGATCTTCTCCTCCTCGCCGTGACGGGCGAACCACTTGTCGAGCCAGTTCCTCGTCGAGTACAGCACCTTGTCGGCCGCGTCCTGGCTCTCGACCAGGCTGGGGGAGGCGCAGTAGGAGCAGCGGTAGTCGCGGTCATCGACCTTGACTGTGCCGCGCAGCAGGCGGCCGTCCGAGAATGCCGCACGGACCTGGCATGAATAGCATCGAATGTCTGCTTTGATACATTCGTCGCATAAGTTGAGTCTTGAATAGGCGGACGGTGCGTACCTGCTCTGCCGTCGCGGCTCCCTGATGCAGCTGTCGCACGTAGGGGGGGTTTCCGGCGGGTACATGGTCTTGTTCCTCCAGAATCTTTTCCGTCTCCCGTATCCCGGGACGCGTCTGCTTCTGCAGCGTATATCAGGCGAGGAATCCAAGGAAGAGATCTTTTTCTGTGATTTTCGTCCTATTATCGGCCCGTCCGGAAATGGTAATAAAATCAGCTTGGGAGTCCTCGACCTGCCTCTGACTCCCCTCTGACTCCGCATGATCTGTGGATAAGCGCCCTTGTCCACAGAACGGCGTTCGGCGGAGATTTTCTGGACGTGATCGGCGCAGGCTGGGGACCTCCAGGCGTTCTGAGGAGGAACCCATGAAGATCACATATCCGGTGCCGGCCGAGACCACGAGCGTTTTCGTCGTCGTGACCGACCGCACCCCGACCGAGCTGTCCTCGATCGTGCCGTGGCGGATGGGGCGGCCGCACCGGCGCACGGCGATGGAGGCGCTGGGCACGCCCCGGCTCGAACTGGAGGCGTTCCGGGCCGCGCAGTCGCCGTGGCGGCGGATGGACCTGGACGGTGACGACATCCGCAAACAGGTGCGCAGGGCCCGCCACCACATCGTCGTCTCCAGCATCGCACCCGTGACCGCCCAGCCGGAGGCGGCGCAGGTCGCCCGGGCGGCCGCTCGCGGGGTGGCCGAGGCCTACCACGGAGTGATCGTCGACCCGCTCACCGGCACCGCCTTAACCCACTGCCCCCAATGCCCCGGGGAGCGGCAGGAGTTCCGGCTCGGCGACGACTGGCTGGGCTGGACGTCGGAGGTCGACGAGACCGGCTCCTGCCCGCCGTGGGAGCCGGCGGCCTCCGGGCTCTGCTCGTGTCTGCGGGTGACGACCCGAGGCCTGCGCCGGTTCGGCCTACCTGAGATCATGCTGGACGGCGCCGCGTGCGCGCACAGCCTCTGCACGGTCGACATCCTGCGCGCCGTCGCCGATCGGCTGCTGCTCGGGCATCTCGACTGGATCACCGGTCACCCGGGTGCCCCATGCCGGACGATCGGCGAGCACCTGCGGATCGGCCAGGCCGACTTCGCGGTGTTCTCCGGCAGCCCCGATCTCGATGACGAGCCCTTCCGCGTACGGCTGACGCGGGACGCCGCCGACCGGTCATGCCTGCGGATCGGCCCGCCGGACGGCTTCGACGGCACGGTCAACGACTGGCTCTGCCGCACCCCCGGCATCCTGGCCGCCTGACGACAAAGATGTTCAAATCTTGACTAAATTGGTCGAGTGGGTGACGGTGGCGCTTAAGGGATCTTTCGCTCAGGATCGGAGGAGATCATGAGAAGGTTCAGAACATCCGTCGCGGTGTCGGCGATGCTCGCCGCCGCACTGGCCGTGATAGCGCCGGGCGGCGCGGCCAACGCCGACACGACGATGACGAGGAACGACGTCCCGGAGTGCGTGGTCAACGTCACCGAACCCGTGTCGAACGGCGAGACCATGACCGTGAACGGGAGCGTCATCTGCCCGAAGGGATCCGTGGACCACGGTTGGATGCTGCTCTGGTTCAACGGGTCGGAAGGGGTGGAGAACGGCGTCGCAGAGCTTCAGGAATCCGGCCCGACCTTCCAGGCGACCGTCGTCGCGCCGTGCGTCGAGGGGACCTTCCGAGGTGAGCTGTTCATCAGCCTGCACCGGACCTCGGGGGGCGGCGGTTTCAACGTAGGAGTTTCCAAGCTGGTGACCATCACCTGCTGACCACCGTCCCGGCGCCCCCATCCCCGGGCCTACCTGGCACGGTGCCCTGCCCTCAATCGGTCAGGAGATCGTCCGGGGAGGAGCGGGCGAGGCCGCTGAGGGTGGCCAGAGCGCGCGCCAGCGTTTCGGCGGGGGGCGACGCGAGGCCGAGCCTGACGGCGTTCGGCGCACGGTAGTCGCCCACGGCGAAGGCCGCCGCCGGAGTCACGGCGATGCCGTGCCGTGCGGCGGCCGCCACGAACGTGTCGGCCCGCCACGGCGGCGGGAGCTCCCACCAGCAGTAGTAGGAACGCGGATCGCTGCGCACCGAGAACTCGCCCAGGTGGCGGGTGGCGATCTCCTGCCGGACGGCCACTTCTCGCTGCTTGCCGCTGGTCACCGACCGTACGACGCCGTCCGTCCACCACTGGGCAGCCGCCTCGAGTGCGAACCGCATGGGCGTCCAGGCCCCGGAGTGCAGCGCCGCGGTGACGTTCGCGACCGCCGCCTCGGGAACGACGGCGAATCCGACGGTCAGCCCGGGCGCGAGCCGTTTGGAGAGGCTGTCGATGAGGATCGTGTGCTCGGGCGCCCAGGCGGCGAGTGGTGGCAGGTCGTCCCGGAGGAACGACCAGATCGTGTCCTCGATCGCGTGGACGCCCAGCCGCGTGAGCACGCTCGCGAGCTCGGCCCGGCGTTCGACGGGCATGCTGAGCGACAACGGGTTGTGCAGCGTCGGCTGGAGATAGATCGCCTTCAGCGGAGCCTTGCGTGCCGCGGCCGCCACGGCGTCGGGGACCAGCCCGGCCTCGTCGACCGTCAAGGGGACGAGGGTGACCCCGAGCCGGGCGGCGATCGCCTTGAGCACGGGATAGGTGAGCTCCTCGACTCCCAGCCGCGCGCCCGGAGGAACCAGCGCGGCGATGGCGGCCGCGATCGCCTGACGGCCGTTGCCGGCGAAGAGCACCCGCGCCGGGTCCGGGCGCCAGCCGCCGCGTGCGACCAGATCCACGACGACGTCGCGGGCGAGTGGCGTTCCGGCCGCACCCACCGGCCGCATGGCCGACAGCAGGACGTCCGGGCGGAGCAGCGGCTTCATGGCGTCCCCGAGCAGGCGGGCCTGTTCGGGCACGACGGGATGGTTGAGCTCGAGATCGATTCTGCTGTCGCTGGGTTCGGCGAGGGCGGTTCCGAGCTGCCGGGCGGAGGCCCGTACGAACGTGCCGCGGCCGACCTCGCCGACCGTCAGGCCGCGGCGGCCCAGTTCCTTGTAGACGCGGACGGCTGTGGAGTTGGCGATGCCGCGCCGCCGGGCGAAGTCCCGCTGTGGAGGCAGCCGGTCTCCCGGTCGTAGCCGTCCGGCGGCGATCTCCGCGGCCACCTCGTCCGCGACCAGCCGAAAGCTCTCCATCGCCGTCTCCTCTCGCGGGGGCCCGTGAAGACAATCCAAACAGAGAATTGCACCGAGTGCAATATTAATATTGCACTCGAATATGCTCGCGGAATACGCTGAGGAGGTCGTGATGAGAGCGTCATGGAAAGGGGGTGGCATCGATGGTGGAGCAGGGCGCGATTCTGGGCGTCGTGTCCATCTCGCTCGGCATGGTGCTGTCTCCCGGTCCGAACATGCTGTACCTGGTCTCCCGGAGCATCGGTCAGGGACGCCGGGCCGGAATCATCTCCCTGTGCGGTGTCGTCGCGGGATTCCTTGTCTATCTGGTCGGCACGAACCTCGGGTTGGCCGCGCTGATCACCGCGTTTCCCGGAATCCTCACGGTGATCAGGCTGCTTGGCGCCGGTTACCTGCTGTGGCTCGCCTGGAAGACGGTCAGGCCCGGTGGCGTATCGGTCTTCACGGTGCGGGACGTGCCTGACGATCCTCCGCACCGGCTTTTCGCGATGGGCCTGATGACGAATCTGCTGAACCCGAAGATAGCCATCCTGTACATCTCCGTCATTCCGCAGTTCATCGACCTGGGAAAAGGAAACGTACTGCTTCAGGGGATCGTTCTCGGCGGTTTCCAGATAATGGTGGCGGCCTCGGTGAACCTGTCGATCGTGCTGGCCGCCGGTGGCATCGCGGGCTTCCTGTCGCGACGGCCCGGCTGGTTGCGCGCGCAGCGGGCGGTGATGGGGGGCATGCTCGGAATGCTCGCCGTCTTGCTCGCCTTCGACACCGGCGGAAGCGTTTCGCACATGGCCGGCCGCGCCGGAGCGGAACCGGGTCAGGCGGGATTTGTGGGCGGGGTCGTGCTGGATTCGCCGCCACGCCGGTGAACGTGGCGGCGAGGACGCTCAGAGCAGGTGGTCGTCGGGGCCCTCGTGGTCGTGGTCGCCTTCTTCCTCGAGGATGCCCTCGGACGGCTCGACGCCCAGCATGGCCTCCCTCGGCTCCACCTCCCGGACGTGCTCGACGAGGCCGAGCACGTGGTCGGGCTCGATGAGCCACTGCAGCGCCGAGGCGCCGGTCTCGTCGGCGCTCACCAGCTCGATCTGCTCCTGGCGCTCGGCGTCGTCCAGCTCCGCCTCCGGGCTGCGGATCTCGGCCAGCGCCGCCGCCTGCAGGGCGTCCACGTCGAGGACCTCGACCACCAGGTCGACGGTGAGGCGCAGATAGCGTCCCGTGTCCGTTGCATCGCTCATGCTGACTGATCCTATCGGTCAGGCGTCAGGGTAGTTTCCACTCGACCGGCGCGGCGCCCTGCCGCTCCAACAGCTCGTTGGCCCGGCTGAACGGCCGGGATCCGAAGAACCCGTTGCGCGCGGACAGCGGGCTCGGGTGCGCGGACTCGATGCATGGTACGGCGGTGTCCCCGGAGCCGAGCATCGGTCGCAGGTTGCGCGCGTCGCGACCCCACAGGATGGCCACCAGCGGGCCGCCACGTGTGACGAGCGCCTTGATGGCCTGCTCGGTGACCTCCTCCCAGCCCTTGCCACGATGGGAGGCGGGCTTGCCCGGCATCACCGTCAGCACCCTGTTGAGCAGGAGCACGCCCTGCTCGGTCCAGGGGGTGAGGTCGCCGTTGGACGGCGCCGGATGGCCGAGGTCGGCCGCGTACTCCTTGAAGATGTTGACCAGGCTGCCCGGCAGCGGGCGCACGTCGGGGGCGACCGAAAAACTCAGCCCCACGGGATGGCCGGGGGTGGGATAGGGGTCCTGTCCGACGATCAGCACGCGGACCGCGCTCAGCGGCTGCTGGAACGCGCGGAGCACCTGGGACCCGGCGGGGAGATACTGGCGGCCTTCCGCGATCTCCTGCCGCAGGAAGTCGCCCACGGCGGCGATCCGCCCTGCGACGGGTTCGAGTGCCTGAGCCCAGCCGGCTTCCACGAGTTCGTGCAACGGACGTCCTGCCATGGTCGGGCACTCTATCGGCTTTTCGCGTGCCGTACGGCAGGCATGGCAGATGAAGATCGGATGCCCGCTCACCCCCGTGAAGCGGGCATCCGACGTTCCGAGGTCACTTCACCGAGCCCGCGAGCAGGCCTTGGACGAAGTACCGCTGGAAGGCGAAGAACAGGACCAGCGGGATGATGAGCGACAGGAAGGCCCCGGGAGCGAGGATGTCCACGTTGGTGCCGAACTGCCGCATCTGAGATTGCAGCGCCTTGGTCATCGGCTGGTTCTGGGTGTCGGCGAAGACCAGGGCGACGAGCAGGTCGTTCCAGACCCACAGGAACTGGAAGATCCCGAGCGAGGCGACCGCCGGCTTGGCCAGCGGGAACACCACGGTGGCGAAGATCCGCCATTCCGGTGCGCCGTCCATCCTCGCCGCCTCCAGCAGCTCCCGTGGGATGCCCACGAAGAAGTTGCGCAGCAGGAAGATGGCGAACGGCAGGCCGAACGCGACGTGGAACAGGACCACGCTGACGATCGAGCCGAAGATCCCGAATGTTCCGTACAGCTTGGCGATCGGGATCAGCGCGATCTGGATCGGCACCACCAGCAGGGCGATGACGAGCAGGAAGACCGTGTCCCTGCCGGGGAACTCGATCCAGGCGAACGCGTAGGCCGCCATCGCCGCGATGAAGATGATCAGCAAGGTCGCCGGGACCGTGATCAGGATAGTGTTCCAGAACGACGAGGTGAAGCCGGAGGTCAGCAGGTTCGAGTAGTTTTCGAAGGTGATTTGGGCCGGTTTGGTGAAAAACGTCCACCAGCCGCTCGAGTTGTTGGCGGTGTCGTCGCGCATCGACACGACGAGCAGCCCCAGCGTCGGCACCAGCCAGAACACCGCGACGAGGACCAGGAACACCTGGACCACGCCGCCGCCGATCCGGTCCAGCAGTCGGCCCGCGAGGCCGCGCTCGATCCCGGCCGCCTGCTGCCGCGGCTCGGCCGCCACGGTCGTCATCGCTCGTCCCTTCTGAAGCGGCGGATGTTGAAGATCATGAACGGCACCACCAGCACGAGCAGGAAGATCGCGAGTGCGCTTCCCATGCCCTGGTTGTTGCCGCCGCCGAACGAGACCCGCCACATCTCCAGCGCGATCACGTTGGCCTGTGGCTGCACCGAGCCAGGGGCGATGATGAACACCAGGTCGAAGACCTTCAGCACGTTGATGACCATCGTGACGAAGACGACGAGCAGCACCGGCGCGAGCAGCGGCACCGTGATCCGCCGGAACACCTGCCACTCGGTCGCCCCGTCGATCCGCGCCGCCTCCAAGGCGTCCCTGGGAACCGCCGACAGCCCGGCCGCGATCAGCACCATCGCGAACCCGGCCCACACCCAGATGTACGCGCCGATGATCGCCGGGGTGATCAGTGTCGGCCCCAGCCAGGTCAGCCCGTTGAACGGGGCGGCGAAGTTCGACTGCGGGAGCCGTACCGTGTAGGACCCGGCGGGCAGGCCGGTGAGGTGGAAGGTGCCGTCGGCGGCCGTCTCGGTGGTCGCCTTCACCTGACCGTCGGAGACCGCCTCGACCGTGATGCCGGCCAGGCCCTTCTCCTGCGGGTCGACCTGGTTGACCGTGCCGCCGCCGCCGCGTACGACGTCGAGCCAGACGGTGCCGCCGATCGCGTCGGCGGCCACACCGTCAGCCGGGGCGACCGCCGTGGCGGGCGGCGCGTCCTTGACGGAGTCCGGCGGCAGGCCGACGAGCGGGATCAGCACCGCCTGGCCGGGCCGGGCCGGCTGCCTGACCGTCACCGTGCCGTCCTGCTGCGCGACCGCCGGGGACTGGTCGTTCTCACGCGGCCGCGCGCCCGGATAGCCCTGGCCGGCGGAGAACGTGTCGTGGACCGTGGTCAGCACGGCGTTGGCCACGCCCTTGTCGGGGTCCTGTTCGTAGACGAGCCGGAAGATGACGCCTGCCGCGAGCAGGGAGACCGCCATCGGCATGAACAGGACCAGCTTGAACGCGGTCGCCCAGCGGATCCGCTCGGTCAGCACGGCGAAGATGAGGCCGAGCACCGTCACCACCAGCGGGGCGACCACGACCCAGATGATGTTGTTCCTGATCGTTGTCAGCGTCGCCGAGTCGGTGAAGATCGAGCCGTAGTTGCCCAGCCCGACGAAGCGCTCGCCAGTGGCGTCGTAGAGGCTGCGGAAGATCGAGTAGATGACGGGGTAGACCATCCACACCCCGAGCAGGAGCAGCGCGGGCAGCAGGAACAGCACCGCCAGCGTCGGCGAGGGGCCGAGCCGTGCGCGCGGCCCCTTCCGTTCGGTCACGGCCTTCCTCCCACTACTTCTTGAACGCCTTGGCCGCGTCCGCCTCGAGCTTCTTCTGCGCACCCTTCACATCGGAGGGGTCGCGCAGGAAGTCCTGCAGGTCCTTCCATTCGCCCTTGCCGTCCGTGCCGCCGAAAGCGCTGGGCGCCAGGTCCGACATGTCGTACCTGACCGCCTCGCCGGCCGAGATGATCGTCTGGGCGAGCTGCTTGGTCAGTTCGTTCGGGTAGTTGTCGGGCGAGACGTTGCGGTTGGGCGACAGGTAGCCGGGCAGCTTGGCCCAGATCTCGCCGCCCTCCTTGGAGGCCAGGAACTCCAGCAGGGCCATCGCGCCCTTGGAGTCCTTCAGCGCCACCGCGATGTCACCGCCGAGCACGACCGGCTCGGTGTCGCCGACCTTGGGGAACGCCATGGCCTTGGCGTCCTCGCCGACCTTCGCGCCGGACTGGGCGGCCGCTCCCGCGACGAAGTCGGCCTCGATGACCATCGCGGCCTTCTTCTGGCCGTAGACCTGGGTGACACACGTCGGGAAGTCGGTCTGCAGGGCGCCGGAGGCGCCGCCCAGCAGGAACTCCTTCTTCCCGAAGATCTGGGCCATCTTCTCCAGGGCCGTGGTCACCGTGGGGTCGGTCCACGGGATCTCGTGCTTGGACAGCTTGTCGTAGTTCTCCGGGCCGGCCGAGGAGAGGTAGACGTTCTCGAACAGGTCGGTGAGCGTCCAGCCCGAGGCGCCGCACAGCGCGAACGGCGGCGTGCCGGAGTCGGCCAGCAGCTGCGCGTTCTTGACCAGGTCGTCCCAGGTCGCCGCCTCCTGCGCCCCGGCGTCGTCGAACGCCTGCTGCCGATACCAGATGAGTGACTTGTGCGCGGCCTTGACCAGCACGCCGTACACCTGGCCGTTGGCGGAGCCGAGCTCCTTCCAGTACGGGGTGTAGTTCTGGTCGATCTGCGCCTGCACCTCGGGGGTCAGCGGCTTGAGCGCGTTCTCGTCGGCGTACTGCTGTACGAGACCCGGCTGCGGCAGGATCGCGACGTCCGGCGGATTGTTGCCCTGGATGCGGGGGCCGAGGAAGGCGCCGGTGTCCTCACCCGTCGAGGCATAGGTCACGGTGGCGCCGGTCTTGTCCTGGAACGCCTTGAGCACCTGCTCGAAGTTGGCCTGCTCGTCGCCGGTCCACTTGGCCGCGACCTCGATCGTGACGCCGTCCAACGGCTTGGCCGCGGCGGCGGCGTCGCCACCGCCGCTGGAGGCGCTCGTCTGGCCGACCGCGGGCTCGCCGCCCGAGTTGCCGCCCGAGTTGCCGCCGCACGCTACGGCGGCGAGAGCGAGCAGTGCGATCGGGATGGGGAGTTTGCGCATCATCTATCCTCCGGGGTGGATCACCTCGCCGAGGCCCTGTTTCAGGTCGGCGACGGCTTCGTCAACGGGTGTGTCAAGGCCCAGCGCCGCGGACGCGGTGCTGGAGATCACCAGGCTGACCTGGTTGTAGTCGGGAGTTACCGGCCGCGGCCGTGCGGACAGGATCGACTCCTTGAGCACGGGCAGGTACGGGAATCGCCTGATCAGTTCCGGGTCGTCGTACAGCTCGGCCCGGACCGGGGGGAAGGACCCCTCGGTGAGCACGAGCCGCTGGATCTCCGGGCCGGTGAAGTAGCGGATGAAGTCGAGCGCGGTCTTCTGGTGCCTGGAGTACGCGCTGATCGCGAGGTTCAGCCCGCCGAGCGCGCTGGATCCCGGGCCGTCCAGGCCGGGCAGCCGGGTCACCGCGAACTTGCCGGCGAGCGCCGAGTCGGTGGCCGGGCCGTACGCGTGCGGCCAGTTGCGCGCGAACAGCAGCCGCCCCTCCTGGAAGGCGAGCCGGGACTCCTCCTCCTTGTACGTCAGGGCCTCGCGGGGGATCCACCCCTCCTTGACGCCGCCGACGAGGAAGCCGAGCGCGGTGCGCGCGGTGCCGAGATCCAGGGTGACGCTCCGGGCGTCCGGGCTGAGGATCGACCCGCCCGCGGACCGTACGGCCTCCGCGAAGTTCACGGTGAGCCCCTCGTAGGGGAGGAACTGTCCGGCATATCCCCCGATGTGATATTTCTCGGTCAGTCGCCGGGCCTGATCGCGCAGTTCCGCCCAGGTCTTGGGCGGTTTCAGGTGCTCCTTCTTCAGGATGTCGGAGCGGTAGTAGAGCAGGCCCGCGTTGCTCACGTACGGCGCCGCCCACAGCCGGTCGCGGTAGATCGCCGTGTCGGCGACCCCCTTGAGCATCCTGTCCAGCGGAAACCGGCTGCGGTCGAGCGGCACGATCCAGCCGGCGTCGGCGAACTCCGCCGTCCAGACCACGTCGAGCCCGAGCACGTCGTAGACGTCGCTGCGCGCCTGCAGGTTGGCGACCATCTGGGCGCGCTGCTCGTCGGCCGCCTCCGGGAGTTCCAGCAGGGTGACCGGCTCGTTGGGATGTGCCCGGTTCCACCGGTCCAGCAGAGGCGCCAGATAGGCGGTGGTGTCCCGCCCGATCGCCAGCGTGATCGGGCCGGTGCCGCCGGTCCCGTCGTCGGCCGGCCCGCCGGCGGCCGTGTCCGCGGACCCCGCGCATCCGGCCGCGAGCAGAGCGGCCAGCAGGGCGACGGCTCGGCGAACCACACGGCCTCCACGTGTCTTGCGGGTCTTGCGAGTTACATACGTGTTAGGTAGATACATGCATGTTATGCATAGCGATAATGTGGAGGTCAACGCTGAAGCCGATAACGCTCCGGTAACTGCTTTCCGACGGCTGGGGGTGAGCGCGTGCGGCAGTCGCTGCTGGCGCTCCTTGCGAAGGAACCTGCCCATGGGTACGAACTCAAACAGGCACTGGAGGCGATCTTCGGCAGCGCGTACCCCTCGCCGAACATCGGCCAGATATATGTGACGCTCGGGCGGCTGGAGAAGGACGGGCACGTCCGGTCGGTCGGCGTCGAGCAGTCGAACCGGCCGAACAAGAAGGTCTACTACATCACGGCCGCCGGCCTCGAGACCCTGCAGGCCTGGGCCGAGGAGCCCACCGAGGGTCCCAGGGTCCGGGACGAGTTCTTCATGAAACTCGTGCTGGCCCCGATGACCGGATTGTCGGACCGAATGGCGCTGATCAACCGGCAGCGCCGGCACTACCTGTCCCTGATGCGGGAGCTCGGCGAGCTGGCCGAGCGTACGGATCCCGGCGACCGCGTCGCACTCCTGCTCATCGAGGGCGCCATGCTCCACCTGCAGGCCGACCTCGACTGGCTCGAACGCTGCCAGGAGGAGCTCCCCTAATGCCGCTCACCCCCCCACCACCCCCCACCGTGATCTTGCGAATACTCGCAGAAAACGGCCCGACCAGCGCTAACACCTGTTGTGATCTTGCAGAAACTCGCAGCATGCCCCTCGCACCTGCGGCGATGCCCTGCGTGATCTCGCAGTCAGGGCGAATTTCGTGACCACGACACCGGCGATCCGAGCGGTCAATCTGGTGAAGATCTACCAGTCCGGCCGCGGGCTTCCCGTACCGGCCGTGCGCGGCGTTGATCTCACCGTCGATCCCGGCGAGTTCGTGGCGATCATGGGACCGTCCGGGTCGGGCAAGTCGACCCTCATTCACCTGCTCGGCGGGCTGGACACGCGCACGAGCGGCGAGATCTGGCTGGACGGCAAACGTGCCGACACGCTGTCGGAGAGCGGCTGGGCCGTACTACGCCGCGAGAAGATCGGTTTCGTCTTCCAGTTCTTCAACCTGGTGACCAACATGACCGTGGCCGACAACGTGGAGCTGCCCGCGCTCCTCGGCGGCGCCTCGCCGCGGCATGCCCGCGAGCGGCGCGAATACCTCCTCGGCGAACTCGGCCTGACCGATCGAGCGGCCGCCGCGCCCGCCCAGCTGTCCGGTGGGGAGCAGCAGCGCGTGGCGCTCGCCCGCGCGCTCGCCAACCAGCCGAGGCTGCTCCTGGCCGACGAACCGACCGGCAACCTGGACAGCCGCAACACCCGCGACGTACTCAAGCTGCTGAGCCGGGTCCACCGGCAGGGCCAGACGATCGTGCTGGTGACGCACGACGCGCGCGTCGCCGGACTGGCAGACCGGGTGGTGAGCCTGCTCGACGGCGAGATCGTGGACGACGGCGCCATCGTGCGGCGGCGGGGCCCGGGTGGTACGGCAGGCGACGTGGTGGAGCTGCGTGGCTAGCCGCATGATCGGTTCGGCGGAGGGGAGGTGGATCCGCGCCGATCTGCGGGCCCGCCGGGGCCAGGCGCTGCTGACCGTTCTGACGGTGGCGGGGATCGTCACCGCGCTCATCGCCGCGGCCACCCTCCTCGAAGACGGCACCAATCCCTGGCGTGGTCTGTTCGAGCGCGGCCGCGGCGCCCACATCTGGCTCCACACCAAGACCGTCCCCGACGTCTCCGCGCTCAAGAGCCTCGACGGCGTCACCGACGTGGCCGGGCCGTACCACAGCGCCCCGGCGACCCTCGCCGCCGACCGCGGCCGCAAGGTGCCGATCTCGCTTCAGGAGGCGCCGGCGGCGCTTCCCGCGGTCGCACGTCCACTGCTCAGCGAGGGCCGCTGGCTCGACGTACGCCATCCGGAGGGGGTCGTGGTCGAGCGGTCGTTCGCCCGGGCGATCGGCCTGCGGCCGGGCAGCCCGTTCACCGTCACCGGCCTGAACGGCGCCACGCACACGCTCACCGTGGCCGGGCTCGCGGAAACCGGCGACCAGGGCTTCTACCCGGAATGGGCGCCCGGCCTGGCCTGGACGCTCCGGCAGACGCTCACCGCGGTCGAGCCCGCCCCCGGCCGCACCGAGACCGTCACCGGGCTGCGGCTGGCCGACCCGGGACTGACCGATCTCATCGTGCAGCGAGCCGTCTTCACGCTGCACGGGCAGGTGCAGCGGGTCACCACGTGGCGGGAGGTCCGGGCGGCCATGGAGCTGGACAACCGGCTGCTCGGCCTGCTGCTCGGGCTGTTCGGCGTGGCCGGCCTGGTCGCCGCCGCGCTCGCGCTCGCCAACGTCACCGGCGGCCGCGTGCTGACCCAGCTGCGCGACATCGCCACGCTCAAGTCGCTCGGGTTCACCCGCGGCCAGATCACCCGCATGCTGCTGGTCGAGCACGGCGCCCTCGGACTGGCCGGCATCGCACTCGGCGTGGTCGCCGCCTGGCTGATCACCGCGTACGCCCTGGGGGAGAGCGGCGTGACGCCGCTGTCGCCGGGCCCGCACGCCGCCATCACGGTGGGCACGGCACTGGTGGTGCTGGTGGCGGTCTGGCTGCCGGCCTGGCGGGGCGGCCGCACCCCGCCCCTGCCCGCGGTCCCCGCCGCTCCGCCTCGGGGCCGTCTGTCGCGGCTGGCCCGGCTCGCCCTGCTCGTACGGCTGCCGCCCGCGCTCGTCCTCGGCGCGCGGGACGCCTTCACCCGGAGGACACCGGCGCTGCTCACGATCTGCGGGGTGGCGATCCCGATGATGATGATCACGATCGGGCTCGGCTGCTGGGCGACGCTCGACGACTTCATCCGGCACCCGGAGGGAGTCGGCCAGGCGGCGGCCCTCGCCGTACGGCCCGCCGACCTGACGGCGGAGGAGACGCGCGAGCGGGTGATGGCCGATCCCGACGTGGTGGCGGCCTATCCGGGGGCCGAGCTCGACGCCCTCGTACCCGGGCAGACCAGGACGGTGCGGACCCGGGCGCTGGGCACCTCGGCCGATCCCTATCCGTTCCCGGTGGCGGAGGGACGGATGTTCCGCGACCGCGGCGAGGCCGTGGCCGGGCAGGGTCTGCTCGATCTCCTCGGCGCGCGTGTCGGGGACCGGGTCCGCATCACGATCGGCGGCACCCCGCTGATCGTTCGGATCGTGGGGCGGGTCATCGAGCCGGAGCAGGACGGCGAGGTGCTGTCGCTCGGCATCGACAGTCTGGCGGCCAAGGACGCGGTGCCGCCGCGGTTCTACGGCCTGGTGCTGCGGCCGGGGGCCGAGCCGGGGGAGGCACGGGCCCGGCTGCAGGCGCAGGGCCTGGAGGTCGCGCAGGCGGTCAACCCGGCCGACCGGCTCGCGGTGATCCGCGTGATCATCGTGGCGCTGGTGGTGGTGCTGGCCCTGATCGGCCTGGCCAACCTGCTGACCGCCGGCGCGCTCGGGCTGCGCGACCACGTGCTCGATCTGGCCGTGCTCAAGGCGATGGGGCTCACCCCGCGCCAGGTCATGGCCACGCTGGTCACCGGCACCGGGCTGCTGGCGGTGGTCGGGGTGCTCCTCGGCGGCTGCGTGGGGGCGTTGTGGTCGCGGGCCCTGATCGACCTGGAGGGGCGGCACAGCGGGGTCGGCGCCGGCATCGGCCGGGCGCCGACCCCGGGCATGCTCGCCGCGGCGATCGGCATCGCGATCGGCGCGGCCCTCCTGGTCGCGCTGATCCCCGCCCGCCGGGCCGCCCGGGCTCGGATCCCGGTCACGGCCCGGTGAGACGGCCCGTGACCGTCCGCGCAGTCAGCTCCGGTTTTCGAGAGAGAACCAGTAGAACCCGTAGCCGGGGAGAGTGAGCCGGTAGGGGAGGTCGCCGATCACGGGGAACGGCACGCCGCCGCGGCACTCGACCGGCGTCATCCCGGTGAACCGGCGCAGGTCGAGCTCGACGGGCTGGGCGAAGCGCGACAGGTTGTTGACGCACAGCACCCGGTCGTCGCCCTCCTCCCGCAGGTACGACAGCACGCCGGTGTTGGCCGACCACAGCTCGGTGTAGTCGCCGGTGCCGAAGATCGGGTGCTCCCGCCGGATCTGCAGCATCCGGCGGGTGAAGTGCAGCAGCGACGACTCGCTCTTCGTCTGCGCCTCGACGTTGACGGCCTGGTAGCCGTACACCGGGTCCATCACCGTCGGCAGGTAGAGGCGGCCCGGGTCGGCGGTGGAGAAGCCGGCGTTGCGGTCGGGGGTCCACTGCATCGGCGTACGGACCGAGTCCCGGTCCTCCAGCCAGATGTTGTCACCCATGCCGATCTCGTCGCCGTAGTACATGACGGGCGATCCCGGCATGCTCAGCAGCAGCGCGGTGAACAGCTCGATCTGGTCCCTGTCGTTCTCCAGCAGGGGTGCGAGCCGCCGCCGGATGCCGAGGTAGGCCCGCATCCGGGGGTCCTTGGCGTACTCGGCGTGCATGTAGTCGCGCTCCTCCTCGGTCACGGTCTCGAGCGTCAGCTCGTCGTGGTTGCGGAGGAAGATGCCCCACTGGGCCGTCTCGGGCAGTTTCGGGGTCACCGACATGATTTCGGAGATCGGCTCCCGGCTCTGCCGCCGTACCGCCATGAAGATGCGCGGCATCAGCGGGAAGTGGAACGCCATGTGGCACTCGTCACCGCCCTTGGTCGGGTCGCCGAAATACTCCACCACGTCGGCCGGCCAGCCGTTCGCCTCGGCGAGCAGCACCCGGTCGGGGTAGAGCCGGTCCACCTCGGCCCGGATCCGCTTGAGGTAGTCGTGCGTCTCCGGCAGGCCGGCGCACGAGGTGCCCTCGCGTTCGAAGAGGTACGGCACGGCGTCCAGCCGGAAGCCGTCGACGCCGAGATCCAGCCAGAAGCGGAGGACCTCCAGCATCGCCTCCTGGACGGCCGGATTGTCATAGTTGAGGTCCGGCTGGTGGTGGAAGAACCGGTGCCAGTAGTACTGGCCGCGTACGGGGTCGTACGTCCAGTTGGACTCCTCGGCGCCGACGAAGACGATCGGGGCGTCGGCGTAGCGGGTCGGGTCGTCGGACCACACGTAGAAGTCGCCGTACGGCCCGTCGGGGTCGGAACGGGAGGCCTGGAACCACGGGTGCTTGTCGCTGGTGTGGTTCATGACGAGATCGGTGATGACGCGCAGGCCGCGCTCGTGGGCGGCCTCGATCGTCTTGACGAAGTCTCCGAGGTCGCCGAACTCCGGAAGGATCTTCAAATAGTCGGATATGTCGTATCCGCCGTCTCGCAGCGGGGACTCGTACAGCGGCAGCAGCCAGAGGCAGTCGACCCCCAGCCACTGGAGATAGTCCATCTTCTCGATCAGCCCGCGCAGATCGCCGGTGCCGTCGCCGTTGGAGTCCTTGAACCCGCGGACCAGCACCTCATAGAAGACCGCCCGCTTGTACCACTGGGGGTCGGCCGGGGTCAGGTCGCCGGGGGAGGCCGGAACACGTTCCGGGCATGGCGAAGCAGCGTTCATATGGTCTCGCTCGAAGACTCGAAAGGGGGGAAGGCGCGTGGTCAGGCAGCACTCCGGCCTTGCACTCACGCCGCCTTGTTGGCGATTATTTGGGCAAAGCTAGCACCTCGAGAGACCCGACCGTAAAGGATTACACCTACTCAACCGGTAGTTTTTCCCTGCTTCCGGTTGATCACGTACGGTGTCACCCACGCGTCTGGTCGCCGGCGGCCGCGGGGACGCGGCGGTGCAGCCAGACCAGGGCCAGGGCTGTGAGTACGCCGCTGACGGTGAGGTCGTAGCGGCCTTCGAGTCCGACGAGCGTGTCGACCAGGACGGGGCAGCCGAGGATCCCCGTGACCACCCAGAGCCCGTCGCGCCCGAGTGATCCCGTCGTGGCCCAGCGCCGGACGGCCAGGACGCCGACCACGAGCGGTGCCAAGGCGAGGGCGAGTCCGGCCGGCCACGGCAGGCCCGTCGACGGAGCCGCATAGGTGAGCAGGGAATGCGCAGCGGTGCAGACGAACGCCACAACGCCGAGCAGGCGCGGCCGGGGGCGACACGAGGAAGCACGGCCCGGACGCGGCAGGCGCCGGGAGAGCAGCGCGGCCACCACGAGCAGGACGCCGATCCCGAGCGCCACGAGCACCGGGCCGAGCGGCGGCCGGAAGTGGTCCTCGTACACGAGGAACAGGACCAGCAGCATCGCGATCCCGGCGACGACCAGGCCGCGCGGGCGGACCCAGGCGCGGTCGCGGTGGCCCGGGAACAGCCACGTGACGATGAGGACCGACGAGCACACGCTCACCGCGGCATGGAAGGCGGTGAGATTCGCGGCGAGCAACAGGTTCGTGTGCCAGACCTGGGCGTAGTCGCCGACGCCGGTGTACTGCGCGTACCCGGGGTCGAACCAGAACCGGTCGACCAGTGCCTCCTCGTAGACACCGTACGCCGCACCGAGCAGGGCCAGCCCTGGCAGGCCGAGCCCCCAGCGGTGAGCCAGCTCGCGGCAGAGCAGCGCGCCGCAGCCGTAGAGCGCGACGAGCAGGGCGAGGTTCCACGGCAGCAGCAGCTTGAGCGGAGGTGTCGCGGTTGACAGCACTTCACCCAGGTACGGCGCCAGCAGGAGCAGCACGACGACGGGCCGCCAGGCCATGCGCCCACCTTCCAGCAGGGGCCGGGAGCCGCGCTCAGTTGGAGAATCCGAAGTGCCGGAACCGTTCATAAGAAAGCCGCTCCTGATTTCTCAAGGGAGATGTGCCAACAATCGATCATGACGTTGTTGCTGTGAAACCCGGGTTTTTCCAGCAATAACGTCAAGATCGATGGTGCAGCCGCACCACCTCACTTCCCTACGCCCTGAGCCGCGACGCGGCGGTCATCACGGCGAGTCCCAGGACCGACACGGTCAGGTTCGCGAACAGCTCGTAGCCGGTCAGGAAATCCAGGCGAGGGATGACGACGCGATTGAAGACGTTGAGGAGGCCGCCGAGGATCGGCTGGACGGCGATGCGGTCGATCGCCCCGCTGATGCCGGCGACGAACAGGAAGAACCCGAGTAGTTCAATGAACTTACGCACGGTGTGACGCTAATGAACGCCCCCGGGGTGCGGATCGGCCGTCGGGATCTTCTGAAGGCGACCTTGGTCGCTGATCCTGGACACCGCCGCTGACGAAAGTATCGGCGTCGTCGTCCTCGGTATCGGCCACGACCCGCGACAGGGTGCGACGGCTCTCCGCGCCGTACGCTCGACGGCATATGGACGATTCCTCCCCCACTTTGGCGACGCGTCCATTGGGACGTGGGTCGTTATGGCGGCGCGGTCTGCGCGACTGGATCGTGGACACGGCTCTGTTCCTGTTCGCGGCGTCCTTCGGCGTCCTGGCCGCCGCCGAGCGTCTCGAGACGCCACCCATGGGCGTGCCCGCATGGCTGTTCCACCTCGACCAGATCATCGGTGTGCTGGCCTGCGCCGCGCTCTGGACGCGCCGCCGGTGGCCGGTCGAGCTCGCCGTCGCGCTGGTCGCGGTGTCGGCCTTCTCCGAGTTGGCCGCGGGCGCGATGCTGGTGGCGCTGTTCACCGTCGCGGTGCACCGGTCCCCGCGCACCTCGATGGCGGTCTTCGGGCTGAGCCTGCTCACCGGGCTCATCTATGTCGTGCTGCATCCCGAGCCCGATATGTCTCCGCTCCCGCTGTGGTTGTTCGGCGTCGCGCTCCAGGGTGCAGCGGCCGGCTGGGGCCTGACCATTCACCACCGGCGCCGGCTGGTGCTGTCGCTGCGCGACCGTGCGGCCCGCGCCGAGACCGAGGCCCGCCTGCGTGCCGAGCAGGCTCAGCTTCAGGCTCGCGAAACCATCGCCAGAGAGATGCACGACGTGCTCGGCCACCGGCTGTCGCTGCTGAGCGTGCACGCCGGGGCGCTGGAGTTCCACCCTGACGCCCCGCCGGAGGACATCGCTCGCGCGGCCAAGGTGATCCGGGAGAGCGCCCACCAGGCGCTGCAGGATCTGCGCGAGGTCATCGGCGTCCTGCGGGCACCCGTAGGCGAGCTGCCCCAGCCGACCCTCGCCGGCCTACGGGAACTCGTGGTCGAGTCCAGGAGGGCCGGGATGCGGGTGGACCTGTGTGCGGAGCTCGAAGGAGACGTGCCGGACCGGGTGGGCCGCACCGCCTACCGGATCGTGCAGGAGGCGCTGACCAACGCGCGCAAGCACGCCCCGGGTGCCGAGGTGAGCGTCCGGGTCGGGGGAGCGCCGGGCCGGGAGGTGACCGTCGAGGTGGCCAACACCGCACCCGCTCTACGGCCCGGTTCTGCCGTACAGCGGGGTCAGGGTCTGATCGGCCTGGCCGAACGGGTGGCCCTGGTGGACGGGCGACTGGAGTACGGCCCGGCCGCCTCGGGTGGCTGGCGGCTGGCGGCCTGGCTACCCTGGCCGCCGTGACCACAGCAGAGCCCGGGATGGTCGGCGTGCTCATCGCCGACGACGATCCGCTGGTGCGTGCCGGCCTGGCGATGATGCTGGGCGGCGCCCCGGACCTCCGCGTGATCGCCGAGGCGGGCGACGGCGCCGAGGTGCTGCCGCTGGTCGACCGGCACAGCCCTGACGTGGTCCTGATGGACATCAGGATGCCCAGGATGGACGGGCTGGCCGCGACCGAAGCCCTGCGCGCCCGCCCGCGAGCCCCCGAGGTCATCGTCCTCACGACCTTCGACGCCGACGAGCACATCCTGCGCGCCCTGCGCGCCGGAGCCGCCGGCTTCCTGCTCAAGGACACCCCGCCCGGCGAGATCGTGGCGGCGGTACGCCAGGTGGCCCGGGGCCTGCCGGTCCTGTCGCCGGCGGTCACCAGGCGGCTCATCGCCCGGGTGGCCGTCGCCGACCACGAACGGCGGCGCGCACACGCCGTCGACCGCCTGGGCCTGCTCAACGACCGCGAGCGGGAGGTCGCCGTCGCGGTCGGGCAGGGCTGGTCCAACGCCGAGATCGGATCAGCGCTCCACCTCAGCGTGCCCACGATCAAGACCCACGTCTCCGGCATTCTCACCAAGCTCGGCCTCAACAACCGCGTCCAGATCGCCCTGCTGGTCCACGACGCGGGCCTCCTCGACCAGAACGAGTGAGCGCATCACCAGCGAGCGCGGCCGGACAGATCCTCGTCGGCGAGACCGGGCAGAGCGAGTGACAGATCGGGGTCGGCGGCCGGTCGCGGTCGGCGAACAGGAAAGCAGGGAAGGCAGCCCGATTGCGTACGGCTGCGGTGGATACGGGACACCCGGCGTAACTTCAGCACTGGCCGTACCTGGTCGACGGACGCATCGCTGAAACCGGCCCGGCCATGACGACGGGAGTCGACACCACGAATTAAAGATCAGTGTTTACGACAGATGCTCGAACGGCAAAGGATGCGGAATCCAGCTCTTCATCGTTAACTTCGAATATCCACCGATACATGTGGCCAGGTTCAAGTGGAAGCGGTGAAACATTAATGACAAATGTAGTGTTAACGTCTACCGATCGAGCCATCGACTCGGCTTCCTTGTCTGCATCCCCCAAGGTCAGACGACCTGCGAACTGAACGGGCTTCCCGTTCCCTCCTGCCATCATGACTGGTTTGTCGCTGTCATCGAGCAACCGTATAGCGAAGGATTGGACCGAATCGACCGCTTCCCAAGGGACTCGAAGGAAGGCGACCACGGCCATCGGGGGCACGCTTGGCCCGGTTATCGACCAGCCGGCTCCGAGAATGTGGACCTTTCCGCTACCGGTATCCTGCTGGGCGGAATCACAGAGGACAAGCGAGCCCCGCATCAAGCGCTCCTTTGAAGGAACTTCACGGCGCTGCTGCTCGCGACCGTTGCACCGACTTCGGCGTAAGTGAACGAATCATCGGATTGCAGCTCGAACTGCAGCGAGGGCGGAGCGAGTGTTGGGGTCGTTTCCGCAGTGGACACATAAACCACGTGACGCACTTCTGCGCCAATCGCCAGCGCATAGCGGCGGATGCTTGATAGATGAGGGTCTCCACCCACGCGTTCGAACTCAGACACAGCCGGCTGGCTACGTCCTATACGCTCGGCGACCTGTGCCTGCGTGATCCCCTTGGCGCGGCGGATCTGAACGAGTTCTTCGATCAAGCGCATGTCACGCTCGATCGCCGCATCCTCACGCTGAACCTCAGGGTCGTCGGGATCGATGCCGAGCAGGTCGGCGAGGTGTCGGTCCATCACTGCCCTCCCTGTATCGGGTTCACCTTATATTCTGCTCTTGTACTCGGCCAGCCGGGCCCTCGCTACCTCCACACTGCGATCTTGAGCGCCTTGGCCTCCCTTTTTGTGGAACTTCAACCCGAGAAGAACGTGTTCCCCCTTGGGGCTGACGGAGTAGTACAGGCGGTACTCGTTGCCCTCGTAGGTGAGTCGTGCCTCGTGGAGGCCCTTACCCAGGTAGCGGACATCGTGACTGAGGATGCGGCCGTGCTCGATCCTCCACATGAGCCTGCTGAGTTCGAGGAGCGGCGGCTTGCCCTGAAGCACGTCGCGGATCTCCCTGCTCACCACCCGGGCTCCTGACTCGGTGCAGTACAGCTGCCAGGTGGACTGGGGAACTTCGCTCACACCTACAACCTTCATCTGCTGGTAACCGATGTCCGAAGGTAAAGAACCTACAGGTGTTCGCGGCTTGCGTCGCAGATGATCGACAGAGAGATCCGTACTGTCCGGCCAGCGGTTCCACTTCCAGCGCAAGGAAGGAAGCTACTCGACCGAGCCACCTGGACAGGTGCCGCGTTCGGTAGCGCATCAAGTGATGCTGGCGATCGCACCGTAGGTACTCGTCGCTCCGTGGGTGAGTCGTGCCTCGTAGAGGCCCTTACCCGCCCCAGCTTTTACCCCTTGCCGCGGCCGGTGTCCTCGCTATATGATGAATCACGGAATGATAGGTTGATTCAATCTCATGTGGGAGGGGCGAGCCGGATGACGACCGTGGGTGCGCGGGTGGAAAATGCCTTGGCTGCGTCGAGGTTGAGCCAGCGTGCGCTTGCCCAGGTGACGGGCATCTCGCAGTCGACCTTGTCACGGATCATCTCGGGGGATCGAGCGGCGAAGCTCCCGGAGTTGGCGGCCATCGCCTGGGCGACCGGGCACACGGTCGCGGAGCTGAGCGGGGGCAGTGCGGTCGCCGAGCGCGTGCAGAGCGCGGCTCGGGCAACTCATGGGGCGGACATGCAACAGATGCGCGAGGTGCTGCTTCACTACCTGGAGCTGGACGCGTACCTTGACGACCAAGGCATTCCCGCAGCATGAGCGACGGCGGCGAGGATGGGCCGGGCAAAAGCGCGAGCGCGGAATCTGAGGCGATGGCGAAGGCGGAGCAGTTCCGCCACGACCAGCACCTGGGCACCCAGCCCCTGGCGGACCTGGTTGCGCTGATCGAGCAGACGACTGGCATCGATGTGGCCGTGCTCGATGTCGGACCAGGTGAGCACGGCCTGACCATGCGCGACCCCGCGCGGGGCGCGGTTTTCATCGCGGTCGCCCGCACCGCACATCCCATGCGGCAACGCAGCACGCTGGCGCATGAGCTGGCGCACGTGCTGTTCGAGGACTGGAACGGGCCCGAGGTGCCCGCGACCGACACGCGCAGCCCGCAGGAGATTCGGGCCGACGCGTTCGCGCGTCATCTCCTCGTTCCGCTCGACGGTCTGCGGGAGCTTCTCGGCAACCGGCTGGCCGTTGTCGGCCACGCCACCTTGTCGCAGGTGGTGCAGCGCTTTGTCGTTTCACCGTCGATCGCGGCCATTGCATTGCACCAGGCCGGCTATATCGGCGAGGGCACCAAAGACGCCTGGTTCTCACTCACGACCCCAATGCTGGCGGCCCGGTTCGGGTGGGCCGACCAGTATGAGGCTCTGCGCAACGAGTCCAACCAGCGGCGTGCTCCGCAACGCCTACTGACCCGCGCCATCGACGGATACCTCAACCATGTGGTGTCCGCCCAGACCATCGCCACCTTGCGCGGCAGGGACGTCCGGGCCATCGAGACCGAGCTCACCGACGCGGGTATCGAGCCGGGGCCGCTCTCGATCGCCTGGGCCGACCCAGCCGGCTTGCCGGCGGTCAGCGTATATCTCGACGATCTCGACGACCCCATGGACGCTGCGCAGAGCGCGCCGGAGGGGCCAGCCGAGTGAGCGTGCGCCCCATTATCGATGCCGGCCCGGCTTTAAACTTCTTCTCCATCAACAAGGAACGCCTCCTGCTCGCTACCCTCGGCCCGATCAGCACCCCGGAAACCGTCGAGCAGGAAGTGCTCCGCAAGGCAGCTACCGACCCCCGGTTCTACGCCGCCGAACGGGTCTGGAAGAGGCTGCCGCCGCGCCTGCTGCAGATCCTCTCCGACGACGTCACCCCGGAGCTCGCCGCGGTCGTCCACCGGCTCACTGGCCTGCCGATGATCGACCGCACCCGGAAGGCCAAGGACCTCGGCGAGATCATGGTCATAGCCCACGCCGTCGTCGCGGCCGAAAGTGGGCAGGCCGTGACGGTACTCATTGATGACGGCTACGGCGCTCGCCTCGCCAGCTCCGAGATCCGCCGACTCGACCGGCTCCGCAGCCAAGGGCGCCCCATTGGCTCGATCCGGCTTGCCAGCACCCATACCGTGCTCGAACGCGCCGCCGGTGGACAATACCTCCCGGACCGTGAGGCGATGTGCGAGGTCTACACTCGACTGCGTCGCTGCGACGACGGCCTCCCGCCCATCGGAACGACCCGCTTACTCGCCCGTGACCTTTGGACCTGAAGACCCGGCACAGTAGGGGAGGGTGGCGGCGAAGCCGGCGGCCTGGGACCCCGGTGAGCAGTGGGTGCAAGCCGGGTGCTTCGGCGATCAGAGGTCGAACTCACCCTAAACTCACCCTGCTTCGCACCGGCGATGAACGCACTCCACTCGCTCGGCGTGAAGGCCGGCACCGGGCTAGAACGGTCCTTGCTGTCCCGGACGGCGGCTTGCCTGAGCCCCTCATGGGCGAACTGCTGTCGAGCACAACCAACGGCAGCGCTTGTGCTGTTCTCGCTCAGATCATTCACGCCATGCGTCTCACCGGAACGCCGCGCTAACGGAAGAACATCGTCAATGAACGGGAGCGGCCGTCCTTACCGGACTCCAGGAATCGGGAGCATCACTAACAGTTACTCTAAGTGGCCCAGGGGGGAGTGAGGTCGGCGAGGAGGTCCTCGTAGTCGGTGAGCCAGGAGCCGAAGACCACCAGGGAGCGGAGCCAGAAGCGGGAGTTCCATGATCCGAAGGCGGTGAGCGCGTCGGGTCCGCCGGAGACGACCTCGAGCATCTGGGGTGACAGCAGGCCCGGGATCGAGGCCGCCTTCGCCAGCATCCGGTGGTTCCACTCCCGGGCGGCCGGGCCGTTCGAGCGCAGCGGCACCCGGCGGTGCGGCAGCGCGCCGTTGGTCGACGGCAGTGTGGCCACCCGCGGGTTGGCCGCACGCAGGATCTCCCGGTAGAACCTGCCGCCCTCCTTCCGATCCACCGGCACGGACAGCGCGGCGTCGAAGAAGTCCGGATGCAGGAACGGGAAGACCGGCGTGACCTCCGGGCCGACGAGGTTGACCGGTGAGCGGGCGATGCCCCGGGCCGTGCGGGTGTGGAGGACGCTCAGTGGCAGCTCGGACCGGTGACCGTGCAGCATCGACGTGGCGGCGGCGAACGCCGTACGGACCCGGTCGTCCATCCAGGTGAGGGCGGCGTCGCCGAGCACGGGCAGGTGCGCCTCACTGGTCGTGAGGGCGGTGAGCAGTGCCTCGCGCCGCGACGTGCCGGTTCCGGCGCCCACGGCGTCGGCGGTGATGAGGAAGTTCTTCATCAGCGGCCCGCCGGCCAGGCCGTCGATCACGGGCCGCCCGCCCGCGTGGACTTCGCGGGCGAAGGGGGAGTACCACGCGTGGTGGCTGGTCAGGTATTCGAGCCGCCGCGCCGCCCAAAGCGCCTCTTGCGGGTATTTTTCGGCATATTGCGGCACAATCCGGTGGGGGATGCCCAGCTCTCTCGTGATGTAGCGGGCGAAGTCGATGTCGTTGTCGAGCCCGTCGTCCGGGCTGGTCGTCCACGATTCGATGTCAATTCCTCCCGCCGCCCCGCCCCGGTCCATCTTCGCGGCCACCGCGACGCTCGCCAGCAGCCGCGAGTCGTACCCGCCGCTCACCGGCACCAGCACCCGGTCGTACGGCTTGAGCGCCTCATGCAGCAGCGCGACCAGGTCGTCCCCGGTCAGCTTGCGGTCGACCTGCTCCTCCCGCACCCACCGGGGAGCCCGCCGGTCGATCCGCAGCCGCCGCCCGGCCCGCGACCACGTCAGCGCGGTCGCCCCGGGCAGCCGCCTGACCTGGCGATAGGGCGTGTCCTCCAGCAGCGGATAGGTCAGCTTGAGAATGGCCGCCCAGGCGTCCCAGTTCACCTCGTACGGCCGGCGGGCCAGCGCGAGCAGCGGTTCGATCAGCCCGGAGAAGTAGACGGCGTCCCCGTCGCGCAGGTAATAGACGTCGACCAGCCCGAACCCGCCCGTGTGCAGGGTCACCCCGTCCGGTTCGTCGATCAGTCCCGGGGCCTCGTAGTCCTCCGCGACCGACAGCCAGTCGCCCCCGACGCGTCGCACCGGCCGACGGTCGCCCCAGGCGAAGGCTGCCGCCCCTGGCTCGGCCTGGTCGTACGGCACGAGCGGGTGAGAGCTGAGGAGTGCGGCCGCTGTCCCGGAATGCACGGCCTGGACGGCCGGCCCGGACCGGGCCAGCAGGTCGAGCCTGGCCTGGTCGAACGGCCCGACAGCTCCACAGACGTACGGCCTCGCCGTGAATCGTGGCCACTCACCCTTGCGCACGCTTTGCCCTCCCTGAACCCCCGCCGAGTCTAGGGGCACCGAGTTTGGATTGCCCCGGTTCGAGGTCCGCTCGCCCGCCCGTGTGCCGGTTGATGTAGGCCTGATTGCGCCGATGTGCCTCGGCAACGGCTTCCTCACCGCCGGAGCGGGCGACGATGTCGGCGCGGATCTCGCTCCACAGTTGCCAACCGCGTCTTGGAAAGTCGGTCACAGACGCCTTTCCTATCAGGATCAGACCTCCCAGAGGGCGCTCACGGGGACAGCGCGGAGGCGGGGGCCGAAGGGGAGGGTCTGGGTGCCCGTGTAGAGGACGACTCCGGCGACGAAGTCGTCTCCCAGTCGTGCTGCCAGATGGTTCAGGCCGCGGAAATCGTCCGGTCGTACGGTCGACGAGGCCTTGATCTCGATGCCGACGACCCTGCCCTGACGGTTCTCCAGCACCGCGTCGACCTCGACCTTGTCCTTCGTCCGGTAGTGGAACAGCTCCACACGCTCGTCCGACCACGAGAGTTGGCGGGCCAACTCCATGAGGACGAAGCCCTCCAGGAGCGGACCGAACTGGCCGTCCGGCCGGATCAGGTTCCTGGCGTCGATGCCCAGCAGGTTCGCCGCCACCCCGGAGTCGACGAAGGCCACCTTGGGCGTACCGATGGCGCGGGTGCTCAGGTTGCGTGACCAGGCGGGGATCCGCTTGATGAGGAAGACCTCTTCCAGCAGGCCGAGATAGCGGTGAACCGTGGTGGCGGGGAGCCCGATGGCCGCCCCCAGCGCGTTGCCGACCAGGAGCTGTCCCGACCGGGCGGCGACCGACCGCACCAGGGCCCGCATCTCCGCCGTCCGCTCGATCTCCGACAGTTGGCTCACGTCACGGGCGATCAGATCGGATACGTAGGAATCGAGGAAGCGTTCCCGCCGTCGGGGGTTGGTGCGGGCGACCGCCTCGGGAAACCCACCGCGGACGACTCGCTCCGCGTAGTCGGCGCGACTGACGGCCGAGGTGTGGCGGAGGTCCGCACCCTCGGCGAAGATCACGTCTACGAACCTGTCGGCGGTGCCGTCGATCTCTCCTTGGGAGAACGGCCAGAGTTCGATCGTCTCCATCCGGCCCGGCAGCGCGTCGGGGAGCGATCGCAGTCCCAGTACGCGGGCGGACCCCGTTAGCAGGAATCGGCCTGGTCGCGGATCGGTGTCGACCTGCTCCTTGATGGCCAGCAGCAGTTCCGGCACCCGCTGGATCTCGTCGATGACCATGAGGTTGGGGAAGGACACGAACCCGGCGGGATCGGCCTGCGCGGCCTGGCGGGCGACCGGGGTGTCGAGGTTGCGCCACTCCGCGTTCCGGTCCTTGGCGAGGAGCCGTACGAGCGTGCTCTTGCCGCTCTGCCGGGCGCCGTTGATGAGGACCACACGCGTGTCCTCCAGCGCTGCCGTGGCCACCTTCTCGACGTGCCGGGGAACGACCCTGCCCAACGCTGTGTGAGAACCGCTTACCACCAGGTCAGCATGGCATAAGAACGTGATCAGTGGGGCGTTGGTCGGAAGCTGTATGAAAGTTTGGTCGCATGATCCGTGGTCGGTTGGTCGCACAGATCGTGGGCCGACGGTCGCTTGGTCGTCGGTTCCTGGTGCTTCGTAGGGGCGATCAGGGAGTTCTGCGAATATTGTGACTCTCGTCCTGTCGTCCCCTTCGGCCTGGAGTTGCCCCGATGACCGAGCGAAGCGAGTTGGCGTCCCTTCAGGAGGCGCTGGCGCGAGCCGTCGAGCAGGCGGCCGGAGCGGCCGAGCTGACCCGGCTGATCACCGACTACCAGCGGCGGCTCGACGAGGTGGCCGCTTCCGAGGCCGAGGCGCTGACAAGGATGCGGGAGGCCGAGGCCCGCCTCAAGGTGGTCGAACGGCAGAACGCCAAGCTCGCCAAGAGCCTGGCCGAGCAGCGCTACCAGACCGAGGTCGCCACCTGGAAGCTCGCCTCGATGCAGGAGAGCCGCTGGACCAAGCTGGGCGACGCCCTGCACACCAAGAATCCCGGCACGGTCGCCAAGACGCTCAAGACCCCGGTGAAGAAGCCTCCCGCGCCCACAAGGGCCGACTTCAAGCCGGAGATCCCGGCGGTGCCCGAGCCCGCGGTGGTCAAGGCGGTCCCCGATCCGAAGGCGCCCGAGGTCTCCACCCCGATCGCCGAGGGGTTCGCCGTGCCGAAGGGGCCGCTGGTCAGGCCCTATCTGACGGTGGCCGCGATCGTCGACAGGCAGACCGAGGCGCTGCTGCGCTACGAATGGCGCCTGGTGACCAACTTCGGCCAGGACAACTGGGAGGCGATGCTCGACCAGCAGCGGCCGCACGTGCTGTTCGTCGAGTCCGTGCGGCCCGGCCCCCGTCAGGGCAACGGCGGCAGGTGGCTGGAGGCGCTGGCGGGGGAGTCGCGGGCGCTGCGCGACCTGGTCGCCGCCTGC
>NZ_BOOG01000012.1 GCF_016863115.1 Sphaerimonospora thailandensis
AATTCACGAGGTCGGAGGGGGCCACGGGACCGCCGGGGGGCGGTTAGACTCGGGGGCACCCGAAGGGGAGTAGTCCGTAATCCACTGATCGACATACTGGCCCGGGCGTTCGCGCTCGTCGTGCCCGGTCGTGGAGCCCGTGTGGCGGACGAGACCTTCGGCCCGACAGTCATGTCCATCATGCTGCCGGGCCGAAGACCTGTCCGGAGAACTCCCCCGGTATGGAACGGCGGCCCGGCCGCGCCTTACGGAAAGGCGGCCAGTGCAAGCCTTCTGGATCTCCCTGGCGGTCATCTTCGTGGCCGAGCTCGGCGACAAAAGCCAGCTCATGGCCCTGACCTTCGCGACCAGGTTCAAGCCGCTGCCGGTGCTGGCCGGCATCACGGCGGCGACCGCGGCCGTACACCTGGCGAGCGTCGCCCTCGGCCGGGTGGTCGGCGATGCGATGCCGACCACCGCCATCTCGATCGTCGGCGGGATCGCGTTCCTCGGCTTCGCCGCCTGGACGCTGCGCGGCGACGAGCTCACCGAGGCGGAGTCGGCCAAGGCGGCCAGGACCACGCGGAACGCGTTCTTCGCCGTCGCCGCGGCGTTCTTCCTCAGCGAGCTCGGCGACAAGACCATGCTCGCGACGATCACGCTGGCCACCCAGCACGGCTGGTTCGGCACGTGGATCGGCTCGACGGTCGGCATGGTCGCGGCCGACGCCCTGGCCATCCTCGTCGGCCGCTGGCTCGGCTCCCACCTGCCCGAGAAGTGGATCAGGTACGGCGCGGCCGCCGCCTTCGCCGCCTTCGGCCTGCTCCTGCTGGCCGAGCCGCTCCTGACGTGATTCAGCCCAGGAGGGAGAGGCGGTGGGCGGCGGCCGCCGCCTCGGCCCGGGTGGAGACACCCAGCTTGGGCAGGATGTTCGACACGTGGACGCTGACGGTCTTGGCGGAGATGAACAGCTCGGCCGCGATGTCGCGGTTGCCGCGCCCGGCCGCCACCAGCCGGAGCACCTCCAACTCGCGCCGGGTCAGCGTCGCCGATGCGACAGGCTGCGCCGACGCGGCGGCCTGCCGTACCGGATCGTCGTCGAGGGGCGTGCCGACGCGGCGGGCGAGGGTCTCGATCCGGGTCACCAGCGGGGTGGCCCGCAGGGACATGGCGACCGGATGCGCCTCGCGCAGCCGGTCGGCGGCCCCCTCACGGTCACCCGCCCCGGCGGACCCGGCGGCCGCGTGCAGCAGCGCCTCGGCCTGGACATATGGCCGCCCCAGTTGCCGCCACGCCTGGGCCGCCGCGTCGAAGTCGCCCTGGTGGACGAGGCGGTAGGCCTCGCACGCCGCCCCGTTGCCGCGCATGTCGGCGGCCAGCTCTTCGGCCCCCGCACGCAAGGTCGAGACCCGGACGGCGTCGACGGGCGCGGCGGCGTCGCAGACGAGCCGCATGGTGGCGAGCAGCCGCCAGCCCAGGGTGTCCTTCTTCGCCGGCACCGAATCGGCCAGGATCTTCTCCGCGACTTCGACCGCCTTCAGCGGTTCACCGCGCAGCAGATGCCAGGTGAGCAGCAGGAACGCGTTGTTCGCCTGCTCCTGGGCGGTTTCATCCGAGCGCGGGGCGAAAGCGCCGATCTCGGTGAGGAACTCCCGAGCGAGGTCCTCCTCACCCCGCCCGATGGCGATCTCCGCCTTCACCCGCAGCATGTGCCAGCGGTTACGCAGGGTGGAGCCCATCCGCATCGCGTGTTCGACGACTTCGATCGCCTCGTCCCAGCGGCCGAGCGACGTCAGCGCCTCCGCCCGGTTGTTGGCGATGAACACCCCTTGATGGCGATATCTGCCGTACTGCCGGGCGAGCTTCTCACCCTCGGCTGCGAGCTCGACGGCCTCCTCCGACCGGCCGAGCTTGTCGAGCGCGTCCACGTTGTTGGCCAGCGCGCGCAGCACGATGCGGGGCGAGCTCAGCCGTCTCCCCATGCGCAGCGCGTGATCGTTCGTCTCGACCGTCCGGTCCAGGGCTCCGGAGACGGAGTGGCCGAGCGCCAGGTTGAGCAGCAGGTCGGCCTCCAGGCGTTCGTCGCCCATCTGGCGGGCGATGCGCAGTGCCTCCTCGGTGAAGGTGGTGCCCTCGATGGTCTGCTCGGTCAGCATGAGCATGGTGCCCAGCCTGGTCAGGACGTTGACCCGCGCCTCGGTCGGCAGCGGCACCAGGCGCTCGGCACGCCGGAGGTCGTCGAGCGAGCCGGTCTTGCCCTTCTGGCTGTTGATGTTGGCCCGGCGCACCAGCAACTCGGCCACCCGCTCGGGCGCCGTCTCCTCGTCGAGCTCGCTCAGCGCGGCCCGGACGAACTTCAGCCCGCGGTCCATGTCACCGCTGACGTACGCCGCCTCGGAGGCACGTTCCAATATCGTCACGTGGTCGACGTCGATCCGCTCGGCGGCGTCCGGCACCTTGTCCCACAGGGTCAGCACGCGTTCGAGCAGCTGGATCTGCTCGGTGTACGCGAACGACCTGGCGGCCTTCCCCGCCGCGTCCCACGCCGAGGTCAGCGCCCACTGGTCGTTTCGCGCCGCGTACCAGTGGTGGGCGATCTCGATGGCGGCCCGGCCGGGCGGCACGAGCGACCGGTCCTGTTCGATCTCCTCGGCATATCGCGCGTGCATCCGGGCGTGCTCGCCCGGCAGCAGCTCGTCATGTACGGCCTCGCGGATGAGCGCGTGCCGGAACGCGTACGCTCCCCCATCGGCCACCTGCAGGACGTTGGCCGCTATCGCGGGCCGCAGCGCGTCCTCGAGCTCGGTGTCGGACAACACGCTGACCGAGGCGAGCAGCGCGTGGCCCACCCGGATGCCTCCGGCCGCGGCCGTACGGAGCACCCGCTGGGTCTCCTCGGGCAGACGCTCGATCGAGCCGAGGATCAGGTCATGGAGCGAGTCGGGGACCGTGCAGTCGTCCCCGGAGTCGAGCAGCGCCTCCACGAACAGCGGGACACCGCCGCTTCGCGCGAAGACCGTGTCCACCTTGGTGAACTCCGGTGTGACGCCGAGAATGCCGGCCATCTGCGCGGCGACCTCGTCCTGGGTGAAGCGCGGCAGCTCGATCCGTACGACGCCCTCGACCCGGCCCAGCTCGGCGAGCACCGGCCGGAGGGGGTGCGTGCGGTGCAGTTCGTCGGACCGGTACGTCATGACCATGAGGACCGGCGACGTCCTGAGGTTGCGGCTGAGGAACGCGATCAGATCGCGGCTCGACCGGTCGGCCCAGTGGACGTCCTCGATGACGAGGACCACGGGTCGCCGTTCCGCGAGCCGTTCCAGCAGCATGAGGATCAGCTCGAAGAGCCGGGCGCGCGCCGTCTCCGTCTCGCCGTCCCCGCTGGGCTCGCCGAACTCCGGAAGGAGCCGGGCCAGGTCGCGGGCGGCGCCGTCCGGAAGGAGCGCGGCCACCTCGGCCGCGCTCGTCTCTCTGACGAGCTGCCGCAGCGCCGCGGTGAACGGAGCGTAGGCGAGGCCCTCTGCGGACAGTTCCACGCAGCCCCCGACGAGCACGTGGGCGTCCTGCTGACCGGCCTGTTCGGCGAAGCTGCCGATCAGCCGGGTCTTCCCGACGCCGGCCTCGCCTCCGAGGAGCACCGCCGCCGTGGCCTGCTTGCGGGCTTGGTCGAAGGCCTCTTTCAAGGTCTCCAGTTCCGCTTCCCGCCCGACGAAGACAGGACTCACTGCGCGGTGCGTCATGACCTCAAGCATGTCATGCCCCCTGTCGCGTTTCGCTGGATTTTTCGGGGGTTCGCCAGGTGCTTAGCGACATGTCGGACATCATTCAGGGAGGCTGCCGAGCCCGGCCGGGAGGGAGGATCCGGCCGGGCCTTCGAACGCGGGTCATGACGTGCGGAGCTTGCCGAAGACGGCACGCGAGCGATGCCGCTCGCCGCCGGACGGCTCGCCCCCCTTCCTCGCGGCCCGCGCCTCACGGGCGAGACGCTGCCGGGCGGCCTCCTGCCTGAGCTCGGCCGTACGACTCATGATCATCTGGTAGTGCAGTTCCGGACCCATCGTGGTCTCCCCTTGCGTGTGCCTTCGCTTACACACTCAAGGTTCGGTCTAAGACCCCTGTTGCCACATCGGGCGGATGCCTTATCTATCGCCCCATCTTTGGGCGTAGGTCCCCTAAGACATCCTCATGACGTCTTATCCGGGGCCCCGATGGCTCAGAGAGAGACCCCCACCATGACGGGTTCGTTCACAAGCAGCACGCCGAACTTCTCGTACACGCCGTCGCGGACCTCCCCCGCCAGGGCCAGCAGATCGCTGGTGTCCGCCGCGCCCGTGGGGTTGGTGAGGGCCAGCGTGTGCTTGGTCGAGATGCGCACAGCCCCCTTTTCGTACCCCTTCGGGAACCCCGCGTTCTCGATCAGCCAGGCGGCCGGCACCTTGACCGAGCCCGAGCCGTCCGGCATCTCCCAGCGGGGGTGGCCGGGGGCACGCAGCTCCAGGTCGGCCGCCTGCTCCGCGGTGAGGATCGGGTTGGTGAAGAACGACCCGGCGCTGCGGGTGTCCGGATCGGCGGGGTCGAGGACCATGCCCTTGCCCCGGCGCAGGTCGAGCACGGCGGCGCGGGCCTCGGCCAGCGGCACCCGTGCGCCGAGCTCCACGCCGAGCCGTACCGCCAACTCCTTGTACGCGATCGGCCCCGACATCTCGGACCTGTGCAGGGCGTAGGTGACCGCCAGCACGACATGGCGCCCCGGGGCGTCCTTGAACGCGCTGTGCCGGTAGGCGAAGCCGCACTCGGCAGGCGTCAGGTCACGCGTCTGCCCGGTCATCCGGTCGTACACCCGGACTTCCGTGATCGTCTGGGCGACCTCCTGGCCGTACGCGCCGACGTTCTGGATGGGCGTCGAGCCGACCCTGCCGGGGATGCCCGACAGGCACTCGATCCCCGACCATCCTTCGGCGACGCATCGGGCGGCCAGGGCATCCCAGTCCTCACCCGCCTGCGCGGTGACCACGACCCGCTCGCCGTTCCCGTCCGGGTCGGCTCTGACGTCGACCCCTTCGCTGGACACGTGTACGGCGAGGCCGTCGAATCCGTCGTCGGACACGACGAGGTTGCTGCCGCCGCCCAGGACCAGCACTGCCTCGCCCTCGCGGTCGGCCTCGGCCACGATGCCGACGATCTCCTCCGGAGATCTGGCCTCGATGAAGGCTCGGGCGGGCCCGCCCAATCGCAACGTCGTGTACGGCGCGAGCCGTACCCCTGCCAACCGGTCGGCCATGCGTCCTCTCAGCGACTCCTCATCGGATTCCCGGCCCGGATTCCCGTCACGGATTCCCGGCGCGGGCCACGCCGGCCGGACCAGGATATTCCTCAATCCGAGTCGGAGCCCGTGTCCGAGTCGGAGTCCTCGTCGTCCTCGTCGGTTTCCGCTTCCGTTTCCGCTTCGGCGATCGATCTGTCGATCCTCGACGTCGCCGAACTGCCGTCCCACAGCAGTTGCGAGGCGACCATGGACTCCGTCCCGGACCGCGTCAGAGCGGTCTCGATCGTGCCACCGAGGGCGATGTCTCGCTTGGCCTCCGTGATCTCGGCATGACCCACGGTGTCCGCCGCTACGCGAGCGGCCTCGGCCCGGGGTCGCGGCATCGCTCCGCCTATCGCGTCGCCGGTCCTCCCGGGCACCTGCTCCTCCGCCGCGACACCGGCGACGTCCTCGCTCTCCCGCTGTGAGACGACCGGGTCCTCGATGCGCGTCCCCGCGTCCTCACGCTCACACCGATCGTGTTCAGCGCCGCGTTCATACCGGTCATGTTCGCGGCGAGCGTCTTCACTGCTTCCCTCGTTCACGTCCCAACCGCTACCCACCCCCACCCCACCCAATGGCGTGATCTTGGAAAAGCTCACGGCACGGCGGGTTCGGGTCGGGGGTCGGTTGAGGAGTCAGGCGAGTTGGACGATGGCACGGGCCTTGGACAGGACCCGGGAGTCGCCGGATTTCGCGGTGAGGACCACGATCACTCGGTTGCCGTCGAGCTTCTCCTCGATCCGGCCACTGATCGAGACCGTGGCGCCCTCGTCGTCGTCCGGGACCACGACCATCGAGGAGAAGCGGACGCCGTAGTCCACCACCGCGCCCGGATCACCCGCCCAGTCGGTGATGAAACGCCCGCCCTGGGCCATGGTGTACATGCCATGGGCGATGACGTCGGGCAGCCCGACCGCCTTGGCGTGGCGCTCGTTCCAGTGGATGGGGTTGAAGTCGCCGGAGGCTCCCGCGTACATCACGAGGTTCACCCGGCGCACCGGGTAGTCGACGGCCGGGATCTCCTGGCCGACCTCCACCTCGTCGTACTTGACCGTCGCGATTCCGCCCTTGGCGGCCCCAGGCTTGGCCGTCATGGTCACGCCGCTCCCCCTCGTTCGACGATGGTGTTGTAGGCGCGGCAGACCAACTCGCCCTCGCCGGTGCTGACATCGCTGCGGAGGGTCAGGAACTCGTTGCGGCCCACACTGCGGATCTCGGTGATCGTGGTGGTGCAGTGCAGCCGGTCCCCCGCGTAGATGGGCCGCTCGTATTCGAAGCGCTGCTCGGCGTGGACCACCATGGCGAAGTCGAGCCCGAGATCGGGATCGCCGAACGCTTCGCCGGCCGCGGACATGCTGAACACGATGGGGAAGGTCGGCGGTGCGACCACATCCGGGTGTCCTGCCGCGACGGCGGCGTCCTCACGGTGGTAGATCGGGTTCTGATCGCCGATCGCGGTGGCGAACTCCGCGATCTTCACCCGGGATACCTCATAGGGGGCGGACGCCTCGTACGCCCGCCCGACGAACTCACGGTTCAACGCCATCAGGCCCGTGCTCCTTCACGCCAAGAGCTTTCGAGGCGACGGTAGCAGTCACCCGGTCCCCGCCCGACGCAAGAACCCGCGAGAACCGGCGGCGCGCTGCGAGGAGCGTCCGACTCGGCGTGCCCGGACGGGTGCGGACATGGCAAACCGGCGTCCCGTACGGGAACGCCGGTCGTGCTGGTCTTGGCTGGCCGGAGCCTTCGGCGCTATCGGGTCTCGCGGTGCGCCCGGTGCGTCTTGCAGTTGGGGCAGTACTTCTTCAGCTCAAGCCGATCCGGGTCGTTGCGCCGGTTCTTCCGCGTGATGTAGTTGCGGTGCTTGCACTCCTGGCAGGCCAGCGTGATCTTCGGCCTAACGTCTGTGGCAGCCACGTGGGAGTGCCTTTCTGCGTCTGGGACTACTGGACAACCCGAGCCGGAACCGCGACATACACGGAACCGACGAGGGTAGTAGCGGAGGCCGGACTTGAACCGGCGACACAGCGATTATGAGCCGCTTGCTCTGCCTGACTGAGCTACTCCGCCTGGACCGGCGAATTCGAACCGGCCACGCAAGGATACCCGACCTGCACGGCAACTCGCGCACATGAACCGGGCCCCCGCCAAGCCGAAAGCCCCATCCGAGAACGCCCGGACAGGACTTTTCAGCCAGAGCCCCCAAACGGAATCGAACCGTTGACCTTCTCCTTACCATGGAGACGCTCTGCCGACTGAGCTATAGGGGCAGGCCGCCTGCGCTCTCGCCCTGGCGGACAGGTGTAACCATACACGGCCACGACGAACGACGCGAATCCGATCTTCGGCTCGCCGTACGGCCACTTGGGGCCTCAGAGTCCGGTGCTCTCCGGTGCGGGGACGGCCCCCCTGAGGTCGGCCTGTTCTCGCAGGTCAAGCGGCAGATCGGCGGCAATCTCATATCGGGTGAAATAGCCCTTGCCGCGCACCGGCACCACGCCGCTGAGCGTCACCGTCGCCGCGTACGGCGTGTCGGCGCACGCGGGGAGGCACCACGATCCGCTCAGCCTGCCCGCCCCGATGGCCCTCGTGGGGCCCCAGGTGCGCCAGGTCACCCCGTTCAGCGTGGTGAACTCGGAGATCACAAGATCCGTCGGCCGCTGATCCGCCCTGCCCTGCTCGGCGGCGTAGAGGTTCATCACGTAGACCGGGGTCTCGGGGATGGTCCTCCGGCCGTCCGGTTGAGCCGTACCGGTCGAACCGCAGGCGACCGCTCCGAGGATGACCGCGCTCACGAGGACCGCGTTCACGAAGACTGTGCCGAGACCGGCGGCGGCCGGAGAGACACGCCGCGGATCCGGCATGGACAGGTGCGCCGAAGGCGCGTCGATCAGGCGCATGAAGTCCCCCTCGCGAGTCTGGTGCCCAGACGCTGGAAGGGATACTCCGGCTATCGGGCGGCGGTCCGCGCGTCCCCGTTCCGTCCGGGAAACGGAATCACCTCGCACAGGTCGGCGAGGTCGACGTGGCGGGCGACCTCCTCGACGGACAGGCAGTCGGCGACGAGCCGGCCGTGGTGGCGGATACGCAGGACCTGTCGGCCGCCACGGCGCGCCGGCTCGATCTCGTACCCGTCGGGTCCCACCCATCGGCTGCTCACAGCAGGACAAGCTATCGTGTTTTCCCACTCTTATCCGGCAATGACACAGGTCACAGCCATGATTCAGCGCCAAGCCGCACCCCTGTGCACGCGATCTCACCATGCACCACTCACGTGCTCCGAGATCACGACAGGTGGCGCCACGATCGGACAGAACAGATAAAACCCATAAATGGCGACAATGGCGTTTAAAGGGAATTTTTCGCTAGCAGAGATGGCAGCCTTTACCTTCCCGAATCGACGCTGCGGGGGAAAGGCGTTACTCTCAGTAAGACAGAGCTTGTCCCGCGCTTGTCTCAGTGACGACAGCGCGTGGTCGAGAGTGCTTGACAAATGCTGCCCATAGTGAGCGGGGACCCGGACGGGTGTTCCGCACACAGCAGGGCATGCTTTGTCGGGGCACGACCTACTTCGTCGGTGCCCTGTTGTTTATACGATGACAACGTTTAGGCGATAACAGCGCGTTCGACGCGTCCACGGCGAGAAGAACGAGAGGAACCACCGTGGAGACGTGGACGGTACAGACACCTGATCACACCCGCTGGGCGGTGATGGGGCTGCGCGGTGAGTTGGATCTGCACGCGGCGGGTGAGCTCCGCGAGCCCCTGCTCGATCTGATCACAGACCGCGGCCCCTGGCTCGCCCTCGATCTGAGCGAGCTCCATTTCATCGACACGACCGGTGTCGGGCTGCTCGTGCGGCTCGTGCACAACCTTCGCGAGAAGGAGGGCGATCTCGCGCTCATCGGGCCGCGCGGACAGGTCCTGCGCATCCTGCGCTGGACCAACCTCACCCGCCTGTTCCCCGTGTTCGACTCGGTCGCCGACGTGGTGGCCGACCCTCCCGCCGATTGATCATCAAAGACGGACAATTTAGAATACGTGAAATTTTCACTCTCTGTCACGACACTGTCGCGGGCTGCGCGAGGCTGGTCCTTCGTCGGCTCCTCCCTGATGTAGGCGCGGTCAGGTGGGCCGGGCAAGCCGGGCGACCTCCGCGCGCACCGGCCCGCTGAGTCCGTTGAGCAGGCGATCGCCGCGACCGTCCAGGGACTCGGGCAGCAGGTCGGCGATGAGGGCCGGCGGCACATACTCGAGCACGCGCCATGCCCGCTGCAGCGTCATGGCCTCGACCAGTCGCACCGTCGCGGAGGCGACGCCGAGCGTACGGAGGACCTCCGCGACGACCCGTTCGTCGGCGTACGCCAGGATGCCCGCCCCCTGGCCGGGCGGCAGCACCCGGAACAGTTCGGCAGCCCCCTCGGCGGACATGTGGTTGACCATCCGCCCCGCCACCGTCTTCGGCAGCAGCGTGAGCACGGCGGCCGCCCGGGCCGGCTGGGCGGTCATCCCGTTCAGCAGCGGCCCGCTGGCTCGCGGTCCGACGGCGGCGAGCAGCGAGGCCGCCTCGTGTGGGGACCGCGCGAGCAGCGACCGGCCGCCCTCCACCGGCCCCGCCGGCTCGTACGGGCCGGGCCGGGCGGGCCGGGCGGCCGGGTGCTCGACGGGGGGCTTGGCTGAGGGCCGCGGCGGGCGCTGGGACCGGTACCGATCTGGGCGGGGGGCCGGCCTCACGATCTCGGCCAGTCTCCGGTCCAGCTCGGCCGCCCGCATCCGCCGCCCGGGGTCCTTTTCGAGCAGCCCGGCGATCGCGTCGAACAGCGGACCCTGCCGCCGGGGGCGCGGGAGGGGTTCTGTGGCGATGGCCCACAGAGTCGCCGGCTCGGTGTCGCGCCTGAACGGCGAATGGCCCTCCAGGGCGTAGTACAAGGTGACGCCGAGTGACCACAGATCCGAGGGCGGTCCCGTCTGGGTGCCGTTGAACCGCTCTGGGGCCATGTACTCCATTGTTCCCAGCCAGACATTCCGCGACGTGAGGCCGCTCGTGCCGTCGATCCGCGCGATGCCGAAGTCGACCAGGAAGACCTTGCTCTCAAGACTGATCAGGATGTTCTCGGGCTTGACGTCCCGATGCAGCACCCCCTTCGCGTGCGCGGCCGTCAGCCCGCCCAGCGCGTCCCGCCCGATGCCGGCGATCTCCCGCTCGCCGAGCGGCCCGGCCGAGATCCGGTCTCTCAGCGACTCGCCCTCGATGCGGGCCATGACGATCCACAGCGTGTCCCCCTCCTCGAACACGTCGTGGATCTCGACGACCGAGGGATGGCTGATCCGGGCGAGGGCCTGCGCCTCCCGCCGGGCCCGTCCCCTCTGGACGGCGACCGGCTCACTGCCGGAGCGCTTCAGCACGATCTCCTTCATGGCGACCCTGCGTCCGAGTCGCCCGTCCACCGCCAGCCAGACCTTGCCCATGCCACCCTGGCCGAGCTGGGACAGCAGCTCATAGCGGCCGTTGATCAACCGTCCCGTCACGTCCGGCTGCCTCAGTCGTCATCCGGGAGCAGCTCGACCCCGCCGGAGTGCCCCCCGGAATGTCCGCCGGCGTGCTGGGAGCCCCGGCCCGGCAGGTGCACGGTCCGCGTGTCCGTCATCCCGCGCAGCGCCTCATCGTCCGGCGACCCGTACTCGCGCTCGTATCTGGGCTCGTATCCGGGTTCAGGCTCGGGCTCCCGCCGGAAGCCGGGCGCCGGCTCCACGCGGGTGCCCGTCGGTCCGCGGTACGGCCGCTGGCCGGTCTCGGACAGGACGACGGTGGGCTGGGGACCGGTGTCGCCGAGGCGGGACTCGTTCCAGATGGACCACAGATTCCCGGAGCCGTGAGCGGGCTCCGCCGGCATCGGTGCGGCCGACGACCTGGGGGCGAAGCCGGGTGTGAAGCTGCTGCGGGCGTCGCGGAACTCGTGCTGCTCGGCGAGTGCGAGCACCTTCTCGTAGTTCCCCGGCCGCTGCATCAGCTTGACCGTGACCGGGAGACACTCGATGACCAGGAACAGCAGGAACAGCAGCAGCCGGGTGATCCCGAGCGTCGTGTCCGTGCCGGTCACCTCGTTGAGCGCCTGAAGCCGGATCAGGATGCCGTTGGTCGCCATGTTCTCCGCGTCGAAGGACGCCTGCAGGTCGGCCTGCCGCCTGAGCCCGGCGTCCAGCTCCGCCCGTGCCTTCGGCAGCGACTCCTGCGCGCTGGTCAATCGGGTCTGCTTGGCCGCCTCGTCGCTGGCGGTGAGCTCCTTCTTGCGCTTGTCGATCTGCCGGTTGAGCCGGTCGATGCGCTGCTTGTTCTTGTCGTACGCCCGCTTGCTGTCCTGGGCGAGAGGGCCGTCGCCCTTCTTCGGGCAGGTCGGCCCCCCGTAGAGCTGGCACTGCCATTCCTTGTAGTGCTTGTCGGCGCGCTTCTGCTCGTTCGCCCGGTCCTCGGTCAGCGCTTTGATCTTCGGGTCCTTGGCCGGATCGATGGGGACGTCACCGCCGGAGGAGATCACCTTCTCCAGGGCCGCCACCTCCTCGCGGAGTTGGGTGACGTCCTTACCCACATTGCCCTGCTTCTGCTGCGCGGTGAACGTGTCGGCGCGCCGCTGCTTGATCTCCACAATTTGGGCGTCGATTTCACCCTTGAAAATCTGGAGCACCAACGGTGTGGAGATCACGAAACCGAGCAGCAGCGCCATGAGAAACCGCGGCAGGGCCGTGAACAGCCGATGGCGAAGCGACGCGTCCGCCCGGAGCGTGCTGACCAACCACCGGTCGAGACTCAAGATCGCCAACCCCCACAGGAGGCTGGCCACGATCGCCAGGAAGAGGTTGACTCCGAGGGCGCTGTGCAGCGCGAATGTCATGGAGACGACCGCGAGGACGCTCGTGGTGAGGACGGCGCCGCCGATGCCCTCGAACTTGCCGTATTCGGTCGGACAGCGCTGCAGAACCTCGGGCCGCGCCCCGGACAGGTTGATCAGAAAACGCCTCACGCTTCTCCTTGCGAATGGAGTCTCACCTTCAAGCGGCGCTTTGGAACGTCGCAAACCCCCTTAACTCGGGATATCGTAGTTGCCCCCACGGCTATGGCACGACAGGAAGTTTCGGCACATGGGACAAGTCGCCACCTTCTGCACTAGTTAGTTTAAATTTGGAGGACAGCGACATAACGAATTCGACACAATGACGGAGGATCCCCCTGTGTCGGAGCCCGACAATGACCTGCTCCGCAAGGCCCTCGCCCGGGCCGTGGCACTGCTCACCGGCACCGACTGCCTCATCGTGGTGGAGGCCGCCGCCGACGGCATCGCCACGTTCGCCGTCCACCAGGACGAGCACGGCACGCCCCGCGCCCGCCACTGGTTCAACTCCTGGGCCGATCTCACCACGGCGTCCGCGCAGGAAGACCCCACAGCCGGTCGGGATGCCGTGCTCCAGACCGTCACGGCCGTCTCCCAGGCGCACCCCGGAGACACCACCGAGGTCATCCTCGTCCGCTCTGTCGCCGGGAACCCGGCGGCCGAGCAGGCGCTCGAGTGGTTGTGCCAGGACCATCCCCCGGACGTCTACTCGACCGACGCACCGGTCGCCGGGCTCGTCAAGGAGGCCATCCGCGACGACCCGCTGACGCGGTCGTACGACCTGGTCGTCCTGCGGCCCGACCCCGCGACCGGCCGACTCGATCTGGCGGGCAGACAACTCTTCCCCGTCGGCACACGCCCGGGCACACTCACCGACGTCACCGTCCGATGCGAGCCCGGCGACGAGTACGGCACAGCTTTCGCCGTGGTCACCTGGCAGGGCCGGGAGCCGCGTCTGCTTTCCGTCGCGTCCGCCCGTCTCGTCCCCGGGACCTACACGGTGACGGCCGAGCTGGTGCGTGCCGGAAAGGTCCGCTTCACCGGTCTGCCGGGGCTGGTCGAAGATCCGCGCGGCTGGGACGAGCTGATCGCGTCCGTACCGTCCCTGCTGCCGCCCGCGACCCGTGCGGCGCACCTCATCTGCGGAGTCGAGATCTGCGGCCCGGACGAGAAGGTGATCGAGCGGCTCGGACGGGCCCACCAGGTCATCGCGTTCCTCGCCGCCGAGCTCGGCGACCGGCTGCGGGTCTCCCTCCTCGCGTACGGCGCGCACTCATTCGATCAGTCCGCCCCGGAGCATCCGGTCGAGGTCACCGCATGGCGGGCCACGCCAGAACATGCCCTGGCCGGCCTGCGCCTGCTGGAGGAGCGTGGGGCGATCACCCGAGGTTTCCCCTACCATCCGCATGCCGCGCAGCTCGAGGACATGCTGGCGACGGTGGTCCGGCGGCTCCTTCGGGACGGGTCGGCCGTGGACGGCCTCGACCAGCATCGTCCCGCGCCGACAGTCCTGCTCACCGTGGGCGATCGGCCACCGCACCCCGCCCGGGCCGACCGGTCGGGAGTCCTGCCGTGCCCCCATCGGCACGACTGGCGGACGATGTTCCAGCACCTCGGAAGCCGGCCGGGAACCGTGTTCGGGGCGATCTGGGACCAGTCACCTGACCGGGCACGCACCGCACACCTGATCTGGCGCTACCTGGGGACGAGCGCGCTCGCGCACCTCGACGCCCTCGACGTCCGGGAGTTGACCGCCGACCTCGGACTGGCCGCACCCGTCGTCGGCCGCATCCCGTTCCCCCTCATCGACGATACGGAGTGAGACCACGCATGCCCGTTGAGGTCACGCCGGGGCAGATCTCCCATGGAGGCTCCCACGGCATCTCCATGTGGGGCGCCCCCGGCAGCGGCAAGACGACCTTCCTGGCCGCCCTGTCCATCGCCCTGTCCCGCCGGAACGACGACTGGAAGATCGTCGGCTCCGACCCGGCGTCCACCGACTACCTCATCGACAAGACGAGTGAGCTGTCGGGCGGCCGGGTCTTCCCCGAAGCGAGCAAGGTCGTGGAGCGGTATCACTGGATGCTGATCGGCCCCACGACCAAGAAGACCAGGTGGTGGAGCCGCAAGCCGAAGCTCGGCGCCCAGCCCCGGATCCGCATCAACATGATCGACGCGCCCGGTGGCCTCTACGCCTCGGGTGGGCGGACCGCCGAAGGTCTCGCCGACCTGCGCCAGCGGGAACTGCTGGACAGCCTGACGCAGGGCCGGGGCATCGTCTTCCTCTTCGATCCGATCCGGGAGTTCAAGGTCGGGGACGCCTTCGACCACCTGCACGCGCCGCTCACCCGGCTCGCCGAACGGATGCTCGCCGCCGACGAGATGCAGGACGGGAAGCTCCCCCACCACATCGCGGTCTGCATCACCAAGTTCGACGACCGCCGGGTGCTGGACACGGCGATGGGCCAGCACCTGATCAACGTCGAGCCCGACGATCCGTACGGCTTCCCCAAGGTGAGCGACGAGGACGCCCCGACGCTCTTCCGCGAGCTGTGCCGGATCTCGCGGAACGGCCATGCCGAGCTGGTCCTCAACACGCTCGGCAAGTTCTTCCACCCCGACCGCATCCAGTTCTTCGTCACCTCGTCGATCGGGTTCTTCATGGACCGGCACCGGAACGTCTTCGACTGGGACGACTCGGAGAATCTGCTGCCCCAGGAGCCCGGCCAGGGCCTGCGCGTACGCGGCCAGGTCCGCCCGATCAACGTGGTCGAGCCCATGCTCTGGCTCGGCCAGCGCCTCGCCGCCACCAACCCGGCCGGGGTGATCCCCCGTTGAACGACGACACCCGCGTCGTACGGATGATCCCCTTCGAGTGGGCTCTCGAAGGCAAATGGCCCGGCAGCTTCGACGACTACGAAATCCTGGACCACAGCAAAAAGACTATCGACAGCGAACAGCCCCACGACAGCGAACAGCCCCACGACAGCGAAGAGCCCCTCGGCAGGACGGCCTTCGAGCAAATGAGAAGCTGGTACGCCACCGGCATCTCCCCCCAACTGCCCCAGGTGACGATCGCGAGGGTGAAGACCGCGCAAGATGTCCACTACATGGTGCTGGCAGTCCAGGTGTGGTCCCGGTACCGAGACGGCACCAATCGAAGGATCGCCCACACCCGCTGGTTCTGCGTGTCGTACAAGGAGCTCGCCGGGCATCCGGTGACGTACGAGTCCCTCTACGACGCCTTCTCAAGGCACACGCTGGAACTGCCCCCACCAAAGAACGTGGCCGTCCCGGCGCTCGACCCACGGGCGATCGAAACCCCGCGACCGGACGCGCTATCCGCCGCGGCCCTGCTTATGACTGGCCAGCCGGTGTGCGTGGTGGGGGCAGAGGGAACCGACATGCGCGCTCGCCTACGGTTCCTCGACACCGTCGCCGCGCTGCTGCCGTACGGAATGCGGGCGAAACTGACCGCTACCACATGGATCAGCAGTACAACAGAGCACAAGATCCGGCTTTTCTTCGCCAGGCATGCGCCAGAAGGGGCTCATGCCGTCACCTGGGGGCACCGGGCAGACATCCCAGCCGATGCGAGGCAGGCACAGGACTACTTCGCCATGCTGGCATCGCTCGATGCCGACAGGATCGGCATCATCATGCAGGAACTCGCCCAGAAGAAGAAGACGCTGGCGTTCACCGATTCAGACAATCGGGACGAGGCCGTGCGGTTACTCAAGCGCGCCTGTAATACGTTGCGGCAGTCCGAGCACCAAAGCAAGTCCGAGGAGACCGACTCGACGCTCCCGTACAACTTGGGCGATCCTGTCCCTCGGGTCGAACTGCCCCAATGGCCGACGCGTGGGGGGCGTCACTGGACAGACTTCTTCAAGAGGAAGCAGCAGCCAGGCGACACTCTGCCCGGCCAGCGGGGAGGCCGAACCTCTGGCCTTCCCCAGATGGCGCAGCAGTTCGGGTACAACGAGGACGGGGCCGACCAGCACAGGTGGCATCAGCGCCTCTGGAAGAAACTGGCCCACCCACTGCCGTGGCTGTTTACGGCGATGGTGGCGGCCGCGGTCGTCGCCCTCCTGATCGTTTTTCTATCCGATCGTGATGCCGGGCCTCCCGAAAAGCCTGTAGCCGCTCCGCCGCCGAAGATCTACGTCCAGGCGTCAGCCGAATCGACGGAGTCGTACGTCGCCCATTTCATTGGCGAAGCGCTCCAGCACGAGGGGTACGAGGCTGTCGCTGACGATGTCGACGAAACGAATCCCATCGGCCTCCGCATCGAACCGACCGTGGTCATCACCTACGACCTCGACATCCTGCGCCTTTTACGGCACGGCGATGTTCCGGCCACGACCCCTGAGAAACTCGAGGACCTGCTGTCGACCGCACTCGCTGAGCAGCACCTGACCAAGGTTGCGGCCCTCCCTTGGGTCAGCCGAGATGTCCTGCTCTTCGACTCTGGTCAGATCACGCGGAAGGATCTGGAGGCCGACCTGAAAGATGGCGCCGTGCCGGTTGATGTCCTCGTGCCGGAGAACTTCGGTCAAGGCTTCGAGGAGGAGTTGAAGCAGCACTATCCCGGACTTCGGCTGCAGCCGACACCGGCCCAGGATCTTATGCGGGAGCTTCGGCAGAAGAGCGCGATGGCCGCGATCATGCCCGGGGACCGCGGCTTCGAGGGTTACCTGCGTTCAGACCTGCTGCAGGACCGGCTGCCGAAACGGCAGCTGATCGTCCTCGCCAACACCTCCGTGGATGTCACGCTTCGCAGCATCCTGACCAGGATCTCAGGGAACCTTGATCAGAAGGGCATCGAGGTGGGGCGGAACAATCCCCAGCAGGCGGCGAAGGACCTGGCCGACCGCGTCTACCAGCAGCAGGCCGTCGAGCAAGGCGCATCCATCATCGTTGCGACTGACACCCCACAGGAACCTGGCCTATCCTTCAAAACCATTCTCATGATCTTAGCCATGGCTGCGCTCGCGATCTGCGGAGTCCTGCTGTTCTTCCGCTTCTTCCGCCTGCCCGACCGGCTGCCCGAGTCTTCGGGGCGGTCGCAGCGGAAGGGTCAGCACCACCGGAAGGAGACCTGACCTCGGCGGGAGCGGATCAATCCCTGGAACTGGGGGTCAGGTGGGGCGGATGAGGCCTTTTTTGGTGGCGGTGGCGACGGCGGCGGTGCGGGAGTCGACGCCGAGCTTGGTGTAGATGTGCACCAGGTGGGTCTTGACGGTGGTCTCGCTCAGGAACATCCGCTTGCTGATCTGCCGGTTGGACAGCCCGGCGGCGACGTGGCCGAGGACCTCCAGCTCTCGGGGGCTCAGCGTGGCCCGCGGGGTGCGTACCCGGCCCAGCAGGCGGGAGGCCACGCTGGGCGCCAGCGTGCTGGCGCCGGTCGCGGCCGAGCGGATCGCGGCGTGCAGGTCGTCGGAGGGCGCGTCCTTGAGCAGGTAGCCGGTGGCTCCCGCCTCGATCGCGGCCACGATGTCGGCATCGGTGTCGAACGTGGTGAGCACGAGCACCCGAGGAGCGTTCGCGGCTGTGCCCAGGGAGGCAGTGCCCGGGGAGGCGGTGCCCAGGGAGGTGGTGTCCAGGGAGGCGATGTGTCTGGTGGCCTCGCTGCCGTGCATGCCCGCGCCGAGCTGGAGGTCCATGAGGACGACGTCCGGGCGGAGCCGGCGGGCCGCCTCGACGCCCTCCTCGCCGGTGGCGGCCTCGCCGACCAGCTCGAAATCGGGCTGCCCGGCGAGCATCGCGCGGATGCCTGAGCGCACCACGGGGTGATCGTCGACCAGGAGGATGCGGATCGGCGTCGTCATCGGCCTTCTTCTCCCTCGCCCTCTCCCCCGCCGAGTGGCAGGGTGGCGACGACGGCGGTGCCCTCTCCGGGCACGGACTCGACGGTGAGCGCGCCGCCCAGCGCGGCCACCCGGTCGCGCATCGCACGCAGCCCGAAGCCGGTGTCCCCGGTGTCCGTGATCTCCGCGGCCGGCTGCGCCGCCGGGTCGAAACCGCGACCGTCGTCGTAGATGTCCAGCACGACCATGTCTTCCAGGTAGGTGAGGGTCACCCGGGCGTTGTCGGCCTCCGAATGGCGGCTGACGTTGCCCAGCGCGCCCTGGGCGATGCGCAGCAGCGCGACGTCGTAGTCGGCCGGCAGCGGTACGGGAGCCCCGGACACCTCGAACCGCACCCGCGTGGCGGTGCCGGCCGCGGCCGAGTCGCTGACCCTGCCCAGCGCCTCGACCAGGGAGGAGTGCTGCAGGGCGGGCGGCGCCAGCGCGCGGACGAAGTTGCGCGCCTCCTCCAGGTTCTCCTGCGCGGCGCGCTCGGCCTCGGCGATGCGCTGCTCGGCGTCCGCCGGCCGGTCCCGCAGGTCTCGGTGGGCGGCGCGGAGCAGCAGGATGATGCTGGACATGCCCTGGGCGAGCGTGTCGTGGATCTCCCTGGCCAGGCGCTCCCGCTCGGCCAGGCGGGCCGCGTCGCTCTCGGCCTGGACGAGCATCCCGCGGGTGCGGACCAGATCGTCGATCAGCAGGCGACGCTGCTCGCTTTCGGAGTAGAGCGCCTTGTAGACCAGCGCCATGAGCGTGGCGACCGCCGCGCCGAGGGACGGACCGATCACCTGCGGGGCGTGCACGCCGCCCGCGTGCCAGCCGGCCGCCGCGATCGCGGCCGCGGTCAGTACGGCCACGCCGGGCAGTGCGACCGCCAACGGCAGCAGGTGGAGATAGGCGAAGAACAGCGGGAAGGCCAGCCAGACGAACTTCGGCGCGTTCAGCGCGAGCGCGGCCCAACCGAATGTGATCACGACCAGCCAGATCCGCCCGAGGACCAGGTGCGTACAGCCGCCGAAATGCGGCAGCCGCCCCTCGATGAAGATCCCCACGCCGTAGAGCAGGCCGAGCAGGCCACCGCCGAACGCCAGAGCCGTACCCCCCGAGCGGACGACCCCGGCGACCGCTATCACGAGCAGGACGGCGAAGGTGCCGTGGATGGCCCACCGCAGCAGCCTGAGCGCGGGCGGGAACGGAAAGTCCATCATCTTCTCTCAGCGTATGCACCCCACGTCACCTGGCACATCGTTCGAAAGGTGGATGTCCGCGTGACCGAAGGGGCGAACCCCGTCTGATCGACTTCACGATGTGTGAGAGCGGCCGCCGGGACAGGCTGAACCTGTCCAGTTCAGCCCAGTCAAAACGGGGGGATGCGCCGTGTTCGTGGCGCTGAGAGACCTGCGTTTCGCGAAGGGACGGTTCGCCCTCATGGGCGCGGTCGTCCTGCTCATCACGCTCCTGGTGACCATGTTGTCGGGTCTGACCGCCGGGTTGGCGCAGGAGAACATCTCGGCGATCGAAGGGCTGCCGGCCGACCGCGTCGTCTTCTCGAAGTCCGAGAAGCCGTCGTTCTCCGACAGCCGGATCACGGAGACGACCTGGCAGGAGTGGCGGAAAGTCGCCGGTGTGTCCGCGGTCGAACGGCTCGGCATCACCATGGGCCGGCTCACCTTCGGCGACGAAAGCACGGGGGCGGCGACGGCGCTGTTCGGCGTCGAGCCGGGCGGCTCCCTCGCCAAGGGGTCGGGCGCCACGGTGGACACCGGCAAGGTGGTCCTGTCCGCCGCGCTGGCCGCCGACACCGGGCTGACCGCCGGCGACAATGTGCGGATCTCGGGCCGCGACTTCACGGTCGCGGGCATCGGCGGCAAGGCCTCCTACAGCCACGCTCCCGTCGCGTGGATCGGCATCGGCGACTGGGAGTGGATGGGCCGTCAGAGCGGCGCCGACACGGTCGCCACCGTACTCGCGCTGCGCACCACCGGAGACACCGATCTCGCCGCTGTCGACACGCGCCTCAGCACGACCACGATCCCCCTGGCCGCCGCGCCCGCGGCCATCGGCTCCTTCTCCTCGGAGAACGGCTCGCTGCAGCTCATGCGCGGGTTCCTGTTCGCGATCTCGGCGCTGGTCATCGGGGCGTTCTTCACCGTGTGGACGATCCAGCGGCGCGGAGACGTCGCCGTGCTGAAGGCGCTCGGCGCGAGCACCGGCTACCTGCTGCGCGACGCGCTCGCCCAGGCCGTCATCGTGCTGCTGCTCGGCGCGGGCATCGGCGGTGCCATCGGCGCCGGGCTGGGGGCGCTGGCCGAGGACACCGTCCCGTTCGTCCTGTCGATCTCGACGACCGTCGTCCCCGTCGCCGTGATGATCGCGCTCGGCGCGCTGGGCGCCGCGCTGGCCATCCGAAAGATCACCTCTGTCGACCCGCTGACCGCCCTGGGAGCCTCCCGATGAGCCTCGTCCTGTCCGACATCGTGCTGACCTACCCCGACGGGGACCGCAGGCTGACCGCGCTCGACCACGTCGATCTCTCCGTCGCTCCCGGCGAGTTCACCGCGGTCGTCGGCCCGTCCGGGTCGGGCAAGTCCAGCCTGCTCGCCGTGGCCGCCACCCTGATCACCCCGGACTCGGGCACCGTACGGGTGGCCGGGCACGACGTCACCCGGGCCGGGCAGGCGGCCAGGACCCGCATCCGCGGCGACCACGTCGGCATCGTCTTCCAGCAGTCCAACCTGCTCGCCTCGCTGACCACCCTCGACCAGCTCCTGGTGATGACCCACCTGTCGGGAGGATCGACGCGCGAGGCCGCGTCTCGGGCCCGCGAACTGCTCGATGCCGTGGACCTGGCCGGCAAGGAGCACAAGCGGCCCCACCAGCTCTCCGGTGGCGAGCGTCAGCGCGTCAACATCGCCCGCGCGCTGATGAACCGGCCCGAGGTGCTGCTGGTGGACGAGCCGACCAGCGCGCTGGACCACCACCGCGGCGAGCGGATCGTCTCCCTGCTGGCCGACCTGACCAGGCAGAACGGCCTGGCCACGGTCATGGTCACCCACGACCTGGCCACGCTGGCGAAGGTGGACACCGTACTGACCATGTCCGACGGCGGGCTCGCCGCCGGCGATGATGCCGAGGCGGCCGCGGCCGTGGGCGGCGGCCGTTCCCCGGTCTGATCCGGCCCGTTCGGCTGTCTGCCGGGGAGGGGATGCGGGCTCTCGGGCCGTCCACTAGTGTCTGCTATTACCAAGCGTTTGCTTGTGTATGACGCTGGGAGGCTCGTGCGGTGAGGGACTTCGAAGGCAGGCCGGGCGTGGCTCTGGTCACGGGAGGAACCGGCGGCATCGGCGCGTCCGTCTGCCGTCACCTGGCCCGGCGGGGTTCGGCCGTCGCGTTCACCTACCGGTCCAACTCCACGGGCGCGGAGGCGCTGACCGCCGAGATCGCGGAGCAGGGCGGCACGGCGGCGGCCGAACGCGTGGCGCTGACCGACGCCGACGCGGTGCGGGCGTACGTCGAATCGATCCTCGAGAGGTTCGGCGCGATCCACACACTCGTACACGCGGCGGGCCCGCACGTGCCGATGATCCACCTCTCCCGGGTCAGCCCCGAGCAGCTCGCCGACCAGCTCCACGCCGACGTGTCCGGCTTCTTCACCATCGCCGCCGCCGCACTGCCCGCCCTGCGCGAGACCCGGGGATCGATCGTCGCCGTGACCACCGCGGCCACCCGCCGGTATCCCGTACGCGACGGCCTGTCCGCCGGGCCCAAGGGCGCCGTGGAAGCGCTGGCCCGCGGACTCGCCGCCGAGGAGGGCCGTTTCGGCGTCAGGGTGAACTGCGTCGGCCCCGGCATGCTCACCGACGGCATGTCGGCCCGTCTGCAGGCCTCCGGCGACCTCGACCAGCGGGCCCTCGACGTCGCCATGGGCAACATCCCGCTCCGGACCTTCGGGTCCGCCGACGACGTCGCGGAAGCGGTCTGCTTCCTCGCCTCCGACCGGGCCCGGTTCGTCACAGGTCAGAAGCTCGACGTGGACGGCGGATACGGCGTCTGAAGCGACGGAAACGATCAGGAGTGAACGTGGCGAACGGCATTCATCTGGGGTTCACCGCCGGGGACGTCGTCCTCGTCACCGGCGCCGGGAGCGGCATCGGCCGGGCGACCGCCCTCCGGGCCGCCGAACTCGGCCTGCGCGTGGCCGCCTGGGATCTCAACGGGACGGCGGCGGACGCCACGGTCGCCCGCATCGCCGAAGGCGGCGGCACGGCGATCGCGGTCAGCGCCGACGTGTCGAACCCGGCGGACATCGCGGCGGGGTTCGCCGCGAGCCGCAGCCGGCTCGGGGCGATCCGGTACCTGGTAAACAACGCCGGGCCCTCCTCGGCGGACGAGTTCGAGTTCGACGAGGCGCTGCGGATCGCGGTGGGCAGCGTGCGCCGGATGACCGACGCCTGGCTGTCCGGTGGCACACCCGCGGGCGCCGCCCTGGTCAACGTCGCCTCCGTCGCCGGCAACGTCGTCGGCACCTCATCGGACTGGTACTGCGCGGCGAAGGCCGCGATCGCCGGGTACACACGGCATCTCGCGGCATACCGCAGTCACGAGGTGCGCAGCAACGCCGTGGCCCCCGGGATGACCGACACGCCGCGACTGACCGGCTTCGCGGAGAGCGAGGTCGGACAGCGCGTCCTGCAGCGGATCCCGCTGGGCCGGATGGCCGACCCCGACGACATCGCGCATGCGATCCTGTTCCTGCTCTCGCCGCTCGCCGCGTACATCAACGGCGTCGTCCTCCCCGTCGACGGCGGCTGGACCATCACCCAGTGAGCACATCCTGAAACTTCCCGGCCGAGTCGGATAATCCGTCTTTAGCTCCATTTAGTTGGATTTTCACGTGATAATCTTCGCGTGAACCGGCTGAATGGGCGGACCCGGCACTCCAGGCGCTTGTTTCTCCAGCTCGGCGGGGTCGCCGCGGCTGGAGTGCTCATCCCGGTGGCCTGTGCCGTACGGGCCTCATGCGCCGGACACGTCGGAGAAATGGTCGACCGGGCGCGGGATGGTTCCTTCACGGATGCCTTCGCCCTGCTGCGCCGCAACTGGCGGGATGTGACGGCGGGATCGGGGTTCGACGCGGCGGCCGAGCCGTACCGGAACCGCCTGGCGGCGCTGGGGCGAACGGCTGCCCGGCACCGGGACGCCATGGCACCGACGGGCACGTCGCTCTGGCCCGATCTGGCGTTTCCCTCCTTCACCCGGATCCCGGCGCGGCTGCTGGCCATGGCCCGCGCGTACGTCCTGCCGGGGACCGGGGTGACCGGCGACGCGAGCCTGGGCGCCGCCGTCGCGGCCGGCATCGACCACTACCGGCGGCACGTGTACGTCGCGGGCGCCGACCCGGTCGGCAACTGGTGGGACTGGGAGATCGGCGTCCCGAAAAGGCTGCTCGACGCCGCAGTGCTGATCGGTTCCCACCTGACGGACGAGCAGGGCGGGGCGCTGGCGAAGGCCGTGGACCATTTCGTCCCGAAATGCCGCCTGGACGATTACAGCGGCACCAGCACCGGGGCGAACCGCGTCGACCTGTGCATGGTGACCCTGCTGCGCGCCGTCCTCGGGTCGGACCCCGGCAGGGCGGCGCTGGCCGTCGCGGCGCTGGCCCCGGTGTTCTCCTACGTCGACGAGGGGGACGGGTTCCACCGGGACGGCTCCTTCCTGCAGCACACGACGGTCCCCTACCAGGGCGGGTACGGCGCCGTGCTGCTGACCGGCGTCGCGACGCTGCTCGCGGTGCTGCGCGGCTCACCATGGGAGATCGACGCCCGGAACAGGCAGTTCGTTTTCGATCTCGTGGAGAAGTCTTATGCGCCGTTCGTACACGACGGTTTCTGCATGGACGTCGTCCGGGGGCGCGGGATAGGGCGGGAGCCGTACGGCGACCACCGGCGGGGACGCGAGATCGCCGCCGCGATCCTGCTGTTGAGCGAGGCGGCCCCGGCGCTTGAGCGGGTCCGATGGCGGGGCATGGTGAAGGGGTGGGCGGTGCGGGACAGCGGCAGGCCCATGCTCAAGGCGGCCCTGAACAGCGATCTGGGGTTCCATGCCCGGCTCGACGCGATCATGACCGATGACGCGCTCCCGGCGGCGAGCGAGCCGGCCGGCCACCGGCTGCTTCCGAGCAGTGCCCGTGCCGTACACCGCGGGCCGGACTGGTGCGCGGCGCTCAGCATGGCCTCCAGTCGGGTCGCGCACTATGAGTACGGCAACGGCGAGAACCTGCGGGGCTGGCACACCGGCTCGGGGATGCTCTGCTGGTGGGCCGGCGACGGCCACGGCGACCAGTATTCGGACGGCTACTGGCAGACGGTCGATCCGTACCGACTGCCCGGCACGACCGTCTCCACTCGGCGACTGCCCGACGGCGCCGGCGAGGAGTGGGGTGAAACCTGCCCGCCGGCCCGCTGGGTGGGCGGTGCCACCGATGGCACGTACGCCATGATCGGACAGCATCTGCACGGCTTCGAGAGCAGCCTGGAGGCGTTCAAGTCGTGGCTTTTCCTTGATGACGCGGTGGTCTGCCTGGGCGCCGGGATCACCTGCGCCGACGGCGTCCCCGTCGAGACCGTGGTGGACAACCGGAGGACCGACGCGACGTTGATCGTGCACGAGGCCGCCGGTTGGGCCCACCTGGAGGGGCACGGCGGCTACGTCCTGCCCGCGCAGTCAGGCGGCGGGCGGATGCACAGGCTGCGCGAGGAGCGTAAGGGCGACTCGACGACCCGGAGCTATGTGACGCTCTGGCTCGACCACGGCGTCGACCCGGCATCGGCCGACTATTTCTACCTGCTCCTGCCGGGGGCGAGCCTGGCGCGGACGCGTGCCCGGGCTTCCGACGCCGGATGGGTGCGGGTGCTCGCCAACACGGCCCGCCGGCAGGCAGTCCGGGTTCCGTCGCTCGGCATCACGGCCGTCAGCTTCTGGACCGCCGGAACCGTGGGCGGGTTGACCGCCGACGGTCCGTGCGCGGTTCTGGTCAGGGAGATCGGCGACGGTACGGCGACGCTGACCGTGTCGGACCCGCGATGTGATCTGAGCGGGTTGACCGTCACCTGGGACCAGCCGGTCGCCGGGGTTCACCCGTCGCCGGTTGACGACCTGGTGAGCGCCATAACCGGGGAGAGACTCAGGTTGACCTTCGGCCGTCTCGCGGACCTGGCCGGCTCGTCGACGACGGTCACCGTACGAATGTCGTAACGGCGGTAGTTCATTTCAGGCTTTTCGTGACGCGCTGGACGGACCGAGAACGTACGGTGGTGTCATGCGGAAGATCATTGAGTTGCTGGGTTATGCCGTGGGCGCCTATCTGGTCGCCCGTGCCATCATCGCGCCGTTCGTCCTCGACATGTCGGACCCGGCGACGTATCGAAACGACTGGGGCGGACCCAGCCTCGCGGGTGTGCTCGCAGTGCGCTGCGGACTCGGTGTCATCGCGGCCGTGCTGATGGCCTGGCCACTCATCCGCCGTCGCTCTCGCCGCAGCCGCAACCAGAATCAGACGTCGTCGAATTCGACGTGAAAGCTGCTCGAATATCCCGGGCCGGAATTCTCGGTCTCCCGGCCCCAGGACGGGGCCTCCCCTGCGATGAATATCTCGATCGCGCTGAACGCGTACCCGTCCTGAGGGCGGTCCTCCCAGGTGAAGTGCACGTGCTGACCGGGTGACAGCGACCGGTAACCTCGTCCGAGCTGGGAAATCATGGAGAAGTGCGCGAACACCTCGCCCGGAACCTCCGGTGAGTCGAGCACTCCCCACCCCTCCTCGTCGTACCAGGCGACGACCACACCACGCGTCATCACTCCACAATCGCACACGCTCAACCTCGTCTTGCCGTCGATTTCCCAGCAGCAGCGATGTCCGTGAGTAGGGTCAGGACATGGAACTGGTGGCGTGCGCGCTGATCGTGCTGGCCCTGTTCGAACGTCTCTGGAGGTGGGCGGCGAAGGTACGGAAATCCGGCCGCTCCATCTCGGCGAGCGGATTCGACGAGTTCACGGCCGCGTTCCTCGCCACGAAACGGACGCAACTGGAACAGCAGCAGAGCGAGACGATGCTCCGCGACGACGAGACCGATGGCGCCCCACCCGCCAACCGCATCGACCTCACCCGCGACAAGATCACCATCGTCGTTCCGGACCAGAAATAGCTCCCTCACCACGACGCCGCGAAGGTGTCTCCCCCCGACAGGCGCTTGATCAGCCGCAGCGCTGCCCCCCGCGGGTCGTCCGTCCCCAGTTTTCTGCTCACCTGGCATGCGGCCTTGCCGTACATCCACTGATCTGCGGACGCCGCCCCCAGCCAGTCCGCGATGGTCGCGGGAAGCGCCTCCCGGGAGTCGACCAGGCATCGGTCCCCGGCTGTCTTCGGGGCGAGGTATCGGGGGTCATCGCTGACCAGGACGGCAAGACCTTCGTCGAACCACTGCGGGACCCGGCTTCCGCTTCCCCCGAGTCGGGCGTGGAGCTCGACGTGGGACAGCTCATGCGCGGCGATCACCGGATCGACGCCGCGCGGGGACAGCATCACCGCGCGGTCCAGCACCGCGATGCCGCGCTCCCGTCCGCCGCCGATCCGGCGGTAACACTCGTCCGTCAGGCATGCGAGGATGCGCGGCGAACTCTCCCTGCCGCCGTAGAAGTCGCTCACCCGCTGATTCGCCCGCTCGGCGATCGCGACCACCTGCCGGCGCTGCGCATCCGACAGGCCCGACTCGACGTACAGGCCGGGTCCCAGCCACTTCATCCGATAACAGCCGGGGCATATCGTGGCCGCGACGGAGGGGAATGCCACCGCGACGACCACCGCCGCTGTAACGACGAGTACGGCGGCGACTCCGCCCAGGAGCAGCAACCTTCTCCTGCGACGGTTGCCGGGCACCGGATCGCCGCTTCCCATGCTGCCGCGGTCGTCGACACGCGGCAGACGAGAGATCAGGACAAACGGGACGCGGAAGATCACTGAAGCGCGCTGGCCGCCAAATCCTGAACTGACTTGAAGTAGCGTGCGTGCGTATGCTTCAGCGCCTCCCATGAGCGTGCGCCAAGCACCACGACCTCGATATCTATGTCTCCGCTGTGCTGCCGCTCGGAGGCGAAGCGTCCCCGCAGGGCAGCACGTCTGTCATCGAAGATCTCCTTGTGGAGGATACGCCCTTTGCGGCGATCGTAGACCAACAGATAGTGGTTCATGGTTCTACGCTCACCTCTTCTGCTGCCAGTGCGAACTCACTCAGGATATGTCGTGCGGCGGCTTCGACCTCGTCCGTCCCAGTCCGAACGTGCTGCCTACTGGCTTCGTGGGCTTCCCTGGTGTTGGCAAGCAACCTTCGCAGCGCTTCCACAGTGCCAGGTGGAGAAGGCACAACTGCTTCCCGCCCAAGCGTCCGCATACTCTCTTGATAGGCGGTCACCAGTTGATCCCAGACATCATGATCCATGTCGAACTCTCTCCCCGCTTCGCTATCGACGTCCAGGACGGCCTGCAGTTCGTTGACGTTCTCCAGAAGGTCCCGGAATCGGTCCTCCACTTCGAAAGCAGCGAGACGAAGAACCTCTAGCCTGTCGATGAAGTCTCCAAGCCTTCCCAGAGAATCGAGTAGTTCGCGATGAGTCTCCTGACGGGCACCTATCCGGACGACGGCCTCCGGGCTCTCTGGCTGCTTTCCATACCTGATCCCACGTCCCCAGTGGTCCGCAAGCCGCTCAAGGATCTGCGCCCAAACGTCCTGTAGTTCGGTCCGGACTTGGATCTCAACAGGGATGCCGTCTAAGAAGACGATCACGTGCACAGCACGATACCCATGCGACGGCTCCACCCGTCGATCCTTCACCTTGCAAGGCTTCGGGCACCGCTCGTTGAAGAGTTGGGTGATTCGCTCCACTGCCTCGTCCTGCTGCCGGCGATCGCCTAGCACGATCCTCGCGCCTGCGAGATCTTGAACTTGGCTTAGACGACTACTCTCGCGCTGAAGCTTCTCGATCAAGACTCCGGTTGTCTTGACTCTAGTGCTGGCCGCATAACCCAAACCAGCGAGATGCTGCTCCACTTGATCCAGAGCGTCCTGGTATGCCTCGGCTACAGCTGCGAACTCCTGCGCATCGCCCTCTGGTATCCGGCCATGCGAAGCGAGGCGCTCTCCCAGACGATCGAGCGCACCCCTCGTCATGGGCAGCAACGACACACGATCACGGTACACGTGCCCAACGGCCCGTGAGAGGTTTCGCACTGCTCAGTGTGAGTTACGCAGGCACCTGCTGTACGGCAGGAAACACAGCAACAGGGCCGCACAGCCCCCACGCTGGCATCTCCCACCACACGCCTGAGCACGGCGGGCAGCCCTCTACGTCGTGACTCGCTCCCGTTTGCAAGCAGGAGTTCACCTCAGTGCGTCAGGAAGATCAGGGCAGAGGCGGCATGCGGCGACACACGAGGATCAGGGCCGTGCCCCGAGTGTGCCCTGAGCCGGGGTCAGCCACGGGGAATCACGGATACTGACGGATCAGGAAACGAAGAAACCCCCGACCGGCGCCTCTACTGGTCAGGGTCTCTTTCAACTGCTGGTGGCAGGTCTAGGGTTCGAACCTGGGTAGGCTGAGTCGACGATTGTACCGCGCGTGACCTTTCCCGGCTCCTCGATACTCTTGACCTGCGCCGGTGCTCGCTCGTCCGGCCCTGGTCGTCAAGACCATTGCACGCATATTGCACGACTCGGAAACGATCAGTTTCAGCACATGCACTCGGATCCATGACGGCTGCTGCCCCAGAAGAGTACGAGGACATGCATCGGCTGGTCGACCAGCTCACCGGAGACCAGCTCCGCGAGATCCGCACGCACACGCTGCGGCTGGTCCACTCCTCCGAGCAGGCCGAAAGCGACTCATGGCCTCCGGCGTTCTTCGGCTCCGTCCGTGCCGGCCGCTCGGATGTAGCCGCCCGTACCGAGGAGATCCTTGCCGAGGGCCTCGGACACGACGAGTGATCGTCGTCGATACCGGCCCGCTCGTGGCCGCCACGATCTCCGACGATGCCGATCATGAACGCTGTGTCGGTGAGTTCAAACGCCTCCACGATTCGCGCCGAGAGCTCCTCGTCCCCAGCTTCGTCACGGCCGAAGTCTGCTACATAATCTCGCAATTCGGGGGCGCCGCTCCGGATGCCGCGATTCTCCGCGCTCTCGAGTCGGACCTGTTCACGCTCGTCAAACTGACCAAGCCTGACCTCTCCAGAGTCGCCACGCTCGTCGAACGCTACGCGGACTTCCCCCTCAGCGCCGTAGACGCCTCAGTCGTCGCAGTGGCCGAGCGTCTGAAGGTCAACGAGGTGTTCACACTCGACGTACGCCACTTCGCCGCGGTCCGCTTCGTTCACGTACCCGCGTTCACCCTGCTTCCCGCGTAGGCACTTCCGTCCCTGCGGTGCACGATTACGCGGCTCTTCGCCCCGGTGAGGCCGTCGCCCTGCGCAAGGATGACTGCCACCTTCCGGAGCACGGCTGGGGGCGCCTCCTCGTCGACGTGTCCCGGCCTGCGGTCAACACCCAGTGGACCGACACCGGCGACGCCCACGAGGAACGCGGGCTCAAGCATCGCGGCCGTGACGACGTACGGCCCGTTCCCGTCCCGCCGACCCTGGTCAAGATCCTTCGGCTGCACATCGAAGAGTTCGGTCTCGGTCTGGACGGGCGGCTCTTCCGGAGCGAGCGGGGTGGGGTAGTCGCCTCTACGGCCAAGTGCATCGACGGGCAACAGGAGATCGCCAACCGAAGGATTGATGATGCTCTGACGGCGTGATGCGGGCTACGAGGCCGCCTCTCGCGACCGTTCCGCAGTGGGCCTTGCCCGCAGCATGCGGGCTCAAGGGAATTGCAGGCACCTGTAACGATCACCCTATAATCACAGCACCTCGATCCCAATGTTCTCCCTACTGGGCGAGCTTCCAACCTCGCGGAGCAGCATGGACCGGCTCAACTTCTTCATCCAGGAGGGCTCAGACGGGGATCTACGTCTCCGTACGGTAGCCAACGAATCTCAGATGAAGGCCGTTGCTCTACAGGTCGCCCAGCTAGCCGTCCAGAAGGGCTTCGAGCCCGTGGTCATCGCCTCAGTACCCGGGGACTTGCGCACGATCCAGCGCATGTTCGAGCAGTACAAGCTTCCGTCCGCCGGTAAGGCCAGTATCTACCAGGCTCAGCCCGTTCTGGCAGCACTCAAGGGGCTTGGAGAACGACTTAACGCCGAAGCTAGGCAGTTCGAAGACCTGTTGGCCGCGTATTACGGGCAGGAGTTGGCACGCTCCGGGGGCAAGGGAGACCCATCCGGCAAAGGGAAAGAGGCCGTCCGGAGATCTCTAGCGGAGCATGTCCAGGCACTCGCAACAGCTGGCTTGATCACAGCAGAGGATGTATTCGCAATCGCCTACGAGATCGAAAGACTGGAAGCGTAGCGCGCACCTTCGGCTACTGAGCGTGGAGAACCTCGGACGCCGCTACCGCGATACTGCCTGGGACGAAGGCACCCCGCCAGGGCCACATGGGTAACGAGCCACAGTCACGGCCACCCTGCGCAACCTCACGCTGAGTCTGATCAGCCCTACGGCGTCACCGAAACCCGGACCATGCAATCCATACGTGACTTGGGAAGATGTCAGCAAGATCATTGCGCATATATTGCGCGACCAGCGACAGACGGCGGCTCAGCGTGGCGTACGGCTGCACATGTCCGGACAGCAGAAGAGGCCCCGGAGGGCCTCTGAGCTGTGGTGTTGCTGGTGGCAGGTCCAGGGTTCGAACCTGGGTAGGCTGAGCCGACGGTTTTACAGACCGCTCCCTTTGGCCGCTCGGGCAACCTGCCTCGTCATCCGCTCGTTCGCGGCGACAGGTAGAAGAATAGCGGACTTCCCGGGTGCACGTGACATGCATTGTCCCTGGATGCGGCTCCGGCGACCGCTGAGCCCACATCGGCGCACGTGACGACAGCGCGGGCCATAGTGGAGAAATGATCAGATGGGCGCGACACGAGGACCTCGCGGGACTGGCGGATCTGGAGCGTGCCGCGGACGCGATGTTCGCCGACGTGGGCATCGTCTTCCCGCCCGGAACGACGATGATCGAGGAATGCGATGATCCCGGGCGGGTCATCGTCGCGGGCCGGCCTCCGGCGGGTTTCGCCTTGCTGGGACGCGTCGACGACTGCGTGCACCTTGATCAGCTCGCCGTACATCCGGAGCACGGCCGTCGGGGGATCGGGACACGGCTGCTCGACGCCGTGTGCGAGGCGGCGGCCGCCCTCGCGCCGGCCGTGACGCTGACGACCTTCCGAGATGTCCCGTGGAACGCCCCCTGGTATGCCCGCCGGGGCTTCGCCGTACTGCCTCCCGAGCAGTGGGGGCCCGAACTGGCCGCCCTGGTCGAGCATGAGCGGGCGCTCGGGATCGAGCTCGCGCCCCGTGTTGTGATGCGCAAAGAGCTCTGGCCACGCGAAGGCCACTAATGTCGGAGGGAACGAGGAGAGGACACTGACACCGATGGCCGACAGCAGTTTCGACGTGGTCAGCAAGATCGACCGGCAGGAGGTCGACAACGCTCTGAATCAGACGGTCAAGGAGGTTGGGCACCGTTTCGACTTCAGGGGCACCGGCGCGACCATCTCCTGGTCCGGGCAGCAGAATGTCGAGATCAAGGCGAACAGCGAGGAGCGGGCGAGCGCCGTGCTCGACGTCTTCAAAGAGAAGATCATCAAGCGTGGCCTGTCGCTCAAGATCCTCGATGCGGACGAGCCGAAGTTGTCCGGCAAGGAGTATCGCCTGATGGTCGCCCTCAAGGAGGGCATCGACCAGGACAACGCCAAGAAGATCTCGAAGATCATCCGGGACGAGGGGCCCAAGGGCGTGAAGGCCCAGATCCAGGGCGACGAGCTCCGGGTCAGCTCCAAGAAGAAGGACGATCTCCAGGAGGTGATCGCTCTGCTGAAGGGCAAGGATCTCGAGATCGCCCTCCAGTTCACGAACTACCGCTGACCTCCAAGCTTCCGAAGGCCCTGGACCCAACGGTCCGGGGCCTTTCGCTTTCCTCCCGGCCTGCCGCCGCGACCATCCCGCGGTCCCGCCTCTTCTCTCGCCACGATTCCTCGCCACCTCACCTCCACACGCCTTAACAGTTGCCTTAGGCAATGATCTTATATACTTGCCTGGGGAAACCAATTTCGGCGGCCGCGACACCGCGCCGCAGCCCTCTGCCGTACGACCCGCACACCGTTCACCGGCACATGCCCATGCCGTACGGCGCGGCCAGCGAAAGGACTTTTATGGCGACGGGGCGACACACCCGGACAAGGAAGGCCACCGGCCACCAGGAGGCGGCCGTCCCGATGACTCATCGGAAGATCATGGAGGCCTTGTCGGGGCTGCTCCTCGGGATGTTCGTGGCGATTCTGTCCTCGACCGTGGTGGCGAATGCACTCCCGACGATCACTGCGGATTTGCACGCGGACGAGACCACCTACACCTGGGTGATCACTGCGGCTCTGCTGGCAAGCACGGTCTCCACCCCCGTCTGGGGCAAGTTCGCCGACCTGACGAGCAAGAAGCTTCTGGTCCAGATCGGTCTGATCATCTACGTCATTGGCTCGGCGATCGCCGGCCTCGCGCAGAACCCCGGGATGCTCATCGGCGCGAGGATCATCCAGGGCCTTGGGGCAGGCGGCATGACCGCCCTCTCTCAGGTGATCATGGCGGCGATGATCTCGCCGCGCGAGCGCGGACGCTACTCGGGCTACCTCGGCGCGGTGTTCGCCGTGGCGACGATCGGCGGCCCGCTGATCGGCGGCGTCATCGTCGACACCTCGTGGCTCGGCTGGCGGTGGTGCTTCTACGTGGGCATGCCGTTCGCGATCATCGCGCTGATCGTGCTGCAGAAGACCCTGCACCTGCCCGTTGAGCGACGCAAGGTCACCATCGACTGGGGCGGGGCGACGCTGATCACCGCCGCGGTCTCGCTACTCCTGATCTGGGTCTCGTTCGCGGGCGACAAGTACGAGTGGATGTCGTGGCAGACCGGGGCGATGGTCGGCGTCGCCGTCGTGCTGACGCTGCTCTTCCTGCTGGTGGAGTCGAGGGCCCGTGAGCCGATCGTCCCGCTGCACCTGTTCCGCATCCGCACCCTCAGCCTGGCCGTGGTCGCCAGCGTGCTCGTCGGCATCGCGATGTTCGGCGCGACCACGTTCCTCAGCATGTACTTCCAACTCGCCCGCGGCGAGACGCCGACGAAGGCCGGGCTCATGACCCTGCCCATGATCCTGGGCCTGGCGGCCTCCTCGACCATCGTCGGGCGGATCATCACGAACACCGGACGGTGGAAGGTCTTCCTGGTCACCGGGGCGTTCTCCCTCACCGCCGGGTTCGCGCTCATGGGCACGCTGCGCTACGACACCGACTACTGGCTCGCCGCCGTCTACATGTTCTTCGTCGGCGCCGGGGTCGGCATGACCCAGCAGAACCTCGTGCTGGCCGTGCAGAACGAGGTGCGGCCGGAGGAGCTCGGCGTGGGCAGCTCGGTGGTCTCGTTCTTCCGTTCCCTCGGCGGCGCCATCGGTGTCTCGGCACTCGGCGCCGTGATGGGCGACCGGGTCGCGATCTACCTGCGGGACGGCCTGGCCGCGCTGGGCGTGCACGCCACGGCGAGCGGCGACGGCGCGATCCCCAAGCTCTCCTCGCTGCCCGCCCCGGTCCGCACCGTCGTCGAGGCGGCGTACGGCCACGGCGCGGCCGACCTTTTCCTCTACACGGCGCCGGTCGCGTGCCTCGCCCTGATCGCGATCGTCTTCATCAAGGAGGTCCCACTCAAGACCGTCGGCGCCCTCCACCAGCGGGCCACCGCGGAAGCACGTGCGTAATCTTCACCCCCGATTTGATCATTCCGACTACGTTGGGGCGTGTCGGTCGGACCCAACGGGAGGAGGCGGCGGACCATGCCGGAGCCGGCGGACCTGGCGGCGGCCGAGGAGTACGCGGCGTTCTGCGAGGTAGAGCACGAGTTGGGCGTCCTCTTCCGGCGCGCGCACGCGCTCTCCGCTCAGATGGGGCGTAATGTGCACCCCGAGCTGGAGCCCGGGGCGTACGGGCTGCTCGTCCGCATCGACCGGGTCGCGCCCGTACGGCCCAGCGATCTCGCCGCCTATGTGGGCGTGGGCAAGGCGACCATCAGCCGGCAGGTGAAGGTGCTCGAGGAGCTTGGCCTGGTCGGCCGGGAGCCCGATCCGCTCGACCGGCGGGCCCATCTGCTGGTCCTGACCGAGGAGGGCGGGCAGCGGCTCGGCCGGGCGCGGGCCGCCCGCCAGCAGCAGCTCTACGCCCTGCTCGCCGCCTGGCCGGAGGAGGACGTACGGCTGCTCGCCCGGATGCTCCGGCGGTTCAACGCCCTCACCGAGACGACGCCGCCGGCGCCGCCCCAGCCGGGCTCGGCTCGGGACCCGTCCCAAGAACCGACGAGTCCGTAAGGGGAGATCGGCGAAAGACCGCAGGCAAGCCCCGTTAGGCGTGTGTTACCACATCCTCCCCAACCAGGGGCCAAGCCGTCACCTCAGGTCCTCTACACTGCGCCTACTACGCAGTACGGCTCGCACCAAGAACTGAGGAGGCCGTGTGGCTCCCTGGTCCACTTATCGGAAAACGGCGGGAATCGGCGCGGTCGCGCTGGCGACGGCTCTCCTGATCTCCGCCTGTGGCGGAGAGTCCACCACGACCACGGCGGAGGGTTCGGCCGCCCCTTCAGCCGCCGGAGGCGTCGAGCTGGTCAACCCCGGCAAGCTCACGACCTGCACGAACGTCCCCTATGAGCCCTTCCAGTTCAACGACGAGAACGGCAAGGTCGTCGGCTTCGACGTGGACATCGTCGATCTCGTCGCCAAGAAGCTCGGTGTGACCCAGGACATCGTCGACATCGACTTCGCCGCCATCAAGAGCGGTGCCGCGATGAACGCCCGCAAGTGCGACCTCGCCGCGGCCGGCATGACGATCACTGACGAGCGCAAGCAGAACATCGACTTCTCCGTGCCCTACTTCGACTCCACCCAGGCGCTGATGGCGAAGAAGGGCAGCGGCATCACCTCGCTCGAGGACGTCAAGGCCAAGGGCCTCAAGCTGGGCGCCCAGGCCTCCACCACCGGTCTCATGTACGTCAAGGACAAGGGCTACGACCCGGTCGAGTTCGCCGACTCGCCCAAGGAGCTGAACGGCCTGCAGGCCGGACGCGTCGACGTGATCATTCAGGACCTCCCGGTCGTGCTGACCTGGCTGAAGAAGTCGGACGTCGGCGAGAAGTTCGAGATGGTCGCCAGCCTGGACACCGGCGAGCAGTACGGCGTCGGCATGAAGAAGGGCAACACCGAACTCCTCAAGGTCGTCGACGAGGTCATCAACGCGGCCAAGGCCGACGGCACGTACAACGAGATCTACAAGAAGTGGTTCGGCACTGAGCCCCCCACTTCGTCATGAATTCCGTGAGTGAGCAGGAGGCGGCCCTCCCCGCAAAGGGAGGGCTCAGCCCGCGCAAGAGGCAGCAGATCGGGCGGGGCGCCCAGTACGCGGTGCTGGTCGTCGTCGTGGTCGCCCTCGTCGCGATCGCCGACTGGGAGCAGATCCGCCAGAACTTCCTCAACGGCGACGTCGCGGCCAAGGGCCTGCCCGATCTGTTCACGGTGGCGTTGAAGAACACCGTGATCTACACGGTCTGCGGGTACCTCCTCGGCTTCGTGCTCGGGTTGCCGCTGGCGCTGATGCGGCTGTCGCAGGTCGCACCGTACCGGTGGATCGCGACCGGCTACATCGAGATCTTCCGCGGCCTGCCGGCCCTGGTCATCTTCCTGATGATCATCAACCTGCCGATCGCCTTCCCCGGGTTCGAGGTCCCAGGAGAAGTGTACGGTCAGGCGGCGCTCGGCCTCGGCCTGGTCTCGGCCGCCTATATGGCCGAGACGTTCCGTGCGGGTCTGCAGGCCGTCCCGAAGGGGCAGATGGAGGCGGCGCGCTCGCTCGGCATGCCGCACCTGCGGGCGATGGTGTCGATCATCATCCCGCAGGCCGTCAGGATCGTGATCCCGCCGCTCACCAACCAGTTGGTCCTGCTGTTCAAGGACAGTTCGCTGGTGCTGTTCCTCGGCCTCACGGCCGGCCAGGTGGAGCTGGCCAAGTTCGGCAACGACCAGGCCTCCACGTACGCCAGCCCGACGCCGATCTTCGTGGCCGGCGTGACCTACCTGCTGATCACAATCCCGCTGGGCTACGTCGCCAGGCGGCTGGAGGCGCGTCAGGGGGCGGGCAGATGAGCACGGTCGAAATCAAGGACCTGCACAAGTCTTTCGGCAGCCTCGAAGTCCTCAAGGGCATCGACTTCACCGTCGAGACCGGTCAGGTGGTCTGCGTCATCGGGCCGTCCGGGTCGGGCAAGTCGACGCTTCTGCGCTGCGTCAACCTCCTCGAGCAGCCGACCTCCGGCAGGGTGGTCGTCGAGGGGATCGAGCTGACCGATCCCGACGTGGACATCGACGCCGCGCGGCGGCGGCTCGGCATGGTGTTCCAGCAGTTCAACCTGTTTCCGCACCTCACCGTGGTGCGCAACATCATGATCGCGCAGGAGCGGGTGCTCAAGCGCAAGCGCGCCGAGGCCGAGCGGATCGCCAGGGAGAACCTGGAGAAGGTGGGCCTCCTGGAGAAGGCTGACGCCTATCCGGCCCAGCTGTCCGGCGGTCAACAGCAGCGCGTGGCGATCGCCCGGGCCCTGGCTATGAACCCGACGCTGATGCTCTTCGACGAGCCGACCTCGGCGCTCGACCCCGAACTCGTCGGCGACGTGCTGGGGGTCATGCGCCAACTCGCCGAGGACGGCATGACCATGCTGGTCGTCACCCACGAGATGGCGTTCGCCCGCGAGGTCGCCGACCGCGTGGTGTTCATGGACCAGGGCGTGATCGTCGAGGACGGCCCGCCTCAGCAGGTCATCGGCGACCCTCAGCATGAGCGGACCCGCGAGTTCCTCCGCCGCGTCCTCCACCCCGGTGACTGAGGTCCCCGGCTCCGCGGCGAACCAACGCAAAGGCAACCCCAGCTCGAAAGCGGCCCAGCTCAAAGGCGGCCCAGCTCAAAGGCGGCCCAGCTCAAAGGCGGCTCGGCGATACCCGGCGGTGGAGATCCTGCCGGGTGTCGCCGTGGCCGTCGGCCACGCTTGCCCGACGTTCCGCCACACACGCGCCTGGCCACCCGGGTCTTTCCGGCAGACCCGATTAGTGATCACAAATGCCGAATGCAATCATGTTCCGGCACAAACGATCACTAGGTGGAACAAAAAACCATGAACAACCCGGAACTCGAGGAGAAGGCCGGCGTCGTCGACCTGCTCGAGCGCAGCGGCTCGGTCATCCTGCCCGTGGGCATCTCCCTCTACGCCCTGCTCTACCTCGGCATCCAGCAGGTCTACGGCATCTTCAACGTCAGCCCCGAACAGGCCGGCATCGACCAGGCGACGATGTTCGGCCGCCTGGTCGGCACCCTGATCCTGCTCGTCATCGGCGGCACACTGCTCATCGGCGTCGCGGTGGCGGGTTTCTGGCTGCTGGACAAGGCCACTTTCGGGCGGCTCGCCCGGTTCGCCCAGGCCGTACGGCAGCGCCCCTGGGCGGCGGCCGCCGTCGGAGCGCTGTGGTGCGGGGCGACCTACTGGGGCTTCCTGGGCTATCTGGGGTTGGGCGACGGCACGACGCTGACCGCGATCGTGATCACCGCGGTGTCCATCGGCGTACTGTCGTTCCTCGTGCCGTTCCGGCTGCTGCGCTCGCGCCCGGTGGGCCGAGCCGGGATGAAGATCGTGGCCGCCGCGTTCACCGGCATCGGCCTGGGTTTCGCATTGATGGGCCAGATGGAGAGCGACGCGCTCGCCGTCGCCGAGAAGGGCGAACCGGCCAGCCTGCTGCTCAGCATGGTCGGATTCCAGGACCAATGGGTCGTCGCCACCGACCGCGAGAGCGGCGAGCCGCTGCGGGACGGCGAGGAACTGCTGCTGCTCGGCGAACGCGAGGGCGCCTATGCGCTGTACGACTGCGCGAACCAGGAGACCTTCCGCAGATCGATCGATGCGACCGTGCTCCAGCAGATCGTCCTCGAACCCGATCGTCCCGAGGGTTACAGCTGCCATGCGAAGCAGAAGCGGAAGTCATAGTGACCCGCGGTGGGCCGCGGTGGGCCGCAGTGGGCAGCCGCACAAGCGAGTACGTGGCGACGGCTTTCGTGGCTCATTCGTGACGCAACCTTTCGCCCGGTAGCCGCATCTACCGAGATAACGAAAGGACTCGCCATGAAAAAGCCAGCCCTCCTCACCCTGGCGGCAGCGGCCGCCTCCGTCGCCTCCGTCGCCTTGGTCGGTGGGACGCAGGCACAGGCGCTCACGGTTTCCGCCTCCGCCACCTCGGTGACCGCCTCGGCCGCACGCAACACCCTGGCATCTTCCACCGCATCCGCCGCCCGCACCGCCACCGCCTCGGCGGACAAGCGGATTCGGTACGTCTGGGTGAAGCAGTGCGGCAAGGGGGACGCCACCGTTCCATGCGGCCCGTGGACCGTCACGCTCACCAACGGCAAGGACGTCCGCCTGACCGACGCGCTGGTCTTTTCCCTGACGGCCAAAGGCAAGGTCGACAAGGGAGCGATGGCTCCGTTGACGGTCAGCGGCGATGGCAACCGCATCGCGTACTTCCGGAAGCCGGACGGCAAACTGGTCGTCCGGGACGTCGCGAAGGGCCGGGTCCACATGCTGCCCGGCTCATCGGCCAAGCCGCCCAAGGGCCTCACCATGACCGACGTCGCGCTGACCCTGTCGCCGAACGGCGAGATCATCATGATCGACTATGGCGACAGCAAGGGAAAGCTGCCGAGCCTGCTCGTGGACCTGCGCAGCAAGAAGATCGGAAAGTTGAAGGGCAACCTCACGTTCGAGGGCTTCAGCCCGGACGGCAAGCACGTTCTCACCAGACGGGTCACGAGCGAGAACACCACGGAGTTCGCCGCCTACGACCTGAACGGCAACAGGACGAACAGCCAGGTCGTCCCCCAGGTGGTGGCCAACAACTCCCCGATCGCGCTGGCCGACGACGGCACCTCGATGGCGCTGATCATCAACGTGTCCGACACCAAGAAGCGGCTGCGCACCTACGACCTCGCCAGCGACACGGTCGGCGACTACGTGAACGTCACGGCCCCGAAGGATGAGTACCCGTACAGCCTCCGGTGGACGCCGGAGGGCGGCCTGACTCTCTGGGCCCTGCGCTACGACCGCGAGATGAACTTGCGTGGCGTAACTCTCCGCGGCCTCGATCCGGCCACCGGCGCCACCATCAAGATCGACTCCTTCAAGCTGCGGTCCGACCTCTGGAACTGGTACCTGCCCGGGTGACCCGTAATGCCCTCTCGCCTGGGCATTCAACGACGGTAACCGGCCATCCGTTCGAGGCGGGCGATGCGCTCGGCGATCGGGGGGTGGGTTGAGAACATCCGTCCGATCCCGGCGCCTCGGAACGGGTTGGCGATCATCATGTGACCGGCGGAGGCGAGCCGGGGATTCTCCGGCAGCGGCAACCGGCGGACGCTCATCTCGATCTTGCGCAGCGCGGAGGCGAGCGCGAGCGGGTCGCCCGTCAGCCGGACTCCGGACTCGTCCGCCGCGAACTCACGTGATCGCGAGATGGCCATCTGGAGCATGCTCGCGGCCACCGGACCGAGGATCATCAACAGCAGGGTGCCCAGGAAACCCGGCCCCTCGTCGTCATCGGAGCCGAAGAACATCCCGAGATAGCCGAAGTACGTGATCATCGTGGCCAGCGCGCCGGCGATCGACGAGATCAGGATGTCCCGGTTGTAGACGTGTGACAGCTCGTGCCCGATGACCCCCCTGAGCTCGCGCTCGTTGAGTATGCCGAGAATGCCGTGCGTGACGCACACCGCCGCGTTGCGCGGGTTACGACCGGTCGCGAACGCGTTGGGCTGCATCGTCGGGGACAGATAGAGCCGGGGCATCGGCTGACGGGCGTCATAGGACAGTTCCCGGACCATCCGATAGAGCACCGGCTGCTCGACCTCGGACACGGGCCGCGCCCGCATGGCGGAAAGCGCGATCCGATCGGAGAAGAAGTAGGCGACGCCGTTCGTCACCAATGCGACCACCAGGGCGATCCGTACCCCCGTGCCACCCCCGAGCCAGGCCCCCGCCAGCAGGATCAACGCGGACAAAGCCCCCAGAAGGACCGCCGTGCGCAAACCGTTGCGGTGCACGCCCCCTCCTTCCGATGCGGTGTGTTCCGCCATACCAACGTGCATGGCCTGGGCGAACGTTCCCGTCGGCGTCCTGGGACGTGCTCAGCCGACGGCGGACAGCACCACCTGCGGGGCCACGGAGAAAACGACGGAGACGAGCACGGCCACGCCGAAGGCGACGACGGCGGGGACGGTGGAGACGGTGGAGACGGTGGAACCGGCCCCTTCTCCGGTCTCGTACGTCCCGGGGACGGAGCCGGTACGGCTCTCGCCCACGGCCTCCGGTGTGAAGAGCCGGGCCGTCCAGGCGATGTAGTAATAGAGCCCGATCACGGTGTTGACCGCCATCACGACGGCGAGCCAGCCGAGCCCGGCGCCGACGACCTCCCGGAACACCACGATCTTCGCGAACAGTCCGGCGAGCCCGGGCGGCAGACCGGCCAGGCAGACCAGCGCGAACGCGAGCGCGAGACCCGCCGCCGGGCTCCGGTGGACGAGTCCCCGATAATCGTCGATCTCGTTCCGGCCATGGCGTCGTGAGACGACCATGACCACCGCGAAGGCGGTCAGGTTCATCGCCGCGTAGAACACCAGATACGCGACGGACGCGGCTACCGCCCCGCCGATCTTGTCCCCGCCCGCGGCGTCGACCGACGCCCCGATCTCGGACGCCCCGGTTATGTTCATCCCAGCTCCGGACGTCTCGGCCCGGATGGAAGCGACCGCGGCGAGCGGCGTCAGGATGTACCCGGACTGGGCGACCGACGACCAGGCGAGCAGCCGTACGGCATGGCGCTGCCGAACGGCGAGGACGTTCCCCGCGGTCATGGTCAACGCCGCGACGACCGCGACGACCGGGGTCCACACCCCGGCGAGGCTCGGCAGTGCGGTCGTGAGGACGAGAATGAGCCCGGCGAAACCGGCCGCCTTCGAGACGACCGACAGCAGCGCCGCCACCGGAACCGGCGACCCCTGGTACACGTCCCCGGCCCAGGTGTGGAACGGCACAGCCGCGATCTTGAAGGCGAAACCGGCCACCACCAGCACGACCGCCACGATCGTGACCGCCGAGGTCGTCCCGGCGGCGTGTCCGGCTTCGTAGGCTCTCGCGAGACGGCCGAGATGCACCGAGCCGGTGCTGCCGTACAGCAAAGACACGCCGAACAGCGTGATCGCGGTGGAGACGACGGACACCAGGAACAGCTTCAGAGCGGCCTCGGAGGCCCGCCCGTCATAACGCCTCAGGCCGATCAGCGCGAAGACCGGCAGTGACACCAACTCGAGCGAGACCACAAGCATGATCAGATCGCGGGACGCCGGCAGCAGGACCGCCCCGGTGAGCGTGGCGAGCAGCAGGAAGTGCCACTCCCCGACCGGGATGCGCCCGCCGGACAACTCGGTCATCGACAGCAGCACGATCACCGTTCCGGCGGCGAGCACCAGCCCGGCGAACAGCAGCGCGAACCTGTCGGCCACGAATGAGCACGAAACGGCGTCGCCCGCTCCGCCCAGCGAGGACGGCACGCAGAACGTGCGCCGCGCTCCGCCGGGAAGGCGTGAGCTCGCCGCCGCCTGAACCGCCACGACGACGAGGGCCGCCAGGACACCGCCGAGCGCCACCAGTCCGAGTGCCCTCCCCATGCCGGGCCGCCGCGGCAGGAAGGCGTCGAGCAGCAGCACGAGACCTGCCGCGATCGCGAGGATCAGCGGCGCGGCGATGGCGGCGTAGTCGATCGACTGGATTACCGGAGCCGCTCCGGTCCCCAGGGCGCTGCCCGATGAGCTACTCAGTGCGCTGTTCAGGGCGCTGTTCAGGGCGCTGTTCAGGGCGCTGTTCAGGGCGCTGTTCATGGCGCCACCGTCCCCGAGGTGAAGACCGCCTGAACCGCGGGCGTGGTGACGGCGAGCAGCGCCTTGGGCCACAGGCCGAGAAGCACGATCAGCACGACCAGCGGCACCCAGGCCGCCAGCTCACGCGACGTGACGTCGACCGCTCCCCCGGGCTCGACCCCGTGAACGCCGTGGGTGACCCGCGACAGCATGCGGAGGAAGTAGGCGGCCGTCAGCACCGCTCCGGCGCCGCCCACCGCCATGAACGCCAGGAACAGCGGGCGGGGCAGCACTGCTGCCGGCTGGAACGCCCCCAGAAGCGCGAGCATCTCACCCCAGAACCCGGCGAGGCCGGGCAGCCCGAGCGAGGCGACGCACGCGAAGGTCAGCAGCGACCCCATGTGCGGCAGCCGGCGGAGCATTCCCCCGCCGAGCCGGGCCAGGTCGGCCGTGCCGTACCGCTCCTTGACCGCGCCGGCGAGAAAGAACAGCAGCCCCGTGATCAGCCCGTGCGCGACGTTGGCGAACAGCGCGGCGTTCATGCCGACGGGAGTGAGGGTCGCGAACCCGAGCAGCACGAAACCCATGTGGCCGACGGACGAGTAGGCGATCATCCGTTTGAGGTCCCACTGGGCGAGGCAGGCCAGCGAACCGTAGATGACGCCGATCACCGCCAGCGCGCCCAGCCAGGGGGCGAACGCCGCCGCACCCTCCGGAAGAACCGGGATGGCGATCCGGGCGAAGCCGTACGATCCCATCTTCAGCAGCACACCGGCCAGCAGCACGGAGCCGACGGTGGGGGCCTCGGTGTGCGCGTCGGGCAGCCACGTGTGCAGCGGCCACATGGGCGTCTTGACCGCGAGCCCCGCCCCGATGGCGAGGAACGCCAGAATCTGTGCCGATCGGGACATCCCGCCGCCATGGCGCTCGGCCAGCACGACCATGTCGAGCGTCCCCGCCTGGGTCCAGACCACGAGCAGGCCGATCAGGAGCACGGCGGAACCGAGCAGCGTGTAGAGGATGAACTTCACCGCCGCCGCCCGCCGCCGCGTGCCGCCCCAGAGGGCGATCACGAAGTACATCGGGACCAGCACGACTTCGAAGAACACGAAGAACAGCAGCAGATCGAGCGCGAGGAACGTGCCGACCATTCCGACTTCCAGCACGAGCAGCGTGACGACCAGGGCCCTCGGCCGTCCGCCCACCGGGGGGTGACGGGTCAGGTGGACGAAGCACAGGAACGTGAGCAGCGTGGTCAGCACGACGAGCGGCAGCGAAATGCCGTCGACCCCGAGATGGAACCGCAGGTCCAGACCGGGGATCCACGGCAGGTCGGTCTGAAGCCGCATGTCCCCGCCGAGTCCGCCCCCGTCGGAACCGCTGGGGCCCCCGGGACTGTTGGGACTGCTAGGACTGCTGGAACCGCCCTGGCCGTACGGCACGGCGAACGCCGCCACGGCCGCCAGAGCGAGAGCGAGGGCCACCCCGGAGACAGTGGTCCCGAACGTGACGGCGATGCCGCGGGCCCGGAAGGCGGGCAAGGCCAGGACCGCCGCTCCCGCCAGGGGCACGGCCACGAGGACGATCAGGAGCCAGCCCATGCGCCCTCCCCCATCCCCCTGATCGCGCCGTGGTCGGTCCTGCGTGTCATGTCAGGATCACCGCCGCCATCACCGCGATCAGCAGCAGCCCGGCCACCAGACCGGTGACGTAGAGCTGGGCGTTGCCGTTCTGGGCGAGCCGGACCAGGCCGGACAGGCCCATCGTGGCCCGGCCCGAGCCGCGGACCGCACCGTCGATCACCTGTGCGTCGGCACGCACGACCCCCCGGGCCAGCCGCAGGATCGGGCGGGCGACCAGCGCCGCGTACGCGGAGTCGACATAGAACGCCCGCTCGCACGGCACCCGGAACGGGCCGAGCAGCCTGGCGGGATCCTGCGCAGGGTCGCTGCGCCACAGGGCGTAGACGATGCCGGCGCCGAGCAGCGCCACGACGAGGCTCACCGCCGCCGATCCCCAGTCGACGCCCCAGCCGACTCCCGAGCCCACGCCGCCCTGCCACGTGAGCCACAGCCAGGCGAATCCGAACAGCAGGGCGGGCACGGCCAGCACGACGATCGGCCAGACCATCGACCGAGGCAACGACCGGGGCAACGACCGGGACAACGACCGGGGCACCGGCGGCGGTCGGACGCCGATCGGCCCGAAGAAGGTGCGCAGCCAGGCACGGGCGGCGTAGGCGCCGGTGACGCCGACGGTCAGCAGCGCCGAGCCGTACAGGAACGGCTGAGCGGCGCCGTTCGAATGCTCGATGACCGAGATCACCGCGTCCTTGCTGAAGAAGCCGCTGGCCGGGGGAAGCCCGATCAGCGCGGCGAAACCGATCGTCATCGTCCAGAACGTGACGGGAAGCACCGTGCGCAGCCCGCCCATGCGACTCATCAGGTTCGATCCCGCGTGGTGGATGACCGCGCCCGCGCACAGGAACAGCAGCGCCTTGAACGCGCCGTGCGACAGCAGATGAAAGATCGCCGCCTGGTCGCCGCCGACCCTGCCCACGCCGCCGGCATCCCCGTGCGCCGCGACGCCGACCCCGGCGGCGAGCGCCCCGGCCATGTAGGCGAGTTGGCTGATCGTGGAGTACGCGAGCACACGCTTGAGGTCGTCCTGCGCCAGGGCCGCGAGCGCCGCCCCGAGCATGCCGATCGCGGCGATCACGGCCAGCACGTCGAGCGTGGGCCGCGCCCCGAGGAACAGCGGATAGAGCCGGGCGACGACGAAGATGCCCGCCGCGACCATGGTGGCGGCGTGGATCAGCGCGCTGATCGGGGTCGGACCGGCCATCGCGTCCGGCAGCCAGGTCTGCAGCGGCACCTGTGCGCTCTTGCCCGCGACCCCCATGAGCAGCAGCAGCGTCGCGACGATCAGCGTGCCGGTCGGTATGTCGGCCGACAGCACGTCGTCGATCTGGAAACTCCCCGCCGCCATGCCCAGCGTGAAGATCCCGAACAGGAACCCGACGTCACCCAGCCGGGTGACCAGGAACGCCTTGACGGCGGCCCGCGAGCTCGCCCGGTCCTCCCACCAGTGCCCGATGAGCAGGTACGAGCACAGGCCCATGATCTCCCAGCCGACGTAGAGGACGATCAGGTCGCCCGCGTAGACCACGAGCAGCATCGCGGCGGTGAACAGGCTGATGAACGCGCTGTACGACGGATAGCGGGGATCACCCCGCATGTACCCCACCGAGTAGACCTGCACGGCCAGCGCCACCACGACCACAAGGATGCCGGTCAGCACTGACAATCCGTCACCGCGCAGTGACACGGAGATCGGGACCGATCCCGTCTCGACCAGCGTCAGTGTGCCCTCCACCCGGCCCGGCAGGAAGGAACCCCAGAACCCGGACCCTCCGGGCCGGAGAGGGGCGACGCTTCGTGGCAGGTCGAGGGCCTGCCGCAGGGTGAGCCACAACGTGAGCGCCGTCGACACGGCCGCGGCGGTGACCGCGAACCATGCCGCCCGGCGGCCGGCCGCCAGGTCGCGAGGTTCCGTACGGCTCCCGCCGCCGACACGGCCCGCACTCCATCGCCACCCGACGCGGGAGCCCAGCAGGCCCGCGACGGCCGCGGCGAACGGCAACAGGATGATCAGGGCCACGATCGCGATCACGTCGCAGCCTCCCCGCCCCCGTTTCCGCCCCCGTTTCCGTCTCTGTCTCCGCCTCCGCTCCCGGTCTCGGCGGCGTATTCGGCGGCGTATTCCGACAGGGCCCGCAGACGGTCCACGTCGACCGTCCGCCTGGTCCGGAACACGGCCAGCACGATCGCCAGCCCCAACCCCACCTCGGCGGCGGCGATCACGATGACGAACAGCGTGAGCACCTGCCCGGAATGCAGCCGGTCCCGCAGCCACACGTCGAACGCGACCAGGTTGAGGTTGACCGCGTTGAGCATCAACTCAACCGACATCAGCACGAGGATGGCGTTGCGCCGGGCCAGCACACCGTACACACCGATCGAGAACAGCAGCGCGGACACGACGACCGGATAGACGATGTGCACCCGGGTTCACCGCCCCGGGCCGTACGGCGGGCTCGTGGCCGACTCGCGGTGGACCGGTCTCACTCGCGCGCCCCGATGTCGGTGCGGGACAGGACGATGGCGCCGACCAGGGCGGCGAGCAGCAGTACGGACAGGGCCTCGAACGGCAGCACCCAGGTGCGGAACAGGCTCGACCCGAGAGTCCCTGCCGTTCCCCGACCCGGTTCGAGTGGCGTGTAGGCCGCGTGGAATCCGGACACCACGGCGCTCACGAGCACGCCGGCGGTCGCGGCTCCCACCACCGCGGCCGCCCAGCGGTTGCCCGAGTCGAGGTCGGCCGACCGTCCGATCGGCGCGCGGGTCAGCATGATGCCGAACAGCAGCAGCACGACGATCGCGCCCACATAGATCAGCACCTGCACCCAGGCGACGAACTCGGCGGTCAGCACGAGGTATCCCCCGGCCAGCGCACCGAAGCAGACGACCAGCCAGAGCGCGGCGTGGACGAGTTGCCGCGTCGTGACGACCAGCAGGGCGGAGCCGAGCGCCACCACCCCGAGCAGCAGGAAGACGATCTCGGGCCCGGACGGCGGCCAGAACCCCGGCTGCGCCTGGGATGTCACGACTCCTCCTTAGGCCCGTCCTTCTTCCTCGTCGACGGTTCCTGTGAGTTTTGTGAGTCTTGTGGATCTTGTGGGTCCGGCTTCGGGTTCTTGGGAGCCTTCGGCAGCGCTCCCGGCGGTCGGATGGAGCGGATGTCGCGCATCGCCCTCGGCGGCTCCCGGCGCACCGAAGCGCTCGGGCCGGGGGAGGCCTCGGCCGTGCCCGACGGTACGGCTGTCGCCGCCTCATCGGCGGACTCCGTCCGCGCCCCGGCCGCCGTTCCTCCCTTCTCCGCCTCCGCCGTACGGCCCGGCGGTGCCGTACGGGTGGCGGGACGGGATGCCGCGGCGATCTCCTTGGGCGGCCCGGCGCCCACCTCGTGCGGCGGTGGAGGAGGAACGGTCTGGGCCCATTCGCCCAACCGGTCCTTCTCGTGGATGAGGTCGCGAATGTCGTACTCGGCGTATTCGAACTCCGGAGACCAGAACAACGCGTCGAAGGGGCAGACCTCGACGCAGATCCCGCAGTACATGCACAGCGAGAAATCGATCGCGAACCGGTCGAGGACGTTGCGCGCACGGGGGCGCCCGCCCTCCGGCGCGGGAAGCGTCTCCTTGTGCGAGTCGATATAGATGCACCAGTCGGGACACTCTCGGGCACAGAGCATGCACACGGTGCAGTTCTCCTCGACCAGGGCGATCACGCCCCGGCTGCGAGGAGGAAGATCGGGATGGACCTCCGGGTACTGCTGCGTCTCCGATTTGCGCAGCATGTGCCGGAGGGTCACGGCGAGGCCCTTGGCCAGCCCTTCTCCTGGTATGCGCGCCACATGGAACATCATGGCGCACTATCGGCCCGAGGTGAATGCGCGCCCCCTGGTCTCCACATGTCCACAGCCTGTCGCATGGTTGTCCACAGGTTGTTCATAATGTTGCTGGATGGATCCAGCAAAGTTCGCGGCAAATACGTAGGGTCGGCACATGACCGGTGTTGGAGGACAAGGGCCCTACGAGCCCTATAGGGGGCAGCGACCATACCCATCCGGGCAGCAGAACGGCTCTCCGAATCCCTACCAGGCCTATCCGGTGCCGCCTCCGCAGCCGTTGCGACAGCGGCCGCCGCGACCGATGCCCCCGCAGCAGCAGCCGTTCTCCCCTCCTCCACAGCAGCAGCCGTTCATTCCTCCTTCGCCGCCACAGGCACCACAGCCCCAGCCGCAGGGCGGTCCCGGCGTCGGAAGCGTCCTCTGGGCGCTGACACCCCTGCTCACCTGCGGTTTCGGCTCCCCGTTCACGATGTTGTTCGCAGCGGTGAAGCGCCGTAGTGCCTGGCTTGGACTGGCCTCCGCCGCCTATGCGATGGCCATCGCGCTGTGGATCGTCATCGTCGACTCCTACGAATCATCGGAGGACATCCCGGCCGGGCCCGGCCTCCTCATGTTCGCCGGCTTCCTCGGCAGTTGGGCCGGCGCGACGGTGCACTCCTTCATCATCAGACGCCAGGTGTTCGGGGCGTCCGGGGCGAGTGCGAACGACCAGGCGGTCGCGTACGCCCAGCACCGGCGCGCCCTACGGGAGCAGGCGAGGGAACTCGCCGAGCGCGACCCCTCGATGGCACGCGAACTGCGGATCGGACGGCCCGACCTGCCCCGACAGTACGACGACGGTGGGCTCGTCGACGTCAATCACGTCCCGGCGCGGGTGATCGCCGACCTGCCCGGGATGACTCCCGCCCTGGCCGAGCAGGTGGTGAAGGTCCGCGAAACGGTCGGCTCCTTCGTCTCAGCCGAAGACCTCTCCGCCGCGGCGTCCCTGCCGCCCAATCTGACCCCCGAACTCGCCGAATACACCATATATCTCCCCTAGTAATCGGGTAATCACCATTACCGGGGCGCATATCCCTGGCTGATCCTCCGACGCTTCCCTACGCTTGACAAAGCGTCAGCCGTCTCGCTGGAGGAACCGGTGCCGTCACCCGAGGTCGTGCAGTGTCGAACGGACATGGCCGCCGCGGCCGCCGCCGTACACGAGGTCCTCGACGCGCTCGGCGCCGTACCGGGGGTGTTCGGCGACGCCACCTGGAAGGGACCTGCCGCCGATCGTTGGGCGGCCGACTGGAACGCTCGAAAATCCCAGCTCACCGCGCTGCTGCACGCCGTGTTGAGCGAGCAGCCGCACCTGGTCGCCCGACTGGAGGAGGCGACGCGCCGAAGAGCCGCCCTATAGGTACGTCGTGCCGAGAAGGGGATGTAGTGGGGGAATTCGTCGGCGTCAACCCCGTCAACCTCGCGGAGTTGGCCAAGCGTCTGCAACGGCTGCATGAGGTGCTGATCCGAAATGGGCCGATAATTCAGCAGAACATGCAGCAGTGGGGCAGCGACGTCAGCTTCGCCCCGTTGCCGCGCCTGATCGACTCGGCGCTGAACGACACCCGGGACATGGACGCCCGCACCACCAAGGCGTACGGCCTGGCGAACGAGAGCGGGTGGGACCCCGCGACGCTGTCGGAACTGCTGTTCTCCGGCCGTCGGCCCTCCCCGGCGGACAAACCCGGCTTCATCGGCCCGCGTTCGCCGTACGTGCAACTCGACTGGGCCACCACGGGTGAGAGCGGCTATCAGGCCGAGCAGGACGTCCAGGCGATGAAGGACGCCCTCGCCGGCAAGGACCCGGAGGCGGTCCGGGTGAGCCTGTCGGGAGTGCGGGAGCACCTCACCCAGCATCTCCACGACAAGCCCTACCTCGCCGCGTTCTGGGCGCAGGCCGGTCCGCTGGCCCTCCAGGCCGCCCGGGCGCTCTACAACCGAACGGGAGCCACGCTGTTCAGCGTGGAGAGCACGAGCATCCTGCGGGCGCTCGGCTCGTCGCTGGCTGCGGCCGGCCAGATGCGCGTCGGCACGGGCAAGGACAGCCGTCCACTGCTGTCCCCGCAGGCCAGGGCCGCGATCACCAAGAGTTCCGACCCCTGGTCGGTCGGCATGCTCTTCAAGTACGGCCCCGACGGCAAATCCTGGGACTCCCGCTTCCTCGCCGAGGTCACCCGTTCCATGCTCGACGCCCGCGCCGCCGGCAAGGCGGGCTGGCCACCGCCTGGTAAGGATCCCGAGACCGATATTGACGCGTCTCGTCGTCAACGTCTCCTGGCGGAGTTCGACGCGATGGGAGCGGTTCTCGACCGGGCGGCCGAAAACGGTAGGGCGGCTCGACACGTGCTGGGCGATCCCGCCACCGGCCTCACCTATGCCCGAATGCTGGTGAACGACTCCTGGCACACGCCAGGCTACGATCACAGCCTCTATCTCAGTAAGTATCTGGACTCGAAAAGTAGAGAATCGGATCCGGACTACCTTACGCCACCTGGAAAGATAGACACCTCGTCTCACGTCGCCAGGTTCCTCGAGGCGGCAGCTTCCGCCACTCGAGGCGCCTCCGACGACGCCAAGGAATCCGCCTGGTCCGTCGTCCACATCGTTCAGGCAAATTCTGAGTTCGCCAAGGCTCACCCTCAGGCCACCCTTCCCAAGGAAATCCGCAACTCCTTCATCTACATCGCCGACCGCTACCTCCCCGACTTCGCCACGTCTTTGAACGGGGCAGGCTACGAAGCCCGCCTGCGCGGCCGCGACCCGAACGGCCCATGGGTCGCCTACGTCGACGGCAACGACTTGGCCGCCTATTTTAAACAGGCGCTACATGATCCCAAGGATCTCGGCATCTTCCAAGGGAAGATGAATGCCCGAATCAGCGCCAGCGTCGCAGCATCGATACGCGACCCCCTTTCGAACTACTTGGCCGACATGAGCAGCCTCAATGGCCTCCTGGCGCGAATCGAGAAGGACTTCGCTTACGATAACGCACAGAAAGCCGACCAAAAGGCGCAGCGCTTTCAGACCTTCTTGTCCATCATATCTGGAGGCTACGGCGCGCTCAGTTTCAGCAATCCACTGGCCAAGGGGACGATCTCCCAAGTTTTCGTCGCCGTAGCACAGCCCATGTTCGCCGAGACCATCGACACCGACCATACCGTCAGGACCCTCAAGCTTAACGAGGATGAGTTCCGAGACCGCCTACTGCATGTGAAGATTCCCGTCATCCAGGGCCTTGTGAGTGCCGGCGCCGTCAACCTCCCCCCGAATACGTCGTGGTACAAGGATGGAGCAATCATCCCCAATGCCGAATTCACGGACTGGTTCAGCACCCACGAAAGGGTTAAATACGGCGATCGTCGTCTGGAGGAGTGGGTCAGAGATGCCGAGCATGCCATGGAGATACAGCGTTGACAGGTAGCTCTGAACGGGCGGCCAGACTTTCGATCGCGATCACGCTGATGACCCTGCTCAGCACAACCGCCTGCAACAATAATCCTCGCCATACAGAGTCCCCGGATCCGATATCCCTGCACAAGACAGCCATAATAAAAGCGGTTCAATGCCTTGTGGATAACCACGCCATCCCTGAAGACGAATTGAGGGGAGTAGAATGGCTGGACGGTCGAAGACTTATACCCAATGCTGCGTTTACTGACTGGTACAGCACTCACGAGAATGCCAAATACAGAGGACAGTCCCTGCTCGCCTGGACCGATCAAGCCGAGAAGGCTGGGAGCGCATGGAGGTGCCCACTTTGATGACCGCCGGAGACTTGTGAGCAGCCCGCTGAATGAGGTCAATTGAGCTTCGCCTGCTCATGGAGGAGTTCGACCAGGGTTGGCAGGTCCTCGGCGGCCACTGTCCTGTGCATGCCCATCTTGAGCTGCTCGCCGCTCAAAATCACACCACGTCGTGTGGCGTAGTACGCCCCTTCGTCGCTACGGAACATCGCCCACGCCGGGAATGTCGCACGAACCTCATCGAGTTGCGCGTCGAGGGAACTCGTCATGCTCACAATCTACAGAGCCGAGCTACCCCTGTCTACCCCCATGCACTCACAGGAGCTCACGTGGGCCGATATATGCGAAGATGGGTGCCTGGCACCGGTTCGCTACTGTTCTGGGCGTGATGGAGTTCGAGCCGGACAGACCACGTTGGCAGCAGATCGCCGACATCCTCCGCACACGCATCAAAGACGGAACGTATCCGACCAAATATCTCGTCTCAGAGATCCGCCTCGTGCAGGAGTTCGGTGTAGCTCGGGACACGGTCCGCAAGTCCATTCGCCAACTCCGCGAAGAAGGCCTGCTCTACACAGTTCCCGCCCTCGGAAGCTTCGTCAGTCCTCAGGGCGATGGGGGCGAGGAGGACGGGGTTGAGAGCAACGATCCGGAGGCGGCGGATTCGGCAACTGACTCCGCGTAGGCGGGCACCTACTGCCGTACGTCTGCAGCGGCAGTCACTCGGGCCCTGCTCGTGAGCCATCGGCAATAACAAGCCTCACCACGGGAGATCGTCTGTGGTGTCGTCGAGCATGCCCCGCAACTCCTCGGCGAGGGCCTGCCTGGTCATGACCGGTAGCAGCAGTTCGCCGACGATTTCCGTGGCGGGCACCCAGCGGCGGCGCCGCTCGACCGGGATGGACTTCGCGACGGTGTCATCATCCCCAGCCATCTCTATCCACTCCTCCCAAAAACCGCCGCGGCATCGTTTCGCAGTGCCCACGCCAGAGTTCCCACCAGCCACCGTAGGACGTCTGCCGTCGGTGGGATGGGCGTTCGGTCAGGTCATGAGGACCTTGGTGGCGCCGGTGAGGGCGAGTTGGAGGAGGGCAAGGGGGACGAGGCCGATCCAGGCGAGTTTCTGCAACTGGTCCTCCCGCAGCCGGGGATAGCTCACCCGGAGCCAGATCACCACGAACACCAGGGCGAAGACCTTGACGAGCGTCCAGACGGGCCCCGGAAGCAGCGGACCGTGCCAGCCGCCGAGGAAGAGGACGGTGGTCAGCGCCGACAGCACCACGATCCCGGCGTACTCCGCGAGCATGAACAAGGCGAACCGCAGGCCCGTGTACTCGGTCATCGGGCCCATGATGATCTCCGACTCGGCGATCGGCATGTCGAACGGCGGCCTGCGCAGCTCCGCCAGCCCGGCGACGAAGAAGACCACCGCACCGATGGCCTGCCAGGGCAGCCACCACCACCGCCACTGCTCGACGATCCCCTGCAGCGACAGCGTGCCGGCGGCCATCGCCACGCTGGAGGCCGCGAGCACGAGCGGCAGCTCGTACGACATGAGCTGGGCCGCCGCCCGGATGCCGCCCAGCACGCTGTACTTGTTGGCCGACGCCCACCCCGCCATGATCACGCCGAGCACGCCGATGCTCATCACGGCCAGCGCGAAGAACAGCCCGGCGTCGAGGTCCACCCCCACCAGCCCGGGGCCGACCGGGATCACGACCATCACCACGAGGTACGGCACGAGCGCCACGGCCGGCGCGATGGCGAACACCCGTCGGTCGGCGGCGGCCGGGATCACGTCCTCCTTCTGGGCGAACTTGACCCCATCCGCGATGAGCTGCGCCCACCCGTGGAAACCCCCGGCGTACATCGGCCCGAGCCGGGACTGCATGTGGGCCATGGCCTTGTGCTCCATCTGCCCGACGATCAGCGGTAGCAGCAGGAACGCCGCCACGATGACGGCCAGCCGTACCGCGATGCCGAGCAGGTCAGCCACCGCCCGCCTGCTCCTCCCCTCGCGCGGGCTCGCGTACGGCTCTCCCGCTGCCGCCGGCCCAGTCGGCGGGGACGCCAGGCGGCAGCATCTTGCGGCGGCTGGGTGACCCATGACCGGACTCGCCCGGCTCCTTGGCCCCCGGCCAGGCCTTGGCGACCCGGGCGGCGAGCACGAAGTCCTTGCGCAGCGGATGCCCCTCGAACCCGTCGGGCAGCAGCAGCGGCCGCAGATCGGGGTGGCCGTCGAAGACCACGCCGAACATCTCGAACGTCTCCCGCTCGTGCCAGTCGGCTCCGCGGAAGACGCCGGTCGCGGTCGGCAGGCGGGGATCGGCGCGCGGCACCCGTGTTCTGACCAGCAGGTGCGCCATCGCGACCGGGTCGAAGACGTGCGCCACGACGTGGAAGCCGTCCGGCGGGTCGTCCACGCCCGTCAACCAGTCGAAGAACCCGAAGCCCTGAGCCCCGGCGAAGGACAGCATCTCGACCCAGTCGTCCGGCGCCACGTCCACCACGAGCTCGCCGAACGAGTCGGAGAGCTGCACGCGCGTGCCCGAGCCGTAACGCTCCCGGACCGCAGCCGTAAAAGCGGGCGTGGCGCTCACGATTGCCCGCCCGGCAGGTACCGGTCGCTCAGCGTCTCGTCGGCGATCTTCTCCTGGAGCTTCATGATGCCCTGGAGCAGCGCCTCGGGCCGGGGCGGGCAGCCGGGGACGTACACGTCGACCGGGATGATCTGGTCGACGCCCTTGGTCACGCAGTAGGAGTCCCAGTACGGCCCGCCGGTGTTGGAGCAGGCCCCGAACGAGATGACGTACTTGGGATCGGGCATCTGCTCGTAGAGCCGCTTGACCGCCGGGGCCATCTTGTCGGTCACCGTCCCGGACACGATCATGAGATCGGCCTGCCTGGGGCCGTTCGCGAACGGGATCACCCCGAACCGGATGAAGTCATGCCTGCTCATCGACGTCGCGATGAACTCGATGGCGCAGCAGGCCAGGCCGAAGTTGAACACCCACAGCGAATAGCGGCGCCCCCAGTTCAGCACGAATTTCATGGGCTTGGGCGCCAGCCGGGATCCGGGCCCGACAGTCGGCGTCGGAAGGTCGCTCACCGCCATATCCTCATTCTGCTCTTCCGGCGGGCCTCCCGGCGAATGGCCGTGCCCGGTACGGACCGTCAGGTCCAGGTGAGCACCCGCTTCCGCCAGGCGTACAGGATGCCGAGGGCGATGAAGCCCAGGAAGACGAACATCTCCACGAGGGTGGCCATGCCGTACCCGGGCGCGGCGAAGATCGTGGCCCAGGGGAAGAGGAAGACCGCGTCGACCGCGAAGACCACGTAGAGATAGGTGAAGACGTAGTAGCGGATCTGCGACTGCGCCCATCCCTCGCCGACGGGATCGATCCCGCATTCGTAGGTGAGCAGTTTCTCCGGCGTCGGCCGGTGCGGCCGGAGGGCGCGATTGGCCAGCAGTCCCCCAGCGAAGATCGCCACGCCGATGAGGAGTAGGACCGCGACCACGGCATATGACCCGAAATACTCGCCCACAGACCGATGGTAGTCGCCGGGATCCAGTCAGGAGATGCGGCGTGGGGCCGCGTAACGCCGCAGCGTGGGAGCCACCGGACGGCCCTCCAGAAAGCGGTCCACGCTGCCTTCTTCGAGAGCCTTGCGATAGACCGTCATGGCCTCCCGCGTCGCCATCAGGGTGCGCTGAATGTCGTCAGGGGTGTGCGCCGCGGACACGACGAAGTTCTGGCCGAGCACGCCGTGCCTGAGCAGTTCCTGCATGAAGAGGGTTCGGAAGGGTTGGGAGGGCGAGCCGTCGGCGTCCTTCGTCGTGAACAGCAGGCAGGACGGCCTGCCGATGGCCGCGACGTGGTCGTTCACGCCCAGTTCCCCGGCCGCCGCGTTGACGCCCTCTGCGAGCGCCCGGCCGCGCTGTTCCATCGTGCCGATCGGGTCGCCTTCCGTGTAGGCCCGCACGACCGCACGCAGCGCCGCCAGAGACACGCTCTCCGGGCCGTGCGTGGTGGACAGCAGGAACACCCTTGGCTGGTCCGTACGCAGGCCGCCCAACTCCATGAGCTCTCTGCGCCCGGCCAACGCCGAGATCGGGAAGCCGTTGCCGATGGCCTTGCCCCAGCACGACAGATCGGGTCGCACGCCATAGAGGGCCTGGGCCCCGCCGGCGGACCAGCGGAGCCCAGTGATCATCTCATCGAAGATCAGGACTGCGCCGTGCCGGTCGCACAACTCACGGACACCTTCAAGGAAACCAGGGGCCGGTTCGGCGGTCGCGGTGGCCGCCTCGAGGATCACGCAGGCGATCCGCCCCTCGTGCGCCCCGAACTGCTCGCGCAGCGACTCGAGGTCGTTGTAACGGAAACGGACGGTGAGCTCCCGCACCGCCATGGGCACCCCGGCGTTCATCTCGAGAGCTCCGACGAACCAGTCGTGGATCGAGAAGAAGGGCTGCTCGCAGACCGCGACGAGATCCCGGCCGGTCGCCGCCCGGGCCAACCGGATGGCAGCAGAAGTGCTGTCTGATCCGTTCTTGCAGAACTTCACCATGTCCGCGCCCGGCACCAGGCCCAGGAAATCCTCCGCCGCCGCCAGCTCCAACTCTGTCGGCCGGGTGAAGCTCAGCCCATCGTCGAGAACGGCACGGACCGCGTCCAGGACCGGCCGATAGGCGTGGCCGAGCGTGACGGAGCGCAGGCCCATGTTGTACTCGACGAAACAGTTGCCGTCCGCGTCCCAGACCTTCGCCCCCTGGCCGCGCACCAGCACCGGAGTCATGCCCTCCGGGTATTGATCGGAGCCGCGGGCATAGGTATGCGCCCCTCCCGGAACCCGTTCGTGCAGACGGCGTTGCAGCACCTCAGATCGTTCGAAGCTGGACAGAATCTTCTGATCTCGCATCATCCAAGACTAGGGACCGGCCTCGACCTGCACCACAAACTGTGGGAACACGGCTTGCGGTTGACTCGGTGGGAGCGCGCCGGATCAACGGTCCGTACGGCTCGGCCCGTCATGGAGTGGCCACTCCTCTACGAGTCGATCACTCACCGGAACAGCCCCGACACTCACCGGAAGCGGCGATCCCAAAGAGTGGGCAATGAGGGACCGAGGTCGGCCTCCCGCATATAGTTGAGGATCGTGACCCGGAAGACGCTCTTCGCTCGCTTGCACGTCGACCTGTGCCGGCTCGCGGCGGGGCTGTGTCGCCCGGACGGCCCGCGAGCTTGATATGGCCGCCGACCTCGGTCCAGCCACAAACAGGGCGTCAGATGCGGGATCCGAACCCGCCTCCCCCCTGAGCGGCAAGCCCCGATAGTACGCACGTCAATGTTCGCACGATGGAAAACAAGGCGTGGCCCCGATGGATCTAGCATGGATATAGGAACGCGTGCCGGGCAGGGCGGCCCGGGCGTGTCGAGGAGGATTGAGGAGCTGTGACCAAGCAGGTTCAGCAACTCGACCGCGTGATCATCCGGTTCGCGGGTGACTCCGGCGACGGGATGCAGCTCACAGGTGATCGGTTCACAGCGGAGACGGCTCAGTTCGGCAACGACCTGTCGACGCTTCCCAACTTCCCGGCGGAGATCCGGGCTCCCGCGGGCACGCTGCCCGGGGTGTCGAGCTTCCAACTCCACTTCGCCGACCACGACATCCTGACCCCCGGGGACGCGCCGAACGTCCTGGTCGCGATGAACCCGGCGGCGTTGAAGGCCAACCTGTCGGACCTGCCGCGCGGGGCGGACATCATCGCCAACACCGATGAGTTCACCAAGCGCAATCTGACCAAGGTGGGGTACGACGGCAACCCGCTGGAGGACGACTCGCTGGCCGAGTGGCGTCTGCACGCGGTGCCGCTGACCTCGCTGACGGTCAAGGCGCTCGAAGGCTTCGACGTGTCCAAGAAGGACGCCGAGCGGGCCAAGAACATGTTCGCGCTCGGGTTGCTGTCGTGGCTGTACAACCGGCCGACCGAGGGGACGCTCGCGTTCCTGGAGGCGAAGTTCGCCAAGAAGCCCGAGATCGCCAAGGCGAACATCGCGGCGTTCCAGGCGGGGTGGAACTACGGCGAGACCACCGAGTCGTTCTCGGTGTCGTACGAGGTCAAGCCGGCCCGGCTCAAGGCGGGCGTGTACCGGAACATCTCCGGCAACCTGGCGTTGGCCTACGGGCTGGTCGCGGCGTCGGTGCAGGCGAAGCTGCCGCTGTTCCTCGGCTCGTATCCGATCACTCCGGCCTCCGACATCCTGCACGAGCTGTCCAGGCACAAGCGGTTCGGCGTACGGACCTTCCAGGCCGAGGACGAGATCGCCGGGGTCGGCGCCGCCCTTGGGGCGTCGTTCGGCGGGTCGCTGGGCGTGACCACCACCTCCGGCCCGGGAGTGGCGCTGAAGGCCGAGACCGTCGGCCTTGCGGTGGCGACCGAGCTGCCGCTGGTCATCGTGGACGTGCAGCGGGCCGGCCCGAGCACGGGGATGCCGACCAAGACCGAGCAGACCGACCTGCTGATGGCGATGTTCGGCCGCAACGGTGAGTCGCCGGTGCCGGTGCTGGCCCCGGCCACCCCGGCGGACTGCTTCCACATGGCGGTCGAGGCGGCGCGGATCGCGCTGAAGTACCGCACGCCGGTGATGCTGCTGTCGGACGGGTACCTGGCCAACGGGTCCGAGCCCTGGCGCATCCCCGAGGTCGACGAACTGCCCGACATCTCGGTGGAGTTCGCGACCGAGCCGAACGGCGAGGACGGCACGACCTATCTGCCGTTCCAGCGCGACCCGGACACGTTGGCGCGTCCGTGGGCGGTGCCCGGGACCGCCGGGTTGGAGCACCGGATCGGCGGCATCGAGAAGGCCGACGGGTCGGGGAACATCTCCTACGATCCGGACAACCACGATCGGATGGTCCACCTGCGTCAGGCCAAGATCGACGGGATCGACGTGCCCGACCTTGCCGTGGACGACCCCGACGGGGACGCCCGCGTGCTCGTGCTCGGCTGGGGCTCGACGTACGGCTCGATCGCGGCAGGAGTACGGCGGGCCCGCGCGGCCGGGCACAAGGTCGCCCAGGCCCATCTGCGGCATCTGAACCCGCTGCCGGCCAACACCGGCGAGGTTCTGCGCGCCTACGACAAGGTGCTGCTGCCGGAGATCAACCTCGGTCAGCTCGCCATGCTGCTGCGGGCCCGGTTCCTGGTCGATGTGATCAGCTACAACCGGGTGCGCGGGCTTCCGTTCAAGGCCGAAGAGCTCGCCGGCGTGATCAGCGACGTCATCGGGGACGTGATCGAAAGTGACTGAAATCCACAACGGCAACGGGGGCCTGAACGGCAAGGGCCTGGCCCTGGTGCCCCGCAGTGAGGCCAAGCAGACGCTGAAGGACTTCAAGTCCGACCAGGAGGTCCGCTGGTGCCCCGGCTGCGGCGACTACGCCATCCTGGCGGCGGTGCAGTCGTTCCTGCCCGAGCTCGGACTCAAGCGCGAGAACATCGTGTTCGTCTCCGGGATCGGCTGCTCCTCACGTTTCCCGTACTACCTGAACACCTACGGCATCCACTCCATCCACGGCCGCGCTCCGGCCATCGCGACCGGGTTGGCGGCCTCCCGGCCGGACCTGTCGGTGTGGGTGATCACCGGGGACGGCGACTCGCTGTCGATCGGCGGCAACCACCTGATCCACGCGCTGCGCCGCAACGTCAACCTCAACATCCTGCTGTTCAACAACCGGATCTACGGGCTGACCAAGGGGCAGTACTCTCCGACCAGCGAGGTCGGGAAGATCACAAAGTCGACCCCGATGGGATCGCTGGACAAGCCGTTCAACCCGATCTCCCTGGCGCTGGGGTCCGAGGCCTCCTTCGTGGCCCGGACCATCGATTCGGACCGCAAGCACCTGCAGGGCGTGCTGCGGGAGGCGACCGCCCACCGGGGCGCCTCGCTGGTGGAGATCTACCAGAACTGCAACATCTTCAACGACAACGCCTTCGAAGCGCTGAAGGACCCCGCCACCCGCGACGACATCACCGTCAAGCTCGAGCACGGGCAGCCGATCGTCTTCGGCACCGGTGACAACGAGAAGGCGGTACGGCTGTCGCCGACCGGCGGGGTCGAGGTCGTACGCCGAGCCGACATCGCCGACAGCGAGATCCTGATCCACGACGCGCACAACCCCGACCCGTCGGTGGCGTTCGCACTGTCGCGGCTGGACGACCCGGCGTTCGAGCACGTGCCGATCGGGATCTTCCGCTCGGTCGACCGTCCCGCCTACGACCAGCTCCTCAACGAGCAGGTCGACACCGCCATCGCCGCCAAGGGTCCCGGCAGCCTCGCCGGCCTGCTCCACTCCGGCGACACCTGGCAGATCAACTAACCGACCGCCCCCTCGCGATCTTGCGAGAACTCGCGAGGGGGCGGCGACATGCGCATAGACTCGCATTTCCGCAAGATCACGAGATGAGTTCGGGCAGGTCGAAGCGGACCTCTGCGAGAAACTACAAGATCACGCAGGGGAGGAGGGGGTGCGCTGCCGTGAGCACCGCCGGGCGGGAAGAAGTCTGGGCGGGAACGCGGACGCTGGTGACGGGCGCGACCGGTTTCATCGGCTTCCACCTGATGCGACAGCTCGCCTCGCTCGGCGCCGAGATCCACGCGGTGAGCCGTCGGCCCCCCGAGCGGGCGGAGTTCGGAGAGATCTGGCACCGCGCAGATCTACGCAGCGCTGACGCTACCCTGGAGATCTTCGGGGTCGCGCGTCCGGATGTGGTGTTCCACCTGGCCAGCGAGGTGAACGGAGCCCGGGACCCCCGCGTTGTGCTGCCGACACTGGAGCACAACCTGATCAGCACGGTCAACGTGCTCGGTGCGGCGATCGCCCGGCCGGACGTCCGACTGCTGCTGTGCGGGTCGAGCGAGGAGCCGCGACTGGCCAACGGCCACTCGCCGCCACCCTCGCCCTACGCGATGGCCAAGTGGGCGGCGACCGGCTACGCCCAGCTGTTCCAGCGGCTGTGGAATGTGCCGATCACGATCCTGCGGCCCACCATGGTGTACGGCCCCGGCCAGCAGGACACGACGAAGCTGGTGCCGTACGTGACGCTCGCGCTGCTGCGCGGCGAGGAGCCTCGGCTCACCAGCGGGGCGAAGCTGGTCGACTGGGTGTATGTCGACGACGTGGTCGACGCGTTCGTGACGGCGGCCCGGAGCGATGGGGCGGTCGGCCAGATCTTCGACATCGGCACGGGAACCCGGGTCTCCGTCAGGGAGACGGTGGAACTGCTCTTCCACCTCGCCGGGCGCACGCGGGCACCCGAATTCGGCGCGGTCCCCGACCGCCCGCATGACATCGCCCAGACCGCCGACCTCGAGCCCGTGGCGAAGGCGTTGGGGGGCTGGCGTCCCGCCGTCGGCCTTGAGGAGGGCCTGAAGCGAACTTTCTCCTGGTACGCCCGGGAGGCAGACGGGAAAAGGTAACAAAGAAAGGGAACGAGCGATAACTGTAGTGTGACCGTCACCTTCTCGAATCCTCGCTTCGATGACACGGAACGCCGGACGCGCCTTTACGGCGGTCAGGTGTTCCTCTATTCGGCCGTTCCGGAATCCCTCGCCCTGATCGAGTTCGCCCGGGGTCTGATCGTCGAGGCCTTCGACGGGTTGGACCCGGAGACCGCGCAGTACGAGATGCCCGTCGAGAAGTTCGCCGCCATCTTGGCCGATCTCAAACCCAGGTTTATTCACCATCCCACGTCAAAGGAACTACTTCAGGCACTACTGGTTTCTTTTGGCTGCAATCCCGACAAAACGTATTTCGACGTCCCCCGGATGCGTTCGTCCACGTCGGACGACTACCTCACCACCGGCATCGCCTACGCCTTCCATCCGCACCGCGACACGTGGTACTCGGCACCGCTGTGCCAGGTCAACTGGTGGATCCCCATCTTCGACGTGGTGCCGGAGAACGTGATGACCTTCCACCCGCGTTACTGGGACACCCCGGTGAAGAACGGCTCACATCGCTACGACTACTACGAGTGGAATCGCACCAGCCGGTTCAACGCCGCCCAACACATCGGCAAGGACACCAGGGAGCAGCCCAAACCGGAAGAGCCGGTCGAGCTGGAACCCCGGGTCACGCTCGTCCCCGAGCGGGGCGGCGTCATGATCTTCTCCGGCAACCAACTCCACTCCTCGGTGCCGAACACCTCGGGGAAGACCCGGTTCAGCATCGACTTCCGCACCGTTCATCTGGACGACGTGGTCGCCAGGCGTGAGGCGCCCAACGTCGACTGCGCGTGCACCGGCACCACGCTCCGTGACTTCCTGCGCGTCCGTGACCTGGAGCGGATGCCCGAGGACGTGGCGCTCGCGTACGAGGGGAACACGTGACGCCCGCCGGACAAGGCTTACGGAAGCGCTCCCGATGCCCTCCGCCGACGGGCGTCAGGGGGTGATCTTGTAGATGTGGTAGGTGGATTCCGCGTCAAATGCATCGGTGACCCGCCCGTTTCGCACGGGAAGCTTGCGGTTCTCGAAGAGCACCTCGACCTCCTTGGCGGAAGCGAGTTCCGGGGGAAGCGCCAGGGTGTGCCTGCCGGTGGCCGCCCCCCGCTTGACCATGGAGAACACGTAGCAGGAACCGTTGTGGAGTTTCAGCATGGTGTCCAGGCCGGGCGCGAAGGTGTGGCGGTACGACTGGGTGTTCAGCACCGGGGCCAGTTGGGCGATTCGCCGGTTGACCTCGGTGACCGCGCTCCTCATCTCGGCGTAGCAGTCTTCTCTCAGCAGGTGCTGTGTCGGGCAGGGCCCCCCGAAACTGTGGTTGAAGTAGACGATCCCCCGTGCCTCATGGATCAGTGAGTTCATCACCGCGCCGGCCGCCTCCTGGGGCTCGATCAGCCGCTTCCCGTTCGTTCCCGGCCAGCCGAGCTCGACGAAGGCGTAGATCGGCTGCCGTCGCCCGTCCAGTGCGTCCAGTTGGCGCATCCTGTCGACGACATAACCGTAGTCCGCGGCGAGCGGACACTCCGTGGGCTTCCACTTGAGGAAATGCTGCGACTCCGAGCAGATGCCGATGTCCGTGTACCAATACATGTCCGCCGAGGCGACGTCGGTGTAGGAGTTGACGAATTTGGCCGCCTCCTGCGTCGTCGCCCAGACTTGTACGCCCTTGCCGTAATTGGCATAGAAGAACCGGCCGTCACCCTTGGGCAGTCTGTCCTTCAGCGTACGCATCGCCGTGTAACCGCAGCGGGCATCCTGCGGATCACATATCTCCCCTTCGCCAGGAAACCGGCCTGTCCAGACACCGTCGCCAGGCCCGCCCCACATGTCGGCCTCGTCGGTGATGAGCCATCCGACGCTCTCGGAGCCCACGCCCTTCAGCGGCTTGCTGGTCAGCGCGTACAGGCCATGCGCCCGAACCAGGTTCATGTCGCTGTTTTCGGTCAGTTCGACATAGGTGTTGATGCCCGCGGCCTTGTCCGTGACCACGTCCTCGTCCGTTCCTACGGACTCAAACCAGACACCGATCGGGAAGAAGGACGACTTCCCCCATCCGGCGTCCTTGGCCACCCTGAACTTCTCGTAGTACGCGGGTCCCCCCTCCCAGGCGATCCGGGGAAGCCGCAGTTCGTCCAACCGGTGGTTGAGGGTCGCGCTCGCGGTGCACCACGCGGCCGAGGCCGCCAAGAGCACGACCGCGATCACCGACAGACGCCGTTTCCCCCGTCTCGAAGCCATACCGCTCCCGTCGCCGCGGCTCGTCTCCACGTGAATCCATGGACGTGTCAGTTTCTGCGCATCTCGACCAGCGTCATGAGCTCGGCGGCGCGCGCCGACCAGTCCGCGCCGGACACGGAGGCGCGCAGCGCTCCCGGGCTCATCGGGCCGCCCTCGGACAGTACCGTGCGAACGGCGTCGACGAAGGGTTTACCGCTCACGGCCACCCGCACCCGGTCGACGTACCCCGCCAACTCCGCGTAGTCGGTGCTCACGACAGGCAAGCCCAGGGCGAGGTATTCCTTCAGCTTGATCGGATTGGCATACCTGATCCACGCGTTGTCCAGCCATGGCATGATCGCGACGTCGAAGCCGGACCCGTACGCGGGGATCTGCTCATAGGGGCGGAACCCCAACCAGTACACGTTCGGATAGCGGACGAGCCGGTCCATAGACCCGGTGGCGTCTCCGATCAGCACGAGAGACACATCGGAAAGCTCCTTGGCGACCCGCTCCAGCAGGTCGAAGTCCACCACGAAATCGTCCAGCGCCCCGAAGAAGCCCACTCGGGGACCCGGAATCGCACGCAGGTCGGCGGGCTGTCTCTCGACGGGCACAGGCCGGAAGTGCTCCAGGTCCACCCCGTGATCGAGAAAGCGAGCGCGTTCGCCTGTCAGCGCGCGTTCCTCGGCCATCAGGGCACCGCTGACGTAGATCACATGGTCGGCGTTCTCCAGCAGCGCCTTCTCCATGGCCTCGATCGCGGTCTGGTCCGCCTCGGGAAATGCGGAGTGCCGATCCGAGCGGTTGTACACCAGAGTATGCCGGCGTAACGGGCGCACCACATCCCACGCCGTCGGCAGAGTCGCCATGATCGCTGGCTCGCGCAGACCGAGCGCCCAGCACACAGCACGGACCTGGGTCCGCACAAGCGTCGCGCCTGCCCATCTGCCGAAGCGTGAGCCGTACAACGGCAGCGGCAGGGGTGACATCACATAGAAGCCCGGCAGCGGCCGCCGGACGAACTTCGCCACGCTTCGGAGCTTGCGCACCACCCGCCTCAGCGCATGGGTGGACCTGCCCGGCAACGGCATCCGCATGCCGATGCCGTTGACGACCAGCACGGGTCTGCGCGCGGCTATCCCGCGCATGAGCTGGAAGTCGGAGTGCGCTCTGTTGTGGTACCACCAGTCTTGGGCGGAGAAGCACACGTACCCGGATGGGGGCCGCCGGTCCGGCCCATCCGGCCGGGCCGGCCACTCACCCATCGTGAGCAGCGCCCGCAGACCGGCCCGATGCAACCGTCCGCTCGCGCCGCCGCGGGCCACACCGCGGATCAGTTCGTTCAGGATGGCGGCGAGTCGGAAGAGGCCCGCCGCGCTTCTGCCGTGCCGCTCGCGGTGCAGCCGGACACGATTCGTCGCCGCCAATGCCGACAGCACGGGGGATGTGGACTGCTCGCCACCGAGATGGACCGCGGTCGCGGACGGCTCGTAGCGGACGGCGAAGCCCCGCTCACCCGCGCGCAGCATGTACTCGGTCTCCTCGGAGTAAAGGAAGTAACGGTCGTCCATAGGCCCCAGCGCGTCCAGGCATGCCTGCGAGACCAGCCAGGCCGCACCGGTCGCCCAGTCGACGGTACGCGGCGACCGGTAGGCGGCGGGGTCGGTCAGAACCTCACCGAGCAGTGCGTACCGGCCGGCCCGGGAGCCGCCGAGCACCGCCTCGCCCAGTGCTCGCATCACGGTCGGCCGTCTACGCAGGGAGAGATGCAGCCTGCCATCCGAGCCGACCAGCCGGGGCACCGCTATCCCCGCCCCGGCCGCCTCGAGGACCTCCCGCAGCCTGGCCACCGATCCCGGGCGCATCCTGATATCGGCGTTGAGCACCAGCACGTCGCAGCCGGGTGCTGCCGCCACGCCAGCGTTGATCCCCGCCGCGAAACCTCCGTTGCGTCCCATCTCGATCAGCTCGACTCCCGCCCCCCATTTCCGTACGCGGTCGACGGTGTCATCCGGCGAGGCGTTGTCCACTACGACGATTCGCGCCGGGCCGGCGTCCTCAAGCGCCGGGCCGAGGGAACGCAGGCAGTCCTCAATGATCTGTCCGGACGCGTATGTGACGATCACCACGGCAAGTGGCGGACGAGTTGAAAGGGGCATATGACAGCTGTTCTCCATGGTCAGGGCTGACGGTTGACCCACAGCCGCTTCCAGGCGGCGCCGGAGAGCAGCTTGATCGCGAATGGGAGATCATCTTTCAGGTAGCGGCCCGCGAGACGGCGTGGCTCCAGCCAGAGCCGGTACAGCCACTCGCCTCCGATCCGCTGCAGCCGCTCAGGGGCCCGGCGAAACTGCTGGGCGGCCATCGGGATGCCCGCACCACAGCCGAGATACCAGGCGCGCGGCAACCGGGCCTGGAGTGCGGCGATGGTGCGTTCCTGCTTCGGGAAGCCGAGTCCGACGAACACGAGGTCGGGCGTGGTGGCGACCACGCGATCCGCGGTTTCCCGCATGCCTTCGGGGGTGGCGTCGAAGCCGTGCGGCGGGGCATAGACCCCGGCCACTCGTAATGATGGGTAGCGCTTCGAAAGCAGTCGGCCGGCGGTCTCCGGAACACCTGGATCTCCGCCGAGGAGGAAGATCGAGCGTCCTTCGCGTGCGGCCAGTCCGCTGAGGCTGAAGACTAGGGAAGCGCCGGTCACCCGGCCCGGGACCGGGTGACCCGACAGGCGTGCCGCCCACACCACCGGCGCTCCGTCCGCGACGACGAGTTCGGCCGAGGCGACGAGCGAAGTGAGCGCCGGGTCCCTTGTCGCAGCGCGGACGATATCGATGTTGGCCGTGACGATCGAGCCCCCGAGGTTCCTTCGCCAGGCCTCCGCGATGTGCTCCGCCACCCCGGACTCACTGATCGCCATTACGTCGACGGATCCAATACGTATCCGCGGGATCGCCGAACTCGCCGTCCATCCGGAACTACGCAGGTAGCGGTCCACCGGAATATGTCCACCCCCAATGTCGAATACCGATCGACCTTTATTCGGTGGGTCCGCCGGCCCGCACCATCCAATGGATCGCGGACGATATCTCTCTCGTTACACGCATTCTCCTGGAGGATTTTCCGGACATCTGTGATGATAAATACATGCACGTTGAAATCGGAGCACTCGATGGCGTCCTAATGTTCATATCGACACCACATCGGGACGAACGAGGATTTTTCACACGAACCTTTGATGTTTCGGTCGCCACCGCCCATGGCCTGGATCCCGCGTCATTCATCCAGGACAGTCAGTCCCGTACGATCCGGGGTGGCATCCGTGCCCTACACGGACGAGCCGGGCGGGGGGAGGCCAAGCTCGTCCGCTGTGCCCGGGGTGCGATCCTCGACGTGCTCGTGGACGCCCGGCCCGGCTCCAGCACATATGGTGAGCAGATGTCGGTGGTGCTCGACGACGAGAACTTCACCCACCTGTACGTTCCTCCCGGCCTGCTGCACGGCTATCAGGCGCTGACCGAGGCCGACGTCTGCTACCGCATCGACAGGGAGCACGATCCCGCCGAGGACATCTCCGTCCGGTATGACGACCCCGACCTGGCGATCCAGTGGCCTCTCCCGGTAACCGCGATCAGCCGTCGCGACCTGGCGGCGCAGTCCTGGCGGCAACTGCGTACCCGGCTGGAAACCGCCCTCGACCCGAACCCTCGCGACGTGTCGAACAACGACGTCCCGTGACCGATGGATGAGGCATGTTCGCGCGTGGTCGCACGGCGCGCGGTCGTCGTCGGAGTGCTTTGCCGATCCTCACCCTGCTTCGCCGGGTCGGCCCGGCGTCTCCGAACCGTGCCGATCGGGTGTCTCCAGCAGGTTACGGCCACTCACCGTCCCAGCCTCCTCCCGGCTGGTCCGCAACAGGGACCCCGCCGCCCCGATGAGAAGGAACGACACACCGGTCACCATCGGGAACGCCAGCAGATCGAAGGTCGCCGAACCCACCAGGGGAACGAGCAGGCACGCCGCCAGTGTGAGGCCGAGATCGCGCCGGCCCGGGTTTCCGCTCAGGTAACGGGCACGGAGCGCCGAGTAGGCACCGGCCAGGAAGACCGCGGCGAAGACCGTGACACCGATCACGCCGGTTTCCACGACAGTCAGAATGTACTGATTGTCGAACACTATATATTTCGGCGCGTACCAGGTGCCGATGCCGCGGCCGAGCCAGGGATGCCTGGCGATCTCAGCGATGGCGATCGAGTAGTCATTGGTGCGGTACAGAACGCTGTTATCCGTACCGAAGTTGGCGAACAGGCCATAGAACGTGCCGAGCAGGCCCGGAACCAGCACCTTCATCAGCACGAGGAAAACGGCGGCGACGCTCAGCGCCCTGGCCCTGCGGCGGCCGGGCCAGCCGGAAAGCAGGACGGCCGCCACCACCCCCGCACCGAGAACAGCCGACCTGGAGACGGAGAACATCAGGCCGGCGCCGATCAAACCGGTGCACACCCACCAGCGCACAGTGGGCTCGGCACGCTCCCGCGCCTGAAAACCGTAATGGGCGGCGAGCGGCAGCAGCATCGAGGACAGCACGCCGAACTCGATGGGGTGGGTGGCCGTCGCCGCCACCCGGCGCAAGGAATCACGAATCTCGACCATGCTCCCCTCCGTGGAATAGCGGAGCCCGGGCAGTTCGAGATAACGGGTGAGGTCGAGGCCCACGGCGAACTGGAATACCGCGATGACGGCGATCACGGCGCCGCAGACCACGACCGCCTTGAGCACGAAGTCCAGACGGTCGGCTCCCCGGACGCCGTCGCACACCGCGAGCGCGATTCCGACGTTGGCGATGATCAGGACCAGAGCGTGGTCGGCGAGCCTCAACTCATCCGCCGGTAGGAAACCGTAACTGGCGACACCGTACGTGGCGAGCGTCGCCGTCGTGTAGACGAACAACGCCGTCCGCGCGGGAGTGCGGCCTTTGGCCGCGCCCAGCGTGGTCGTGAATGTCGCGCACATCCAGCACATGCCCGCCAGAAGGCTGAAGAGGCTGGCGGGCGTCAGGGACAGCGGCAACCCCTTGATGACCAGACGCGCCGGTATGAGAAGCAGCGCCATAACGAACAGAACGGCGAGGGTCGCGCCATCAGCCCGCCCACGGCCAAGCACGTCCGGACCGTCGACCGGCTCGACGGCGAGCGCGGTCACCACGTCGGAGCCCCGTCGCCGACCTCTACCCGGGCGGCCTTCCGTGCCCGCGAGGACTGGGCGATGCTCTCGGCGGCGAAGGCGGTCACCAGGCTCGCCACGCACCCGAGTGCCGCCGCCGTGACCGCCGCGCGCAGCCGACGGCCGTACTGCGGCAGCGGGGTCGTCGGCGGTACGGCTTCACTCATCGAGATGAACGTGGCCGGTGGGGTGTCGAGGCTCCGCTGCCGATCGTCCAGTACCTGCCTGGCCTTCACCATCACCCGGCCGACGATGCGGCGTGCGCTCTCCGGCGAAGTGCTCTCGCCCGTGATGAACACGAACGGCGACTGGGTCAGCGCCTCCAGGTTGCCGTTCCCGTTGGTGACCTGGTAAGCGGGGTCACCGCCCGGTGTCACCCCCAGCTCGCCCGATACCTCGGGTGTGCCGAGCGCCACGATGACGACCGAGGCCGCCATGCTCAGCCCATGGTCGAAGTTGAGCAGCGGGTTGGTCAGGTCGCCGCGGCGCTCCGGGTCGTGCGGTTGGGTCCCACCGCTCGTCGGGATCGTCAGCACGAGAACGGCGTTCGACACATAAGTTGTCGGGATTGACACGTAAACCGCGAAGGAGGCACCCACGGCCAGCGCGAACGCGGGCAGCGTGACATACCAACGCCGGAACAGAACGACGACCGTCCCCCAGAAGTCCATGGGTTACCCCTCCCGTTCACACGTTTGGTCCTTGGCCGGGCATCGCCGTACCCGTGAAAACGGACCACCGGAATGAGCGGTCTCGTTACCATGGCGCTCACCGTTATCGATCGGGGCACAACGACCGGGAGCCGACCAGCCATGAGCGAGCTTGCCGTCATCACACCCAGTTACGCACCGGACGCGGATCTCTTCGCCGAGTTGCACAGGTCCGTCCTCACGCACACCCCGCACGACACGGTGCACCACGTCATCGTCCCGCCGGCGGACAGAGCCCTGTTCGCCCAGTACGGCGGTGCGCGCTGCCACGTGTGGACGTATCCGGAGATCCTGCCGCGACGCTACGCGCACCTGCCGCGGACCGGTCTGTGGATGAACCTCCGCCGCCCCTGGCCACCCGTCCGAGGTTGGGTGATGCAGCAGACCCTGAAGATCGCGGCGGCAGGGGAGATCGCCGCCGACGTCGTCCTGCTGGCCGACTCCGACGTTGTGCTGGTCCGGCCGACGACCGCGGAGAGATTCATGACGGATGGGCGGATGCGGCTCTATCGCGAGGAGGACGCGGTCACCGCCGAGATGGAGCGGCACGTGCGATGGCATCATGTCGCCAGGAGACTGCTCGGACTGCCTTCCGCCCCGGCGCCGCCGCTGCGCGACTACGTGAGCCCGCTGAACTTCTGGGATCCGCGGATCGTCCGCGCCATGCAGCGGCGCATCCAGGAGACGACCGGCCAGGACTGGATAGACGCCTTCAACTCTCAACTGCACATATCCGAGTTCATCCTTTACGGCGTGTACGTCGACGAGGTCCTCGGCGCGTCGGCCGCGCCTTCCGACACCACGATCTGCCACAACATGTGGGATCAGGCGCCACTGGACCACGATGGGGCCGTGGCGTTCGCGGAGCGACTGCCGTCTGAGGCGATCGCCATGATGATCTCCGCGAAGTCGGGCACGCCTCGGCGCTTTCGGCTCGCCGCGGCGCGGAGATGCGCCGAGTTGGCCGGCGAGTGACATCGGCGGGACGTTCATCGGGCACTTGGAGCCGTCGGTGTGACCTCGTCCGCGTTCTCCCTCGGAACGGCCCCGTTCTCCTGCGGATCAGGCCCGGCACCCCACGGATCGGGTACGGAACGTCTTTCGCGCCGGACGTCCCGCATCCGTTCCCGGAAATAGGCGAGGCCGAGCCCGCCGGCGACCACGGCCAGCAGCGCCCCGACCGCGGTGCCCAGTTTGGTGGCGCGCCGAGCCTCAGGGACCGCCGGCGGCACCACGGCGGTGACCGCGATATGGGTGGACGCCGGGGCTTTGAGCGCCCGCTGCCGCGCGTCCAACTCCTCGCGAATGAACTGTTCCGCCCGCACCGCCACGGCACGGGCGGTGTCAGGCGAGTCGCTGTCCACCTCGATATAGAGGAACGGGCCGTTCAGGCTCATACCGAGAAGCTCCGGATTGGTGCGCCCATCGTTGATCATGATCTCCGTCGGGCTGCCGTCGCCGGCACCGAGCCGTTCCAGCATCTGCGGGGTGTTCATCGCGAGGATCAGAATGCCGGCCGTCGTTCGCAGGCCGTCATTGAACTGAAGCAATGGGTTGGTCAGGCCGACCGGCTCATCGGGATCGGCGGACAGGGTGCCGCCGGTCGCGGGAGTGGTCAGCACCATGGAGGAACTGGACACATAGCGAGTGGGCACGACCAAATAGGTGATTACGGCGGCCAAAATCCCCAAGGTGATCAGTGGAGGCCCGACGAATTTACGCCGCACGAGCCCGAGGATGCGCTTCCAGAAGTCCATGCTTCCTCACCCTCCGAGCGTTCCCATGTACGACGAACACCGGAGAATGTACTTTACCAATCGGGAGTCCGCGCCCCCGGTTTGAAACGATCCAACAACCGTTACCTGTGACATCTCGCGGCCGTCCGACGATAATCTGGAGTGGATCGAATGGAGTCGTCCGCCGAGCGAGGTCGCCTGGCGGGGCTGGACGGAATCCGGGGGCTCGCGGCCCTGTTCGTCGTGCTGCATCACTGCCGGCTGACGTCGTTTCCCGGGTTTCCCGCCGACACCGGTCCGGGGTGGCTGAGCTGGCTGCTCTACGGACACTTCGCGGTCGTCCTCTTCATCGTGCTCTCGGGCTTCTCGCTCGCGGTCTCCCCCGCCCGCTCCGACTGGCGGCTCGGCGGCCTGCGCCGGTTCGCCGCCCGCCGGGCGTGGCGCATCCTCCCGCCGTACTGGGGGGCGTTGGCATTCAGCCTGGTCGTCGCGTGGACGCTGGTACCGCAGCCCGGCGAAGGCGTGCCCACCCTCAAATCGGTGGTGCTGTACGGCCTGCTGCTGCAGGACATCGCCGGATCTCCCAGCCCGAACGGCGCCTTCTGGTCCATCGCGGTTGAGGCCCAGCTCTACCTGGCCTTCCCCATCATGATCTTCGTGCTGCGGCGGGCCGGGGCGGTGGTGCTGCTCGGCATCGTGACAGCGCTGGTCGCGATGATCGGGCTGCTGTCGCCCGAAGTGCCCGCCGTGGCCACGCTGATGCGACTGACGCCGCAGTTCGCTGCGCTGTTCGCGATCGGCATCGTCGCCGCGATGATCCTCACCCGGCCCAAGCGGGCGGCCAGGCCCTGGTCTCTCGCGGCACTCGCGGCGCTGACCGCCGTCCCTGTGGTCGTGCTGATCTGTGTCAACGGACCGGCGTGGACGGCGGCACACTTCTTCTGGATCGATCTGGCGATCGGGCCCGCCGCCGGCCTGGCCCTGGCATCGGTGGCAACAGGCCGTCCCGTCGGCCTCGTCCGGCTGCTCGACGCGGCTCCGATCCGCGCACTGGGCCGGATCTCCTACAGTCTCTATCTGACGCATGCCCCGATCGTGGTGGTGTTGAGCACGATGGTGATCGCCCCGCGAGTCGCCCCCGGCATACCCGCGTTCCTCACCACAGTGGCCGTAGCCGTACCGGTGAGCTTGCTCGTCGCGTGGTTGTTCTCCACAGTTTTCGAGTTTCCGTTCCTGCGTCACCGGAGCTGGTCTGCCCTCCGAACGGCGGCGAAGGGTCGGTTGTCCCGGCCGCCCGACCGGATAGACCGAGAGGTCCTGGGTGAGCCGGTCAATGTCCGGCCCCCGGCCGAGGGGTGAGCGCACCGGAGGCCATCTGGATGAGCTTGCGGCCGCGGTGTGCGGTGGTCCGCCACTGACGGCGGGCGTACCAGCCGTACACGGCCCGCCGGGCCCGCCGACGCTGCTCGGCGGTGAGGCGCGTGGCCGACAGCCAGCGCAGCATCTCGACGCACTGAAGCACCGAGGCGAAGTGGGCCTGCCACGGCGGCACATCGAGGCGTCGGGCGATCTCCGGCATCCTCTCGTGTTTCCAGTGCCGGTGGCCGAGCACCTCGGGCACGTGCGCCCACGGGCCGGCCAGCGCCAGCTTCGCCGCGAACACCTCGTCCTCCCGAAGCATGTTCCGCCGCGCGATGGCGACGACCCGGTCGCGCCGGACCATTCCGTACAGGGGGTCGATGAGGAGATGACTCTCGTTGAGCATCCGCAGCATCTCGGCGAACCGATCCACCGGGTCGTCCGACGTCAGGCCGGTGCCGACGTATTCGGCGCTCTCCGTCACCCCGTCCGGGCCGGTGTAGGCGGTCTGGGAGGTCACCAGCAGGAGTCGCTCGTCCCGAGCGAACACGTCGACCATGCGGGAGACGCAGTGGGGGGCCAGCCAGTCGTCGTCTCCGACCCAGCGGAAGAGGTCCCCCTCGGCGAGCCGCATGACGGTGATGAAGTTGTTGAGGATCCCGACGTTCTCCGTCTGCCTGTGGTAGAGGATCCGGCGGTCCGATCTCGCCAGTTCCCGGCACAGCTCCTCGGTGTCGTCGGTGGAGGCGTTGTCGGAGACGACGAGTCGGATGTGCTCGTGGTCCTGGGCGAGTACCGATCCGATCACGCGCTCCAGCCGATCGGCGGCGTTGCGCACCGGGAGTCCGACGGACACCAGGACGTCATTGCCCCGCATGTTCGTTCCTTTCAGATGAGCCGGACCACGCGCGTGGTCAACTGCCTGATGCGGCTCATGGGTACGACGACGAGAATGTAGACAAGCAGGCCGGCGCTGCCGGCCACCGACAACTCGACCACTGGGAGATCACCAGTCAGCGGCGCCGACACGGCGGCGATCATGGTGATGACCAGGGCGGCGAGTGCGGCACCGCACAGTGGCCGCACCAGTCCGGGCAGCACCGGCCGCAACCGGACGCCGGCCCGGTTCAGGGCCCATGCCGTGAGCGGAAGCGCGACGAGCACAGCGACCACGGCGTGACCGATCGCGGTGCCGCGGATGCCGTCCATGCGGGTGCCCGCCAGCAGCGCCGCCACCAGCGCCACGGCCCAGCCCAGGTTCACCCAGACCGTCCACTTGGTGGCGCCGACCGAAGTGAGGATGTCGAAGGCGAAGGAGACGAACATCCGGACCACCATCAGCACCGCGAGAAAACGCAGGGCGTCGGCGGCCGGGGCCCATTTCGCGCCGTACAGGAAGACCACGATCTCGTGTGCGAGCGTGCACATGAGCACGGCCGCCGGCAGCACGCCCGCGACCAGCAGAGGGACGGTCCGGCGCACGCCCAGGTCCAGCGACTCCGGATCGTTTTCGGCCAGTCGGGAGAAGCCCGCGACGGAGACGTAGCGTACGGCGGTGCCGACGAGGCCCGGCACCCAGCTCGACACGTTGAACGCGAGCAGGTAATAGCCGAGGGCGACCGGGCCGAGGGCATCCCCGACGATGACGTAGTCGGCGTTCACCAGCACCGACTCGATGCCTAGGCTTCCCGCCAGGGGCAGGCCGAACCGCAGGAGCCTGGCGGCGATCTCACGGTCCACGGCGATCCGGACCGGCAACCTGGCCGCCAGGAACACCAGCACCCCGGTGACCACCGACGCCGCGACCTGCCCCGTGGCGAAGCTGTACGCTCCGGCGCCTGCGGCGGCCAGCGGTATGGCCAGGGCGGCGTTCGCCACGAAACCCACCATGTTGGCCTTCGTCAGCTTGTCCTGCTCGAATCTGCGCAGCAGGGCCCCGCTGCGGACCGCGGTCAGCCCGTCCACCAGGATGATCACAGTCAGCAGGCGTACGACCGGGGTCGCCGCCTCGTTGCCCGCCAGACGGGCGAAGGCCGGCGCGATCACCCAGAAGATCCCGTAGACGGCTGTGCTGAACGAGACGGCCAGCACCGCCGCGGTCGGCGCCATGTCCTCCAGCTTCCCCCGCCACTGCACGGTCGCCGCGATGATGCCCGCGTCGTTGATGTGCATGACGAACTGGGAGGCGGCCAGCGCGATGGCGTAGAGGCCGAAGTCCGCGGGCGCGAGCAGCCGGGCGAGCACCAGGCCCATGGCGAGAGAGCCGATCTTGGTCACCAGGGTGCCCAGCAGGCTCCACCCCAGACCCCGGCCGGCCTTGCGGCCGATCGAGCTCAGCCCCGCCTCCTGTTCCCGTTCCCGTTCCTGCTCTGGAGAGCGGCTCATGCCGGCCGTGTCTCCTCGACGCGCTCAAGCCAGATCTCCCGCCAGAACGGCACGAAGCCACGGGGGCAGTTGGCGTTGTAGACGCCCCCGCAGACGACGTCGTCGAGGATGACGCAGGGCGTCTTCATCCGCAGCATCCGCCCGGTCTTCTCGTCGATGCACTGGTCGACCCTGGCGAGCACCCGGGCCGTCCGGCCGCAGTGACGGCTCATCTCCTCCTCGAACCCCATCCCGCGGTTGAGCAGGTCCTCGTTGAGAGTTTTGAGGATCTCCTCCTTGGGCTTGACCCGGACGAGCTCGCCCGGCCGCAGCCCGAGATGCGCGACCGGGGTGTGAGCTCCCGCCCCGCCCTTGACCCAACCCCAGCGCAACCCGCCCCGGATCCACAGCCACCGCGGAAGCAGCCGCCTGCTGATGTTCTGGTAGCGGTTGAAAACTTGGACCAGAAAGGTTCGCAGCACCGCGAGGGAACCGGCGTTGCCGCTGCGCACGTCCGTGACGTACTGCCCCAGGTTCTTCAGCGGCAGACAGACAGGGGCGGCGCGCAGGAGTTCGGTGGCCTGGCAGGAGAAGCGCTCCTCTCCGTCCGGGCCGGGTTCCTTCCTGCTGTTGACCTCCAGCAGGGGCAGGAGCGGCCGGGACGGCCGGGGGGTGACGGCATCCCCAGCTTCTGGGGTCCCGGCGTCCACTCGTTTGAGCCAGGCCTCCTTCCAGTACAGCGAGCAGGCGGTCTGGCAGCCGCCATGGGCCGACCCGTCGCACCGCGCCCCGGTCAGGTGGACGGCGCCGTCCATGCGCCGCATGCCGCTGCCGCTGATCGTGTCGCACAGCTTGTGCGCCACCTTGTGCACAGTCATACGCTGACCGCAGTACCTCAGCATCTCCGGCATGAAGGGCAGAGCATCCAGCTCCCCCCTCTCGTCGAGGGTGGCGAGGATCTCCTCCTCACTGCGAACCTCCACCAGTTCGCCGACCCTCAGGTTGAGGCTCAGCGATGCGGGGGTGGCGAATTGCGTCATCTATCGCTCCTTGAGCAGTCCAGCGTCCGCGAGGGCATGTGCCGCGTCCGCCACGAGATCGAACGGGAGCCCGGATCGTTCCGCTATGTCCAGCACACTGTGGTCACCGTCGGAGAGGTTCAGCACCCAGAGCATCGCCATCTGGTCGTCCCTGGTGTCGCTGCGGCCTCCCAGCGATCCGTACAGTCCGCGTCTGCCGAGCTGGGGCTCTCCGTAGGGGCTGAGATTGAGGTAGCGGCGGTCGCGTTCCAGCACGCCCAGCACCTCCCAGCAGGTCTCCAGCGTGTCCGCCATCGCCTCGGGCGAGACGAACCCGGGGTCGTCGGCCGAGGTGTGATATTCGGGGTAGGCGCCGTACGGCGTCCGGGTGAGCGAGCCGACGCCCAGATCGAACCCGGGCGAGCAGAACTGGCGCTCGTCGTAGCCGTACGGCGAGAAGCCGATGATCGTGTGGGGCCGTCCGGAGGAGCGGAGCACCTGCTCCACCGCACGGTCGATCTCGGCGTTCCCCCGCCTGCTGCGCTTGTAGGTCAGCGGCCCGCCGTCCCCGGCACAGGCGAGCACGAGCCCGGCCCTGATGCGCCCGGCCCGCTCCCGGTTGCGCGCGAGCCAGGTGATCGCCCCGATGGTGCCGGGTGCGAACAGGAACCGGTAGGTGTACCGGGGGTTCGCCCGCGCGATCCTTCTGGCGAGCTCCACCGCCACCGCGACACCGGCCAGGTTGTCGTTGGCCAGCGACGGATGACACACGTGGCACGAGACCAGCACCTCGTCGGCGGACTCCCCCGGCACCACATGCTCGCCGTACGTCAGGTGACCGTCGGCGAGCGTCGAGTCGATGCGCACCTCGTACGGCCCGGGGCCCAGCGCCGACAACGTCTCGTGCCTGAGGCAGAACCCCCAGGTCTCCGCGTAGTAGCTGGTCCGGTACGGGATCAGGTCCGGCTGCCCGGGCAGCGTGTGCAGGTGCGGTCGCAGCTCGTCGAGGGTCATCGTGGCCGACACCGGCACGCTGTAGCCGACCACGTGCAGGTTCGACTCGGCGAAGTCGATCACTTTGGCGCCCGTGGGATCCCTCACGAAGGCGTCGCGGATGTTCCACTCCTTCGGCACCGTCCAGTCGAGCACCTGGGTCCCGGTCGGCACCTCGTGCACGTCCAGCGGGATCGACTCCTGGATGATCTCCAGCGTGCGCCGCACCCCGTCCCCGGTGATGCTCCGGCACAGCGGGTAGAGCCGTGTCACCAGGTCGTGCATCTCGCGCCCTGTCACGGGCGCAGGCTCTCGTCGAGGGTCCCCGCCGCACGCCGGTCGGACAGCCGGGCCAGCCGGGTGAACCGGGTGTCGAAATCCTTCGGGGTGAGGCTGAGCCGCCGGTAGGCGGCCGCCAGTTCGGCCGCCCCCGCCGGGACCGTCCAGGCGCAGTCGAAACCGGGCAGCGCCGTACGGATCCGGGAGAAGTCCACCCGGTAGGACCTCGGGTCCGCCCCGGTCTCTCCGGTGATCAGCAACTCGGCGCCCGGGACCGCCCTGACCACCTCCTCGGCGATCTCCCTCACGGTCACGTTGTTCCGCTCGGTCCCCACGTTGAACGCCCCGAGGTGTACGGCCTCACGCGGGGCGACCAGCGCCAGCCGGAACGCGGCCGCGATGTCCTCGGCGTGTACGAGAGGCCGCCAGGGTGTGCCGTCGGACAGCACCTTCACCACGCCGCTGAGCACCGCGTGGCCGACCAGGTTGTTCAGCACGATGTCCGCGCGCAGCCGGGGCGAGAATCCGAACGCGGTGGCGTTGCGCAGGAACACCGGGCTGAAGTCCGCGTCGGCCAACTCGACCAGGTCCTCCTCGACCTGGACCTTCGAGACGGCGTACGGGGTGACCGGACGCAGCGGCGCGTCCTCCGTCACGAGGTCGTCACCGCCGGAGGCGCCGTAGACCGAGCAGGTGGACGCGTACAGGAACCTGCGCACTCCGGCGTCCCGGGCCAGCCTGGCCAGCCGTACCGAGGCGTGATGGTTGATGTCGTAGGTCAGCTCGGGAGCCAGCGAGCCCAACGGATCGTTGGACAGCGCCGCGAGGTGGATCACCGCGTCGAAGCCGGCCAGGTGCTCGGGGCGTACGTCCCGCAGGTCCACCGCGTACGCCTTGGGGTCGGCGGGGGCGGAGCCGAGCACGCAGTCGGCGAAGAGCCCGGAGTCGAGCCCGACCACGTCGTGGCCGGCCTCGGCCAGCGCCGGAGCCATCACCGTGCCCAGGTAGCCCTGGTGACCGGTCAGTAGAACACGCAACGAAATCTCTCCCTAGAAGCCGGCCCTGGGACCGGCCGTGAAATCGATGGTGAGCTTGGCCGCGTGGAACGCCTCGGCGTAGCGGCTCTGACACTGCACTCCGCGCACCCTGGCGAGCCCGCGGAACGTCTCCTCGTCGAACCAGCTCCGCGCGTGCTGAGAGGGGTAGTGCGCGTGCAGCAGGTCGATCTTCTCCCGCAGAGTCTCCCGGGCCAGCGGCACGAAGACGGCGGGCTGGGCCAGGTCGGACTCCCACTTGAGGATCTCGTAGCCCAGCGTCAGGTGATCGCGGAACACTGTGGGTGCCAGCCGGGCCAGTCCTCGGTGGTCCTGGTGCGCGTCATGCGGCGCGGGGGCGAACACCACGTCGGGATCGCACCGCCGCCGCAGGTCCTCCAGCGCCTGCTTGGCCTGCTCCCAGTGTGCGGGGAGCCGGCCGTCCGGCAGGTCGAGCACGGTCAGATCGAGCTCCGCCTTGGGGCAGAAAGCGGGCAGCGCCACCCGCTCCTCCGCCTCCCTCGCGGTGCCGCCGCCCGACAACACGAGCGCGGTGATCCGCAGCCCGGGACGGGCCCGGCAGAGCTCGAGCAGCGTCCCGCCCGCCCCGATCGGCAGGTCGTCGCAGTGCGCGGCGAGGAGCACGATCTCCTCGCAGCGATCCGGCGCCAGCCGCGACATCACGACGCCTCCCACAACGCCCATGGCCGATCACCGCGGGCCCACGCCCGATCCAGCTCCAGCCGCTGGTTGACGGTGTCGGTCGGCCGCCAGTAGCCGCGATAGGGGTAGGCCAGCAGCCTGCCGTGCTTGGCCAACTCGGCGCAGCCGTCCGCGACCAGGTCGCCGCCCTCGGGGATGTGCTCGAAGATCTCCTGGCGGAGCACGAAGAAGCCGCCGTTGACCCACAGCGGCATCCGACTTACCGGGGTGATCCCGCCGACCAGCCCGCCTTCGCCCAGGTCCACGCAGTGGAAGGTGTTGTTGGGCGGAACGGCCAGCATCGACGCGCCCGCGTCCGTGACGGCGAAGCGGTCGATCACGTCGGTCAGCGGTACGTCGCAGAGGACGTCGGCGTAGTTGGCCAGGAACATCTCCGCACCGTCGAGGTGCGGCCGCACCCGGCGCAGCCGCTCTCCTATCGGGGTGTCGAGCCCGGTGTCCACGAAGGTGATCGACCAGTCGGAGATGTCGGTGGACAGCGGCTCGACCCGGCCGCCGTTCAGCACGAAGTCGTTGGAGTCGGTCTCCTGGTAGTTGAGGAAGAACTCCTTGATCGAGTTGGCTCCGTACCCCAGGCACAGCAGGAAGTCCTTGTGCCCGAAGTGCGCGTAGTAGCGCATGACGTGCCAGAGCAGCGGCCGGGGCCCGACGAGTTGCATCGGCTTCGGTAAGTCGCCGCCGGGCAGTTCGCTGCGCATCCGCGTGCCGCGCCCGCCGCAGAACAGCACGACCTTCACACGACCTCCAGGCGGGGGATGGGAAAGACCAGCCGGCCACCCCAGTCGTGGACGTAGGAGAGCTGCTCGGTCAGCTCCTCGCGCAGGTTCCACGGGAGCACCAGGACGTAGTCGGGCCGGTCGGCGGCGAGACGCTCCGGCGGCAGGATCGGGATCCGCGTCCCCGGGGTGAACCTGCCGTGCTTGTAGGGGTTTCGGTCCACCGTGTACGGGAGCAGGTCGGACCGGATTCCGCAGTGGTTGAGCAGTGTGTTCCCCTTGCCCGGCGCGCCGTACCCGGCGACGGTCCGGCCCACGTCGGCGGCTTCGATGAGGAATCTCAGCAGGTCCCGCCGGACCCGGGCGACGCGGGCGGCGAAGTCGGCGTACCCGGACAGCTCGTGCAGGCCGGCCGCCTTCTCCCGGGCCAGCATCTCCTGGACACGCTCGCCGGGCTCGCCATGGGGGCGGGCCCACAGCCGGATCGAACCGCCGTGCGTGGGCAGCGGCTCCACGTCCACCAGCGTCAGGCCGCCGCTCGCGAGCGCCCGCTGCGCCGAGGCGACCGTGTAGTACTGGAAGTGCTCGTGGTAGATCGTGTCGTACTGGTTGAGCTCGATCAGCGAGAGCAGGTGCTGCACCTCGACGGAGACCATGCCGTCGTCGGCGACCAGCGCCCGCAGACCCCTGGTGAAGCCGACCACATCGGGGATGTGGGCGTAGACGTTGTTGGCCACGACCAGGTCGGCGGGCCCGTGCTCGGCGCGGACCCTCCGCCCGATCTCGGGGGTGAGGAACTCGGTGAGCGTGGGCACGCCCCGGTCTCTGGCCGCCTGCCCGACATTCGCCGACGGCTCGATGCCCAGGCAGCGCACCCCGCGTTCGACGACATGCTGCAGGAGGTAGCCGTCGTTGCTGGCCACCTCAACCACGAACGCGCCCGGTCGCGGATCCCGTTCGGCGACGAACCTCCGTGCGTGCTCCACCCAGGAGGTCGAGTACGAGGAGAAGTACGCGTACTCGGTGAAGGTGTCCTCCGGAGTGATCAGTCGCGGGAGCTGCGCCAGCCAACAGTCGGTGCAGACCCGTAGGTGCAGCGGGTAGGTGGGCTCCGGCTCGTCGAGCCGGTCGGCCGTCAGGAAGCGTTCGCATGGGGGCGTGGCGCCGAGGTCGACGACCCCCGTCAGATTCGCCGAGCCGCACAGCCGGCAGATTGTCATCGATGTTCTCCCTCGCCCGCGTTCTCGCCGTCGGATGACGCGCGAGATCGAGCACTGTTCGTCGTTGACCGAGTCGTTGATCGAGTCCTTGCGACTACCACATGGGGGCCCTCATGCTCAGTAGGCCCCGTCTCCGCGAGTGACCGCCGACCACGTCTTCCACAGCAGTTGCAGGTCCAACATGAGCGACCAGTTCTCCACGTAACGCAGGTCCAGCCGGACCGACTCCTCCCACGACAGGTCCGATCTTCCGCTCACCTGCCACAGCCCGGTCATCCCGGGCTTGACCACCAGACGACGGCGGACGTCCGTGCCGTACCGCTCCACCTCCGCCGGCAGCGGCGGGCGCGGGCCGACCAGCGACATCTCGCCACGCAGCACGTTGATGAGTTGAGGGAGTTCGTCGAGGGAGTAGCGGCGCAGCACCCGGCCCGCCCGAGTGATCCTTGGATCGTTCCTAATTTTGAACAACACCCCGTCGGACTCGTTGTCATCGAGAAGGTCCCGTTTGATCCGCTCGGCGTCGGCGACCATCGTGCGGAACTTCAACACCTGGAACTCACGACCGTGCCGGCCGACCCGGGTCTGCCGGAACAGAGCCGGGCCCGGACTGGTCGCCCGGATGACGAAAGCGATGGCGAGCATCGGCACGGCGGTGACCAGCAGGGCGACGGCTGCCACGATCTTGTCGAATCCGCTCTTCACGAGTTGGCGGATCCCGTCGATGTCGGGGTGCTCGACGTGCAGGAGCGGCATGCCGGCCACGACACGGACGCTGATCCGCGGTCCGGCGACATCCATGAGCGCCGAGGCCACGAACAGGTCGGTGCCCCCGGGCTCGATCCCCCAGGCCAGCCGCCGCAGGGCAGCACCGTCCAGCTCCGGGCAGGCGAGCACGGCGACGGCGTCGGCCTCGGCCTTGAGGACTACGGCGGGCACGTCACCGAAGTCCCCCAGCACCGGCACCCCGCCGACCTCACGCCGCCGCATCTGGTAGTCGTCCCGCGGCAGGCACGCCGCGACCACCCGCATGCCGTGGTACGGCTGCCGCCGCAACTGAGCGATCAGATCGAGGACGGACGCGCGGTGTCCCACCGCCACGACCCGGCGCAGGTGCTCGGTGCGGGCACGTGCCCGGTGCAGGCGCTTGCGCAGGCAGTAGCGGAACACAAGGGTGATCAAGGTGGCCAGCGGCATCATGGCCATCACGTGGCTTCTCGCCACCGTGGCCTGGGTCGCGTAGGCTCCGATCGCGGTCGCGGCGATCAGCCCCATGCCTCCCTGCATGACGGCGCGGAACTCCTCGGTTCCCTCGCCATGGATCTTCCTGCGGTACGCCCCCACCAGCCCCATGACCGACGGCCACAGAATGGTGAGGGACAGCCCGAGCAGGAAGTCCTCGACCGGGATGAACATCCCCAGCCCGACCCGGGTCAGCACGACGGCGGCGAACGCGCCGATCGCGCAGGCGAGGTCGCCCAGGATCAGCAGCCAGGTTCGACGCGCCGCCGGCACGCGTTTCGCCTGCCGCACACCGGCGGGTTCGACGACGGCCGGAGGGTCGGGCAATCCCAGTCGCGTTTCCATTCACCACGCCCCTCGCACACCGGACCTTCCGCGAAGTTGACGCCTCTATCGCCTCTCAGGTTGACCCAAGACTCGCCCATATCGGGACCGGCGCTCCTAGCTGATATTAAAGAGCAACCCACGGGTATGGAATGTAGCCCCGTGTCCACATTTGGTCGCGAGCAATCCGTCCAGAACACTTGACGGAACAATGTGGAAGTGCCCACAGGATGCCGATCCGGCGGCGAATCACACCTTCAGGCAGGAAACGGGAGGATATGCCGGAGTTCAGGCGCCACGACCCTCATTCGTGGCACCCGATTGTGAGCTTTTATCATGTTGGTCGCGGCCGGCATTTCGGTCAAGCAGATATCGAACGTCAATCACGCCGAATTATGGTGACACTCTGCCCGCCTCCCGGCCGAGGCGGCCCCGAACATGCCAGAATTCCCGCAAAACGCTACGACGAGCGGAGCTTCTCGTAGTATTCCCGGCATCGGTGGTAGTCGGGGAGTATGCCGCGGGAGCGCGCCTCCGACAGCGTGGGCGCGACGGCGTCCTTCGGCGACAGGACCGGCTCCAGACCGTCCGGCCACGCGATCCCCAACTCGGGGTCGAGCGGATGCACCCCGTGTTCTCGCCCCGGAGCGTACGGCTCGGAGCACAGGTAGACGATCGTGGCCTGCTCACTGGTCGCCATGAAGCCGTGTCCGAGGCCCTCCGCGAGATAGATCCCGCGACGGGTCACGTCGTCCAGCGCAACCATCTCCCACCTGCCGAACGTCGGTGACCCGACGCGCAGGTCCACGATCACGTCGAGGACCGAGCCGGCCACGCACGTGACGTATTTCGCCTGCCCTACCGGCACTTCCGCGAAATGGACGCCCCTGAGGACTCCCCTGCCGGAGACCGAGCAGTTCGCCTGGGCGAGGCCGAACCGGTGCCCCACCACCTCGGTGAACTCACCCGCGCGGAACCACTCGAAGAACAGACCACGGTCGTCACCGTGGATGGCGGGAGTGAAGACGTAGGCATCACTGATCGACAACGGTTTCATGCATCACACTCCAACAAGCCGCACCTCAACAAACCCACCCCAGCATGTCGTATCTACCAAGCCGTGCCGGCGCAGAAGGAAGGCCCCGCAGCGGCGCCGCGGGGCCTTGACGACGACAACCGCTAGGAGACCGTAACCGTCTGGGTGGTGACGTTGGTCAGGTCGTCGGTCCCGGTCACGGTCAGCGTGATCCGATACGTCCCCGCCTGCGCGAAGGTGTGCGAGGCGGTCTGACCGGACTCGACGACTCCATCACCGTAACTCCAGGTGTAGGAGGCGATCGGCGTGGTTCCCGGGGTCGATCCCGAGGCGTCCACCGCGCAGGTCAAGCCGGTGCAGGCGACCGAGAACGCCGCGGTCGGGGCGCTGGCCATGCTGTTCGAGGACAGGTCGTCCACGGTGGCGACGACCGGCGCGTTGGCGGCGCTGCCGGACAGGAACACGCCGAACCCGACGCTGCCCGGCGCCTGCAGCCCGGCCGTCGAGTCGGTCGTGGTGACCTGCCAGTCGACCGGCTCCGCACTCGTGGCGGGCCAGACCTTCGCCTGGACCGTCGTGGGCGAGGTCCCGAGCACCTGCAGCCGGACCTTCAGCACGGTTCCCGGGCTGTAGGTCAGACCCGGGACGCCCTGCTCGGGCGCCAGCAGCACCTCGCTGTTGGACGTGTCGACACGACTCAACGCGAGACCGACCACGTTCGAGGAGAGCAGCCGGACCCGGGCCCGGTAGTCACCCTGACCGCTGACGCTCCGGCCGATGCCCCAGAGGTAGATGCCGTTGCCCGTGGCCGCCTTGTCGGTGGTGACCGAGAACGTGGTGTCCGAGGTCGTGCTGGACACACTGTTCAGGTACGCCCGCCGGTTCGCGCCGGCCGAGGGCATCGTGATCTTCGCCGCGTCGCCGTCCACCGCGAACCAGGCGGCGGCGCCGGAAAGCGTGTACTCGCCACCGGTGTCGGCCGAGCCGAGCCCGCTGGAGGCCGTACGGCCGAAGGCGTCCGAGGCCAACGTCGGCGACGGGTTCGCCGGCGGCTGCGGCGTGACCACATCGGCGTGCGTCCCCGTGGCGCTCGCGTCGTCGGTGACCGTCAGCGTGACCGGGTAGTCGCCCGCGGCCGGGTAGGTGTGGGTGGCCGTCTGGCCGGCGCCCGTGGTGCCGTCGCCGAAGTCCCAGGCGTACCCGGTGATCGAGCCGTCGGGGTCGCCGGACGCCCCGGCATCGAACGAGCAGTCCAGATCCGTGCAGGTGGCACTGAACGACGCCGTGGGGGCCTGGTTGGCGGGGCCGTTGCCCGAGCCCTTCTGCCAGTGCTCGGCGATCTGGGAGTCGGTCAGCACACTCCCGTAAACGGCCACCTCGTCGATCTCACCGTTGAAGTTGTCGCCGGTCGGCCGATCCGGCCAGGAGTTGATGTTGTCCCCGCCCACTCGCCAGTAGCCGGTGTAGTTCTGCGCGCCCGTCTGGGGGTCACTGCCCACCAGAGCACCGTCGACGTACAGCTTCATGCCGCCGGAGCCCTGAGTGGCCACCACGTGATGCCACTGATCGTCGTTGTAGCCGTTCGGCGAGGTGATCACGTTGATCGCGCCGGTATACGTGCCGAACACCAGCTTGCCGCTGTTCGTCATGTAGATGTGGCGGTCATAGTTGGAACTGGTGCCGGAGGCGGCGTTGCCGAAGCCGAGGAGCTTGCCGCCGCTGGTCGTGCTCGTCTTGAACCACAGCTCTCCCGAGTAGGTCGTCGGGTTGACGTACGACGCCTTGGAGGCGATGCCGCCGTTGTTGAGTGCGACCGCTCTGTCCGTGCTGTCGGTGATGGCACCGGGCCGGCCGTAGGTGACGCCGGTCGCGGTGTAGGCGCCGTCGACACCGCCCTTGCCCGCATCCGCGGCGACTGTGCCGTTCTGCTCTCCCAGTCGCCAGTAGAACGTCGGCTCGGCGTTGTAGACGGCCTTGCCGTACGCGTCCGCGGGGGCGGGTGGGATCGGGCTGGTACGGCCGCTGGCGACGTAGTGGTCGAGCAGCTTCTCGTGCGACAGGGCCGCCGGGTAGATCGCCACGTCGTCGATGTCGCCGTTGAGGTAGGAGCTGGACGGCTGGTTCGGCCATCCGCTCAGGTTGTCTCCGCCGATCCGCCAGTAGCCGGTGTACGCCTGGGCCGTGGTGGTGCCGGAGTTCTGGGCGACCCTGCGGCCGTCGACGTAGAGCGCCATGCCGGCCGTGTCGCTGAGCGTGGCCGCGACATGGTGCCACTGGCCGTCGTTGAAGCCGGCAGCGGAGTTGACCGTGCGGACGGCGCCGGGATAGACGCCGAACCAGATGCGGCCCGCGTTGTCCATGTACACGTGCCGGTCGTAGCTGCCGCTGTTACCGGTTGCCGCGCTGCCGTAGCCGACGATCTTTCCGCCTCTGGTCGAGGTGGTCTTCACCCACGCCTCGGCGGTGAAGCTCGGGGTCGCCGGGACCTGGGTGCCGGTCACGCCGAAGCCGTTCGTGGTGCCGTCGTAGTGGGACGCGGTGTCGGTGTCCCCGTTGATCGCCCCGGCGGCGCCGTAGGTCACGCCGCTCTTCTGAGCGACATCGATGAAGCCCGAGTGGTCGTACGCCGTGGGTCCGCTGCCCTCCCCGAGCCGCCAGAAGCTCGTGGGGGAGTCGGCCAGGACGGCGTCGGAGTAGGCGCTCGACGATCCGGTGGTGGCGATGGTGACCGGCGCCGACGTTCCGCTGCCGACCGAGTTCCCCTGGGGATCCTTCACCCGGACTCGGTAGGTGTGCGTGGTGCCGGGCGTGAGCCCGGTGTCCTTGAAGCCGAGCGACGGCAGCGTCCAGAAGTTGGACTTGGCCGTCACGGTTCCGATCGGCGTGCCGGACCCGTCACGCAGCACTTCGTAGGTCAGCGTCTCGCTGTCCTGGTCCCACGTCGCCGGCCAGTTGACCCGTGCGGCGCCTTCCTGGAAGGAGACCGCGCTCGGGGTCAGGCTGGAGGTGGGGATGGGTCCGGCCTTCTTCGGCGCGACCGACTTGACCGCGAATCGAGTCAGCCCCTGCTGCGGGTTGCCGTTGACGTAGGTGAACTCACCGCCCATCGACAGATACTGGGAGTTCCCCGTGAGCGACCAGCCGCCCTGATACATGCCGGTGTAGCTGCCGGCGTTGATCGACGGGTACCAGTGCAGCAGGCTCGGGACGGGCTGCCCGCTGTAGTTGCTGTTGTTGGACGGCGGGGCCTGGTCGGTGCCGGTCGGATAGGTCGTCTCGGCCAGCGCGCGATGCCACGTCTGCGGGCTCGTCTCAGGGAACGCGCCGAGTGAGGCACAGTCGTGCGCGTGCCCGACGCTGTAGAGCACCTGGCCCATGACGAAGAGGCCGTACGTCGCGCCGTAGCAGTTGTCGAGCCAGACCAGGTCGCCCGTGTACGGATCCGCCGCCCAGCGGCCGTCGAACCAGTGCCAGCCCTCGCCATCGTTGGCGCCGTAGACGAGCGTGCCATCGGTGACGAGATCGTCGACGTACGAGAAGTTGCTGCTGGACTGGCGGGCGGGGGTGGGGCTGCTGCTCCAGGGCAGTGACGCGGCGGTGACCGGATCGACCGCGGCGATGCCGACGCGGGCCTCACCGTTGAAGTTCTGGAACTTTCCACCGATGAGCACGCGGCTCTGGTCCGGGGCCATCAGCAGGGCGTGGACCTCGTCGTCGGGTTCGGGCCGCCACGGCAGCAGCGCGCCGTTGCTCCGGGCGAGAGCGGCGGTGCGGTTGCGCGAGGAGCCGTTGACGTTGAAGAAGTTGCCGCCGATGTAGACGGTGGAGTCGGAGACGGTGATCGCCCAGACCGCTGAGCCGACCGAGGGGTTGAAGGCGGTGTCGACGGCGCCCGTCACGGTGTTGAACGCGACAAGGCGGTTGCGGGTCACGCCGTCGACGGTGGTGAACTCGCCCCCCACGTAGATCCGCGACCCGTCGGGGGATGCCGCGATCGAGCGGGCCTGCGCGTTCAGCGTGTGGTTGAACGGCAGCAGGTTCCCGGTGGTGATGTCGTAGGCGAGGATGTTCGCCCGGTTGACCTCCTGCGGGTCGCCCGGGCTGGTCCCCGGCGGGCGGGCCTTGGAGAAGCTGCCCACCGCGTACACGGTGTTCCCGACCGTCACCTGCTTCCAGACCACGCCGTTGATCTGCCAGGTGGGCAGAGCGTCGGCCGTGACGGTCTCGGGAACCCCCGGCTCGGGGTCGATGTCCGCCGACGCGGTCCCGCCCTGGACGAGACCGAAGCCGGCGATGAGTAATGCGAACGCGGAACGCTTGACGAGGTCTAACTTTTTACCCATGGGTATCCTACACGTCGTTCCGTATGCCCTACTGGCCCGGATTCATCTAGATCGTAGTGGAACGATACAGATGCGGAATCGACTCCATTGATTCGTAATGCAACATATTCGTTTCAATGGATCATGATTTAGCCTAAGGGGCACCGACCCGGACAGATCGACCGGCCGGGGCGTTGAGCCAGGTGGCGACGTCATCCGGGAGGGGAGCGCCATTGGGCAATCCCTCTCCGACGGCCAAGGCGCCGGGGTCGGCAAAGGGAATGGAGCCGCGGGCTTCCCGCCCGTGGCGTTCGATTTCGGCCCGCTCCTGGACGGTGCGAAGGTCCGTGAATGAACGGTGCCCGGCCCGGCGGTCCACCCATTTGATGGAATCGGCGCCGCCACCGTCTGCGAGATAGTAGACGTTGTAGTCGAAATCGGCCATTTCTGGCGCAGTCCGCCTGCCAGTCAGGTCCTCGACCGACACGAGGGGCTGGGGTCCGCCCTGGACGAGGTTGTTGCGCACCTCCACGCCGGACACGTTCCACGGCATGCGTGGGTCGTCCTGTTCCCGCGCGCCGTCGATGACATTGATCTGCGTGCCGCCGTTGCGCAGCACGGTGTTGTTCCACAGCCGGACATCGCTCGACTCGTTGACGTACAACCCGTTCTTGCCGTTGTCGGCCACGACGTTCCCGACGATCAGCCCGCGTGCCGAGATCTCGTAGTGAATGCCGTGCCCGGCGTTCGCCAGCGCGAGGTTGCGGGCGACCACCGCGTCGGACACGGACTCGTCGAGCCAGAAGCCCGGCCCGAAGTTGCGCTCCGAACGGTTGCCGGCCAGTTGGAGCCCGGCCGACGTGGTGATCTTCATGCCGCCCGAGACGGGAGCCATCTCGAAGTGCTCCCAGTTGTTGCCCTCCATCAGGTTTCCGGCCACGGTGGCCTGCTGCGTGCGGTGCCCGTGCAGCCCGAGTTGTCCGTTGCGCAGGAAGGCGTTGTTCCGCACGACGATCCGGTCACCCTTGATGCTGAGCCCGGCGAGCGCGGTGTCGGCGAAGACGTCGTTCTCGAACCGCAGATCGTTCGCGAACCCCTTCACCGCGCCCATTCTCCTGATCGGCGTGGCGTAGCGGCGGAAGCCGATGCCGAGGACGGCCGAGCCGTCCGCCTGGTTGAGGTAGAGCGCCTCGGCCAGGGTCGTGGCCCGCACGTCGTGGCCGGTCGGGTCGGAGCCCAGGTAGAGCTTTCCGCCGTCGTAGTCGACGAAGAACGTTCCGGGCTTCAGCAGGTCGCGGCCGGCCACCTGCTTCTGCTGCTGCCCGTCGACGAAGACCTGGTCGGGCCAGTTGGCCACGGGGTTCTCCGGGCCCACCATGCGCCAGGCCTCACCGCCCCCCGCCGTCGGGTCGGTGTTGTCGAACCGGATGTTCCAGCCGTCCCTGCGCCAGACCGCACCATCCCGGACCCAGCCGTACACCGCCTCGGTACCGTCGAACCACACCGCCTCGCGCGGATAGGCCTGCAGGGTCAGTTGCTTGCCGTACACCTCGACGGACTCGTGGTAGACGCCCCCGCGGAGCACGATGACGGCGCCGGCGGGGACGGCCCGCACCGCGTGCCCCACGGTGCGCCACGGCGCCTCCCCGGTGCCCGGGGCGACGTCGTTTCCCCAGGGCGCCACGAAATACGCCCCCTGCGGAACGGGGTAGGCGGAGGTTCCGATGGCGAGCGGCCCGGCCGTGCGCCAGTCGGCCACGACAGGGCCAGGTGTGTCGTGGCTCCACGCGCCCCATCCGGTGCCGAGGACCGCCAGCGTCGCCAGACCGGCGACACCGACCCTCCTGTTGACACGCAGCCGTATCATCTGACCGCCCTCGGGGACGCCACCTGTGCGGGGAGATCCGGAGTGTCCGCCCCGGAGTCAGTTTCTGGACGCCTGTCGTCCGCCGGCGGTTTACGCGCCAGCAGGATCGTCCAAGCGATCACCGTGTAGAGCCAGACGGACGCGACATTGGCCGGCGCCGCCACCATCTCGGTGGTGACCCCGTCGACCAGGAAGAAGACCATCACACCAAGCAGCATCGCGGCCTCTGCCCGGACGTGTCTGGCCCGGACCAGCACGAGCAGGCGGACGATCAGGGCCAGGATCAGCATGCAGAACAGGGTCAGGCCGACGAGGCCGCCCTCGACCAGGACATTGACGATGGCGTTGTGGCCGCCCCCCAGGCCGATGTCGTCGAGGAAGAGCCCGCGCGTCGACGACAGGCCGTTGCCGAAGAAGGGCTCCGCGCTGAAGGCGCGTAGCGCGAACGTCCACAGGTCGGTCCTGGCGTTCAGGCTCTCCAACTGCTCGACCGACTCACCACGAGTGGCGAAACCGACCAACCGGTCGGTGAAGGCCAGCCCGGCCACGATCACACATGGCAGCGTGATCATCAGGAATATCGCCCTGCCGCGCGGGCCGCGGGCCAGCAGCGACATCACCACCAACCCGGCCGCGCAGCCGCCGGCCGCACCCCGGGTGCCCGTGCCGACCAGGGCCGCGACCAGGATCACCCCCGCGATCGGGTAAGCGGGCAGCGGCCAGCGCCTCGGCGGTCCCCCGGGCAGCGCGAATCCGGCGACCAACAAGATCGCGATACCGAGGAAGATGCCGGCCGAGACAGGGTGAACGTAGAGCCAGTTGAACCGGTCCACGGTCAGCGGCGTGCGGGGGAACGGAATGGCGACGCCGATGCCCACGGAGACCAGCACGAGCAGAATGAACGCGTGCGCCAGCCGCCACAGGTCCTCCCGCTCCGCCCGGGCCACCAGCACCTGGGAGACCGCGGCGATGATGAGGAGTTGCACGCCGCGCACCGCGGCGAACGTGGGGAACGGGGTCCAGAGCACACTCATCATCGAGAACACGGCGAACCCCCAGCCGAGCAGCCGGATCGAGGACCCCCGTCGGCGCGGCGCCCTGATCCCGAACCGTCGGTACAGGTAGAGCGCGACCAGGCCGTAGACCCCGATCTCCAGGAGGATGGTCGCGTCCACGCCTCCGTTGATCGACTGGTTCACCGGCCGGGAGCGTAACTTGTACTCACTCGCGAGGATGAGACCGATCGGCACCAGAACGGGCCACCAGTGGACATGTTCGCGGCGATGGCGAGCCTTTATCATGCAGACGCTCCTCGCCCGTACCACAGCCCCGCCGACTTGCACCCCGAACCGATGAGATAGTAGGCACTGGGTGGTGGCGAAGCAAGGAGAAGGCGACGTATGAGCACGCGAGACCTCTTACCGGAGTCTGTCCTGACTATGGGACGGAGCGTGTTCAGAGCCTACGGAATGGCGACGGCATGGACGAGACCGGACCCGGATTTCCTCCTCATCGGTGCTAAGCGCGGCGGTTCGACCTCTCTGTACTACGCACTCCTCGAGCACCCGAATATCATTCCGCTTTTCCCCTCGGCCGACCTGCTTCCCAAAGCCAACCACACCAAAGGCGTGCACTTCTTCGACAGCAACTATCAACGTGGCATGCGCTGGTACCGGTCGTATCTGCCCAGCAAGGCGGCCCGTTCCCGCGCGGCCCGGCGCGCCGGAGGGCCGGTGATCACCGGCGAGGGCTCGCCCTACTACCTGTATCATCCGCTCGCGGCGCAGCGCGCGGCCCGGGACGTGCCCGACGCGCGCATTCTGCTGATCCTGCGCGACCCGGTGGAACGCACCTTCTCGCACTATCGGGAACGGGTACGGGCCGGCGCCGAGCAACTGTCGTTCGAAGATGCGCTGGCCGCGGAGGCGGAGCGGACCGCGGGCGAGGAGCAGCGTCTCATCTCCGACCCGGCCTACTACAGCTACGCCCACGAACAGCAGTCCTATATGGCGCAGAGCGAATACGATCTCGCGCTGCGGCGCTGGTTCGACCACTTCCCTGCTGACCGGTTCCACGTGGTCAGCAGCGAGGAGTTCTACCGCGACCAACAGCGCGTGTGCGACGAGGTGGCGGCATTCCTCGGCCTGCCGCACGCCCCGCTGCCCGATGCCGGGAAGGTATGGAATCCCGCTCCCCAGGCCGAGTTCGCCACGTCGATCAGACACCGGCTGATCGAGCACTTCGCCCCGCACAACGCCGCTCTGGAGAAGATGCTCGACCGTTCGTTCCCGGACTGGGCCACTCCCTAACTAATCGATCAACCTGTCGAGGATCTCCAGGAGCCTCCGGTTGAGTTCCACATCATCCGCGACCCGGCGGCTCACCCGGTCGCGCCAGTAGGCGGCGGCTTCGCCGTACCTCCGGGCAGGAGGCGTACCGCCGTACACCGCGAGGCGGGTGGCCGTGTAGTAGGTCTCGTCGGCGTGCGGCGGAGCGTATTCGGCATCCTCCCAGTCGATCAGCCACGGCACCGGGGTCCGGGTGAGCCGCAGGTTCCACGGGGTGAGGTCGCCGTGCATCGGCTGCCAGTGCGCGGGAACGTCAGCCGGCCGGGACAGGCGTGCCGCCAGGCTGGAGCTGATCTGTTCGCTCAGCCCGGCCACCTCGATATTCCGGGCGGGACGCGCCGGCACCGGTTCCATGGGGGACAGCAGCAGCCAGTGGAGGCCGTCGGTGGATCCGGCGCCGAGAACCTCGGGCACACGGAACCCGATGTCAGCTCCGGAGGTGAAGGCGGCCAGCGCCGTCGCCTCTCGCAGCAGTTCCTCAGGACGCTCCCGTATCTTCAGAAACCCGATGGGGCGTCCCGCCCGGAGAAGGAGCAGCGCGGCGCCCCCGGCCCGTGACAACTGCGGGCGCAGGTAGCCCGCTACGGCGTCCGAGGGACCGACCACCGCCGCTGACTGCTCGCCTATCGCCGCCCACGCCTCGTCCGCCACGGGCGGACGCCACCGCCTGCGCCGGCCCGGCAGCACCCACGGGCCTGCCACGCGGACAGCGGCGAACAACGCGAACTGCAGGGCCAACGGCACCGGCTTGGAGAACGTCAGCAGCGAGAGACCGGCACCGGCGGAGCGGCCGTCGCAGGTGGGGATCCAGACGTTCCCCCGGCCCGGGGGGTAGGCCAGGTATCGACCGGCTACAGACATGTCACCACCCCCGGTTCTCCGCCCGAATCACGATGATCAGTGAAGCGGTGAGGACGAGCAGCGCGATGCCGCCTACCGCAGCCCAGAGCCGGCCCGGTGCGAGCAGCGAATCGGCCTCCGACTCAGGGGCCGCACCGGTCGTGTCATTCGCCGGAACCGCTCCCTCAGGCCCCAGCGCGGTCGGCAGTTCCATCTGCCACACGGGCGACGACACGCCTTCGCTGGAGATCAGCAAGGTCCTTCCGTCCGGAGCGATCGCGATGCCCTCCCCCTGCTGCTGTTTCGGGAGATCCATGACCCAGGTGAGGTCGCCCCCTGGGCCGTCCCAGACCCGGGCCTTGTTGTAACTGCGCAGAATCATGGCACCGTTTGGTGTGATCAGCCCATCGCTCACCACATAGGGCAGCCGCCGCACCAGGGTCAACGCGTTGGTCCCGGTCTCGGACATCTCGGCGGGAGCCCGGTAGACGTTACCCCCTTTCGGGCTCTTGGTCACCACATAGAGCTGCTGACTGCGCGGGTCGACCAGCAACGTCTCCGCATCGTGCGCCCCGTCCGGGTAGGTCAACCGGTACGCGGTCGCCCTGACCGACGTGTTCGACAGTGTGGTCGGCTCGGCCAGTCGATAGACGACGACGGTCGAACGTGCGCTCGCATTCCCGCCGATGTCCCCGACGTACAGGTAGTCCGTGCCGTCTGCCCCGAGCGCGGCCGCCATGGCCTCGGGGTCGACGCCCTTGACGTTGTCCAGGGTGACCACCGCGCGGGTCCTGCCGTCGGACCCCACAGCGAACAGCCGTACCGGGCCGCCTGTGTCGTTGAACGTCCAGACCACGCCGGGATTGACGCGACTGGCCGCCAGCCCGCTCGACTGGTCGATCCGCTTGTCGGCGAAGACGAAGGCCTGCTTCCATGCCGAGCTCGGCACGGTGGAGGGCTGAGGGGTCGGCTCCCGAGCCGCGGCGCCGGTCGGCGCCATCATCGTCACCCCGGCCAGCAAGAAGCCGCTAATGATCAGCTTGCGCCACATGGCTCATCCTCTCCGCGGGCAGAGCGGGTCCGTGATGTCGCAGGGCGCGCAGCCGTACGACAAGGATCACTGAGGTCACGACACCCCCCATGCCGATGCAGAACGGGGCGAGGTTCACCAGATCCGGTCGCAAGGCCAGCACCAGCAGAAGCAGCGTGATGCCGACCACGGACTCGATCAGCCGGACCACGAACACCAACCGGGAGTACCGGTAGGCGGTGGCGAGCATGCTGATCGGCAGCGTGGCCGCGATGCTCACCGAATAGGCCGCCCAGCCGGCCACCGCGATCGGCTCGATCGGGAAGTTCCCCCCGGTGATGAACGGCTCCAGCGGTTTCGCCAGCGCGACCACGACCACGCCACCGACCGCGGTGAGCGCGGTGAGCGCGAGCGAGGCGGACAGCGCCAGGCGGAGGCGCAGCGGCGTGCCGCTCTGGCGGAGCCGTACCATCCGGGGCAGCAGGAACGCGCCCACCCCGTTGATCAATGTGAGCGCCGGAGCCAGCAGCAGACGGGCGCCCTCGATGGCGGCGAGGGCCACACTGGAGACGATGGCGACGATGGCGACCCTGCTCAGCATCAGCGTCAACGGGCGCAGCCCGGCCTGGGCCGTACGCCACGTGGCGAACGCGACGATCCCCCGCAGATCGGCCCGGCGCAGACCGGGCCAGGCGAGCTCCTCACGGGGCAGGCTGATGACGGCCAGCACGACCCCGGCCAGAGAGCCCGCGCACATCGCGGCGAGCACCGTCTCCAGGCGGAGCGCGCCGGCCAGCCAGAACGCGCCCAGCACCACGAAGACGACGACGAAGTCCACGACCGCGTTCGCGGCGAGCCGGCCGAACTCCAGCCGGGCGGCGAGCATTCGTCGCCCGGTGTCCTCCAGCAGCCATAACACCACGAGCACGCCGAACAGCACGACACCGGGCCCGCTCGCCGCATCCAGCACGATCGCCAAGACCGTGCCCACGACGGCGCCGAGAGCGAGTGTCGCCACCGACGATGCCGCGAGTGCGGCCCGGACACGCGGATCGAAGCGGTCCAGCACGGTGAGAGAGTCGCCGACCCACGCCGTGTGGAGCGTGGTGATCACTGTCAGCGTGGCGATCAGAAGCGTGAACGCGGCGAACCCGGCCGAACCAAGCTCTCTGGCCGCGATGAGTTGGAGCAGCAGGCTGCTGAGCGCGGCGACCACCTGGGCGAGAACCGACCCCCCGGCTGAGGCGACGGTCTTGCGTACCCGCTCCCCGAGACCCGGCACCCGTCAGTCCCCGGCCCCGGCTCGTCCAACCCCGGCTCGTCGGGCCCCGAGATCTCCGGTCACGAGATCATGACACAGCCGTTCGTACCGAGCCGCGACGTCGTCCCAGCGATATGCGGTGCGGGCACGCTCCCGGGCCGCCGCACCGCGGGCGGCCTCCTGATCACGTCGCTTCTCCACCGTTTCCAGCGTCTCGGCCAGCATGGCCTCATCGCCGAAGAACAGTCCGGTGTCGGCCAGCACCTCACGGTTGAACACCACGTCATAGGCGATCACCGGGGCGCCGGCGCCCATCGCGCGGAGCAACGACGGATTCGTGCCGCCCACCGAGTGGCCGTGCAGATAGGACGCGCAGCCGGCGTACAGCGCGTCCAGCAACTCCTGATCCCAGATCCCGCCGACCAGACGGACCCGCGGATCCGAGCCGGCGATCTCGTGGACCCGCTCGGTGTATTCAGCCGCATAGGGCGCCGACCCCACGACGATCAGCGGATATTCCGCTCGACTCCGAACATAGCCCGCGACGATCTCCGCCACGTGGTTCTCCGGCTCGAAGCGCGCCACCACCAAATGAAAACGCCCGGGCTCGTACCCCGTCCGTTTCAGCAACTCCGTATTCGCCACGTCCTGAATCGGTGCGCCGTACGGAATCAGCACACTTCCGATCTCATAACGTTCCTGGTAATAGTCTTGGATGGCACGGGCGTCTGCGATGACCGCGTGCGACCAGCGTACGGAGAGGCGCTCCGCGATGAGGTAGTAGCGTCGCCCCGCCCCGCTCCACTTGTCCCGCTTCCACTCCAGACCGTCGACATGCGTCGCGACGGGGATCCGTGCGGCGCGGATGAACGGCAACAGCGGCGAGTTGGCGGCGTTGAAAACGAGGGCGACGTCGGTCCGGTGGGCCAGCAGATGTCCGACGGACAGCGCGGTGTGGCTCAGCGTCTCCAGCGTCTTGTGTCTGAGGGCCGGGAGGTGAACCAGGCGCATGCCCCTGTGCTCGTCCTGCCGCTCCGCCGCACCGCGGCAGTAAACCCGGACCTGGTGCCCCGCGTCGACCAACCGGGCGCCGATTTCCTCGACCGCGGTTTCAAAACCGCCATACCGGGCTGGAACACCTCTTGTCCCGATCATGGCGATGTGCACGCGACTCCCCCACGACTGAACGTTCTGCATACCATTGCTGAAGCCTCTTGAACCCGGCATTGCCCCGACCTGGGGCAAGACTATCGAAGGGAAGGTCACTTGAGGGTGGAGCATGTTGTTGTCACCCATCCGTCACCTGATCTCTACGGTTCCGACCGGATGCTGCTCGAGTCGGTGCGGGCGCTGACCGAGGCGGCCGAGGTCACGGTCGTGCTGCCGGAGGAGGGGCCACTGGGCGATCGCCTGCGTGAGACGGGCAGCGAGCTAGCGATCATGCCGTCACCCGTGCTCCGCAAATCCCTGCTCTCCCCGCGAGGCATGCTGACACTCGCGTGGCAGACGCTCACCACCCTGCCGCGGATCGTCGCGATGCTCCGGCGCATCAGGCCGACGGCCCTCTATGTCAGCACGCTCACGATTCCCGTGTGGATCGTGGCCGGCCGCCTGGCCCGGATCCCGGTGATCTGCCACGTGCACGAGGCCGAGCAGCACATCTCACCGCTGCTGCGCCGCCTTCTCACCGCCCCCGTACGGCTCGCGCACCAGGTGGTGGCCAACAGTGAGGCCTGCCTGCGGACCCTGACCCGTGGCGGGGTACGTCCCGGCCGGATAACCGTGATCTACAACGGCGTACCCGACCGGGGGGACGCCACGCCTGCGCGCGACGCGCCCGAGGGCAGGCTGGTGCTCGTCGGCAGGCTGTCTCCACGCAAGGGAAGCGATGTGGCCGTCCGGGCGGTCGCGCTCCTGCGTGAGCGCGGACGGCGGGTCACGCTCACGCTCGTCGGCTCGATCTTTCCGGGCTACGAGTGGTTCGAGGAGGAGCTCCGAAGCCTGGCGTCCGACGGTGTCGTCTTCGCCGGCTTCCAGGACCCGATCGCTCCTTTCCTCGCCGATGCCGACATCGTGCTGGTGCCCTCACGGGAGGAGCCGTTCGGCAACGTCGCGGTCGAGGCGATGTTGGCCGGGCGCCCCGTGGTGGCCAGCGAGGTGCAGGGCCTCATGGAGATCATCCAGACCGGTGAGACCGGGGTGCTGGTCCCGCCCGGCAGCCCCGAGGCGCTCGCCGACGCGATCGAAGCGCTCCTCGACGACTGGCCGCGGGCGCGGGCCCTGGCCCGCGACGGGCAGCAGACCGCGAGAGAGCGTTTCGCCCTCTCGCGGTACCACGGTGACATCGTTCGTGTTCTTGGGGTGCCAATCACCTCTGCTTAGACTGCCGATGGGACCAAAACGAGGGGGAAGTCGACGGTGGCAACCAACGGGACCGAGGACATGCTGCCCGAGGTCGGACTCCTCGAAGCAGTGTGGCGCTACCGCTGGTCCTCGCTTCTGATCATCATCCTGTCCGGCCTGCTGGCGGCGGAAGCGACCTTCCTGGTACTCAACAAGGCCGAGGCCGTCGCTCGCTTCGCCGTCACCGACCCGCGAAGCACCACGTTCCTCCGCCAGGGTGTCTCCTCCGACAGCAGCTACATCGCCTACACCGCGCAGCGCGCGGTGTTCGCCGAGTCCGAGAAGGTGCTCACCCGCACGCAGGAGATCCTCAAGGCCGAGCATTCGTACACGATCGATCTGGAGACGCTGCGCGACTCCGTACAGGCCGCCCCCGGTTCGAGCGGCGGCATCATCGAGGTGCAGACCACGGCGAAAACCGACCAGGTGGCCGCGAACATCGCCAACTCGGTGGTCCAGGCCTACCAGGAACTCACCGCGACGGCGGCCGAAGTCGAGCAGGCCAAACTGGTCAAGAGCATCAAGACGACCCAGAGCCAGGTGCGCGCCAGTCTCAAGTCGGCTCCTGAAGGTAGCGCGCTGGCCAACTCGCTTTCCGAGGTCCTCGCACAGTTGCAGCTCAAGGAGAGCGACGCCCAGATCGACCTCGCCACCTACAGCAACGGGACGCGCTTCGTCGACCAGGCCAACCCAGAGCGGATCACGCCGAGCAAACTACCGAAGAACATCGCGATCGGCCTGGCGCTCGGGGCGCTCATCGCGATCGTGATCGCATTCCTACGGGCGACCAATCCCATCGCCCGGGTCCATCGCGTGACCACGGGGGACGGGCAGCGCAAGCGCCGACGACGCGCCGCACCGGACGAACCCGCACCGCCGGAACCCCCGATGGCAGACCCCCCGCCGGCCAGACCGTCCCCATCACCCCGACCTATCGATGAGGATGACGATGGCGACCGCACCGACGTCTACGATCGCGACTCGCTGCTCACCTACAGACCCAACGGCAACAGCGGCCTCTCCCGTGACGCCACGGGCAACCGCTCGAAAAGCAGCAGCGGCGGTTCCAAGAGCAACGGTTCGAAGGCCTACGACTCCGAGAACGGCGACGAGAAACTCGATGTCGCCGACCCGAGCGCCGAGGCCAACTCCCCCTAGTCCATGCGGAGTTGGGACCACGCGGCGTGAAGGGCGTGTCTCCAGTCACGGATCGGCGGCAGTCCCGCCTTCGCCCATCCCGCATGGCCGAGGACGCTGTAGGCGGGCCGGGTAGCGGGCCGCACGAATAACCCGCTGGAGGTGGGACGGACCCGGTCCGGGTCGGCGCCGAGCAAGGTGAAGATCTCGCGTGCGAATCCATACCAGGTCGTCTGCCCTGAGCTCGTGCCGTGATAGACACCCGGCTCGGCCCGGGAGTCGATCAGCAGCACGAGTTGATCCGCGAGGTCGGCCGTCCAGGTCGGCTGGCCATGCTGGTCATCCACGACATCCACCGTTCGCCGCTCACCCGCCAATCTGATCATGGTGTGGACGAAGTTCGGCCCGGCAGCGCCGTACAGCCATGCCGTACGGACCACGTAACCGCCATTTTCGAGTGCCGCCCGTTCCCCTGCGAGCTTCGTACGGCCGTAGGCGTTGATCGGCGCGGTCGTGGCGTCCTCCTCGAACGGATGGTCCGCCACTCCCGAGAACACGTAATCAGTGGAGATCTGTACGAACCGGGCGCCCAGCTTGGCAGAGAACCCGGCGAGCGGCTCAACCGCGTGACCGTTGACGGCCAGCGCCTCGTCTTCACGAGACTCGGCGTCGTCGACGGCCGTCCAGGCCGCGCAGTTCACCACGACGTCCGGACGATGGGCCAAGAGACATGCCTTCACGGCGTTCGCGTCGCGGATGTCCAGCTCTGTCCGGCTCAACGCGACCGCGTCCCCGCCCAGGCGCCGTACCAGGTCGGTGGCGAGCATCCCGCCGCCACCTGTGATCAGCCATCGCATCATCGTGCGGCGAGGAGCGGCGTCCACCACTCCCGATTGGCGACGTACCAGGAGATCGTGTCCTCGAGTCCATCGTCGAAAGAGATCGACGGGCGGTAGCCGAGCCCGCGGAGCTTGGCATCGCTCAGCGAGTACCGCCGGTCGTGGCCTTTGCGGTCCGTCACGTACTCGACCATGTCCCAGCCGAACCCGAAGGCCTCCAGCAACCGCGTGGTCAGCTCCTTGTTCGTCAGTTCCGCGGTTCCGGCGATGTTGTAGACCTCGCCGGGCGTGCCGCGTTCCGCGACGAGCTGGATGCCCCGGCAGTGGTCGTCGACGTGGACCCAGTCCCTGATGTTGCCGCCGTCGCCGTAGAGCGGAACCTTCCGCCCCTCCATGAGCCTGGTGACGAACAGCGGGACGAGCTTCTCGGGGAACTGGTACCGGCCGTAGTTGTTCCCGCAGCGGGTGATCGACACCGGCAGTCCGTAGGTCACACCGTAGGCTTGGGCGATCAGGTCGCCGCCCGCCTTCGCGGCAGAGTACGGCGAGCGCGGCCGCAGCGGCGCCGCCTCATCCCAGGACCCGGATTCGATGGACCCGTAGACCTCGTCCGTGGACACCTGAACGACCTTGGACACGCTCGCCTCCAGACACGCCTGCAGGAGTGTCTGCGTGCCGAGCACGTTGGTCCGCACGAATTCGGCGGCTCCATCGATCGACCGGTCCACATGCGACTCGGCCGCGAAGTTGACGACGACGTCGTGCCCGGGAACAACCTCGGCGAGCAGCGCGGCGTCACCGATGTCGCCGTGGACGAAGTCGTACCCACCGGCGACCGGCTCCAGGTTGGCGAGGTTGCCGGCGTACGTCAGCTTGTCCAGGACGGTGACCCGTGCCCCGGCGAAGGCCGGATAGCCGCCGGAGACGAGGGTTCGGACGTAGTGCGAGCCGATGAACCCGGCTCCACCTGTGACGAGGATCCTCACGACGAAATCTGCACCTTACTGTGGTCGCCGAGCAGCAGTCTGTGGGCTCGGGGGGTTTTGGGCGCGGGGGTGACCTCAACGTCACGCCCGATGAGGGACGCCTCGACCCGGCGGACACCGGTGATCGAGGAGCGGGACAGCACGATGGAGTATTCGATCTCGCTGTCGCTGATGGCGCAGTCGGCGCCGATGGAGGTGAACGGGCCGACGTAGGAGTCGGCCACCAGGGTTCCGGGACCGATGAGCGCCGGCCCGACGATCCGCGAGTCGCGGACCGTCGCGCCTTCCTCTACCACGACACGCCCGATCAGCTCGCTGTTCTCATCGACCTGCCCGTGTACGGCAGGCTCGAGTGACTCCAGGACGAGGCGGTTGACCTCGAGCATATCGTCGACGTTCCCGGTGTCCTTCCAGTATCCGGAGATCACCGTCGCCTCCACCCGCCGGCCCGCGTCGATCAGGCCCTGGATCGCGTCGGTGATCTCCAGCTCGCCTCGCCATGACGGCTTGAGCTCGGCCACGATCCCGTGCACCGCCGACGTGAACAGGTAGACACCCACCAGAGCCAGATCACTCTTCGGGGTCTCGGGCTTCTCCTCCAGACGCACCACGCGTCCCCGGGCGTCCATTTCGGCGACCCCGAAGCTGCGCGGGTCGGGAACTCGGGTGAGCATGATCTGGGCGTCGGGACGCTCGGCTTTGAAGCGGTCGACGAGAGCGTTGATCCCGCCGATGATGAAGTTGTCCCCGAGATACATGACGAAGTCGTCGTCGCCGAGGTAGTCACGCGCGATCAACACGGCGTGGGCGAGCCCGAGGGGGGCCTCCTGGCGCAGGTAGGTCACATCGAGCCCGAGGTCGGAACCGTCGCCGACGGCCGTCTCGATCTCCGCCTGGGTCTCCCCCACCACGATGCCGACGTCTCGGATGCCCGCCGCCGCGATCGCCTCAAGCCCGTAGAAGAGCACAGGCTTGTTGGCCACCGGTACGAGTTGCTTGGCCGAGGTGTGTGTGATGGGCCGCAGGCGGGTACCGGATCCGCCCGCGAGAACGAGTGCCTTCATCTAGTAGGCCCCTTCTCCGCCGATGACCGCGGACCACGTCTTCCAGAGAATCTGGAGGTCCATGGTGAAGGACCAGTTCTCCACGTAGCGCAGGTCAAGCCGCACCGACTCTTCCCAGGACAGATCGGACCGACCACTGACCTGCCACAGCCCCGTCATCCCCGGCTTGACGAGCAGCCGACGCCGCACGTCGTCGCCGTACTGCGCCACTTCTTCGGGCAGCGGAGGCCGAGGCCCCACGAGGGACATCTCACCGCGCAGCACGTTGATCAGCTGTGCGAGCTCGTCCAGAGAGTACCTACGCAGCCAGCCGCCGACCCTCGTCACCCGCGGGTCGTCGCGCAACTTGAACAGCACGCCGTTGCCCTCGTTGTCGCGCAGCAGCGCGTCCTTCGCGGCCTCGGCGTCCGGCGTCATGCTCCGGAACTTGTAGAGGGTGAACTCTTTGCCGTCCTTGCCCACGCGGCGCTGCCGGAAGAGGGCAGGCCCCCTGCTGTCGCTGACGATCAGCAAGCCGATCAGCAGCATGGCCGGCAACATGACGAGCAGCATCACCGCCGCGACCACACGATCGAAGATGCTCTTGACGATCTGTCGCGTTCCCCGCAGATCGGGGTGGGCGACGTGGAGCAGCGGCAGTCCGGCCACCGGCCGGATGCTGATGCGCGGCCCGGTCACCTCCATCAACGCCGAAGCCACGTAGAGGTCGGTCCCCGTCTCCTCGAGCTGCCAGGCCAGATGCCGCAGTGCCGTACCGTCCAGCTCGGGGCAGGACAGGACGGCGACCGTGTCCGCCTGCGTCTTCTCCGCGACCTCGGCCGCGGTGGTGAAGTCACCCAGCACGGGGAAACCGTCGAACTGCGGGGGCAGGTCCACGTGCTGCTGCGGGGGAACGCAGGCGGCGACGATCCGCATGCCATGATGGCGTTCGCGGCTCAGTTGCCTGTGCAGTTCGAGCACCGCGGCCCAGTGGCCGACCACGACGACATGGCTCAGGCATTCACCGTCGCGGCGCAGCCGGTGGAGCCGCTTGCGTAAGCCGTACCGCCACGCGAAGCAGATCACGCCGGCGAGTGGGACGGCGACCATCACGTAGCTGCGGGCTATCGGGGTCTGGGTGAGATAGGCGGAGATCGCTACAACGGAGGCGAGGATCCCGGCGGCGTGGAAGACCTTGCGGTACTCCTCGGCGCCGTCTCCGAGATGGCGCAGGTCATAGCCGCCGATCAAAGCGAGGACAATCGGCCAGCCGACGGTGAGAGACGCCGCGAGAACGGCCTCCAGCATCTCGACTTCCGTGGCCAATGCCCTGACCGTCAGGACAGGGAAGATCGCCGCCCCTCCGCCGAGGGCATCACCCGCCACTACTCGGCGAATGTATCGCCGTCGCCAGTCTGCTCTGCCCGTGCGCCCACCACTTGAGAGCACGGCACTTTCAACGGCAACGCCCATATACCCCGCCCTGCGTCGTTAGTCGATCACTAAGAAGACGCGTCGCAGCCCGTTCGGTTCACCACGGCTTCCGGAAGTGGCCTCTGGAACGCTCCCAGTAATACCTGAAGTTCCCTGGAACTTCACCTTTGCGTCCCCATGTGGCCATATGCCTTGCCATCTTATGGAGCGCACCCCAGCATGAGGCTGGACCCTCCCGTCGACCAGACATTCATCCCCGAATGTCCTATTTGTACTATTCGCCCAATCGGCCGATCCCCTCCGGCACCTTGACGAGCCGCTGAGGCGCCGGCGCGAGGCCCCCTTACGCCTGCACCATTTCTTCGGTTACGTTCATGAGAGCAACGGATCGCCGCATTGGACCCCCCTGGTGACGACCTCCAAAGAACTCCCCGTCCGCACGGACGCACGACCACCGACCGCACGCCGGCGCAAAGTCCTGATCATCGTCTCCCTTGTGCTGCTGCTGCCGCTCGCGGCGCTGTTCGCGCTGGCGATGCAGCGTCAGTACGTCTACGACAGCAACATCCAACGCGTTCAGGATGTTTTTCCGGCGGAGCAGGACCGACCGGCCAAAGCGGTCGGATCCGTACAGAACTGGCTGGTCATCGGGTCTGACCGCCGTCCCGACGAAGGGGGGTTCCAGCGGTCGGACTGCATCATGATCGCGCACATTCCGGCGGACAGGAAGCGCGTCTACCTGATCAGCATCCCGCGTGACTCCTATGTCACGATCCCCGGCCACGGCAAGGGCAAGATCAACTCGGCCTACGCCTACGGCGGTGCACGCCTGCTCATCACGACGGTGGAGAAGCTCACCGGCGTGCGGATCGACCATTTCGCCGCGCTCGACTTCGCCGGCTTCGTCACGATGAGCAAGGCGCTCGGCGGTGTCACCGTCTACATCTCGAAGGATTCGTACGACTCGGCCAACAAGGTCAGCTGGCGGCAGGGCGAGACTCACCTGGAGGGCGAGCAGGCCCTGCTGTTCGTACGGCAGCGTTTCGGCCTGCCCGGCGGAGACTTCGATCGGATCAAGCGTCAGCAGGCTTTCCTCCGCGCGATGATGCAGAAGGCGCTCAGCAAGGGCATGCTCACCGACCCCTTCGCGCTCGACGAGTTCCTGCAGGCGCTGACCAAGTCGGTGACCGTGGATTCGAGCGTCACCATCGGCACGTTCCGCGACCTCGTATTCGAGCTGCGCGACGTCAGAGGCGGCGACCTGCTGTCGACCACCATGCCCATCTCGGGGACTGACACGGTCAAGGGGATGAGCATCGTCCGGCTCGACGCGCGCGAGGGCGCCAAGCTCGCCGAAGCGATCAGCAACGACACCCTCGATCACTACTTCACCGACAACGGTGGACTCAACGACACCTCGACCGTTATGTGATGCGGCACCGACCGTGGTCTCCCACCCGAGGTGCCATCACGGATCAGCCGTACTCGAGATCAGGAATCGACGAGGGAGGATCCGGACTACGCCATACCACGACATATCCGTCATGGGCGCCCTCAACGGCAGCACTCAACTGATCTAGGTCGAAATCCGGCAAATACCTCAAGCGTGTCAGGAAGGACGCGTCGGTCGCCGACCGCGGGACGACGCAGCCCTCACCCTCGCTGTCCAGAAGGACGATGAAAACGTCGCCGTCGGCGGGCCTGTGGCCGCCGACCCTGACCTCGACGACGTCTTCCCACGCGAGGGCCTCGACGCTGCCGTCCGCGTAATGGCGGGTCACGCCTTCTTCGGTGACGTACACATAGGAATCCGGCACTGGGTCGCCGTGCATGGGCGCGATTGTGACGACTTGACGCCGCACCCGCAAGCGAACCGGCGGAAGGCCGTACGTGTCATGGAAGGATCCGGGGCGCGACCGTCGCGGGACGGCGCCGGTCTCCGAACCCGTCGTGCGACCACGCGCCCCGGCCGGCCCACTTTAAATCTAGGACAAAACCGCGCAAATCGCCATAAACAGGATGTTGCAGCGAACCGTCCCCCAACTGTTAAGAACCCTGGCTGGTAGTGCGCCTCACGGATTGCTAGGGTTTCGCCACTATTAAGCGAGGGGTCAGGGACGGGCAAGGTTTATGGCTGGCCGAAAACGTTCTATTCGATTCAAGATCACGGCGATCCTGCTCGTGCCGACCATCGCTCTGGTGATGACGTGGGGGTTCGCCGCCACGCTCACCATTCGGCAGGGCGTCGAGTTGCTCCGGATCCAGACCGTCTTCACGAACGTGGTGCAGCCCATGGCGGGCGTGATCCTGCAACTGCAGCGTGAGCGCCTGCTGACCGCCGAATGCCTCAACTCTCCCGCCCCGCTCAAGAGCGAGCTCGACAAGGAGCGCAAGGTCACCGACGAGGCGGTGGCGGAGCTGGCCCGGTCATCCTCCAGCGTCAAGGACGACACGCCTCCCGCGATGTGGAACCGGGTCCAGGAGTTGGTCAACCGGGCACGCAAGCTCGACGGACTGCGCGACCGGGTCGACCGCCACACGTTGCACAGCCTCGATGCCATCGAGGAGTACACCGCGGTCGCTGACATCGGCTTCCTGGCCTACGACTATCTGATGATCTCCGCGGACATCGACATGATCGAACAGACCAGGGCGATCGTCCTGATAGTCCGCGGCCACGAGCTGGTGAGCCAGCAATCGGCGCTGCTCACCGGGGTGCAGACAGCGGGCCGGATAACGCAGGACGAGCGCGACGCCTTCGCCGCGATGGTCAGCAAGCGGCGGCTGCTCTACAGCCTCGGCACAGGTCAACTCGACGCGGAACTGCTTCAGCCGTTCACCGACCTGAACACCAGCGCCCTCTACAGCTCGTTCACGTCGATCGAGGACCAGATAGTCAAGCGGATCAAGCCCGACAAGCCACTGCCGTCGAGCGCGCAATCCTGGCCGACGGTCGCCGAGGGGCTGTCCAAGAAGTTCGAGGAGCTCACCCTCGGGGTGGGCATGACCCTCACCGCGCGGGCCGCCCCGCGGGCCCAGGGCATCCTCATCAGCATCGCCGTCATCGGCGTTGCGGGACTCCTCGCGATCCTCGCCACCGCCTTCGTCTCACTCCGGTTCGCGAGGAGGATCACGGGCGAGCTCACCGGGCTCCAGCATGCCGCGACCGAGCTCGCCGACCTGCGACTTCCCCGCATCATCAACCGCCTCCGACGCGGCGAGGACGTCGACGTGGCGGCCGAGACCCCGCCCGCGCTCAAGACCGCCGAGACCGTCGAGGTGGAGAGCGTCAACAATGCGTTCACCTCGGTGCAGCTCACCGCGATCGAGTCCGCCGTCCACGAGGCCGAGCTGCGCAAGGGCGTCAACAAGGTCTTCCTCAACCTGGCGCGCCGCAACCAGTCGCTCCTGCAGCGGCAGCTCGGCATGCTCGACGGCCTGGAGCGGGAGGTCGCGGACCACGAAGTCCTGGAGAAGCTGTTCGGGATCGACCACCTGACCACCCGCATGCGTCGGCACGCCGAAGGCCTGATCATCCTGTCGGGGGCGGCCCCGGCCCGAGGCTGGCGCGACCCGGTCAACCTCTTCGACGTGGTCCGCGCCGCGATCGAGGAGGTCGAGGACTACCTGCGGATCGACGTGATCGTGCCGCACGGCCACGCTCTGGTCGGCAGCGCGGTCACCGACATCATCCACCTCCTGGCCGAGCTGATCGAGAACGCCGCGATCTTCTCTCCGCCGCACACGCGGGTCCAGGTCCGCGGTGAGATGGTCGCCCGGGGCTTCGCCCTGGAGATCGAGGACCGCGGCCTCGGCCTGGCGCCGGAGGAGCTGGCGCGGATCAACGAGCTGCTGGCCAACGCGCCCGAATTCGACCTCGCCGACAGCGACCGGCTCGGCCTCTTCGTGGTGGCGCGCCTCGCCCATCGCCACAACGTGCGCGTCTCGCTGCGGCCCTCGCCGTACGGCGGCACGAGCGCGATCGTGCTCGTCCCGCAGGAACTGGTCGTGGAGACCGAGGCCCGGGATCTTTCCGTCGAGCGAATCGCCGCACCGCACCCCGCTCCCGCTCTTTCGCTGACCCCTCCGGCCGCCGACACCGCCGCCGCTGATCCGCGAGGCCGCGGTGACCTGGGCAATCGGGATGGCGACGGGGACGAGTTGCCAAGGCGCGTCCGGCAGGCGAACCTTGCACCACAACTGCGTGACGAGCGGGCCGACTTGTTCTCCTCCTTCCAGGCGGGCTGGCAGCGCGCTCAGGAGGACGATTTATGACGGAGCAGGAATTCGGGCCGCTGCTGCGGCCCTACACCCTCACCCGAGGTCGGACCCGCCCGACGGGGCCCGAGTTCGACCTGATGATGATCATTCGGACCGCCCCTTCGGCCTACGACCGTACCGCCGGGCTCGCCCCCGAGCACCTGCGGATCCTCAACCTCTGCCAGTCGCCGGCCTCGGTCGCGGACATCGCCGGGGAGTTGAACCTGTCGCTGAACGTCGTACGGATCCTCCTCAGCGATCTACGCGACCAGGGCCTGATCACGGCTCGCCCGCCGGCGACCGTCGCTCAGCTTCCCCAGGAGCACATCCTCCGGGAGGTGATCCAGGGCCTGCAGGCACTGTGACGGCAGCCTCTGCCTCCCGCCCACCTCCAGGCCCGGGCAGGCGAGATCAGGACGAGCACTCCTCGAGCAACCGGTTGACATGCCGGCGTGCGGGCGCGATGAGCTCCTCCGCGTAGCGGTCGAGCGTCGTCGCGCACGCCGCCACGTCGGCGGTCTCGACCAGGGGCAGCACAAGGCAGGCTTCCGCGCCGTCCAGCACGATCTCGCCCCGCACCGCGAATCCCCCATCGACCGGGACCACGACCGACATCTCGAAGACGATCTCGTGCCCGGGGAGCGTGAGCTCCAGGCCCAGCCGTACGGCCCGGCCCGCCAGATCTGAGATCGGTGCCCAGCGGACGTGGGGGAAGTTGGCATCGGAAAGCGACCGGCCGGTGTCGCTGAACCGCGCCGCCGTATGCATCAGAGCTCTCAGGAGATCGGCGGCGCCCTTGCTGTTGGCGTCCACCCCGGAAGGTTAGATCATCCGAAGTTCACAATCAGCCAAAATCTAGTTGTTCAGCGTGATTTATCCCCGTCACGGGCGGATCGACGGGACTCGGCCGAGCATCGCGCCGCTCAGCGGAAGGCGTAGCACTCCACCTCGGCGCGGCGATGGGTCATCCCGCCCTGTACGGACTCCTGGACGCAGGCCTGCTCGCGCTCGCTCAGCTTCAGCTCACCGCAGACGGTGACGCCGGAGTAGGCGCGGCAGTCCAGCGTGGGGTCGTGCTTGCCGACGCGGTACTGTTCGGCGACGTCCGCCCGGCACTGTTCGCGGGCCTCCTGCGTATCCGCGTAGCGGCACTGGTTGAGGAGGATCTTGTACTGGTCCTCGCTCACCTGACGCAGCGCCTTCGCCGGCTGCTGTGACGCCGTGCCCGACTGGACGCCCGACTGGACGCCCGGCTGGGCGCCCGGCTGGGCGCCCGGCTGGGCGCCCGGCTGCGGTTCCGGTGGCCCCCCGGCCCGCGACCCGGCGTGCGAATGGACGTTGCCTGCGCTGGCGGCGGTCGTGCCCAGCATGGTCATCGTGGCGAACACGGCGACTGCGAAGATCTTCTTCATGGCATTCCCCCTCCTGGGAACGTACCCGCCGAGAGGGAATACCGACCTCCATGCGGCTTTCGGCGGATCCACCAGCGATCCATCGGCACGCGTTCAGCGGGACGTCCGCAACGTGCTGGTCGACGTGGACGGCGCTCAGGCCGAGGTTCGGGGCGAACCTGAACGCCACATTCGCGACGGATAACCCTGGGCCCTTGGGCGGCGCGGCATGGACTGACGGCCCCCTTGGCTAGCGCGGGTTCGAACGGAACTCAGCCCACAGATCGACTGCCTGCTGCAAATCGAGAGCGGCGACGTCCTCGCGAGACATGCCGACCGTATAAATCAGACGATCCGCGAGCCAGTCCGGGACCGGTTCCCGGGGAGACGGTTGATTGACGCGGACGTGGTCGGCCATCGCACCGAGGCGTTCAATGATCTGGCCAAGCAGCACCACTTCGGGACGCCCCTTCCCGGCGGCACGGACCCTGGCCGTGGCCTCGGCGTACACCTCGGCGTCGGCTCTTTCGCCAACGGCCCGCACCTCGCAGATCTCGATCGACTTATCGGCAACGATGCGGTAGACGACCCGCCATGTGTTGCGCCCGACCACAAGCTTCCGGAATCCGGTCAGCTCTCCACCCAGGGGATAGCCCGCCTCGGGATCGTCGAGCAGAAGGAGGATCTTTTTGAGCACCTTCGGCACGGCATCGGGGCCGATCCGCCGCAGATCATCGACGGCCGGATCGGTGAAGACGATATCGGCCACGGCTACTCGTCGTCCGGCATCGCTGCCAGGGATTCACGGGTGTGTCCGAAAGCGGTGAGCACATCGTCGAGCGAGACACGCTCCCCGGTATCGGTGACCGAGCGTGCGAGCACCAGCGCCAGATCCCGCAGATCGGACGCCGCCGCCTCCAACTCCTCCAGCCGGCGAATGCTCACGACCGCCGCCACCGGTCGGTGCCGACGAGTCACGACCAGCTCGTTCCCCTGCTCGGCGTCGGCGACCAGACGTGCGACTCCGCGCTGGGCCGCCTCCGTGACGCTCAACTCAGTGGCATCATGCAACATCGTCATGCGGCTACTGTATAGAAATTTGTACAGAAACTCTATCGCCTCGCCCGACCGACTGAGGTCACCCGCACCCGCGGCACGGGCCGAATCTTCGGCATTCATGCCGGAGAGTGCGTCAGTCCTGGCCGGCTCGTCGCCGGGTGACAGCCTCATGGACGTCGCCGAGGAAGGCTTCGATGGTCGCCTGATCCGCGGGGTCGAACCGTCCGAGGACGGCGACGACCTCATGGATGAGCGGGCCGAAGAAACCCCATCCGAGCGCGACCGCGCTCTCATCCACTTTCAACAGCACACGCCGGCGGTCTCGGATGTCGCGTTCCCGGCGCACATGACCGAGTCTTTCCAGCCGGTCGATCACCGCGGTGGTGCCCGCGGAGTTGAGGCCGAGATGCGCCCCCAGCGTTCCCGGGGTGGCGGGCGCGCCCGTGCGGGCGGCGTCCAGGAGGCAGATGAGCGCGCGCACATCGGTCGGATGGAGGGCGTGCCGGGCGGCGAACTTCTCCCCGATCCGGTCGAGTTCCAGGGTGATGGCGCGCAGCAGGTGCACCACGCGCATCCCGGCGTCCTGTTCGTGCACGTCGCCTGCCGCCTTCCTCCGTCATGGCCACCGCAATATTATGGCAGTATCTCGATCAACGAGATACTTGTTGGGCGAGTTACCTGTCGAGGTGAGGCATGTCCGATGACGGTCACGCCGCGAGTGCGGTCTTCCTCGCCGCCTATGACGCGGTCCTGGAACGTTGGCCGGTCAAGGTCGAGCCGATCGACCTGCCGTCGGCGTACGGCACGACCCGGGTGAACGCGTGCGGGCCCGCGGACGGTCCGCCACTGATCCTGCTGCACGGCGGCGGCACCACCGCGGCATCGTGGTTCGCCAACGTCGCGGAACTCGCCCGCCGGCATCGGGTGTACGCCGTGGACCGCATCGGCGAGCCGGGACGGAGCATCCGGGGCGAACGAGCCCCTCGCGACGTCCCCGGCCTGCTCGACTGGCTGGACGGGGTGCTCGACGGGCTCAGAATCGGGAGCGCCGCCGTCTGCGGGCACTCCTACGGCGGGTGGATCGCCCTGACGTACGCCCTCCACGCGCCCCAGCGGGTCCGGCGGCTCGTTCTCCTCGACCCGACGCAATGTTTCGGCGGCTTCCGGGTCGGATACCTGGCACGCGCGCTGCCGTCCCTCATCAGGCCGACGGCCTCGCGTGCACGAGCCTTCCTGGCGTGGGAGACCGGCGGCGTTGAAGCCGACCCCGCCTGGCTGCGGCTGTACGGCCTGGCCGCGGAGTTCCCAGACACGAAAGTCGTGATCGGCAAACGGTCCAAGCCCGGATCGCTGCGCGCACTCACGACACCGGCCCTGGTGCTCCTCGCCGGCCGCGGCAGGGCGCACGACCCTTTTCGCATCGCATCCGCCGTCATGCGCGTCCTGCCGCACGCGGAAACCGCGGTGCTACCGGACCTCTCCCACCACGCGATGCCCTGGCACAAGGCCGCCGACATCAACACCCGCATCGTCGATTTTCTCGACAGGACCGCGGCCTGAAACCGAACCTCAGGCCGTCGAGCAAAAACCGTCAGGACCTTCCACGGCGTAGTTCGAGGGCGAGCGAGCGCAGCCACGGCTGGGCGAACGAGGGCTCCTCGGCCAACTGGCGGGCAATCCTGGTCCGTACGGCGGACGTACGGCCCCGCTCGACGAGGGCGACGGCCTCCGCGAGAGCGTCAAGCGTCTTGTCGTCGTGCCGGGGCGCGGTGACCGTCTCGTCCGCCCAGCGGATGCGCCGGAACGACAGCGTGAGCTTGTGCTGGTGATTTCCCAGATAGCTCCAGGCGTACGGGTGGATCGACACGTTTATGACGTTCCTGCGGGGCAGGTCGGTCGTCCACTCCGCGTCCTGCCACCAACGCCAGGTCTTCGGACTGGTCTTCCCGCGTGCGGTGATGCCGAGGAAGCGCAGCTTGAGCCGGATGACATCCCAGGACTCGCGCTCTTCGTCCACCCAGTCGCGGAGGAAGCCGTAGAGGTGGGTGAAGGTGTAACCGGCGTAGACGAGGTCGGCCAACACGAACGGCCTCCTGCGGCGGGCCAGCCGTTGAGGGCTGAGGCCCATGGCGTCCAGGTTGGCCCGCATCTGGCGGACCTCATGGGCGAGCAGCGGCCGTTCGAGCCGGTAGGAGAACGGCAACAGGCGCACCCGGTCGGGCCGCGAGGTGGCCGACAGCGCGCCTGACAACAGATCGAAGACGCTGTCGGCCGAGCGCCCGACGAAATGCACGTCGCCGTCGCCGCTGCGGGCCAGCACCCTCGCCCCGCACTCGATCAGGGCGTCCAGGTACGGCAGCGCGGGCTCGGGGCGCCCCTCCAGCAGGTTGCCGAGTTGGTCGCGGCCGACCAGATCCCATCGGAACGGCAGGTTCGGTGTCGCCATTCCCATCATGATGGCGTTTCACGGACCGCCGGCGCTTCCGCTTTTTCGCTCGTACGCTCGGCAGGAGACACCCATCAGCTGACTTGGTTCGTGAACGCGGGATTTAGGGACGCTGCTTCTGACAGAGCTGCGGCCGATCGACCCGACGGATCCGATCACGCTCCTGGAACTGTCCAATCCGGGTGCGCCATCTTCCCGCGTTCCTTAGATCCGCTGCCACAGAGCGGGAACGATGGGGGGCTCCCAGCCGGGCAAGGACGTGTGCGCCTGGATGCATCGGTAGCGCTGCCCGATGTAGGTCACGGTGTCCCCCACCTTGTAGGGGGTCCAGGTCGCCCAACTGCTCGCCTTGGTAACGGTCAGCGAGAGTCTCGACCTGGTCATCTGCCACTCAACACTCGCCAGAAGAGTGATTTCGTGGGATCCCGCCACGAGGTCTTCGGACGTGGTGATCGTCACCGTCGACGCTTCTCCCGCCATGACCGTGGACGGGTTGAAGGTCACGGTCGCCCCGTACGGCGCGATAGCCGACAGCGTCAGGGGAACCGGACCGCTGGACACGATCTCGGTGTTGAGAGTCACGGTGGTCGACTGGCCCGCCTGGACCGTGACCGACGACGGCTCCACCGATGTGAAGATGGTCGGCATGGGAGGAGGCTTGTGGCCGTCAATGGTCAGGAAGAACGTCGCCTCCCGGGTCACCGAGGCGCCAGTGGCCACAACAGTGATCTGATAGGTCCCCTTCGGGATTTGCGACGAAGGAGCGATTGCCAGCGTCGAGTACTGACCGGCCATGATCGTGGGCGAGTTGAAGGAGAAGGCAAGCCCGCCGTCAGGCAGAGGGGGGGTACGCACGCTCAGGCTGATCGGCTGGGCGCTGCCGTCGGTGACCACGGTGTTCACCCGCGCGAGCACCACCTCGCCCGTCCGGACGGTGACTGCGGCGGAATCAGGATTGAGCGAGACCGAAAAGTCATCGGCCATGGCATCGCTGTGCCGATCGAGCGCCTGCGCCTGGACAGCACCTGCCCGCGCTGTGGAGTCTGCCGAGACGGCAGAGGTCGCCGTCAGCGAAGCTGCGATCATGGCGACCGCCGCCAGTACGGCGACGACACCCGACCTCGTCCTGATATTCACTTGCGACTCCTGGTTGTGGGGGGGTAAAGGAGCCCGAAAGTCCAGACTAGACCCGAAATGACACCAAGACCATAAGTGGCTGCCCTACATTTTTCCGCAGCTTGCAAATAGGGGACATCACTCAACAGAGAGTACTATCGAGGGCAAAACCCGGCGGAATGCATCGGCATTTATTATGGACTGAAAGCTATGGACCGCCCCGAGTTGTTCGCCTTGGCCAAAGTAAGCGAACCGAACAGCTTACCTGAACCTTGTAGCGAAGGTTCTCGCCGGTGCTACTCATTACGACGAGCGTCTCCGGAAGCATCGCTGATGATCAGCTCAGCGATGCGCAGCCATCGGGCGGCGTAGATCCGTCCTTCACGTTGGCGGAGACGCGGGACCAGCGCCCGGAGATCCCGGACGCACTCCCTCACGATGCGGAGTTGGTCCGCGTCCAGCACGCCTCTCTTATGGCCGACATAGCTGGTCACGCACCCGGCCAGGTTGTTGTCGATGAGCAACATCGGCCGCCCGTAGATCTCCACGGTGATCAAGTCATCGGGATAGGGCAGGCTGCGTTGCTCAGCGAACAACACCGAGACCTCGTTGAAGATCCCCCGGTTCACTCGCCAGCGGGCGCGATGCCCACCGGGCAGGTGACGCCGGTGCTCCTGAAGCCGCAATACCCGTTTGGCACCTTAAAAAGGTACTGCTGGTGGTAGACCTTCGCTTCAGGCAGTAATTCCTGCCTACCGGTGCCCGACGAAGATGCCTCTGTCCCGGAAGGCCAGCGCCTACACTCGGAACCATGGACTTCGACAACGAAGCGTGGACCGACAGCGAGGAGCCCATCGACGAGCCGCGGCTTCCTCGGCACCTTGCCGCGCTGGTCGGCGCGCTGCAAGGACCGGCAGACCTCGGCGTCCATCATGACCGGTATCTCACCTATCCTCACCATGAGGAGTCGGACGAAGCGATCATCGCGTGATCCTCTGCGACACAGGCCCTCTCGTCGCGGCGTTCAACAGGGACGACAAGGATCACGACCGCTGCGTGCGGTTCCTCACGCAGAACTGGACCAGGCTGGTTGTGCCGTCGCTCGCGGTGACCGAGGTCTGTCATCTGCTCTCTGATCCAATGCGTCGTGGCAGTCCAGCTCTCGCAGCCCAGTTCTGCGCCGCCATCGCCGATGATGAGCTCCGCGTGATCGAAGTCACGCCTCACGACTATCGACGAGTATCCGAGCTCCTCACGTCCTACGCCTCACTCCGTCTTCAGGCCGTCGACGCCTGCGTGATAGCCATCGCCGAGCGATTCGACCTTCACGAGATCGCAACGCTGGACCAGCGAGACTATCTCGTCGTTGCCCCTCGCCATCTTCCCAAAGGGCAACGACTCACAATCCTGCCGGGCGACTGATCAAGCCTCCCCGCTGGTCACGCCGACGGGGCAGGTGACGCCGGTGCTGCCGAGGCCGCAATACCCATTTGGCACCTTAAACAGGTATTGCTGGTGATAGTCGTATCACTGAGGCAATAATTCGGCACCTACACACGTACGAGGCGTACTGTCTTGCCGCAAAGCTTTCTCATGTCGTCCTCGTCCGAGGTGAGGACGATGACGGGACGAGAGGAGCGAAGAGCCGTGGCGGCCACGACGGCATCGATCGCGTACTTGTGGCCATGGAGACCGCCCTCGCGGAGCAGGTCCATCGCGCAGGCGGAGACCTCCTCGGTCACCGGTTCGACTCGCAACCGGGACAGGTGCCAGCCCCACCTCGCCGCGTCGCCGTAGCCCCTCACCTCCATGTAGTCCTTGAGCGGCTTCGCGCCGACGGCACGGCCCTCCTCGAGGAGCTTCTCCACCTCTTGCAGCACGAGTGTGTTGCCCTCGATCGCAGTACTGTTGTGGGCCTCCTGGTGCCAGATGTCAGACCAGATGTCCTCCGCCTCGGCGGGCGAAGGCAACCCACCCAAGCGGTCACGAAGTTCTCGGACGGCCTCGTCGAGGCGCTGGTACACAGTCGCCCTGGACGGCCTGCCCGGTCCTGACATCGACGCCCCCTGGATTTGTTCGGCTGGGCGGATTTAACTGTACCGAACAACTCGCCTGGCGATCCGCTGCCGCAGCCCAAGAGAACAAGACGTCAGAGGCCCGGAACCCCCTGGTCGGCTACTCCTGGCGGGAGTTCCTTCCCAGCCCACGAGACGAACGAGACCTCCGAGCGGGCGAGCCCGTCCGGAGTCTCACAATCCGACTACTCCTCGGAAGTAGTCGTGAGGCCGACGGGGCAGGTGACTCCGGTGCTGCTGAGGCCGCAATACCCATTTGGCACCTTAAACAGGTATTGCTGGTGATAATCCTCGGCGAAGAAGAACTCGCGGGCCGGGGCGATCTCGGTGGTGATATTTCCGTACCCGGCCTTGGTCAGCACCTCCTGGTACGCCGCCTTCGACGCGAGCGCGGCCTTCTCCTGCCGCGGCCCGTGCGTGTAGGCGGCCGACCGGTACTGCGTCCCGACGTCGTTGCCCTGCCGCATGCCCTGCGTGGGGTCGTGTGCCTCCCAGAACACCTTGAGGAGTTCCTCGTACGACACCGTTGCCGGGTCGAAGACCACCCGGACGACCTCGGCGTGCCCGGTCATCCCGGTGCACACCTCCTCGTACGTCGGGTTCGGGGTATATCCGCCCGCGTATCCGACGGCCGTCGAGACGACGCCGGGCGTCTGCCAGAACTTCCGTTCGGCGCCCCAGAAACACCCCAGCCCGAACTCCGCGATCTCGGTCCCGTCCGGGTACGGCGGAGCCAGGGGCGCGTCCAGGATCTGATGCCGTACGGCCACCGGCATCACCTCGGCGCGGCCCGGAAGCGCGTCCGCGGGGTCCACCATCGTCGTCTTGTCCCTGCCGAAGAGCCAGCCCATGTCGACCTCCCACCGCTCCCAACCACACCCGGCACGACCTTGTTCCTCGCCTTAGCAATCCTAAACCTCAGTGCAAGCAATGCTTATTTGTCGCTAAACCCGGTAAGGAGCGAAGATGGGGTTCATGCCTGAAACCCGCCGGGGTGTCCTGTACGGCATCGCCGCCTACACCATGTGGGGTCTCTTCCCCCTCTACTGGCCATTGCTCAAGCCGTCGGGCGCCGTGGAGATCCTCGCCCACCGGATGGTGTGGTCCCTCGCCGTCGTCGCCGCGATCCTGGCGGTCCGCCGCCACTGGTCCTGGTTCCGCTCGCTGACCCGCCGCCAGATCGTCCTCCTCACCGTCGCGGCGATCACGATCTCCCTCAACTGGGGCACCTACATTTATGCGGTCAACTCCGGCCATGTGGTCGAAAGCGCACTGGGCTACTTCATCAACCCCCTGGTCAGCGTGCTCTTCGGCGTCATCGTCTTCCGAGAGCGGCTGCGCACCTGGCAGTGGGCAGCCGTGGGGCTGGGCGGACTGGCCGTGCTCGTCCTCACGTTCGACTACGGCCGCCTGCCCTGGATCGCACTGGTCCTCGCGACCAGCTTCGGTGTCTACGGCCTGGTCAAGAAGGCCGCCCAGGTCGGCAGCGCGGAGAGCCTCACGGTCGAGACGTTGGTGCTCCTGGTGCCGGCGCTCACCTATCTGATCGTCATCGAGGCGAACGGCACGGGCACGTTCGGCCACCACGGCACCGGGCATGCGCTGCTGCTGGCCGTCACCGGTTTGGTCACCGCCATACCGCTCATCTGCTTCAACAGCGCGGCCATCCGCGTCCCGCTCTCAATGATCGGCCTCCTGCAGTACATCGCCCCGACCCTGCAGTTTCTGTGCGGCATTCTGATCGTCCACGAGACCATGCCGACGAGCAGGTGGATCGGCTTCGCCATCGTGTGGCTCGCACTGTGCGCCTTCACCTGGGACAGCCTCCGCGCCGCCCGTAAGGCCCGCCGCGACAGCCGTACGGCTCCCACGCTGGAAACGGTCTGACCCGGGCCGCCGGCGGACTCGGCCGACCATGAAAGCACGGTCAGCCGGTGCGCTCGACCACGTAGTCGCACAGGGCGATCAGTGCCGTCCTGGCGGGGATGTCGGGCAGGGCGGCCAGCGCGGCCTTCGCCCGATCCACCCAGCGGATCAGCTCCTGCCGGGCCTGGGCCATCGCCACGTGGGCGCGCAGCAGGCCGAGCGTCTCCTCCAGGTCCGTCTCGGCCACCGGCCCCGACAGCAGTGCGCGCAGTCGCGCGTCGGCCGGGTCGGTCGAGGTGAGCGCGTAGAGCACCGGCAACGTACGGATGCCTTCGCGCAGGTCGGTGCCCGGCGTCTTGCCGGAGTCGGCTGAGGCCACGTCGATCAGGTCGTCGCCGAGTTGCCAGGCGACGCCGATGGCCTCGCACGCCTCGGTGACGAGGTCGGCCACCTGGACCGGGGCACCGGAGAGCATGGCGCCGAACCGGCCCGAGGTGGCGATGAGCGAACCGGTCTTGTCGGCGAGCACCCGGATGTAGTGGGTGATGTCGTCGGTGCCGTCGACCGGCCCGATCGTCTCGCGGATCTGACCCCTGACGAGGCGGGAGAACGTGCGGGCCTGCACCCGGATCATCTCGCTGCCGAGGTCGGCGAGGATCTCGGAGGCCTGGGCGAAGAGGTAGTCGCCGGTGAGGATCGCCACGGTGTTGTCCCACCGTGCGTTGGCGGACGGCGAACCCCGCCGCACGCGGGCCTCGTCCATCACGTCGTCGTGGTAGAGCGTCGCCAGATGGGTCAGTTCGATGACAACGGCCCCGGGTATGACACCCGGGGCCTCATGATTGCCGAACTGGGCGGCGAGGAGTACGAGCATCGCCCGGAACCGCTTACCACCCGCCTCGATGAGGTGCCTGGACGCCTCCGTGACGAAGGCGTCCTCGCTCTCGACGGACGAGCGGAGCAGTTTCTCCACGGCCGCCAGGCCGTTCGCCAGATCCTCGGCCAGCCGCTCGTCTACCAGAGGGATGTCCACAACGGGCGGCGCGGCCATACGGGATGCTCCTAACGGACGAACAGCGACTGAGCAGCGGAGTGCGCCAGGTCCAGCACCGGCTGCGGGAAGACCCCGAGGACTACGGTAGCCAATGCCGCCAGGCCGACCACAGCCGCCGTGCCGCGTGAGGGCAGCACCACCGAGGGGCCGTCGGCCGCCGGGTCGCTGAAGAACATCAGCACGATCACGCGGACGTAGAAGAACGCGGCCACGGCCGAGGCCACCGCACCGACGATGACCAGCGGCAGCGCGCCTCCGGTGACGGCCGCCTGGAAGACGGCGTACTTCCCGAAGAAGCCACTGGTCAGCGGGATCCCGGCGAAGGCGAGCAGGAAGAAGGCGAACACGCCTGCCAGCAGGGGCGAGCGCTTGCCGAGTCCGGCCCAGCGGGACAGGTGCCAGGCCTCGCCACCCGCGTCGCGCACCATGGTGACGACCGCGAACGCGCCGACCGTGGTGAAGCCGTACGCCACCAGGTAGAACAGGATCCCCGACAGGGCCGAGGTGTTCTGGGCCGGCGCGCTGCCGGTGGCGATCACGCCGATGAGCAGGAAGCCGCCGTGCGCGATCGACGAGTAGGCCAGCATCCGCTTGATGTCGGTCTGCGTGATCGCGAAGATCGCGCCGCCCAGCATCGTGAGAATCGCCACACCGTAGAAGACCGGGCGCCAGTTCCAGTCCAGGCCGCCCAGTGCGACCCAGAACACCCGCAGCAGCGCGCCGAACGCGGCGATCAGCGTGCCCGACGCCATGAGCGCGGTGATCGGGGTGGGCGCGCCCTGGTAGACGTCCGGCTTCCAGGCCTGGAACGGCGCCGCGCCGATCTTGAACAGCAGGCCGACCCCGATCATGGCGCCGCCGATGTAGAGCAGCATGTCCTGGCCGCCGACCACACCCAGCGAGGCCCCGATCTCGGCCAGGTCGAGCGAGTTGGCGTAGCCGTAGATCATGGCGGTGCCGTACAGGAAGAAGGCGGAGGAGAACGCGCCGAGCAGGAAGTACTTCATCGCGGCCTCCTGCGAGAGCAGGCGGCGGCGGCGCGCCAGACCGCACAGCAGGTACAGCGGCAGCGACATGACCTCGAGGCCCACGAACGCGATCAGCAGGTCGTTGGCGGCCGGGAACAGCATCATGCCGCCGACGGCGAACAGCACGAGCGGGTAGACCTCGGTGTGGGCCGCCCCCTCGTACAGTGCCTGCTCCTCCTCGGCCGAGCCGGGCACGGCCGCCGCGGCGCCGACGAAGTGACCCTCATCCTTGATGAGCAGCACGCTGACGAACGCCAGCACCAAGATGGTGCCCCAGATGAACATCGCCGGTCCGTCGACCGCGATGGCGCCCATGGCGGCCGCCTTGGTCGGCACGCCCTCGACCCACTGCCAGACGATCAGCACGAACGAGATCAACAGCGACAGCAGCGTGATCGGCAGGTGGATCGCCGAACGCAGGTAGCGCGGGGCGAACGCCTCGACCAGCACGCCCACGATCGCCGCGCCGAAGACGACGAGCATCGGCGCCAGCATGCCGTACTCGATCGTCGGCGCTGGAATGGTGCCGTTCACTTGCCCTCCTTGACACCGGGTGCGGCGGCGGCCTGGTCAGCGGTGACCGAGACGCTGGACAGCGTGTCCTTCACCGCGGGATTGATGACGTCGAGCAGCGGCTTGGGATAGAAGCCGAAGACGAGCAGCAGCGCGACCAGCGGTGCCACGACCCACTTCTCCCGGGCGTTGAGGTCGGGCAGGGTCTTGACGGACTCCGCCGTCGGCCCGTTCATGGTCCGCTGGTACATCCACAGGATGTAGATGGCGGCCAGGATGACACCCATCGTGGCGATCACGGTGGCCGGGACGTGCAGCCGGTAGGCGCCGGCCAGCACCATGAACTCGCTCACGAACGTGCTGAGGCCCGGCAGTGAGAGGCTGGACAGGCCCGCCACCAGGAACGTCCCGGCGAGGATCGGGGCGACCTTCTGCACGCCGCCGTAGTCCGGAATGAACTTCGAGCCGCGACGGTAGATCAGGAAGCCGACGATCAGGAACAGCGCGCCGGTGGAGAAGCCGTGGTTGACCATGTAGAGCGTGGCGCCGGTGCCGGCGTCCTGCGCCCCGGGGTTCCCCTTGGTCATCGCGAACACGCCCAGGGTGATCAGGCCGAAGTGCGAGACCGAGGTGTAGGCGATGAGCCGCATCATGTCGGTCTGCCCGATGGCCACGATCGCGCCGTAGATCACGCCGATCACCGCCAGCACGATCACCAGCGGCGTGAAGTAGGCCGCCGCGTCGGGGAACAGCTGCAGGCAGAAGCGCATCATGCCGAACGTGCCGACCTTGTCGAGCACGCCGACCAGCAGTACGGCGGCGCCCGCCGGGGCCTGGGCGGCGGCGTCGGGCAGCCAGGTGTGGAACGGCCACAGCGGCGCCTTGATCGCGAACGCGACGAAGAAGCCGAGGAACAGCCACTTCTGCGTGTTCACGTCCTGGATGGTGCCGATCAGGTCGGAGAGCATGAAGGTGTTCTTGCCGGCGATCGAGTAGAGCGCGATCACCGCCACCAGCATCAGCAGCCCGCCGAACAGCGAGTACAGCAGGAACTTGACCGAGGCGTACGCCCGCTGCGGCCCGCCGTACGACCCGATCATGAAGTACATCGGGATCAGCATGGCTTCGAAGAAGACGTAGAAGAGGAAGACGTCGGTCGCGGCGAAGACGCCGATCATCATGGCTTCGAGCACGAGGATCAGCGAGAAGTACGTCCGGACCGAGCGTTTGCCCTTCTCGGCGTCATGCCAGGAGGCCAGCACCACGATCGGCACCAGGATCACCGACAGCAGGATCAGCACCAGCGCGATGCCGTCGACGGCGAGGCTGTAGTTCACCCCGAACGCCGGGATCCAGCTGTGGTTCTCCTGGAACTGCCACTGGTCGCCGTTCGGGCTGAACTGCACCGCCATGGTGACGGTCAGCGCCAGGACGATAAGCGAGACCAGCAGGGTGAACTGCTTGGCGAGCTTGTCGTTCCGGATCAGGGTCACACCCAGCGCGCCCAGTACGGACACGCCCATCAGGGTTGAAAGCCAGGGCATCACAGGTTCCCTACGACGAACCAGGCACCGACCAGGACGGCGGCGCCGACGAATATCGACAGCGCGTACGAGCGGACGAAACCGGTCTGGACCCTGCGCAGCCGGCCGGACGAGCCGCCGATGGACGCCGCGAGGCCGTTGACCAGTCCGTCGACTCCCCGGTTGTCGAAGAACACCGCCAGCCGGGTCAGCCACTGGCCGGGACGCATGAACAGCGCCTCGTTCAGCGCGTCGCCGTACAGGTCGCGGCGGGCGAACGTGGTGAGGAACGAGCCGCGCGGGGCGGTCGCCGGCACCTCGGCCGCGCCGTACCGCAACCAGGCGAACGCGGCGCCGATCGCGACCAGCGCGAGCGTCGCGAGCCCGGGGGCGCTGAACGGGTGGAACTCGGGCAGGTGCTCGGGCGCACCGACCGCGGGCGACAGGAAGATCATGAACCGGTTGCCCAGGATCAGGTACGCACCCAGGGCGATCGAGCCGATCGACAGCAGGAGCAGCGGCACCGTCATCACGGCCGGCGACTCATGCGGGTGCGCCTTGGCGTCCCAGCGCTTCTTGCCGAAGAAGGTCATGAAGACGAGGCGGGACATGTAGAAGCCGGTGATGCCGGCGCCGAGCACGGCCAGCCAGCCGAGGACGGCGCTGTGCTCCATCGCGGTCTCGATGATGCCGTCCTTGGTGAAGTAACCGGACAGCAGCGGGAACCCGATGATCGCCAGGTAGCCGACGAGGAAGGTCGCGAAAGTGATCGGCATGACCTTGCGCAGACCGCCGTACTTACGCATGTCGACCTCGTCGTTCATGGCGTGCATGACCGATCCGGCGCCGAGGAACATGTCGGCCTTGAAGAAGCCGTGCGTGATCAGGTGCGCGATGGCGAAGGCGTAACCGGCCGGGCCGACGCCCGCCGCGAGCACCATGTAACCGATCTGCGACATCGTCGATCCGGCGAGGGCCTTCTTGATGTCGTCCTTGGCGGTACCGATGATCGCACCGGCGAGCAGCGTGGCCACACCCACGATCGTCACGACGAGCTGCGCGGTCCCGGTGCCCTCGAAGATCGGGCCGGACCGGACGATCAGGTAGACGCCGGCGGTGACCATGGTCGCGGCGTGGATGAGGGCCGAGACCGGGGTCGGGCCCTCCATCGCGTCCAGGAGCCAGGACTGCAGCGGCAACTGGGCCGACTTGCCGCACGCGCCGACCAGCAGCAGCAGGCCGATCGCGGTCAGCGTGCCCTGCGAGGCGTCGCCGGCCCGGTCGAGCACGCCGCTGAACGTCAGCGAGTGGAACGTCGCGAAGATCGTGAACATCGCGATCAGCAGGCCGACGTCGCCGACCCGGTTGACGATGAACGCCTTCTTGGCCGCCGTCGCCGCCGAGGGCTTGTGCTGCCAGAACCCGATCAGCAGGTAGGACGCCAGACCCACGCCCTCCCAGCCGACGAACAGGGCCAGGTAGTTGTCGGCCAGCACCAGCAGCAGCATCGCCGCGACGAACAGGTTGAGGTAGGCGAAGAAGCGCCGCCTGTTCGGGTCGTGCGCCATGTAGCCGATCGAGTAGACGTGGATCAGCGAGCCGACGCCGGTGATCAGCAGGCAGAACGAGATCGACAGCGGGTCGACCAGCAGGCCCACCTTGTCGACGAGGCCCGGGATGAACTCGAACAGCGAGACCCCGCGGCGGCGCTCGCCCGGGGCGAAGCCCAGCAGCTGGACGAATGCCAGCGCGGCCACCACGAATGACGCGACGGCCATGAGGACACCCAGCAGGTGGCCGAACTTGTCGGTCCGGCGTCCGCCCAGCAGGAGGACGGCCGCTCCCACCAGGGGCAGGGCGATCATCAGCCAGGCGGCGCCAATCGCTCCGCCGGAGTGCTGTGTGATCGATGCGATCTCAGCGGCTTCCACGGCTACCTCTTAGTGCTTCAGCAGGCTCGCGTCATCGACCGACGCTGACCTGCGGGTTCGGAAGATCGTCACGATGATGGCCAGGCCGATGACGACCTCGGCGGCGGCCACGATCATCACGAAGAACGCGATGACCTGCCCGTCGAGGCTGCCGTTCTGCCGGGCGAAGGTGACGAACGCCAGGTTGCAGGCGTTGAGCATGAGCTCGACGCACATGAACACCACGATGGCGTTGCGCCGTACGAGCACGCCGACGCCGCCGATGGCGAACAGCAGCGCGGAGAGCACGAGGTAATGCGTCGTCACTTGACGTCCTCCTCCACCAGCGGCTCGGTGTCCCCGACCGTCTCCTCGAAGGGTTCTTCAAGGGGCTTGGTCGGCTTGGTGTCGGCCACCTGTTCGGCCAGGGTCGACGCCTCCCGCTCGGAAGCGGCCTCCTGCCGGAGGAGCCGGGCGACCTCGGGATCGAGCGTCCCCTCGGCGGCCTCGTGCCGGGCGAGGACGCGGTTGACCGACAGCGGCGAGACGGTCCCGTCGGGCAGCAGCGCCGGCATGTCGATGGCGTTGTGCCGGGCGTAGGTCCCGGGACCGGGCAGCGAGGCCGGGTTCTTGCCCGTCTTGCCGAAGGCGACGAACCGGGCCCGCGACATGTCCTTCTGCGTCGGCTTGGCCTCGGCCCGCTCGCGGTGGGCCAGCACCATCGCGCCGAGCGCGGCGGTGATCAGCAGCGCCGAGGTCACCTCGAACGCGAACACGTGCCGCGTGAAGATCTGCTCGGCCAGTGACGGCACGTTGCCCGCGGCCGTAGCCTCGGCGAGCCCCTTGGGAGCGGCCAGCATCGCGTTGCCGACGCCGAGGCCGAGCAGTACGGCGAAGCCGATCCCGGCCACGATCGCCCAGAACCGCTGGCCTCTGATCGTCTCCACCAGCGAGTCGCCGGAGTCGACGCCCACGAGCATGAGCACGAACAGGAAGAGCATCATGACCGCGCCGGTGTAAACGATGATCTGCACGGCCGCCAGGAACGGAGCGTCCTGGACGGCGTACAGCACCGCCAGCGAAATCATGATCAAGCCGAGCATGAGGGCCGAGTAGACGGCCCTGCGGCTGAAAACGAGCCCGAGCGCGGCGGCCACCGAGACGACCGCGAGCACCCAGAACGTGATGGACTCACCCATTGCTACGACCCAACCGGTAGTAGTCCTCTTCGGTCTCGCCGAGACGCATCGGGTGGGGCGGCTGCTCCATGCCCGGTCCGAGCGGCGCGAGGAGCATCTCCTTGGTGTAGATCAGCGACTCGCGGCTGGAGTCGGCCAGTTCGTACTCGTTGGTCATCGTGAGCGCCCGGGTTGGGCACGCCTCGATGCACAGGCCGCACAGGATGCACCGCAAATAGTTGATCTGGTAGACGCGTCCGTACCGCTCACCGGGCGAGTACCGCTCGGTCTCGGTGTTGTCCCCGCCTTCGACATAGATGGCGTCGGCGGGGCAGGCCCAGGCGCACAGCTCGCAGCCGACGCACTTCTCCAGGCCGTCCGGCCACCGGTTCAGCTGGTGCCGCCCGTGGAAGCGCGGCGCGGTCGGCCGCTTCTCCTCCGGATACTGCACCGTCACCGGCTTCTTGAACATGTGGTGGAAGGTGACGCCGAATCCCTTGATCGGGTTCAGCCAATCAGTTGCTCCCACTGGTCACCTCCTTGGCGTCGGCGTGACGGCGCGCTTGTTCCGGCACGACTCCGTGGTAGTGCGGGAGGTCGAGCGGCGGCACCGGGAATCCGCCCGCCGTCGGCTCCTCACGCAACTGCTCGAACTCCGCCTCGATCTGGGCGGCCCTGGCCTCCCTGCGGCGCTGGTTGACCGTGTCGAAGCGCAGCCAGATGGCGAAGGCGCCGATCAGGATCACCGCTCCGATGGCCAGCACCACACCGCGGGTGGTGTCCGGCATCCGCATGGCCTTGAAGGTGGCGGCGATCATGATCCAGGCCAGGTTGACCGGGATCAGCACCTTCCACCCGAAGGCCATGAGCTGGTCGTACCGTACGCGGGGCAGCGTGGCACGGATCCAGACGAAGCATGCGAACACGATGGCCAGCTTGAGGAAGAACCACAGCATGGGCCACCAGCCGGCGTTCGCCCCGTCCCACAGCGAGATCGGCCAGGGCGCCCGCCAGCCGCCGAAGAACAGCGTGATGGCCATCGCCGACACCGTGAAGACGTTCACGTACTCGGCCAGCATGAAGATCGCGAACTTCAGCGACGAGGAGTACTCGGTGAAGAACCCGCCGACCAGCTCGCCCTCACCCTCGGGGAGGTCGAACGGCACGCGGTTGGTCTCGCCCAGCATCGTGACCGCGTAGATCGCGAAGGACGGGAGCAGCGAGAAGACGTACCACGAGGGCATCGGGATGCTCAGCCCGAAGACGTCCCAGGTGCCGCCCTGCGCCTGCGCGGACACGATCTCCGACGTGGACAGCGTGCCCGCCTGGAGGAAGACCGCGACGAACGACAGGCCCATGGCGATCTCGTACGACACCACCTGCGCCGCCGAGCGCAGACCGCCGAGCATGGCGTACGGCGAACGCGATCCCCAGCCGGCGAGCACGATGCCGTAGACGCCGATCGAGGCGGTGGCCAGCACCAGCAACACCGCGACCGGCAGGTCGGTGAGCTGCAGCGGCGTCTTGTGGCCGAACATCGAGACCATCGGCCCGAACGGCACGACGGAGAAGGCCAGGAACGCCGGCACGGCGAGGATCACCGGCGCCAGGAAGTAGATGACCTTGTCCACCGTGCGGGGCATGATGTCTTCCTTCAGCCCCATCTTCAGACCGTCGGCCACCGACTGGAGCAGGCCGAACTTGCCCGCCCGGTTGGGGCCGTACCGGTGCTGCATGCGCGAGATGAGCTTGCGCTCGGACCATACGCCGAACAGCACGCCCAGCATCAGGAACACGAAGATCGCGACGGCCTTGATGATGGTGATCCACAGCGGATCATGGCCGAAGTCGTCCAGCGTGGGTACGTTGTTCACGACACGCTCCCGATCGTTACGATGTCGCCGCCCACGGCGCGCAGGTCGCGGGTGACGGACAGGCCGGCGGAGTTCGACGGCACCCAGACCACCCGGTCCGGCAGGTCGGCGATCCCCACCGGCAGGATCACGCCGTCCCCGATGCTGATCTTCCCGCCGTCCGTGACGCCGAGCTCGGCGGCGGTGGCCTCCGACAGCAGCGCGGCGGCCGCGCGTGCGGTCCCGGCCAGGTACGGCTCGCCGTCCTGGAGTCGGCCGTCGTCCAGCAGCAGATGCCAGGTGGCCAGCACGGCCTCTCCGGCGCGCGGCTCGCGTCCCGTGCGGCCCGTCACCGTCGGGGCGGCCGGGCGGGCGCCCCGCCAGGCGCGCAGCTCGGCCATCTCGCGGCGGGCGGCCGCGGTGTCCGGCAGGCCGAGGTGGACGTCCATGTGGTCGGCGATCGACGCGATGACCCGCAGGTCGCTCATCAGGCCGGGGACGGGGGTGGCCGCCTCGAACTGGCGGCCCCTGCCCTCCCAGTCGACGAACGTGCCCGACTTCTCGGCCACCGCGGCGACCGGCAGCACCACGTCGGCGCGGTCGGTGATCGCACTGGCCCGGATCTCCAGGCTGACGATGAACGGTGTGTTCTCCAGCGCCGCCAGCGCCCTGGCCGGATCGGGCAGGTCGTAGGGGTCGACGCCGGCGACGACCAGCGCGTCGAGCTCCTCGCCCAGCGCCGCCTCGATGATGCCGGCGGTGTCCCGGCCCGGCGTCTGCGGCAGGGCGGCCACATTCCAGGCGCGGGCGACCTCGCCGCGCGCGGTCTCGTCTTCGACCGGGCGGCCGATCGGCAGCAGGCCGGGCAGGGCGCCCGCCTCCAGCGCTCCCCGCTCACCGGCTCGCCGCGGCACCCAGGCGATCCTCGCCCCGGTCGCCTGCGAGAGCCGTACCAGCGCCGACAGCGCGCCCGGCGCGGACGCCAGCCGCTCGCCGGCCAGCACGATGGCCCCGGCGGGAAGCAGCTCGTCGGTGACGACATCGCCGAGCGCCTCGGCCTCCGCGCCCGGGACGGTCCGGATCAGCGTGCCGTTCATCTTGCTCAGGCCCGGCGTTGTGTACGGCGCCAGCGCGTAGACCTTGAGGCCGTTCTTCCGTGCGGCCTTGCGCAGCCGCAGGAAGACGATCGGCGACTCCTCCTCGGGCTCGAAGCCCACCAGCAGCACCGCCGGGGCGTTCTCGAGGTCGGCGTAGGAGACCTCGATGCCCTTGCCCGCGATGGCGTGGGCGAGGAAGGCGGCCTCCTCCGGCGAGTGCGGGCGGGCCCGGAAGTCGATGTCGTTGGTGCCGAGGGCGATCCTGGCGAACTTGCTGTAGGCGTAGGCGTCCTCGACGGTGAGCCGACCGCCGACCAGCACGCCGGCCCGGCCCCGGGCCTGGGCGAGGCCCTCGGCCGCCACCGCCAGCGCCTCCGGCCAGGAGGCCGGGACCAGCCGGCCCTCCTCGTCACGGATGAGCGGCGTCTTCAGCCGGTCCGGCTGGGTGGCGTAGGTGAAGGCCCAGCGGCCCTTGTCGCAGTTCCACTCCTCGTTGACCTGCGGGTCGTCCCCGGCGAGGCGCCGGGTGACCTTGCCGCGCCGGTGGTCGGTGCGCAGCGCGCAGCCCGAGGCGCAGTGCTCGCACGCGCTCGGCGTCGACACCAGGTCGAACGGCCGGGCACGGAACCGGTAGGCGGCACCGGTCAGCGCGCCCACCGGGCAGATCTGCACGGTGTTGCCGGAGAAGTAGGACTGGAACGGCACGCCGTCGGCCACCCCCACCTGCTCCTTGGCGCCGCGCTCGAAGAAGTCGATGAGCGGGTCGCCGGCGATCTGGTCGGAGAACCGGATGCACCGGGCGCACTGGACGCACCGCTCACGGTCGAGCAGCACCTCGCTGGACAGCGAGATCGGCTTGGCGAACGTCCGCTTCTGCTCCTCGAACCGGCTCTCGCCCTGGCCGTTGGACATCGCCTGGTTCTGCAGCGGGCACTCGCCGCCCTTGTCGCACGTCGGGCAGTCGAGCGGGTGGTTGATCAGCAGGAACTCCATCACCCCGCGTTGCGCCTTCTCGGCGACCGGCGAGGTGAACTGCGTCTGCACCACCATGCCCTCGGCGACCTCGATCGCGCACGAGGGCTGCGGCTTGGGGAAGCCGCGGCCGTTGCCCGCGTCGGTGATCTCCACCAGGCACTGGCGGCAGTTGGCCGCCGGGTCGAGCAGCGGGTGGTCGCAGAACCTCGGGATCTGGATGCCGAGCAGCTCGGCCGCCCGGATGATCAGCGTGCCCTTCGGGACGGAGACCTGGAAGTTGTCGATGGTGAGCGTCACCATGTCCACCGGTCGCTCGACCGGCCCGGTCGAGGTCGTCTGGATGCTCACTTGGCCCCCCACACAGTGGAAGCAGCGGGATCGAACGGGCAGCCGCCGATCTCGAAGTGCTTGAGGTATTCGTCGCGGAAGTACTTCACCGACGAGTAGACCGGGCTGGTCGCGCCGTCGCCCAGCGCGCAGAACGCGCGGCCGAGGATGTTGTCCGCGATGTCGACGATCTTCGCCAGGTCCTCCTCCGAGCCCTGGCCCTTCTCCAGCCGCCGGAGCATCAGCTTGAACCAGTAGGTGCCCTCGCGGCACGGCGTGCACTTCCCGCAGGACTCGTGCGCGTAGAACTCGCTCCAGCGCATCACGGCGCGCACCACACAGGTCGTCTCGTCGAAGATCTGCAGCGCCCGGGTGCCGAGCATCGAGCCCTTGGCCCCGACCGACTCGAAGTCGAGCGGCACGTCCAGGTGCTCGGAGGTGAAGATCGGCGTCGACGACCCGCCCGGGGTCCAGAACTTCAGCTCGTGTCCGGCGCGGATGCCGCCCGCCATGTCGAGCAGCTCGCGCAGCGTGATGCCGAGCGGCGCCTCGTACTGCCCCGGCCGGGTCACGTGCCCCGACAGGGAGAAGATGCCGAAGCCCTTCGACTTCTCGGTGCCCATGCCGGCGAACCAGTCGGCGCCGTTGGCCACGATGCTCGGGACCGACGCGATCGACTCGACGTTGTTGACCACGGTCGGAGACGCGTACAGGCCCGCGACGGCGGGGAACGGCGGCTTGAGCCTGGGCTGGCCGCGGTAGCCCTCCAGCGAGTCGAGCAGCGCGGTCTCCTCACCGCAGATGTACGCCCCGGCGCCGCTGTGCACGACGAGCTCGAGGTTGTAGCCCGAGCCGAGGATGTCGGCGCCGAGGTACCCCTTCTCGTACGCCTCCCGGACCGCCGCCTGCAGCCGGCGGATGACGTGGAGCACCTCGCCGCGGACGTAGATGAACGCGTGGGAGGCCCGGATGGCGTAGGCCGTGATGATGACGCCCTCGACGAGCGCGTGCGGGTTGGCCATCATGAGCGGGATGTCCTTGCAGGTCCCCGGCTCGGACTCGTCGGCGTTCACGACGAGGTAGTGGTCCTTGCCGTCGCCCTGCGGGATGAAGCCCCACTTCATGCCGGTGGGGAAGCCCGCGCCGCCGCGGCCGCGCAGGCCCGAGTCCTTGACCATCTGGATGACGGCGTCGGGGTCCATGCCGAGGGCCTTCCTGGCCGCGGCGTACTCACCGTATCCGTCGATCGTGAACGAGTCCGGCCGGTCCCAGTTCCTGGTCAGCACCGGAGTCAGCCGCGTCATGAAGCGTCGCCCCCCTCGGTCCCCTCGGTCTGCTCACCCGGCTTGGGAGCCTCCCAGCCGTTGGCCTTGGCCACCTTCAGGCCCTCCAGTGAGGGGCCGGCGGCCGACGGGCCGTCGCCGGCCTGGCCGTCGGGGAACCCGGCGAGGATCCGTGAGGCCTCTTTGAACGTGCACAGCCGCTTCGGCCCGCGGGTGGGTGAGACCTCCTTGTCGGCCCGCAGGTCGTCGACGAGCTGCCTGGCCGACTCGGGGGTCTGGTTGTCGAAGAACTCCCAGTTGACCATCATCACCGGCGCGAAGTCACAGGCGGCGTTGCATTCCAGCCGCTCCAGGGTGACCTTCCCGTCGGGGGTCGTCTCGTCGTGGCCGACGCCGGTGTGCGCGCTGAGCTCGTCCCAGATCTGGTCGCCGCCCATGATCGCGCACAACGTGTTGGTGCACACGCCGACGTTGTATTCGCCGGCCGGCTCCCGCTTGTACATCGTGTAGAACGTCGCCACGCCGACCACCTCGGCCTTGGACAGGCCGAGCATCTCCGCGCAGAACTCCTGCCCCGCGTCGGAGATGTAGCCGTCCACCGACTGCACCAGGTGCAGCATCGGCAGCAGCGCCGACCGGGGACGGGGGTAGCGGTCCATGATCTCTTTGGCGTCGGTCTCCAGACGCTCGCGGACCTCGGGTGAGTACGTCACCGATCCACACCTCCCATGACGGGGTCGATCGAGGCGACCGCCGAGATCACGTCGGCGATCATGCCGCCCTCACACGTCGCGGGCACCGCCTGCAGGTTCGTGAAGGACGGGTCGCGGAAGTGCACGCGGTAGGGGCGGGTCCCGCCGTCGCTCACCACGTGCGCGCCGAGTTCGCCGCGCGGGGACTCCACCGACGAGTACGCCTGCCCGGCCGGCACCCGGTAGCCCTCGGTCACCAGCTTGAAGTGGTGGATCAGGGCCTCCATCGAGGTGCCCATGATGTGGGCGATGTGGTCGGGCGAGTTGCCGAGGCCGTCGGGGCCGAGCGCGAGCTGCGACGGCCAGCCGATCTTCTTGTCGTCGATCATCACCCGGCCGCCCTTGAGCGGACCGGACAGCCGGTCGAGCGCCTGCTCGATGATCTTCAGGGACTCCTCCATCTCGTCCATGCGGACGAGATAGCGGCCGTACACGTCGCAGGTGTTCTGCGTCGGAACGTCGAACTCGTAGGTCTCGTAGCCGCAGTAGGGCTGCGACTTGCGCATGTCCCAGGGCAGCCCGGCGGCCCGGAGCATCGGGCCGGTGATGCCGAGCGCCATGCAGCCGGTGAGGTCGAGGTAGGCGACGTCCTTGGTGCGCCGCGTGTAGACCGGGTTGGCGTCCAGGAGCTTGCGCATCTCCTGGATCCGCCCCGGCATGATCTTGAGGAACTCGCCGACCTTGTCGACCGCGCCGGCGGGAAGGTCGACGCTCACGCCGCCGGGCCGTACGTAGGCCATGTTCATCCGCAGGCCGGTGATGTACTCCATGATGTCGAGCACCATCTCGCGCTCACGGAAGCCGAACAGCATCGGCGTCGTCGCGCCCAGCTCCATGCCGAAGGTCGCGATCGCCACCATGTGCGAGGAGATCCGGGTGAGCTCCATCATCATGACCCGGATGGCCTGCGCACGCTCCGGCACCCGGTCGGTGATGCCGAGCAGCTTCTCCACGGCCATGCAGTACGCGGTCTCGTTGAAGATCGGCGCGAGGTAGTCCATGCGGGTGACGAACGTGACCCCCTGGGTCCACGTCCGGAACTCCATGTTCTTCTCGATGCCGGTGTGCAGGTAACCGATCACCGTGCGTGCCTCGGTCACCGTCTCGCCGTCCAGGGTCAGCACGAGCCGGAGCACGCCGTGTGTCGACGGGTGCTGCGGACCCATGTTGACGACCAGGCGGTCCTCGGACGAATCGGTGACGGTCTGCACCAGCTCGTCCCAGTCCTGGCCCGCGACGTCGTAGATCCGGCCCTCGGCCTCAGTAGTACTCATGAGTACGACCTCCTCTGGTCCGGCGCGGGGACCTCGGCGCCCCGGTACTCGACCGGGATCCCACCAAGGGGATAGTCCTTGCGCTGCGGGTGGCCCTCCCAGTCGTCGGGCATCTCGATCCGGGTCAACCCGGGGTGACCGTCGAAGATGATCCCGAAGAAGTCGTAGGTCTCCCGCTCGTGCCAGTCGTGCGTGGGGTAGACCGAAACAGTGGAGGGAATGTGCGGATCGGCGTCGGGACAGGCGACCTCCACCCGGATGCGCCGGTTGTGCGTGATCGAGCACAGGTGGTAGACCGCGTGCAGCTCGGCGCCCGTTTCCCCAGGGTAGTGCACCCCGGAGACGCCCAGAGACAGCTCGAACCGCAGCGCGGGGTCGTCGCGCAGGTGCTTCATGACCTCCGGCAGGCGCTCCCGCGCCACGTGGAAGGTGATCTCGCCGTGGTCGACGACCGTTCGCTCGATCGCGTCACCGGCGACCGGCTCGAGCGCGTCGGCCACCGCGTCGAAGTACGACCCGTACGGCCGGGCGCTGCCCTGCCCGGGCGCGCGCCGTACGATCAGGCGGCCGTAGCCGGAGGTGTCCCCGGTGCCGCCGGCGCCGAACATGCCCCGGCGGACGATCGGCTGCTGTTCGTCCGGCACGGTGGGCAGATTCGCGGGGCTTACGTTCTCGTCGCTCACTTCCCGGCCCCCTGGTCGATCAGCGGCAGCGTGCGCAGCGCCTGGCGCTCGAGTTCGTCGATCTGCCTGGCCCGGTGCGCGCCGAACTTCATGTTCTGGATCTTGTCGTGAAGTTTGACGATGGCGTCGATCAGCATCTCCGGCCGCGGCGGACAGCCGGGCAGGTAGATGTCGACCGGCACCACGTGGTCCACGCCCTGCACGATGGCGTAGTTGTTGAACATCCCGCCGCTGGACGCGCAGACCCCCATGGCGATGACCCACTTGGGCTCGGCCATCTGGTCGTAGATCTGGCGCAGCACGGGCGCCATCTTCTGCGACAGTCGTCCCGCCACGATCATCAGGTCGGCCTGACGCGGCGTGGCGGAGGCGCGCTCCATGCCGAAGCGGGCCAGGTCGTGCTTGGGGCCTCCGGTGGCCATCAGCTCGATGGCGCAGCACGCGAGGCCGAAGGTGGCAGGCCAGACCGAGTTCTTTCTGGCCCAACCGGCCACCTGCTCGACGGTGCTCAGGATGAATCCGCTGGGGAGTTTCTCTTCAAGACCCATGGCTAGTCCCAATCCAGTCCGCGGCGCCGCCACACGTAGGCGTACGCCACCAGCACGGTGACGATGAACAGCACCATCTCGACCAGCCCGAACAGGCCGAGCTTGTCGAAGGCGACCGCCCACGGATAGAGGAAGATGATCTCGATGTCGAACACGATGAACAACATCGCCGTGATCATGTACTTCAACGGGAAGCGCCCGCCGCCGACCGGCTGGGGAGTGGGCTCGATGCCGCACTCGTAAGCGTCCAGCTTGGCGCGGTTCCAGCGCTTCGGCCCCGTGAAGGGCGCGATGCTTACGGAGAACACGGCGAACCCCGCCGCGAGGACCGCGAGCACCAGAATCGGCACATACAGCTGCATGGCTACATGTCCTCGCTTGCTCGATGGATCGGGGCGGTCTGAGTGCAGAGAATGTCATTCATGCGGATGTTCATGCGGATGGAGCCACCTTGGACAGGGCGTTGATGATGCGGTCGGAGGCGTCGCCCCGCCGGTCTGTGAGGTTAGCCAGAAGTTTGAAGGCGAACCTCATCAGAGTGGGATGGGGCAGTCCGTGCCGCGTGGCGAAGTTCATCACCCCGGGTCTGCCGATCGCCTCGACGAACATGCGGCCGAGGGTGAAGTATCCGCCATATGCGTCTTTGAGGATACGCGGATAGGCGAGCAGCGCCCGCTCCCGCTGAGCGGCGGTGCCGCGGGCGAGCGCCTGCACGATGACCTCGGCGGCGATCCTGCCGGTCTCCATGGCGTACGCGATGCCCTCGCCGTTGAACGGGTTGATCGTCCCGCCGGCGTCGCCGACGAGCACCAGCCCGCGAGTGTAGTGGGGTTGCCGGTTGAAGGCCATGGGCAGGGCTGCGCCCCTGACGGGGGCGGTCATGTTCTCTTCCGTGCAGCCCCACTCGGCCGGCATGTTCTTCACCCAGCGCCTGAGCAGGTCGCGGTAGTCGATGTTCTTGAAGGCCTCGCTGGTGTTGAGCAGGCCGAGACCGATGTTGGCCGTGCCGTCGCCCACGCCGAAGATCCAGCCGTAGCCGGGCAGCAGCCGGTCGCCGTCCCACAGCTCCAGCCACGTCTCCAGGTAGTCGTCGTCGTGGCGCGGACTGCGGAAGTAGGTCCGTACGGCCACGCCCATGGGCCGGTCGGCGCGCTTGTGCAGGCCCATCGCGATCGAGAGGCGGGTGGAGTTGCCGTCGGCGGCGACCACGAGACGGGCCGTGTAACTTTCATCACCGTCGTGTTCGCCCCGGCCGTCGTGCCGGACCTTGACCCCCGTGACGTGCCCGCTGCGCTCGTCCAGGATCGGGCCGGTGACGTTGGCGCCCTCGATCACGTGGACGCCCGCGCTCTCGGCATGCCTGACCAGGATCTCGTCGAAGTCGGCGCGGGTGCGCACCAGGCCGAAGTCGGGGAAGCTGTGCAGCTCGGGCCAGTCGAGCTCGAGGCGCAGGCCGCCGCCGACCACTCGCAGGCCCCGGTTCCTGATCCAGCCGGGACCGTCGATGTCGACGCCCATGGTCACGAGTTCCTTGACCGCGCGCGGCGTGAGGCCGTCACCGCAGACCTTCTCCCGGGGGAACCGGGTCTTTTCCAGCAGCAGGACGCGCAGGCCGGACTTGGCCAGGTGAAAGGCTGTGGTGGAGCCGGCCGGGCCCGCCCCGACGACGATTACGTCGGCGTCGACTCCCCGCTGTGCGCGGGCTTGCTCGGCGCGGACGCTTGTTCGCTCGCTTCGCTCGGCGCGCACGCTTGTTCGCTCGCTTCGCTCGGCGCGCCCACCTGTTCGCTCGCTTCGCTCGCTCACTGGGGGACCTGTCCTGTCAGGAAGGAGGCCTCGGGGGCCCTTCGTGCTTTTGTGAACAACTTCACAAACTGTCGCGCCGCAGTCTAGCTCCTATCGATCGGTCAGGTGTCAGACGGGTGGCCGCACCGCTCTGTGGAGCGCCACGATGCCGAGGGTCAGATTGCGCCAGGCGATCTTCTCCCAGCCCGCTTCCCGAATAATCTCGGCCAACGCGGCCTGGTCGGGCCACTCCCGGATCGACTCCGCAAGGTATTCATAGGAGTCCGGATTCGAGCTGACCAACCGGGCCACCGGAGGCAGCAACTTCATCAAATACTGATGATAGACCAGGTCAAAGGGCTTTACGACCGGTGTGGAGAACTCACAGATCACCAACCGCCCACCCGGTTTGGTCACCCGCAGCATTTCACCCAGAGCCTGCCCGGTATGCGCCACGTTCCGCAGCCCGAACGAGATCGTCACCGCGTCGAAAACCTGATCGGCGAACGGTAGCCGCAGGGCGTCCCCCGCGACGAAGGTCACGCCGCGTACGCCGCCGCCGTACAGCCCTGAGCCGCCGCGTCGCATGACGCCGGTACGCAGCATGCCGAGCGAGAAGTCGCACGCGATGGCCCGCGCGCCGAGCGTGGTGAACGCGTCGGTCGAGGTGCCGGTGCCGGCGGCGAGATCGAGGACGAGCTCGCCGGGGCCCGCGTCGACCGCCGTGGCGGCGGCCTTCCGCCACGACCGGTCCATTCCGAGGGAGAGGACGTCGTTGACCAGGTCATACCGCCGGGCCGTGCGATCGAACATCGCGGCGACCTCATGCGGCTGCTTGTCCAGCGATGCGCGCGTCATGGACGCAAGCCTAGGTGTACGCCCCGGTCCACGCGGCCGCCGCCGTCCGGCCACCGGCACCCGATGAGCGGAACGTAGTTCTTCGATTACGCTCAGTCTGCTAGAACTTGGGGAATGTGCGCGAGAAACGTACTGGTCACCGCACCGGCCACGGCAGCCCTCGGGGTAAAGACGTTCCTGACCGCAAAGAGGGGCAATTGGTGGGAAGCCACACGACAGAGACTCGTGCATGAGTACCATGCCCGAGTCGACCCGTTCCCGGCCTCCTAGTCCTCTCTCGCCCTCCGGCGATTCCCGGTGATCCGCTGACTGACCGCGTCGCGCTGCTTGGACAGCAGCACATAGCTGGCCAGCCCGCTCACCAGGAAGGCCGCGGCGAGCAGTAGGAGGCTGCGCATGCCGACGAGATACAGGACGCCGACGGCGACGGCGAACAGGCCGAGCCGTGAAAGGGTGTAAACGAGAACCGGACGCACAGCGTCGAGGTTACGTCACCCTGTCGGCACGGCTGACTCTCTTCGCATCCGGTGCGAGCGCTGCTAGGGTTCACATCAAGGCGCTTTTGTAAAGAAACACCCATGAGCGCCCCAAAGATGCTCTATCATATAACAATCGGGCACTGAGCCGGTAACAACCCGTGATCTTCGGCGAAAACCACGGATAAATCAGGCTTCGCTCGGCACACTGGTTAACCTGTCCGCCCGCTGCAGGACGCGGGACGCGAGGGGGAGAGATTGTGGAGAGTAGCAGCGAGCGACTGCTGACTCCTGGAGAGGTTGCCGCCCTCTTCAGGGTCGACCCGAAGACCGTGACCCGTTGGGCCGCGGCCGGGCGCATCAGCAGTATCCGTACCCCCGGAGGGCACCGGCGCTTTCGTGAATCGGAAGTGCACGCCCTCCTTCGCGGCGAGGACGTCCTGACGGCTGACCGGCCGAACGGCGACTCACCGCGAGTCTGACACAGGTAGGTAGCAGCATCAGGTGATCCTGCGCAACACCCGGAAGGCGCAGGGTCACCAGGTCAGACTGCCCCGACCGGCATCGTCCTGCTCTTGTGCCGGCCGAACCTGCTCGTTCAGTCCTGCTCGGCCTTGAAGGCCAGGAACTCCCGCTCGAGTTCGTCGTTCTCGGCCAGCCAGCGGCTGCGCCGCCGCTCCGCCTCCTCCTCGGTGACCGACTCGGCCGCCCAGCGTTCGTAATCGGGTTCGCCCGGGACGATCTCCACGTACGCGTTGCCGATCAGACGGCCGTCATCGCTGGTCAGCGATTGAGGCACGCGGAGTGTGCCGTCATCGAGCCGGATCACATACATCCGAACTCACCGTCCCTAGATTCCGTAACGCCGGTTGAAGAACAGCATGACGCCCAGTGCCGTCCGCGTGTCGCCGCCGAGCATGTCCACCAGGGCCGGGCGCTGCCGGGACGCGATCGCCGCGAACGCGTCGGCGAAGAACTCCTTGCGCCCGAGGCCGCCGGGCTGCCGGTGGAACGACGACGCGAGCAGCGGCAGGCACTCCTCGTAGAGGGCGGCGAACTCGGGAGAGTCGGACACCCACTCCCCCGGGCCCGCGTCCACGTCGTCCAGTGCGTGCCCGACCTCGTGCATCATCACGTCAGGCGTCGGCGACGGCCGGTCCCCCACCACGATCTTGCGGTCGCCGTACGCGCCGGCGCAGACATCCCAGGTCGCCCGCCCCGACGGCAGCGGCGCCCCGCGCAGGTAGCCCATGTCGTCCAGGTCGGGCACGCCGCCGCGGCCGACGTAGATCCCGTCCAGCCCGATGGCCAGCTTGGCCTTGAGTTGCTCGGGCAGCCGCGCCAGGCTGTCGACGGCACGTACGGCATCCGCCGGGGGAGGCCCCTCCGCCGCGTCCCACTGCCGGTAGAGGATGCGCTCCAGCGGCCCGCAGTGCCGGCGGCCGTCTCCCAGGTCGGGAACGTCCGGCGGATGCGGCCGGGCTCGCAGGGGCTGGTCGTCGAGTTCGAAGTCGTGCCACGTGTACTGCGGCCGGTCGTCCACCACCGGGGCGGTCACCGCGTGCACCCGCTCCACCGAGCGTTCCGGTGACCATTCACCCGGCCACTCGGTCGGCCATTCTGTTGGCCGCTCCGGCGCCCGTTCCGTAGTCCGTTCCCCGGTCCGTTCGCGCTCACGTGAGCGCTCCGGGACGTCCAGCCTGCGTCGCGACGACATGTACAGCCCGCGCTGCCACCACCGCGTCCCTCGCCGGTGGCGGCCTCTGTCGGCCGGCTCCGCCATCAGACCCCACTTACTGGTTGACGTTCGTCTCCGCACGCTCTGTACCGGTCCACCGTACGATGCCGTCCCGGCCTCGTCACCCGGAACGACTGTTCGGGATCGGCGTGACGTTCAGGTGGTGGCATGGCTTACCGTGTGGGCATGCCTAGCGTGGTTATCGGTCTGGCGCTGCTGGCGTTCTGGCTCTACTGCCTGTTCGATGTGATCACGACCCCTGAGCAGGCCGTACGGAACCTGCCCAAGGTGCTGTGGGTCCTCATCGTGGTGTTCCTCGCGGGCCTGGGCGGCCTGTTCTGGCTGATCCTCGGCCGTCCCACTGCCGCGCCCGCGGCCGTACGGGAGCCGAGGGAGACCTTCGGACCGCTGGGAGGCCGGGGGACCGCGAGAGCCCAGGCCCCACGTGGCCCGGAGGACGACCCCGAGTTCCTCCGCCACCTGGAACGCCGCCTCCGCGAGGAAGACTGAGAATCAGTACGGCGAATCAGACGGTGAGGTCGAACCGCCGTCCGCTGCGCCATTCGACCAGCATCACGGTGGCGTCGTCCTGAAGGCTGCCGCGTTGGTGTCGCAGGATGGCGTGGATCAGCCGGCGCACGGTCTCCGGAGCGGAGATGCCGTCGGCCTCCCGCTTGATGATGAAGTCGGTGAAGCGTCCCAGCCCGAATCGCTCCCCCTCGGGGGTCCGCGCCTCGGTGATGCCGTCCGTGTAGAACAGCAGCCGGTCGCCGGGCTCGAGCTGATATCGGGGAAGCCTGCTCGCGGAGCTGAGGGCGAAGCCCATCGGCAGGTCGGGCGGGCTGTCCAGAACAGCGGCGACCCGTCCGTGCCGCAGGACCAGCGGAGGGAGATGCCCTCGGTTCACCCAGGTCAACCAGCCGGTGCGCAGGCTCAGGTCGGCCAGGATGCCGGTGGCGAACCGAGACCCGGCGAACTGGTCGGAGATGGCCTCGTCGATCGCGTCGCTGACCGCGAGCAGGCCGATGTCCCTGCGGCGGTTGTTGCGGTACGACCCCAGCGCGATGGTGGCGGTCAGCCCCGCCGAGGTGTCGTGCCCCATGGCATCGAAGATCGCCATATGCAGGACGTCGTAGTCGAGGCCGTAGTCGAAGGCGTCTCCGCCCACGAGGTAGGCCGGCTCCAACTCCGCGCTGACCGTGAACGTGTCGGTGGCGAAGGTCCTGACCGGCATCAGGGTCCACAACACCTCGGCGGACAGGTGCATGTCGTCTGTGCGCACCAGCCGCTTGTAGGCGTCGCTCGGGTCACGCTTGCTCATCACCATCAGGGCGACCAGCGAGCCCAGCTCGACCACCCGCCGCTGGGCGGTCTCGTCGACCCGGGGCACGGTCACCCCGAGCACGCCGACCCGTTCGGTGCTGTCGAGCAGCGGTACCCACAGACGGCGGGCGTCGCCGCTCGCCACCGGCTCGGCGCGGTCGGCGCGGTCGGCGTCGGAGTCGGTGACGGGACGGACCTGGACGATCTCCAAGTTGCGGTAGGCACGCCCGGCGAGGGTGGTGTCGATGGGGATGCGCTTGAGCGGTTCTCCCGACGCGTCCCGCTGGCCGGGCAGCGGCATGAGATACCGCCCCTGCAGGTCGGTCACATAGATCATGACCTCGGTGAAGCCGATCGGCCGGACATGCTCGGCGACCACCCGGGCCAGATCCCTGAGCGGGGTCAAATGGTGTAAGCGCACCAGATTGCCCAGGATCCGCTCGTCGGCGCATCCGCACGCGGGCACGTCTTCCCCGCCCACCTGCGTCAACTCCCCGGCGGACGCCACTCGACCAGCATCATGGTGGCGTCGTCCTGGAGACCACCCAACTGGTGGTCCATGACCGCGTGGATCACTCGCCGCACGATCTCCGGCCCCGCCAGCCCGTCGGCTTCGCCGCGCAGGACCAGATCGGTGAATCGCTCCAGGCCGAACCGCTCCCCGGTGGGAGATCTCGCCTCGGTCATGCCGTCGGTGTACAGCAGCAGCCGGTCGCCGGGCTCGAGCCGACGGCGGGCGAGCCCGGCGGCCGGGCCCAGGCTGAAGCCCATCGGCGGATCCGGCGGGCTGTCCAGCACACCGGCCACCCGACTCTTCCGCAGCAGCAGCGGCGGGGGATGCCCGCGGTTCACCCAGGTCAGGCTGCCGTTGCGGATGTTCAGATCGGCCAGGATGCCGGTGGCGTACCGGGAGGTCGAGAACTGATCGGCGATCGCGTCGTCGATCGCGTCGCTGGCCGCGAGCAGTTCGATGCCCTGACGTCGGTTGTTGCGATGGGACCCCAGCGCGATGGCACTGGTCAACCCGGCGGAGGTGTCATGCCCGATGGCATCGAAGATCGCCAAGTGCAGGGTGTGGCCGGCGAGGGCGTAGTCGAAGGCATCCCCGCCGACGGCGTAGGCCGGCTCCAGTCCGGCGCTGACCGCGACCACGTCGGTGGCGAAGGTCCTGGCCGGCATGAGGGTCCACAGCAGCTCGGCGCCCACGCGCATGGAATGACCGCGCACCAACTGCTTGTACGAGTCACTGGCGTGCCGCTTGCCCGCCACCACCAGCGCGATCAACAAGGCCAGGTCGGTGACCCGGCGCTCGGTGACCTCGTCGGCCACGGGCGCGGTCACCCCGAGCACCCCGATGCGTTCGACTCCGTCCACCAGCGGGGCCCACAGGCGCACCGGACCGCCGACTCCGGCCTGCGGCGGCTGCGCGGCGACACGGGCGGGATCGGCCTGGACGATCTCCACATTACGGAAGGCGCGGCCTGCCAGCGTCGTGTCGACAGGGATCGGGTCCAGCAGCTCACCGTGCGCGTCGCGCTGGCCGGGCAGCGGCAGGAAGGACAGATGTCGCAGATCCGCCACATAGATCATCAACTCGGAGAAGCCCAGACGCGCGGCCTGCTCTGCCGCCAGGGCCGCCATCCGCTCCATGGGCACCAGCGGATGCGCGCGCAGCAGGTCGGCCAGGACGACCGCGCCCTCAGCGTCACACGTAGGTTGATCGGCCACAGGAACTCCCCCGACTTCGCTCCTGTCCCTTCTTCCCTACCCAGAATCGCCCATGCGGAAGCGAATGTCTCTAACGGGGCACGTCGGCGTACGAGTGGAGGCCGGAAAGGAAGACGTTCACCCCGATCAGGTTGAACAGCAGACACGCGAACGCGACGAGCGACACGATGATGGCGGCCCTGCCGCGCCATCCGGCCGTCGCCCGGGCGTGGAGGTAGGCGGCGTACACGATCCAGGTGATGAAGGACCACACCTCCTTGGGATCCCAGCCCCAGTAGCGGCCCCATGCCCGGTCTGCCCACAGCGCCCCGGCGATGACGGCGAACGTCCAGATGGGGAAGGCGATCACGATCGCGCTGTGCGCGATGCGCTCGAGGTCGGCCCGGGCGGGCAGGACGGACGGCCGCCCGTCGTGGCGGATCAGGTAGAGGATCGCGCAGACGCCGGCCAAGGTGAACAGCCCGCTCGCGGCGATGGCTGCGCTGACATGGATCGCGATCCAGTACGAGTGCAGCGCGGGCATCACCGGCCCGGCCTGGACGTGCAGGAAGAGGACGGCGAAGCCGAGCCCGAGTGCCGCGGTGACGGTCACGAACGCGCCGAGGAAGCGGATCGGCCGCCGCATCAGCACCACGAGAAACGTCGTGACGGCGGCGAAACACAGCGCCACCACGAACTCGTACATGTTGCCCCACGGCCACCGATCGGCGGCGAGACCGCGGGCGAGGATGCCGACGAGGTGGCCCGCCCACGCGATCCAGGTGAGGACGACGGCCACGCCGCCCGCCCGCACGGCCCAAGCAGCCGGCTCAGGCTCGGTACGGCTCCCGCCCCCGGCCGTGTCGCCTGCCGCATCGGCCGACGCCTCGTCGACACCGACGTCACCACCACCGACGTCACCACCACCGCCGCCGGCACGAGCGCCGACCAGCTCACGCCGGGTGGCGACGGCGGCGGCCGCCGTACGGGCCCTGCCGAAGGCGAGTTCCAGCGCGAAACCGATCATGGCGACCAGATAGAGCAGGACGGTGACCAAAATCAGCTGGTCGCTCAGCGTGGCCAGTCCCTGGTTCACCTGCGTTGGCATATTCACTACTCCTCGCGAAGCATGGTGACGATCTCGGCGAACTCCGCGGAGAAGGCCGCACCACTGCCTTCGGTGCGGGTCAATCCTCCCACCGTGACCTTCCCGTCCCGCACCCGCACCCAGACGCGCCGACGGCGGATGGTCAGGGACAGCACCAGCCCGAGCACGGCGGCGGACGCGGCCAGCAGCGCGGGCAGCCGACCCGGGTCATAGGTGGTCTGCAGGCTGATCCACTCCTTGACGCCGGTGAACTGGATCTTCCCGGTGCCGTCGGCCAGTTCGAGGGTGTCGCCGACGGCCAGCGGCTTGGGCTGGGCGGACATCTTGCCGAGCGGCTTCAGCCCGTCGGTGTCGAGCTGGTAGACCGACTGCGGCACACCCGACCTCATGCCGAGGTCTCCCCCGAACGGGAAGATCTGCACCGTCGGGTTGACCGCGCCGGGGAACACCGAGACCCACGCGTCGCCGTTCGGCACGGTGGTGGGCAGGAAGCGGCCCAGGAAGCCGAGCTGCAGCGGCTGGGCGTCCGGGGCCTTGATGACGCATTCGGACGTGTAGGTGGCCTGGTCGGCGGCGAGACACGGCACCGGTCCCTCGTAGGCCACCTGGCCCTTGCCGTCGGTCACTTTGAACGTCGGAGCGTAACCGTGGCCGATGAGGTAGGTCAGCGTGCCGTCGACGTCCAGCGGCTCGTTGACCTTGAGGTCGAAGTCCCGCGGTGTCGATGTCGGGGATTCCTGGACCGAGAGCTTCGCGCTGTAGTCGAGCGGCTGGCCCTGTTTGGCCCCGGCCGCCACATACGTGGCCTCGAAGTCCTTCAGCGTGAACGAGAACGGCTGCAGCGACTCGGCCGACACCTGCTGCCCCGGCATGAACCGGTCGTAGGCCGCCACCGCGTTGGCGAAGCCGTCACCTTCGACCACGAGCACGTTGCCGCGGTAGCCGTACAGTGCGCCGGCGCCGACCGCGAACAGAATCGCGAGCAGCGCGACGTGGAAGAGCAGGTTGCCGGTCTCGCGCAGGTAGCCCTTCTCCGCCGCCACCCAGTCGGACCCAGTGACCGCGTCGTGCCCGGTGACGACCCGGAACCGCCTGCGGCGCAGCCGTTTCGCCGCCTCCTCGGCAGTCAGGTCGCCCTCGAATGCCTCACCGTGCGGCAGGCGCAGCAGGTTGCGCGGGGCGGCCGGGGGTTTGCGGCGGATCTCCTTGACGTGGAGCAGGGCGCGGGGCAGCACGCACCCGGCCAGTGAGACGAACAGCAGCAGGTAGATCGCGGCGAACCAGGGCGCGCTGAACACGTCGAACATCCAGAACCGGTCGAGCCATTTCGCCGCGGTCGGACTGTCCTGGAAATACCGCGCGACCTGGCCGGGATCGACGCCGCGCTGTGGGTAGATCGACCCGGGGATCGACGCGAGCGCGAACAGGAACAGCAGGATCAGCGCGGTCCGCATCGAGGTGAGCGTCCGCCAGCCCCAGCGGAGCCAGCCGACCACCCCCAACCCGGCCGGCCGCCTGGACTCCGCCGCGGCCTGTTCGACCGGCTGCTCCTCGACCGACTGCTCTACGGCAGGCTTCGTCGCTTCGGTGTCGCTGGGCATGTTGTCGCGCTGCGCCATCATCAGATCACCGGCTCGAATCCGGTCACCCAGCCCTGCAGGCGGATGATCATGTCGCCCCACAGACCGGTCACGAGCAGCACGCCCACTGCGACGAGCATGGCACCCCCGATGCGAGTGATGAGCGGCGTGTGACGGCGCACCGCCTTGAACGCGTGCAACGCCTTCCGGTAGGCGAGCCCGGCCAGCACGAACGGCAGGCCGAGACCCAGCGCGTACGCGAAGGCGAGCACGGCCCCGCGTACGGCGCTGCCCTGATCGACCGAGAGCGTGAGGACCACGGCCAGCGTCGGCCCGATGCAGGGCGTCCAGCCGAGTCCGAAGACGATCCCGAGCAGCGGCGCCCCGGCGAGCCCGGCGGCCGGGAGCCGGTGGATCCGCACGTCCCGCTGCAGACCCGGGATGAGCCCGAGGAACGCCAGTCCGAGGACGATCGTGACCGCGCCGAGCACGCGCGTGATGACCTCGGCGTTGCCCAGCAGCATGCCCCCGAGGCCGCCGAAGAGCGCGCCGCCGAGCACGAAAACGGCCGCGAAGCCGAGCACGAACAGCGCGCTGCCCAGCACCATCCGCCCCCGCCTGGGGTCCCCGGTCATACCCGTGACGTACGACAGGTAGCCGGGGACCAGCGGCAGCACGCACGGGGAGACGAACGACACCAGGCCGGCGATCACCGCGATCGGGACGGCCACCAGCAGCGAGCCGGACGCGACCGCCGTGCCGAGATCACCCATCGGTCACCGGCCGCCTTCGTCGGCCACCCTGGTGACGGCGGCCAACAGGTCGTCGTACTTGACCTTGCCGAGGGCGCGGGCGGCGATGCGGCCCTTAGCGTCGATGATCAGAGTCGAGGGGATCGCGGCCGGGGGCACGGTGCCCTGGAAGGCCAGCAGCACCTTGCCGGTCTTGTCGAAGATGCTCGGGTAGCCGGGCTGCACGCTGCGCTCGAACGCCTGGGCGGAGGCCTCGAGGTCCTTGAAGTTGACCCCGACGAACTCCACTCCCCTGGGCTTCGTCACGGCCGCGATGTCCTTGAGCACCGGTCCCTCGGCCCGGCAGGGGGCGCACCAGGACGCCCAGAAGTTCAGCACGTAGATCTTGCCCGGCTGCAGCTTCGCCGTGCCGCCGTCCAGCGTGGGCCCCTCGATCGCCGGGGCCGCGTGGCGCTGCGCGGCATCGAAGAACTCGACCCGCCCGTCGCCGGCGATGAACCGTGTGTCGCCGGATTTCGGTTGGGCGGCCTGGTTGCCCGCGCAGCCCGCCAGGGCCGTGACGGCGGTCACGGCCAGCGCCGCGATCGCGGCCAGGCTCTTGACGGGCCTTCCAGCGGGCCTTTCGGCGGGCCTTCCGGCGGACCTCTTGGCGGACACGGAAAGAGGATCTCCCTGCACTACGATCGGTAGAGCTTCCAGCCTACCGATCGACTGCCGTGCCCGGTCCGGTGCCCCAGTCCGGTGGCCCAGTCCGGTGGCCCCGCCGGAGAGCCGGTCCTCAGCCGGTCTCCTCGAACATCGCGGCCTCGCCCTGCGGCGGCGTACCTCTCACCAGTGCTCCCGCGGGCTCGCTGTAGCCGACGCTGACCAGACGGTCGCCCTCGAACGTGAAGCTGGTGAGGCTCGCCAGCTCGCACTGCCTGCGGCGCGGGTCGTGCCAGAGCCGTCGGCCCTCCGCCGCGAGTCGGGTGACCCAGATGGGCAGTTGGTGGCTGACGAGCAGCGCCTCGTGACCGCGCGCCTGCCCGCGAGCGTCGTCGATGACCGACTTCATCCGCGCCACGACCTCGACGTACGGCTCGCCCCAGGATGGGCGGAAGGGGTTCATGAAGTGCCGGTAGCGGCGGGGATCGCGGAAGAGCGGCCCACCGCCGCCGACGCGCAGGCCCTCGAAGACGTTGGCCGCCTCGGTCAGCCGGTCGTCGAGTCCGATCTCCAGCCCCAGCATTCGGGCGGACGGCGCGGCCGTCTCCTGGGCGCGCTCCATCGGAGAGCTCAGGACGGCGACGATGTCCCGGCCGGCGACCGCCTTGGCGACCGTCTCCGCCATCCGCCGCCCGAGTCCGGACAGGTGGTAACCGGGCAGCCTGCCGTACAGCACACCGGTGGGATTGTCGACCTCACCATGGCGCAGGAGGTGGACGACGGTCATCTCACTCATGGTCCCGACAGCCTACAGCGCACGCATGCCGGAGGGCTTCGACGGCCGCGCGGATGGCGGGTCGACGGGCCGCGTCGGTCCGCCAGATGGCGTAGATCTGCCGCATGGGCGACGGCTCGATCTCCAGTACGGCGACGCCCGGCGGCAGCGGCCCGCGCCCCAGTCGGGGGATCAGCGCGCAACCGTGGCCGCCTGCGACGAACGCGAGCTGGGTCGGGTACTCGTCGGCCATGCAGACGATGTGGGGCTCCCTCTCGGCCGACCGGAGCAGGAACGTCAGGAAGTCGTGGCAGACCGTGCCCGGCGACGAGCTGATCCAGTCGTCCCCGGCCAACTCGGCGATCCGCACCGCGCCCGAACCGGCCAGCGGGTGGCCGATCGGCACCACGACGTCGGCGACGTCGTCGAGCAGCGTCGCACGCGACAGACCGTCGGGCAGCGCCATCGGACGGTTGAGCCAGTCCTGCACCACGGCGAGATCGATCTCGCCCCGGGAGACCTCGCGGATCTGCCGCTCCGGCTCGCGCTCGTAGACGAGCAGGTCGAGATCGGGATGACGCTCCTTCAGTGTGGACAGCGCACCGGGCAGGATGCCCCGGGCTCCCGTCGGGAAGGCGGCCATCGTCAGCTTGCCGACGACCGTGCCCCGCAGCGCCTCGAAATCGGCCTCAGCGGTCTCCACCAGGGCGAGGATGCGCTGCGCGTGATCGGCCAGCAGGCCGGCCGCGTCGGTCAGCCGCACCCCGCGTCCACTGCGCTCGACGAGCACGCTGCCGGTCTCGCGTTCGAGCTTGGCGATCTGCTGGGAGATGGCCGACGGGGTGACCATCAGCGCCTCGGCCGCCGCGCCCACCGACCCGTACACCGAGACCGCGTGCAACGCCTTCAGCCGATTCAAATCCAACATGTAAGCCAGACTAAAACCAAATCCCTAAAAAATCTCATCTGCGCTCAATCGTCATGTCAGGGCTGCATCTATGCAGGTAATGCGGCACTCGGGGCGATAGACGGAGATCAGACTGCGGCGTTCACTAGCTCCATCAGGTGGGAGGGCGAGCCGGTGCCGGGGATCGGGGCGACATGGTCGCCGAGGGACAGAAGCCATCGCAGGGCAGTGCGGCCTCCATCGGCGGTGAGCGCGCCGGCGTTCAACGGCCGATAGGCCACGAAGGGGATGCCGCGGTCGCGGCAGTAGCCGACGGCAGGGTCGTCTGGCTCGTCGCGGTTGAGGCAGTTCTGCACTGCGGCGATCGGGACGATGCGGGCGGCCTCCTCGATCTGGGCGCATGAGACCTTGGACAGCCCCACCGCCCGAATCTTGCCCTCCTTGTGGAGGTCGGCGAGCTCGCCGACCTGATCGGCGAGGGGCACGGCCGGGTCGATGCGGTGCAGGTAGCACAGCCCAATCGTTTCGGTTGCCAGGCGTCGCAGGCTGGCTTCCACCGCGGCGCGCAGGTAGTCGGGCCGACCGAGCGGACGCCAGATGTTCGGGCCGGGGCGTATCATGCCGACCTTGGTGGCGACAAGCACCTGGTCGGGGTAGGGGTGGAGCGCCGTGCGGACGAGCTCTTCAACGGTGTGCGGGCCGTAGGCGTCTGCGGTGTCGATGTGGGTGATGCCCGCTTCGATCGCCTGGCGGAGCACGGCGACCGCAGCGAGCGGGTCGGTGGGGTGGTCCCAGGTGCCGGGGCCGGTCAGGCGCATGGTGCCGAAGCCCAGGCGGGAGACTGGCTTGTCGGCGATGGCGATGGTGCCGCCAGGTGCGGCCGTAGTTTCGTCATTCATGAGAATTAAAATCCCAGGGTGAGTTGCTCCTGCGGTCCCGGCGCGACGTTCTCTCCATCCATCGGGACACCGGCAAGCCGGACGAGTTCGGCCATCGTGGTGTCGCCCCGGCTCGGCAGGACAGCGATCAGCGCGGGTAGCAGTAGCGTCACTGCGACCGTGTCCCATAGCGCTCGGTGTGGTTGTCCATCCGGGACGAGGGCGTTCACCTGCTCTGTCAGACGGTGTTCGGTTAGCAAGGCGGTGAGGGATTTGCCGGTCCGGTTACCGTGGACGTAGCGGGCCAGGCGGAGGGTGTCGAGCAGCGCGGCCGGGCGTAAGCGTGGGGAGCGCCGGTGCAGCAGGCGCCAGTCGACCCGTACGTTGTGCCCGACGATGATCGCGGCCTGGACGCGGTCCCGTACGGCGGGCTCGACGGCGTTCCACGGCGGGGCTTGGGCGAGGATCTCGTTGGTCAGGCCGGGTGAGGTCCAGGGGCGGCGCGGGATGCGCCGCCCCGGGTTGACGAGCGAGTGCCACCCCTGGTCGAGGGCGGGACGGCCGACAGCCATGGGGACGAGCGCGATCTCCAGGATCGCTTCGTCATCGTGGTCTTGGCTGCCGCTGCCCTCCAGGTCGAGCGCGACCATCGGAGTCTGTTCCCACCGCTGCGGCATCGCTCGTCACCTCTTCAGTCGTGGTCAGTCGTCGTCGTGGCGCGCGCTTGCGGCGAGCCGTTCGCGGGCCTGCTCAAGCAGGTCCTGTTCCTCTGGGGTCAGTGTGTACCCTTCCAGGGCCCGCCCGTGGGCGGAATGGACGTGCGGGTGTTCGACTTCCCAGACCTGGTATCCGAAGTAGTGCTGCAGCGCGTAGCGGCGCTGCTCCCCGAGCTTGGCGGTCAAGACATGCCCGTCCTCGATGAGGAATGGTGTGTCGGGATCGAAACCGAACATCTCCAGGGCGGTCCGGAACTCGTCGGGGGTTGGCGCTTTCAGGGCCTGTCGGCACCGTGCGACCTGCTCAGATGGGCAGATGTCGCACAGTTCCGGTACGCCGAGGTGGCCGTTGTAGTCGGGCAACTTCCAGGCGGCGGTCACCCCGCAACTCGTCTTGCGGTACAGGGGGATGGAGATACCTGAGTCGCGCCAGGCCTGGACAACGCTGGCGTCGAGTTCGCCGGGGAGGACCTTGCGGCGCTGCCAGTTGTCGGCGTACGGCACCGGCACGCCAAGGTCGCGCAGGTAGGTGGCGTTTTCCTCCTTGTGGTAGTAGCCGGTGAAGACGATCGCGTCGACGCCGGTCTCGTCGGCGACCTGGAGAACTCCGGCCATGGTGTCGGGGTCGTCGTTCCACCCGGGGACGATGGGCCTCCAGTACAGGATCACCTTCGTGTTGCCCCGGTGGGCGGCGGCCGTGCGAATGGAGTCGACGGTGGTGCTGGTCTTGGCGATCGGCTCGACTCGGGCATCGTTGATCCCCGAGTAGGTGAACAGCAGCGTCGGCCGGATGTACTGCAGTCGGCCGAGCCTGGCCATGTCTTCTTCTCGGACGTGGAAGCGGGTGATGATGAGCACGAGGTTGCTCAGGCCGCGCCGGTCCAGTTCCTCCAGAACGGCGAAGGTGTGCGGTTTCACCCCGGGCAAGAACGGGTCGGTGGCCTTGTTGAACAGCTGCAGCGGCGTGGTGTGCGGCAGGAACTCCGGGTGGGCTACGAGCATCTCGACGGCTTCGGGCGTGGTGACGAGCATCTGAGGGACCTTGTCGTCGAAGTTTCCCCAGAAGTGCCGTACGCAGTAGCCGCAGTCGAGCGGGCAGCCGACGATGTGGTTGAGCGACAGCCCGGACTTGCGGTTGCCGACGATGAGCCGCATGTAGGGGTCGAGGGTGGCCTGCTGCTCGGCGGGCATGACCTTCAGGTCGGTGGGCCGCAGCCCGGCGCGGTGGATGGTCGGGGGCGGGAGAACAGGTTCCGCGGTCATTGTTCCTCCGTGAGTAGATGGATCCCGGTGGGGCCGTACCAGATGCCGATGTCGCGTGCGACGCAGCCGGGGCGGTCGCTGGTGTGGATCAGGTTGTCGATCAGCTGGCCGCGGGCGCGGGCCTGCCGCAGGCTGTCGATGCCGAACCGGCCACGGATGGTGCCGGGGTCGGCGGTGGAGGGGTCGGTCGGTCCGATCAGGGTCCGCAGCCGGGCGGGCGCGTTGTCGCCGTTGGCGATGGCCACGACCACTTGCTGGCCGACATACAGCCGGCGCAGGTCGGTGGCGACGTCGAAGCCGAACTCGGCCGACACCTGCGGGGCGAGCATGTCGTCGTAGTGGGCCATGACCTGCTGCTCAGTGGCAGCGATCAGGCGGGGGTGGGATACCTGGACATGCTCGGCCAGGCAGGCCAGGACCTGATCGACCAGGCCCCGGAGGACGCAGTCGGGCTTGAGCAGGATGGCCGACCAGCGGGTCCAGTCGATGCCGCCAGGGGCCCGCCGGATGCCGGGCTGGGCGATCATGGCGTGACCGCCTGCACGGGTGCGGCATTCGGGACGGCCGGGATGTACAGGGGCGGGATCCGGCCGGGCCACCGCTGGGCGAGCAGCCACCGGTACAACGCGGGGAGGGTGTCGAGGACGCCGCCGCTGACCGTGCCGTCCTGGTGAACGATCTGGCGGTGCACCTCGAACAGGGCCAGGACGTGCTGCCAGTACGGGTCGAGCATGGCGACGTCGGCGGCCTTCGGGTTCAGCGGGCTGTCGTTGGTCCGCAGGCGCTGCTCCCATTCAAGGACGGTGGCCAGCGTGTCGGGGCCGGTAGGCGGCATGGTCGGCGGGTCGAGTGCGGGGGCGGCAGTCTCGGCGAGGGTGGCCTCGGCCCGGGGAAGGTCGGCGACGGCCAGGTGCATGGACGACACGAGGTGGGTGTAGGTGCCGAGGGGGACGCCGAGGTGCTGGGCAGTGTACTCGGCGATCACGGTGAAGGAGAACACGTCGCAGGCCAGGCCGATCCAGGCGTCGTTGCCGCGCATGAACGCCACGGTGTGCAGCGCGCCGTCGCGGAGGAGGAACTGCAGGGCGAGGGTGCAGGCGACGTCGGGATTGCCGGGGTCGGCCAGTTCGGTGGGCCTCATGATGACCATGGCCGCGCGTTTGCTGCCGGCATCGCGGCGCAGCAGGTCCACCACATGATCCCATTGGGAGGCGCCGGGTGGGGTGAACAGGCGCGGCCCGTAGGCAGTGCCGGTCAGGTGCTGCCCGTCGGCCGACAGTGCCCGCAGCCGGGGCGCGTAGTAGGCGATCATATCGAGGTCGTCGCGGCCGGCCAGATACCACAGCGCCTCGGCGTAGTTGAACACGATGTTCGGACGGCGGGCCACCAGGTAGGGGATGCGATGGCGGGGGTCGGTGAGGGTGAAGCCGGCGCCGAGGATCTCGCTGAAGGTTTTCCCTCGCGCGCTGGCCGTGTAGTTCGGCTGGGTGAGAATCCGGTGCAGCACCGCCCGGTAGGCGTCGTGGAACGTCGCGAAGGTAGGCAGGCCGACGGGGGCAGGGGGTGTCACCGGTACGCCTTTCTCGTGGAGTGGGTCAGGGTGGCCATGAGCCGTTCGAGCTCGGCGACCTGGCGGGAGTGGCGGAACAGGTTGAGCCGGTTGAGACAGGCGGCGATCAGGTCGGCGTGCTCGGGCGTGCCCTGGATGCCACGGAGCCAGGCCAGGCGCTCCAGGACCTCGTCGCCATCGGCGACATGCAACTCGGTGGGAGTGATCTGGTCGGCGCTGAGGAGGGTGGTCGGGGTCAGGGGCAAGCACCCGGCCAGCACCGCTTCGGGGAACCGCTGGGACACAGATCCGGTCGCGGAGTACCGGTCGGGCATGAGCAGGACCGTGGCCAGCGCGGTGCTGTAGATGGGGCTGACCTCGGTGAACGGGGCACGGCCGGTGAAGTTCACATGCGGCCATGGTTCGATGCGGGTCCACTTGCCGGCCACCCGATGGGGAACGCGGGCGGCGGGCGGCGCGAAGAACCGGTCGAACGCCTCATCGCGGTCGTACTGGTTGCCGACGTAGGCCAGATCCAACGGCCGGTCCGCGACGGCGAGCCGGGTAGGGTCGGCGGCCTCCAGCAGGTCGTCGGGGACCATCGCCGCCAACGTCGGGGCCGGGGGTGACGGCCGAAGGGCGGGATCGCAGACGATGACGTGCGGGGTTCCACGCAGCAGGTCGTCGGAGGGGAGTTGCCGGTCGGTGTCCCACAACACCGTCGGGGTGCCCCGATCGGTGTAATGGGCGAGCAGGTCGGCCTGGCGGTGCAGGTCGCAGGTGTGCCCGGTCGTGCCGCACGGAGTGGTGTTACGGCCGGGCAGCGGCCACCGCCACTCGCAGAACAGCACATCCAGCGGGGGAAGCCCAGTGTCCCAGACGTAGGGCTGGGCTGTGCCGGCCTCCAGGCGGTCGCGATCCTGCTGCAGCAGGATCACCTCGTGGCCGTGGCCCAGAAGGGTGTCGATGATGCCCTGACGCCAGAACCGGCCGCCGTCAGGGGTGTCCACGATGCCGGGGCCGATGAAGCCCCAGAAGCTGTAACCGATCCTCATGCCACGATCTCCTCCTTCGGGGATGTGACCGACCCGGGTGTATTCCGGGCGCGTACTGGATGCGCATCGCACCGCGCCATGGCGCCGATGCCAGTTCGCCCACTCGTGCAGTAGGTCCACGTACCGCACGGCGGTCTCTGGCACCCGTGCTCAGGGCGATGAGAACAGGGAGACCTGGGGTCGGAAAGGCGGGGTCGATACCTCGAACCAGACACCGGTGCCCCAGCGGCCTGTGCCGTACAGCCGAACCGTCCGAGCCCCGCACCGTCCCCCGGTATAGGCCACGACGATTCGCAGGCCTCGCTCACTGTCGGTCAGCAGGTGGCCGCCGTCGGAGCTGCCAAGAGGGCGATCGAGCAAACGGTCGACCAGGGCTGCGCCGTTTCCGGAGACGGCCACCTCAACGTGAACGGGCAGACCGGCCTCGTACAGAATTCGCAGCTCATAGGGGCCGGGTGCATGCCTGATGGCGTTGGTCGCCAGCTCAGAGATCACTAGTTCCAGCTCATCGACCACCTCAGAATCGATGGGAATGCCGGACAGTCGCTCCCGCAGGAGGAGCCTGGCTCGGCGAGGTGCGTCACGAGGAGGCAAGCACCATACGGACGTCCGGTACCAGTTGCTGCGAAGCGATCGATATGTGGCCTGAGCCAGTGGTTCGGCAGGTGGAGCATGCGTGGGAAGCATCGCCACTCCTGTCACAGAGAGCTATCAGGGACTGCACTAAGTGAACCCTGTGTCGCTCCCGATAGTCACCCCGGTCCCAGACATGGTTTCCATGCACGCCTCCCAGCCTCTGACCTGCGAATTCGCAACAGAAGACGATGGACCTATGCCGCCGATACGGTCGCTGTCCGATTTGTGCTGTTGCCGATCACGGCCATCAGGGCAACCCTGGCCACCAGAAGCCTCACACGAGGGAGCCTTGATGAGCGGATGGAGCAAGCGAGACGTCAATCGTCTTCGATCACGGATGACCCAGCAGGGCCGGAGCGTGGAAGAGATCGCCGAGGAGATCCGGCACCTGTGCGGTTGCTCCCGGCTGGCTGCCTTCCGCATGGCGCACGGGCTCAGCCAGCCTGAGGTGGTCGACCGGTACCGGCAGGACGCCCCGGCATCGGTCATCGATCAGCCGCTGCTGTCGCGGCTGGAGATGTTCCCCGCCGTCGGATCACGATCACCGCAGGCGACTCAGATCATCGCCCTGGCCGGCGTCTACGGGACCACGCCGCTACGCCTGCTGGATCCCCAGGCGCTGGACCGGATGGACGCCCAGGAACGCGCCGTCCTGATGCGCTGCAACGCCGCCTTCGCCCCGGCCGTACCGGTTCCGGCCAGTGAGACAGCCGGTGAGACAGCTTCACCTGCGACATCCCGGTCACGAGAAAGCCTGATGCCCGGGAGCATAGAAAGAGAGGTTGAGATGGCCGCACGCAGAGCGCTGCGATTCGCCGTCATGGTCGAGGGCAGCAACGTCGGACCCGAGACCCTGGATCAGCTCCATGACGAGGTGGCCCGCCTCGCACTGGCCTATCAGCAGCAGCCACTCCCCATCCTGCTGGGGGAACTGATCGACTTGCAGGACGTGTCCTTCCGCCTGATCGAGGGCCGCCAGCGGCCCGCCGAGACCGCGGAGATGTACCTGCTCACCGGCGTCATCTGCGGCATGCTCGCCAAGGCCAGCCACGACCTGGGTGAACCGCATTCGGCGATGACTCAGGCGCGCACCGCCTTCGTGTGCGCGGAAAACGCCGGCCACGACGGCCTGCGCGCCTGGACCCGCGGCCTACAATCGATGATCGCGTACTGGGCGGGCTGGCCGAACGAGGCCGCTCGCTATGCGCAATCCGGAGCCGAGCCGGCCACCCGGACGCGGGGAACCGCGGCAGTGTGGCTCCCCGCCCAGGAGGCCCGAGTGTGGGCCACCCTCGGAGACGAGATCCGCGCATTGGAGGCGATCACTCGCGCGACCGATGCCCGCGACCAGGTCGAGGCCGACGACCTGGACGCCATCGGCGGCATCATGACCTTCCCCAGACCGCGTCAGCTGTACTACGCCGCCGATACTCACGTGTGGCTGCCCGGCAACGAAGACCGAGCTGACCGCTTCGCCGCTGAAGCTATCACCGCGTACGGCGAGGCCGACCCCGCGGACCGCTCCTTCAGCGACGAAGCCGGAGCCCGGGCCGACCAGGCACTGGCCCGGGTCAACCTCGGCGACGTCGACGGTGCTGTCGAAGCTCTCCGCCCTGTCCTCGATCTACCCTCCGATCAGCGGATCGGCGGCATCGTCTCCAGCACCATGCGGGTCCACACCGCACTGCGCATGCCCCAGTACCGAAACGCCGCAGCCGCACGCGACCTGCAACGAGAAATCGAGTTCTACAGCCAGACGCCCGCAGCGGCGGCGCTACCCCGAAGTCGTTAGTCTCGCCGCATGTACCCGGTCACGCTCACCTCCTCAACCGTCAGCCTGCGCGAGTTCGCCGCCCCTGACGACGTGGACGCCGTATTGGCCATCTACGGCGACCCACGTGTTACCGAGCACCTGAGCTTCGAGCCACGCGACCGGACTCAGGTAGAAGCCACCCTCACAAGCGCGACCAAGGCCGCCAGGGGCGAACCGCGGACCGAGTACTCCTTGGCCGCGGTCCGTCCCACGGGAGATGTCATCGCCTTCGCCCGCCTGGCCATCGACACCCAGCATCCCGGCCAGAACAGCGGGCAGATCGGCTTCGCGCTCCGCGCCGACCAGTGGGAGCAGGGACTCGGCAGCCAGGTGGTGGAACTCCTGCTGCGGCTTGGCTTCGACGAACTCGGCCTGCACCGCATCTGGGGCGCCCGCAGCCCCGACAACCACGCCTCCAGACGGCTGATGCGAAAGCTCGGCATGATCGAGGAAGGCCGCATCCGTGACCATCTCCTCGTACGAGGCCGGTGGCGGGACTCCATCGTCCACTCGATCCTCGAACACGAATGGCAGCCAAGCCCCTCCCCTGCTTCATCTGAACGATAGGACAACGAGGACGAGAAGCGAGTGAGTGAAATCAGGATAGACGACACCGTTGACGCCCGGCGCGCGTCAACGCCCGCATGGTGTTCCCCGCAGCCCAGTGCCTGGGGTTCATGGGTGATGACAGGCAGCGCGAAAACGAAGATGAGCCAGATAATCATGCATGGCGACGACAACGCCACTACGGTGCACGACGTGAGCAGCGCGCTCGAGTACTGGCCTGCCCCGCCGCCCTGGGGATGGACCGCGGAAGATCTCGATCACCTGCCCCCGGAAGGTCCCAACGGGGAGCCCGACTTCTTCGAACACGTCGAACTGATCGATGGAGCACTTGTCCTCAGGGCACCCCAGCGGCGGTTCCACCAGCGGCTCATCCGCGGACTGACCGCGTGCCTCGACTCGCAGGCCCCGGCGCACCTCGCGCCGGTGCACCGTATGGACGTCAAGCTCGGGCACCGGACACGCCCGTGTCCCGATGTAGCGGTCATCGACGCCGAGGCCGCGGCGGACATGGCCCGCACCTTCTATGAGACGCGGGAGGTCCATCTCGTGATCGAGATCGTCTCTCCGGAGTCGGTGGAGCGCGACCGCAAGCTCAAGCCGCTGCGGTACGCGGAGGCGGGCATTCCCCACTTCTGGCGGGTGGAGGAGAACGAGGGCAGACCCGTCGTCTACGTATACGAGCGCGACCCGGCCACCGGTTCGTACGGCCTCACCGGCATCCACCACGGCCTGCTGACCGTGTCCGTACCCTTCCAGATCGAGATCGACCTCGACGCACTGGTCAAGTAGTGGCCCGTCTATCGGGTTGGTAGACCCTGTCTCAGGCCTTCTGGCGCATGATATCTACGGGGGGAGACAGGAAAGATGTACGGTGAGCTCAAGAAAGGGGCTTGCCATGCTTCTCAACTTCCGATTGGCGAATGTTCTCTCATTCCGAGACGACCAGCGACTGTCACTGATCGCGACGGAGTTGAACGATGGCTCTGCTCGACCGCTACCCATCCGGGAGGGGAGACGTCCGGTGTCGGTCGTCCCGGTGGTGGCCATCTATGGAGCCAACGCCTCCGGCAAGACCAACACGCTGGCCGGACTACGTCTGATGCGTCAGGCTGTGCTGAGGTCCGTCGCGTGGATCAATGAGGAGTCCCCCCTCCGGCGCGTCCCTTTCGCCCTCGATCCGAAATGCGCCACGGAGTCATCCTTCTACGAGATAGACCTGGAACTCGGCGGAATCCGCTACACGTATGGGTTCGAGATCGATGACGAGCGTGTACAGGCCGAGTGGTTGCACGCCTACCCGAAGGGCCGACGCCAGGTCTGGTTCGACCGCGACGGAGATGAGATCCACTTTGCCGGGGAAGGCTTGCGTGGCGAGAAGCAGGACCTGGTGCGCAAGACCCGGCCTGACGCCCTGTTTCTCGCAGTTGCCGCGGAATGGAACAACGAGCAGTTGCTACCCGTGTTCGAGTGGTTTCGCGACAATGTCTGGTTGATCAGCCCGGAACAGGATCTACCGGGGCGTCAGAGGTTCACCCAGGAGAGAGCGACGCGTGACGGACAGTTCAGAGATCAGGTGAGCCGCCTCATGGCGGTCGCCGATCTGGGGATCGTCGGATTCGATCTGAAGTCACTGCGGCGCGGAGAGCTACGCTTCCTTCACCGGGCCGAGGAGCACACCGCGTCTCTCGAATTCGCACACGAATCGATGGGGACGCGGTCCTGGTTCGCGATGGTCGGGCCGCTGCTCGATGCATTCCAGCAAGGCGCCCTGGTCCTTGTGGACGAACTGGATGCCAGCCTCCACCCGACGATGGCCGCCGAGGTGATCCGCATGTTCGAAGATCCCGAGGTCAATGCCCGTGGCGCCCAGATGGTCTTCACGACTCATGACGCATCCCTGTTGCGTCCCCTGGCCGGCGGCGAGCGGATCCTGGATCGAGACACGGTTTGGATGACCGAGAAGGACTTTCGAGGGTCCACTCAGCTTTACCCCCTGTCGAGTCTGCGACCGCCCCCGCGCCCGAACGAAAACCTCGAACGGGGCTGGCTTCTCGGCCGCTTCGGTGGTTCCCCCCGCATCGCACCCGGCGAACTCGTGCGGGAGATCGGAGAGGCGCTCGCGTGGGTGAAGTGAGCTTCAGGCGGCCTGGGCGGCGGCTTTGGCGGCGGTGGGGAGGGCGTCGGTGACGCGGCTGAGCGCCTCGTCGTCGTGGGCGGCCGACAGGAACCATGCCTCGAACGCCGACGGCGGCAGATAGACGCCCTGGTCGAGCATGCTGTGGAAGAACGCCCGGTACGCCCCGGAGTCCTGGGCCTTGGCCGAGTCGAAGTCGACGACCGGCCCGCCCGTGAAGAAGATCGAGAAGAGGTTGCCGGCCCGCTGGAGCCGGTGGGGCACGCCCGCTGCGCTCAGCGCGTCGGAAGCGGCCTGGCCGACCGCCTGGGCCGCCGCGTCCACCCGGTCGTAGACGCCCTGATCGCAGGCCCGCAGCGTGGCCAGCCCGGCGGCGCAGGCCAGCGGGTTACCCGACAGCGTGCCCGCCTGGTAGACGGGCCCCTCGGGGGCGAGGTGGGCCATCACGTCTGCCCGCCCGCCGAACGCCGCCGCCGGCAGACCGCCGCCCATCACCTTGCCGAACGTCATGAGGTCGGCCTCGACCGGGTCGATTCCGTACCAGCCGGAGGCGGAGACCCGGAAGCCGGTCAGCACCTCATCGAGGATCAGCAGCGCGCCGTGCTCGGTGCACAGCTCACGCAGTCGCCGGTTGAAGCCGGCCGCCGGGGGCACCACGCCCATGTTCGCCGGGCACGCCTCAGTGATCACGCAGGCGATCTCGAACGCCCGGAACGCCTCCTCGACGGCCGCCACCGAGTTGTACGGCAGGACGATCGTGTCGGCCGCCGAGGCCCCGGTGACCCCGGGGGTGTCGGGCAGCCCGAAGGTGACCACGCCGGAGCCGGCGGAGGCCAGCAGCGCGTCCACGTGACCGTGATAGCAGCCCGCGAACTTGATGATCTTAGATCGGCCGGTGAAGCCGCGCGCGAGCCGTACGGCCGACATCGTGGCCTCGGTGCCGGAGCTGACCAGGCGGACCTTCTCGACCGGGGCGACACGGGAGACGATCTCCTCGGCGAGTAGGACCTCGCCCTCGGTCGCGGTGCCGAACGAGAAACCGTGGCCGACGGCCTCCTCCACGGCAGCCACGACGGCGGGGTGCCGGTGGCCGAGGATCATCGGGCCCCAAGAACACACCAGATCGACGTAGCGGTTGCCGTCCACGTCGGTGACGTACGGCCCCTGGCCGGAGGCCATGAAACGGGGTGTGCCGCCCACGGCGCCGAAGGCGCGGACCGGCGAGTTCACTCCGCCGGGGACGACCTCACCGGCGCGGGCGAACAGGGCCTCCGAAGTCTGCGTTCGAGTCACGCCCCCAGCCTACGGATGCCCCTCCCACCCTTGCCAAGCACCCCGATCACGCCGTCATGATCACAAGCCGCACGACCCACTCCGCACCGAACCCCGCTCTCAATTAAATCACCATCGGGAGAGATATGACCATATTGTCCGAATTGATCGATCGGATTTCTGAAAGACCTTCACTCAACGCTTGACATATCGGGATTTATCCGAATAGCTTAGCCGCGTCGAGCTATGACCTAGGGCATGAGCGGCTGGCGAATACGGGGGATCGGGCGCAATGCTTGTTCGCTTTCGGCTGTCCGGACGGGTTCTTGTGGAGACCGACGGAGACGAACAGCCTATTTCCAAAGCTCCACTACGCGGGCTCTTCGCAGTGCTCCTACTCAACGCTGGAAGAACGGTATCGGCGATCGATCTCCTCGAGAATCTGTGGGAGAACCCAGGTAGATCCGCTCCCGCTAACCTCCGCAACTACGTCGCACGCCTTCGGGCCGAACTTGTGGCCATCGATCCGGTCCTGGCCAAAAGACTCGTCACTCTTCGCGCGGGAGTCGGAAGCTCGGGAGGTTACTATTACGATGCCGACCCGGGGGAAGTCGATGTGCACCGCTTCCAGCAACTCACCGTGGCAGGCGGCGCCCTCTTGGCGAAACGCGACTACGGTCAGGCAGAGAGCATCCTTCTGCAAGCCTTGAGTCTCTGGCGTGGCCCCGCCGGTCAGGACTGTACCGCCGCTCCACAGCTCCGCGAGCGGTTAGCTGGTATGGCCGAGCACTACATGACGGCCCAGAGTCAGTTAATCTCTGCCCGACTAGCTCTTGGTCATGATCGGGTGCTTATCCCGGAGATTCAGCAGCATCTTGCCAGAGACGCCTTCCGGGAAGACATCTGGTGCCAGTTGATTTGCGCTACCTATCTCGGCGGAAGCACAAAAGACTCTCTCGATCTCGTCGGCCAGGCGCGACGCCTGATTATCGATGAGTTGGGCGTCGAGCCCTCCGATGCGCTGGGGCGATTACAGCATGCGATACTCGAGCGACGAGATGATGTGATCCGATTTTGGTGCAACTCGGCTGAGCCTCACGTTCGGCACTGATCGTCGCGGTTGCTCGCTTACTTCTTGCTGCCGTGGTCGTTGATGACCGCACCGCCGCTCCTAAACGGAGATACCAGGGCCCTTGAGGTCATCGCCGTTCGCGAGCTGCTGAAACAACTGGATTTGGCCGACGCGATCCTGGCCCTGTCGGCCCCGTCCTACCAGTGGTTTCCACACATCAGCCAGATCTGGCTGATCGAACCGATACTCCACCACTCCGCAACCGACCTCATGGTGATGCACGAGATATGCAATCAGAACGCACCCACATGGTTCGATCATCTTGTAGGTCAAGGCGATCGCTTTGACGGAGAACGGGCAAGTTTCCTCGACCATATTCCGCTTGCCCGCCACAACCAAGTGGAAGGGTAACAGAGCATGCACAAAAGGCCAATGGCTCTGGCCACCGCAGCGGCACTTGCCGTGACAGTTCTCTCACCGACCGTCGCACTCGCCAGCACCAGCGACCCCGAGTCAGTCACCCCAGACGGTGAGATCATCAATGTCGACCGTAACCAGGACAGGCCGACGAACGGAATCTCTGGAAACTGGACCGGCAGCAGCGTCCCCTCGGCTGAGACTCCCATCGTGCCGGACACCCAGCAGGCGCGCGACAAGATGGCGCTGACCATGGCATGGGAGAAGGCAGTTAAGGGAGAGATTCCGGCCAGCGACTACCTGGCAGCGGAACAGAAGTACCACACGTCTTACGACTTGCCGTTGCCGACCAGAACCCTGTCCAACGACGTCTCCGCTCTGGCCGCCCCCTCCAGCAGAACCCTGTCCCTGACCCATGCCCCGCAGATCAACGGCTATTTCTGTGGGCCCGCCACCGGTACCATGATGATCAAGATGGCGGACGGCGGAATCCGGAGCAAGGCCACCGGTGAGTCGTTCGGCCAGACCAATCTGGGCAATGCCTCACACATGCGGACCTCGATCAACAAGGTCACCGACTGGGGTTCGAAACTCTTCGTCACAGGGATCAACAAGTGGCGCGGCACCAATTACTATGTGCAGGTGAACTCCCCCAGCCTGTCGGTATTCAAGGCTGCAATCAAGAACAGCATCGGCTCCAACGGCATGCCGCTTGCCGCCGACACCGTCGAGTTCCAGGGTGGCGCCCACTACAACAACCACCCTAACAGGACTATCGGGCACTGGATCACCGCCTACGGCTACACCGGGAACGGCGACACCGTCAAGTGGGCCGATCCGTCGACCAACCTCTGGAGTTCGAATGGCGTCAAGGCCACTTTCACCTACAGTGCCAGTGGCTTCGCTCAGTTCCTCAAGAGCAACGGGATAGCCTACTAAGATGCGCACCTTCTGGATCTCGGGGTCGACGTTGCTTGTCGCCTTAGTATCGCTTACCGCTTGCAGTGCCGGCCCAGGGCAGAGGTCCAGTGAAACCGCGCGGCCGCCCGTACAGTCATCTGGGTCACCCGCGTCGGCACAGCCGCGGAAGGAGACCAACTCCTTCCGCGTGCTGTCCGCGCTGGACACGAAAGACGCCCAGAAAGCGACTGGCGGAGTGCAGCACAAAGAAATATTCACCACATCGAGTCGTCTGGCCGATGGCACGTACACCAGCATTCGCATGCTGAGGCCAGATGGCTCCCTGGTGGTTGATGTCGGCGGAAAGGATCAGGCCGAAAACGGAAAAATCCTCATACCTCCGAAGACTTTGGGTCTCTACAGCAGGGAAGGTTACCGTCCTTTTCCGGGTTCGGTCAGGATCGGCGCCGATCGGCAGCGGCAGATCGACAGCCTCAACACCAACGGACCCATAACCGCCTGGTCGGAGACCGAGAGCACGAGTTGGCCCTTCCCCCTGGACTGGAGAGTGGTCGCCTACAACGCCGCCGACCACAGCACCAACGTGCTCGGCGATTCCACAAAGATCGCCGGAACCACCGATATTCCGGAAGCGGCCGGCGGCACCTCACTGGTCGTGGGAAAACACCAGATCTTCTGGGCCACCGCCTACCCTATCGGCGAGGACAAGCGACCGTTCGGGACCAAAATCATCACCAGCCGACCGGATGGTGAGGGCGGAATGACGGTCGTCGCAGAAAACGCCAAGCTCCCGGCCGTCGTGGGCGACGATCTGTACTATGTGCGGACCAATGAAATCGCGCCCCAGGTTCCGGAGGGCCGGTATGAGATCTGGCGAAGATCACCGGAGGGAAAGCACGACCCGGTGCTCTCCGGCACGATGCAAGGAGAGCAGACGGTCACCGTCTTGAAGGCGACGCCTTCCGGGCGATTGGCCTGGGTGGTCTCAGCCGGAGAGAAGCGCACGTCCACGCTCTTCCTCTGGGAGCCGACCGACAACACCGCGACCACGATCACAATGCACCACTTCGGCGCGCCGACCATGAGCCTCGACGTCACCGACCGCCTGGTCGCCTGGGGCGACGGCAGCGCCAATGACGGGGGCGAGTACGTCTTCGATCGCAAGCAAGGAAAGATCTGGCACATTCACACCGAGGTGGGTTTCAGCTCGGCCCGCACGGCAGGTGACTTCATCGCCTGGTCCGACATCCCTGAAGGTGAGAACTTTGCCATCTGGCACGTCGCCCATTGGAAAGGGTAACGGGCTGACACCCGGCAATACTCACTCGCAGAAGTCGGCGAGCAGGTCGAGGACGCGCAGCGGGTCGGGGAGGGGACGGCCGTCGGGCGGCCGGATCCACCGCACGGCGTCGTCGTCGGGCAGCGTCGAGGGCGGCGCGAGGACGTAGCTGTCCCGGCAGTGCCAGCGCAGACTCGGGGTGGCGTCGATGGTCGCGGGCCCCGCGTCGAGGTGGCACGACCACCACTCGTCCTCATCCTCGGGGGCTCCCCGGGTGGCCACGTAAAAAAGAACCCGGTCGCCGTTCTCGGCGACCGGGCCCGTCTCGAAGCCGGCGGCGTCCATCGCGGCCAGCGTGGCGGATCCCACGGCGACGGGTACGTCGAACACGTCGAACACCCGGCCGGTCGGCAGGATCACGTTGGCCTCGGGCTCCTGCCGCCACCATCGCGTGAGCAGCGTGGCGTCCGTCGTGGCCTGCACCTGCCAGGCGGGCGACAGCGGATGCCTGCCTGGATCGGGACAGCCGACCCGGTCACACGAGCAGGCCCTGCCGCCCTCGGTCAGCGGATGGGCGCCGGGACAACTCGCCCAACCGAGCTGGGCGTATTCCAACACTGCCGTGATCTTGCGTGGCGCCCGGTGCGGACGCCGTTTCGCGCGCCGGGCCAGCGGCACCCCCACCATGGCGCTCCTCCCCACAATGCACTGTTGACCAGTCAGGATAGTCGGCGCGCCACCTCGGTCGCCCAGTAGGTCAGGATCAGGTCGGCTCCGGCGCGGCGGATCGCGACCAGCGACTCCATGATGATCCGCTCGCGGTCGATCCAGCCGTTCGCCGCCGCCGCCTCGACCATCGCGTACTCGCCGCTGACCTGGTAGGCCGCGACCGGAACGTCGACCAGGTCGCGCACCTGGCGGAGGACGTCGAGGTAGGCCAGCGCGGGCTTGACCATCACCGCGTCCGCGCCCTCGGCGAGGTCGAGCCGCACCTCGCGCAGCGCCTCGCCGACCGGCCCCGCCGGATCCTGCTGGTAGGCCGCGCGGTCGCCGAACTGGGGCGCGCACTCCGCCGCGTCCCGGAACGGTCCGTAGAAGGCGGAGGCGTACTTCGCCGAGTAGGCCATGATCGGGATGTCGGCGAAGCCGTTCGCGTCCAGCGCCGCCCGGATGGCCGCGACCTGGCCGTCCATCATGCCGCTCGGCGCGACCATCTGGGCGCCCGCGGCCGCCTGGGCGACCGCCGCCGCCGCGTAACGTTCCAGGGTGGCGTCGTTGTCCACCTCCCCGGTGTCGGTCAGCAGGCCGCAGTGCCCGTGATCGGTGTACTCGTCCAGGCAGGTGTCGGTCATCACGACGAGCGAGTCGCCCACCTCGCCGGCGATATCCCGCAGCGCGACCTGCACGATCCCGTCCGGATCGTCGGCGGCCGAGCCGCGCGCGTCCTTGTGCGCCGGGATGCCGAACAGCATGATGCCGCCGACACCCGCCTCGGCCGCCTCATGGGCCGCCTTGCGCAGCGACTCGCGGGTGTGCTGAACGACACCCGGCATCGACGCCACCGGCTGCGGCTCGACGATGCCCTCCTTGACGAACACCGGCAGGATCAGATCGGCCGGGTGCGGCCGCGTCCCCGCGACCATGCGGCGCATAGCCTCGGTACGGCGCAGCCGCCGCGGGCGAACCTGCGGAAAACGCGCGTTCACTGTGGTCTCACCTCACCCTGCGGCGGGCGCCTCTGCGCATCTGGGACGGCCGGCGCGGCACCTCTCCCGCCGTGACGGCCGCGTGCCGCATCTTGGCACCATAGTCCGCCAGGGCGGCGGCGAGGGTGGAAGCCGACGGTTTCTCCGACATGACGTCGACCCGCAGGCCGAACTCCTCGGCGGTCTTCGCCGTCTGCGGGCCGATCACCGCGATGACGGTGACATTGTGCGGTTTGCCGGCGATGCCGACGAGGTTCCGTACGGTCGACGACGAGGTGAACAGCACCGCGTCGAACCCGCCGCCCTTGATCGCCTCCCGGATCGGCGCGGGTGGGGGCGCCGCGCGCACGGTCCGGTAGGCCGTGATGTCGTCGCACTCCCAGCCGAGATCGGTGAGCCCGGCGACGAGCGCCTCGGTCGCGATGTCCGCCCGGGGCAGCAGGACGCGGTTGATGGGGTCCAGCATCGAGTCGTACGGCGGCCACTCGGCCAGCAGCCCCTCCGACGACTGCTCGCCCGCCGGCATCAGGTCGGGCCGCACGCCGAACTCCACCAGCGCCCGGGCGGTGGCCTCGCCCACCGCCGCGACCTTGAGCCCGGAGAACGCCCGCGCGTCGAGGCTGTACTCCTCGAACTTCTCCCGCACCGCCTTCACCGCGTTGGCGCTGGTGAAGGCGACCCACTCGTAGCGGCCGTTGACCAGACCCTTGATCGCCCGATCCATCTGCTGCGGGGTGCGCGGCGGCTCGACGGAGATCGTCGGCACCTCCTCGGGCACCGCGCCGTATGAACGCAGCTGATCCGACAGCCCCTGGGCCTGCTCCTTGGTGCGCGGCACCAGCACCCGCCAGCCGAACAGCGGCTTGGTCTCGAACCAGGACATGCGTTCCCGCTGGGCGACGTTCTCCCCAATGGTGATCAACGCGGGCTCGGTCATTCCGGCGTGCTTGAGGTCGGGGCCCAGGCGGCCGAGCGTGGAGACCACGGTGTACTGCTCGATGGTCGTGCCGTCACTGGTGACCGCCACCGGCGTGGTGTCCGGCATCCCCGCCGCGATCAGCGCCTTGCCGATCGGTACGGCTTCCGCCACGCCGTTGTAGATCACGAGTGTGCCGGCACAGGTCGCGTGCGCGGCCCAGTCGTCCACCTGGGCGGCGTCGACGACCCGGAACTCCGGGACGGCGGCGGCCGGCGGGATGCCCGCGTAGGCCGGCACGGCCGTCGCCGGCGTGACGCCGGGAACGACCTCGAACTCGACGTCGGCCTTGCCGCACGCCGCGACCTCCTCGGTCACCGAGGAGAAGAACGACGGGTCGCCGGGGCACAGCCGTACGACGGTCCGTCCGGCCCTGGCCTCCTGAAGGATCTTCAATGACACGGAGTTCTCCGCCGGGTGCGCCGAGACGTCCGTCGTCTCCACGACCTCGACGCCCTTCCGGCAGTGGCGCAGCAGAGAGCCGTACGCCCCGCGGTCCAGGACGACGACGTCCGCCTTGCTCAGCAGGTCGGCACCACGCAGCGTGAGGAGGTTCTCGTCACCCGGGCCGGCGCCGACGAACGCGACGAACCCGGACCGGGACTGTGGACTGTGGTCAATAGCGGGGCTCAATGGGCCTGCTCCCCCATCAACGTGCCGGCCCCTTCCGCGATCATGGCGGCCGCGAGGTCGCGACCCAGCTCCATGGCCGCCGGAGAAGGTCCGGAGGTGGACTTGCGCACGGACCGGAGGCCGTCGACGGCGACGACGGCCGCGGTCAGATTGAGAATGTGCCCGTCACCGGAGGCGAAGGCACCTACCGGCGCCGAGCATCCGGCCTCGAGGGCGGCGAGCACCGAGCGCTCTGCCGTCACCGCCGCCCGCGTGTGCGGGTCGTCGAGGACGTTCAGCAACTCGATGAGATCGGTGCGGCTCGCCAGGCACTCGACGGCGAGGGCGCCCTGCCCGGGGGCGGGCAGCACCTCGTCCACCTCGAACACCTGCGAGATGTCGGAGTCCCGGCCGAGACGGCCCAGCCCGGCGGCGGCCATGACCACGCCGTCCAGCTCGCCGGAGGTGACCTTGCCGATGCGGGTGTCCCCGTTCCCCCTGATGGGGACGTACTCCAGGTCCGGTCTGAGCATGCGGAGCTGGGAGACCCGGCGCGGCGAGCCGGTGCCGATCCGCGCCCCGGCGGGCAGGTCGGCGAACTTGGCTTTGCTGACGAGTGCGTCCCGCGGGTCGTCCCGCACGGTGATCGCGGCCAGGGCGATCCGCTCGTCCGGGGTCGTGGGCAGGTCCTTCAGCGAGTGGACGGCGAAGTCGATCTCGCCGTCGATCAGCTTGTTGCGCAGTTCGCTCACGAAGACGCCGGTCCCGCCGAGCTGGGTCAGGTGGGCCCGCGAGACGTCGCCGAACGTCGTGACGCCCACCAGTTGTACGGCTCGGCCGGTGCGTGCGGTCAGGCGGTCGCCGACGCGCCCGGACTGGGTGGTCGCCATCACGCTCTTGCGGGTGCCCATCCGCAGGGCGGCGTCACCGCTCATTGGTCTGCCTCCATCCTGGAAACGGCCTCCGGAGCCGCCGGGTCGAGGTCGAACAGCTCGCGAAGCGCCTCCGCGTACTGATCGCCCCCCGGCGAAGCGGCCAGTTTCTTGATCCGCACAGTCGGCTCGTGCAGCAGCTTGTCCACCACCCTGCGCACGGTCTGGGTGACCTCGTCGCGCACCCGCCCGTCGAGCTCGGGCAGCCGCGACATCAGCCGGCCGATCTCGGCCTCGACCACGCCCGCGGCCATGCTGCGCAGCGCTATCACGGTCGGCGTCACCACGGAGGCCCGTTCGGCGTCCAGGTAGGCCGCGGCCTCCTCCGCGATGATGCGCCGGACATCGCCGATGGCCCGGCCTCGCCCGCCGTCGGTCACTGCCTCGGACGGGTCGTCGGAGCCCAGCCCGGACCGCTGCATCGACTCCAGGTCGACCAGCGTCACCTCCGGGAGCGCCCGCACACCGGGATCCACGTCGTGCGGCAGCGCCAGGTCGAGCAGGAACAGCGCGTCGTGGCGGCCCCGCATCGCGGTCTCCACCATTTCGACGGTGATCGACCGGTGACCCGCCCCCACACAGGAGATGACCAGGTCGGCCCTGGCCAGCTCGGCCTGGACCGCCGCCGACTCCACGGCCCGCCCGCCGACGATCCCGGCGAGCCGTACGGCGCGCTCGAAGGTGCGGTTGGCGATGACGATGTCGGTGACGCCGGCCCGGGACAGGGTCGCGGCCGCCAGCGAGCTCATCGAACCCGCGCCGACGACCAGGGCACGTCTGCCCGCGATCGGGCCGATGACCCGCTCGGCGAGGGTCAGGCCCACCCCGACCAGCGAGGCCCCGGCCTGGTCGATGCCGGTCTCGGCGTGGGCCCGCTTACCGACGCGCAGCGCGTGCTGGGCGAGTTCGTTGAGTATGGTCCCGGCGGTGCCCTCGTCCTGGGCCAGCCGCAGCGCCGAGCGGATCTGACCGAGGATCTGCCCCTCGCCGACGACCATGGAGTCGAGCCCACAGGCGACGGAGAACAGGTGCTGGACCGCGCGCTCCTGGTAGTGCACGTAGAGGTGGTCGGCGAGCTGCCCGGTCGGCAGGCCGGAGTGCACGGCCAGCAGGTTCGTCACCGCCGTCACGCCGCCGTGGAAGCGGTCGACGGCCGCGTAGACCTCCACCCGGTTGCACGTGGACACGACGAGGGCCTCGGCGACGTTCTCGTCCTGCCGCACGTCGTGCAGCAGCTTGACGAGCGCGTCGCCGCTCACCGTGACGCGCTCGAGCAGCGCCACCGGGGTCGTGCGATGACTGAGGCCGACGGCCAGGAGACTCATGAGTTCGCTCCGTTCGATCGCTCACTCACATGACCACCCCGTCCGCTTTGCGCTGCTCGTGGAACGCCAGGATCTGCAACTCGATCGATAAATCGACTTTTCGGACATCCACTCCATCGGGTACGGACAGGACGACCGGAGCGAAGTTCAGGATGCTCGTCACCCCCGCCTCGATGACCCGGTCACAGACCTGCTGGGCCGCGCTCGCCGGAGTCGCGATCACCACAATCGACACCCCACGCCTTTTGATCACGGTTTCCAGCTCGTCGGCGTGCTCGACGGTCAACCCCGCGATACGGTCGCCCACCACCTGCGGGTCCCCGTCGAGCAGGCCCGCGATCCTGAACCCCCTGGACACGAACCCGCCATAGTTGGCGAGGGCTCGCCCGAGGTTACCCACCCCGACGATGGCCACGGCCCAGTCCTGGGTGAGACCCAGCTCACGGGAGATCTGGTAGATCAGATACTGGACGTCGTAGCCCACTCCCCGGGTGCCGTACGAGCCGAGGTGGGACAGGTCCTTGCGGAGTTTGGCCGAGTTCACCCCGGCGGCCGCCGCGAGATCCTCCGAGCTGACCGTCGGAGTCCCCCGCTCGGCCAGCCCATTGAGCGCGCGCAGGTACAGCGGCAGCCTCGCCACGGTGGCGTCGGGGATACCGCGGTCGCGTGCTTGCGGGATACGGCGGGTCACGTGCCGGAACTCCAAGGGGTGAAGGCGATTGGACATCAGATTAGTGCCTTTGTGAAGGCATGCACAAAGTCGGGCCTGTGTCTCCACTGTCCCAGGCCGGACGCTCGATCGCGAACTCGCCCCGTGCTCTTCGCCCGAATAAGCTGGGAACATGGCGCGGATCATGTTGCTCGGGAAACCCGGGTGCCACCTGTGCGAGGAAGCCCGCGCGGTGGTCGAACGCGTGGCCGGCGATCTCGGGGTGAGCTGGGAGGAGCGCGACATCACCCGGTCCCCCGAGGACTTCGCAAAGTACTGGGAGATGATCCCCGTCCTCCTGGTCGACGGTGTGCAGCAGGGCTACTGGCACATCGACGAGGCCCGCCTGCGCGCCGCGCTGTCCCGTTGAGGCCGCGAAGCCCGCGAAGAACGCACTCTAGAAGAGCGCGGTCGGGAGCGGGACGACCTTGGCCGCGTTGACGGAGAGTTCGATGACGTTCGCCGCCAGCACCAGCGGCTGCCGTTCTGTGACGAAGCGCTCCATGTGCGGCTGGCGCTGGTGCTCTGTGTAGCCGACTTCATCCCGGTAAAGCTCATAGACGATGCGCTGGAGCGGTGCCGACTTGACCGCGTGGCAGACGAAGACCAGCGTGTCCGGCTCGTTACGCCGCACCGCCTCGACCGTCTCCTCCGCCAGCTTGTCGAACGCCTCTCCCGAGCCGTCCAGCAGCGTGAACACCGTCAGCAGCCCGTAGATGCCGGGCGCCGGGCGCACCGTGCGGTCGCCGTGTTTGGCCGCCTGCCCTGTCGCATGCTGTCCCGCCGCATGCTGTCCCGCCGCATGCTGTCCCGCCGCGTGCGACCCGGTCGCGCGCTGCCTGGCCGCTGCCCCGCCGAAACCGACCCCGAAGTTCGCCGCGAGCTCCTCGGGGATCGGCGCGGCCTCGGGAACCGGCGGCGCCCCGACCGGCATGCCGTACTCGGGCCCGTACTCGGGTCCGTACTCGGGCGAGACCATAATCTGGCCCGTGGCGGGACCGCCGAAGTCGTCCGGCCGGGGCTGCCGGGGATCGAAGTCCGGAGGGGGAGGGAAATCGCCCTGCGGCCGCCTGGGGGGAAAATCGTCCCGGTGCTGTCGCATCCTGGCGGCGTAGTCGACCTCGCTCTGCTCACCGGCCCGATATTCCGCGACGAGGTCGCCCAGACCGGAGCGGCGCGGCGGGATCGCACCTCCCGCCTGGGAATCCGCCGAAGCGCTCACCTGCCCCCTGCTTGAGCGGGCTGAGCGGGCCGCGGTGGATGGCCGAGTAGCGGCGCTTCGCCCTTCCGCGGCGTCGTAGCCGTCGTCGTCCTCATCATCATCCTCGTCGTCGTACGGCGCGAGCGGCCGGGCCACGGCGTACCAGATCCCGCCGGCGGCCGCGGCCATGAGAGCCACGATCACGATCCCGGGGAGCGTGAGTTCCAGCGCGGCCGACAGCGCCATGCCCGCCGGAGCGAGCACGACCGTCGCGTTCATGTTGTCGACGTCGTAGTCGTCTCCGTCGCGCCAACTCAGCATGGCGATCGCCAGCGAGATCAGCAGCATCAGGATCACGAGCCCGTGTACTCCGCGCAGCAGCCACTCGGGCCAGAGGTCCCAGTGCGCCGGACCGTCGGGAAGCCGCTTGGTGAACTGTCCGGCGAGGGGGTCGAACAGCATGATCACCGACCCGACCACGGTGATGGAGACGCCGATCAGCCACCCCGCGAAACGGGCCGACGCCTTCTCGGCCAGCAGTTGCATCACGCCCACCGCGAGCCACAGCGGTGCCAGCAGCGATCCGGTGATCTGGAGCGCCCGGAAGGTCGGCCCCCCGAAACCGGCGAGGTGACCGATGCCGATCGCACCGAGCGACAGGGTCAGCGCGCCCGTGGTGATGCTCCAGGCGATCAGCCAGCCCGCGGGCTCGCCGCGAAGACGATTGACGAGCACACCGGTCGTTATCCCGGCGAGCAGGGCGCCGGCGAACGCGAGGAGAGCGACAACGAGTTCCATGGTGGACCCCATGCTGCCGGACAATCCCTTCTCATCGGTAGCCGGTGCCCGGCCCTGTACGGGTAGAGTGTTCGAGCACGCCGACTCCCCTTCCCCCCCAAGGGACACCGGATGCCGAACACGTGGCCGTTGGCCGGGCTGTCCCCACCAGCCACCGCCCGCCGCATCACCCGCGAGCACGAGCACGATCGTGACGAAATGCGGGCGCTGGTGCTGCGCGCCAAGACGGGCGACAGCGAGGCGTTCGGCATGCTCTATGACCGATACCTCGACCTGGTCTACAGATATGTCTACTTTCGGGTGGGCGGTCACGCCCTCGCCGAGGACCTCACCAGCGAGACGTTCCTGCGCGCGTTGCGCGGCATCACCGACTTCACCTGGCAGGGCCGCGACTTCGGGGCCTGGCTGGTGACGATCGCCCGCAATCTTGTCACCGACCACTACAAGTCGGGCCGCAACCGCCTGGAGGTGACCACGGCCGAGGTGTTCGACACGCCCCTCGACGGCCCGCACATCCCCGAGAACGCCGTTGTCGCGAACATGGTCAACGAACGCGTGATGCAGGCGATCAAGCAGCTCGGCGCGGAGCAGCAGGAGTGCGTGATCCTACGGTTCCTGCACGGGATGTCGCTCGCCGAGACCGCACTGATCATGGGCAAGAAGAGCGGGGCGATCAAGGCACTGCAGTTCCGCGCGATCAAGTCACTGGCCCGCGCGCTACCGAAGGATCTCGATTAGCACAACCTGCCGTAACTCCATCGGTTTCACCTCGTTGGGCAAGTGTAGGGGTCGATGATCAAGCGGGGGACGGCGGGGAGCGTCATGGGCCGGTGGAAGAACTCGCGCCGGGTCGCGGCACGCGTCGCCGATCTCGGCGCGATTCCCGGCCCGAGCCCGGAGTTCCATGCCCGCCTGCGCGCGGAGTTGCTTCGGGAGCACGCCACCGAGAGGGCGCGGCAGGTCGCCGCCGCCCCGAAGGCGATCCGGCGCCGGCACCGGCGCCGCGCGGCCCGCCGTCGCTCGGCGCTCGGCCCGATCCTGGTGTTCGCGCTGCTGATGGTCGGCATGTTCGCCACCGGTGTCAAGACGCATAACTCTGTACCGGGTGACCTGCTCTATCCGCTCAAACGGGGGGCCGAGTCGACGCTGCTGTCCCTGGCGTACGACGATGAGGACCTCGCCCGGCGGGAGATGGCGGCGGCACATCTGCGGGCGGCGGAGACGGCATGCCTCCTCGACGAGCCCGCTCCGCGGGAGTCCTCGCCGGAACGGCGCCGGCTGATCGAGGAGACCCTCGACGACATGGACACCACGACGAGGGCCGCCCTGAGCCACGTCGTGCGCGACAGCCAGACGACCGGCGAGGCCCGCCGCTTCGCACGTCAGCAGCGCACATTGGTGGAGCCGCTGCTGCCGAAGCTCGACCGGAAAAATCGCGACAAAGCGCAGCAGTACCTGAGCTATATCGACTCCTTCGCGGCTCCCGGCCAGTGACACGGCACCCGCCGCTCACGCTCACGTCGCGCACGCGCTCCCGGCGGTTAAGCTGATGAGCCATGAGGCGGCTATTGCGACGGCGGGAGGCGGCGGAAATGGCCGGTGAGGTGGCTGCCGCAGCGGTCATCGCGGCCCCGGCGGTCGAGCCCGACCCCACGGCGGCCGCGTTCTTCGACGTCGACAACACGATGATGCGCGGCGCCTCGATCTACCACTTCGCCCGCGGCCTGGCCGCGCGGGGCCTGTTCACCACCAGGGATCTCACCAAGTTCGCCCTCGGCCAGGCGTGGTTTCGGATCCGGGGCAACGAGAACCCTGAGCACATCGCCAAGGCCAAGGAGATGGCGCTCGCGTTCGTGGCCGGCCTGAAGGTCGACGACGTCGTACGGCTGGGCGAGGAGATCTACGACGAGGTGATGGCCGACCGGGTCTGGGCCGGCACCCGGGCCCTGGCCCAGGGGCACCTGGACGCCGGACAGCGGGTGTGGCTGGTTACCGCCACCCCGATCGAGCTGGCCCGGGTGATCGCCCAGCGACTCGGCCTGACCGGGGCTCTCGGCACGGTGGCGGAGACCTCCGGCGGCGCCTATACCGGCAGGCTCGTCGGCGACCTGCTCCACGGGCCGGCCAAGGCCGAGGCCATCCGGGCGCTGGCCCGCCGCGAGGGACTCGACCTGTCCCGCTGCTCGGCCTACAGCGACTCGGCCAACGACCTGCCGATGCTATCGCTGGTCGGGCACCCGCATGCGATCAACCCCGACAGCGAGCTGCGCGAACACGCCAGGGAGCACGGCTGGGACACCCGCGACTTCCGGACCGGCCGCAAGGTCACGATGGTCGGTCTGCCCATCGCCGCGACCGCCGGCGCGATCGCGGGAGGCGTGGCGGCCGGCATCGCCCTGCGCAAGCACTACCGCTCGATGGTCTGATCTCCCCGCTCCAGCCCGGCCCCGGCTCCCGCCGCTCATGACGAGAACGACACAGCCCGAACGGTCAGAACGGCTGGAATGCGGGGCCGCGGCGGAGACGGACGTCATTGAGCCGCTGTTGCATGGTTTCCCGGATGTGATCGGTCAGCTCGAAGATCACGGCCGGATCGTCGGCCTGCTCCGGGTCGAACTCGTCGGTGCGGATCGGCTCGCCGAACTCGATCAGCCACTTCGACGGCAGCGGAACCAGCCCGAACAGGCCGAGCCAGGGGAAGAACGGAGTGATCGGCAGGTACGGCAGGCCGAGCATCCTGGCCAGCACCGGAACCTCGCCGATCTTGGGATAGATCTCCTCCGCCCCCACGATCGAGCAGGGAACGATCGGCACGCCGGCCCGGATCGCCGAGGTGACGAAGCCGCCCCGGCCGAACCGCTGGAGCCGATAACGCTCCGAGAACGGCTTGCCGATGCCCTTGAAGCCCTCGGGGAACACCCCGACCAGCTCTCCCTTGCGCAGCAGCCGGTCGGCGTCCTCCGGGCAGGCCAGCGTGTGTCCGCCCTTGCGGGCCAGATGTCCCAGCACGGGAAGCTGGTAGACCAGGTGCGCGCCCAGCAACCGGACCGCGCGGCCCGCCTCGTCGTGCGACGCGACCTGCAGCATCAGCGCGTCGAGCGGCAGCGTGCCGGAGTGATTGGCCACGACGAGGGCACCCGAGTCCACGGGCACGTTCTCCAGACCGAGGGTCTCCACCCGGAACCAGTGCCGGTAGAGCGGCCGCAGCAGCTCAAGCAGCACCTTGTCGTGAAATTCCGGATCGAAACCGAACTCGTCGATCTCGTAATCTCCCGAGATCCTGCGCCGCAGGAACGCGAACAGCTCGGTCATCGCCTCGCCCGCATCCCGGCTCGTCTCGGGGCCCGTCGGCTCGCTCATCGCCGTACCGCCAGGAAGTCTTCGAACGCGGCGGCCGTACCGAACTTCGGCCGCCGGCCGAGCTCGGCGGCGAGCCGACCGGCGTCCACGACCCGTCCGTGCGTCAGCAGCGAGAGCTGTTCCGACGAGAAGCCGAGAATCCGCAGCGCCGGGGACGGCACCGGCACCACCGGCCGGCCCGCCCGCCGAGCGCACTGGGACAGGAGCAGCACGCCGTCGCCGGCCACGTTGAACACGCCCGGGTGGTCCTGCCGCGCCACGCGGCCGAGCACCTCGACCGCGTCGTCCTCATGAACGAACTGCAACCGCGGGTCGAAGCCGAACACGGAGGGCAGCACAGGCTGCGAGAAGTACCGCGTCAACGGCGAATCGACACCGGGACCCATCAGGGCGGCGAACCGCAACGTGGTGGTCACCACGTCCGGCCGCCGCCGGGAGAAGCCCCGGACGCTCGCCTCGACCTCGACCGCGTCCTTCTCGTAACCGTGGTGCGACGCCTCGGCCGGCTCGGTGTCCTCACTGAACACGGCCGGGGCGTTCGGCGACGAGCCGTACACGGCCGTGGTCGAGCGCACCACCACCCTGCGCACCGTCTCCGATCGCTGGCACGCCGCCAATAACTGCATGGTGCCGATGACGTTGTGCTCCTTGACGGCTGAGCGGCTCTTGGCCGGACCGCTCACCAGGCTCAGATGCACCACGGTGTCGACGTCCGCCGCCGAGATGACCCGCACCACGTCAGGGCTGCGCAGGTCGACGCGGACGAATTCGGTACGGCCGAGCGGCGGCGTGCCGTCATCCCGGGACAGGGAGGAGGGCGGCACCGTGTCGACGCCGATCACACGGTCGACGTCCGGGTCCGCGGCGAGAGCGCTCGCCACTCGCCGGCCGATATGGCGGGAGACCCCGGTGACGAGCACGTTATGGGCCATCGACGCCTCGCATGGCAGGTGCGCGCTCCGTCCGGCTACTTCTTGTTACGCCGCTGGATGCGCGTCTTCTTGAGCAGCTTGCGGTGCTTCTTCTTGGCCATGCGCTTGCGGCGCTTCTTGATCACAGAGCCCACGGGACCCCCAGGTGAAGGTGGCGGATGTCGAAACCGGCGCGCGAGCGCACACCGGCTCAACAGCCTACCGGCGATCCGCGGTAGATCGCTCCCCAGGGACCCCGCGTGGCCGCTGATCAGCGGGCCGCCTCATCCGGCTTCGATGAACGCGTCCCTCAAGTAGTCGTGCACCGCCTGCTCCGGCACTCTGAAGGAACGGCCGACCCTGATGGCCGGCAACTCGCCCGAGTGCACGAGCCGGTACACCGTCATCTTGGACACCCGCATGACAGTGGCCACCTCTGCCACCGTCAGAAACTTCACCTCGCTGAGAGGTCTTTCGCCTGCACCCATCGGACGCCTCTTCCGCACGTGTTTCCGGGTTATCCCCACTGGTGCCATCGCTCACGCACGTGTACTGCTGTCAGCGTAAGTCGGGACTCCGAGTAGGCAAACCCCCCATTTTGCGGCCCCGCTTCGGCAAAATGGGGAAAATCGCTGGCAGCAGCCGCCCCGCCCCTCACATCACAATGCTGGAACAGACCAACGCCTTACCCTTCAGCCTCTCCCAGGAACACCGAAAAGTTGGCAAACGGTGGGGCGAGGGATCGGAAAGTGGCTACGAGATACCCTGATTTGGGATGCCCGAAAGGCGTTCAGGGCATCGGATCCAGGCCGTGGAGCGGGAAGACCGCGTTCCTGGTCGCCATGATCGCCCGATCGGTCGCGTCCGCCGGGTCGTATCCCTCGGAGATCTCGCGCCAGGACGCGTCCCGCCCGTCGGTCATCGTCAGCGGCGCCGTCTCCTCCAGCCGCTCCTCGACCAGGGCACGCCAGCTTCCCGGAGTCGGCGTCCGCGGGTCGACGGGGGTGCCGACCGCCTCCGCGATCAGATGCGTCCACGCCCGCGGCACGACCCGCACGAGTTCGTAACCTCCGCCGCCCACGGCGATCCACCGTCCGCCCGCGGTCTCATGGGCCAGCCCGTGCAGCGCCGCGTAAGCCGTACGCTGGCCGTCCACGCTCAGCATGAGGTTGGCGAGCGGATCGAGCGCGTGGCTGTCGCAGCCCTGCTGCGTCACCAGCACCTCCGGCGCGAACTCGCGCAGCAGCGGCGGCACGACGGCGTGGAAGGCCCGCAGCCAGCCCGCGTCACCGCAACCGGCGGGCAGCGCCACGTTGACCGCGCTGCCCTCCGCCCCCTCGGCGCCCGTCTCCTGCGGAAAGCCCGTTCCCGGGAAGAGCGTGCGCGGGCTCTCGTGCAAGCTGATCGTGAGCACCCGCGGATCGTCGTAGAACATCGCCTGGACGCCGTCGCCGTGGTGGACGTCGACGTCCACGTAGGCGACCCTGGAGGCGCCCTGGGACAGCAGCCAGGCGATCGCCACGGCCGGGTCGTTGTAGACGCAGAACCCGCTCGCCGTGGCCGCCATCGCGTGGTGCAGGCCGCCCGCCACGTTGACGGCGTGCTCGGCCTCGCCGCGCCACACCGCGCGTGCCGCAGCCAGGGTCGCCCCGGTCACCAGGGCCGCCGCCTCATGCACGCCGACGAAGGCGGGGTTGTCGTCCGTGCCCAGCCCGTGGCGCAGGTCGGGACGGCCGCTCCTGGAGACCGCCTTGACCGCCTCGATGTAGTCCCGTTTGTGCACGAGTGCCAGCTCGTCGTCCGTAGCCGGGACGCAACCGCCCATTTCGGCGCCGTCCAGCACGCCCAGATCGCGGGCGAGGGCCATGGTGAGCTCGACGCGCACCGGTGCGAGTGGATGACCGGGACCGAAATCGTAGGAAACCAGGGCGTCATCCCAGATGACGCGTACCGCCTGACTCATGACCACGACCGTATCGCGGTCATTCGCTGCGCAGGGCGACCACCGGGTCGAGCCGGCCCGCCCGCCGGGCCGGCGCGACCCCGAAGAAGACGCCGACCACCGCCGAGACCCCGAAGGCGAGGACGATCGACCACCAGGTGATCGCGGCCGGCACCGGCGTGACCGCCCCGATCAGCAGCGCCCCGCCCACGCCGAGGACGATGCCGATCGTGCCGCCGATCGTCGTCAGCAGCACGGCCTCGATGAGGAACTGCCCGAGTATGTCCCGCTGACGGGCGCCGAGGGCCTTGCGCAGACCGATCTCCTTGGTGCGCTCCCGCACTCCGACGAGCATGATGTTGGACACCCCGACCCCGCCGACCAGCAGCGAGATGCCGGCGATGGCGGCCAGCACCCCGGTGAGCATGCCGAGGACCGTGCCGATCGTGCCGAGGAGCTGCGTCTGGGTGACGGCGGAGAACTTCTCATCCGGGTAGCGGGCCTCCAGCGCGGCCACCACCCGGCCGCGCAGCGGCTCGATCTCGTCGGGACCGGAGGCGCCGACCGCGACGCCGTTGATCCGGTCGAGCCCGATCAGCCGCTGCGCCGTGGTGACCGGGACGTGCACCTCCTGGTCCCTGGCGACGCCGAAGGTGGAGCCGACCGTCTCATAAACCCCGACCACCCGGAACCGCACCCCGGCGATCGCCACCTGACGGCCGACCGGGTCCACGTCGCCGAACAGCTTCCTGGCCACCTCAGCGCCCAGGACGGCCACCCGGCGACGGGTGTCGACATCGGTCCCGCTCAGGTAGCGCCCGCGGTGCAACGGCCGTTCGAAGATGCCGGGCATGTACTCGTCGGTGCCGGTGATCGTGGCGAACACCTCGATGCGCCCCATCCGGACGGGCTCGCCGGAGTTCACGGCGACCGTCACCTTCGACGGGTCGCCGACGACGCGCCTCAGATAGGCCACGTCGGCCAGGTCGAGGCGGCTCTGCGTCGGCACGGCGCCCAGCCCCACCTGGCCGGGCACCACCAGGATGATGTTGCTGCCCAGTCCGGCGATCTCCTTCTCGACCGCGTTCTTGGCCCCGGTGCCGATCGCCACCAGGATCACCACCGCCAGCACACCGATGATCACGCCGAGCATGGTGAGCATGGTGCGCAACCGGTTGACCCGGAGTGCCTCCAGCGCCATCCGGAGCGCTTCGGCCGTCCTCACCGCGGGTCACCGTCCCGCTGGTTTCCTCGGTGTCGTTCGTTCTGTTCGTTCCGTTCGTTCCATTCGCTCCGCATGTTCCGCCGGGCCGTACGGGCGGCGGCCGTGTCGAACTCCACGAGCCCGTCGCGGACGTGGATCTGGCGGCGGGCCCGCGCCGCGACTCCCTGATCGTGGGTCACCAGCACCACCGCGACGCCGCCGTCGACGTTGAGCCGTTCCAGCAGGCCCATCACCTCCTCGCCGTTGCGCGAGTCGAGGTTGCCGGTCGGCTCGTCGGCGAGCAGCACCTCGGGATCGCCGACCAGGGCCCGCGCGATGGCCACCCGCTGCTGCTCGCCGCCGGACATCTGGGACGGGCGATGCCCGAGCCGGTGACCGAGCCCGACCGCCTCCAGCGCGGCCCTCGCCCGCGCCCGCCGCTCCGGTCTCGGTACGCCCCGGTAGACCAGGGGAAGTGCGACGTTGTCCAGCGCCGAGGTGCGGGCCAGCAGGTGGAAGGACTGGAAGACGAAGCCGATCGCCCGGTTGCGCAGCTCGGCCAGCCGGGTGTCGTCGAGGGTGGACACGTCCACCCCGCCCACCCGGAGCACGCCGGACGTCGGCCGGTCGAGGCAGCCGAGGAGATGCATGAGCGTGGACTTCCCCGACCCAGACGGCCCCACGATCGCCACGAACTCCCCCTGGTCGATGCACAGGGTGACCCCGCGCAGCGCGTCGACGCGGACGCCGCCGTCGAGCGGATAGGAGCGGACGAGGTCCACGGCCTCGAACGCCGGCGGCGCCGGCCGTGCGGCGGTCATGGGAGGGGCTGGCCGGGGCGGATGGTGTCCGCGGCCCTGACCACGACGCGCTCGCCCGGCGACACCCCGGCGAGGATCTCCACGACCGCGTCGCCCTGCGCGCCCAGCCTGACCACGCGGCGCTCGGCCCTGCCGTCGCGCACCGCCCAGACGATGGCGTCCCGCCCGCTGGTCACGACCGCCGAAGCGGGTACGGCCACCGCGTCGGGGGACTGCCGCACGGTGAGCCGCACCACCGCGCTCATCCCCGGTTTGGGCGCGGGGGCCGCGCCGCCGCCGTCGTAGGCGCCCTCGCCGAGTTCGAGCCGTACGGGATAGCTGACGCCGCCGGTCGCCCCCTGCTTGGGTGAAATGCCGACGCCCACCACCGTGGCGGGGTAGCTCGCGCCGGTCACCGCATCGAACTCGGCCTGGGCCGGGGTCCCCTTCTTCACGAGCAGCACGTCGGTCTCGTCGACGTCGGCCGAGAGCGTGAGCGTGGAGACATCGGTCACCGTGACGATGGCGTCCCCCGCGGCGACCGGCACCCCGGCCGCGATGACACCGCTCGACCGGCCGCTGCCGGGAGCCGTCAGCCGACCGCTGAGCGCGCCCAGGTCACCCAGGCCGCCGAGGCTGCCCGCGCCGCCGAGCGCGCCCAGGCCGCCGAGGCCCGACGCGCCGCCGGAGGAGGGACCCCCGAGCGTGACCACTCCAGCGAACGGCGCCCTGACGACCAGGGCGTCCACGGTCCGCCTGGCGGCCAGCACGGCGGCCCTGGTCTGCGACCGCGAGGCCTCCTGCAGGGACGACATGGACGCCGTCAGCCCACTCAGGCCCGACCGCAACTGGCCGGTCAGCTGCGTGGTCAGCCGGCCGGTCACCTGTGAGAGCGCCTGGTTGAGCGACCGGTTGAGGCTCGCGACCACCTGATCGAGCGCCCGCCGCTGGTCCCGCTGCCGCGCCTGCGCCTCGTCGATCGCGGACAGCAGGGCGGCCCTGATCGCGGGGTCGTCTATCGCCTTCGCCGCCTTCCTGGCCCTGGCGAAGCCCTGTGCGACCTGCGAGTCCAGGGACGTGGCGGTCAGGTTCAGGCTCGGCAGGCTCACGGCTGCCGCCCCGGGGCCCGACGGCAGGCCGGACCCGCCGGGCACCCCGGCCATGGAGATCGGCCGGGCTGCCTTCCTGTCGGCCTTCTTGGCCTCGGCGAGATGCTCTCGCGCCTGAGGTGAGCTGATCCGCGCCAGGATCTGGCCCTTCTTCACCGTGTCGCCGTCCTGGACGTATATCGCGGCGACGGTGCCCGAGACCGGGGCCGTCATGGTGGCGGCGGCCCGCGCGACGACGGTCGCCGGCGCCTCGACGACCTCACTGACCGGTGCACGGGCGACCGTACCGATCTGCGCTCTGGCCGGCTCAGCGGAGGTGCAGCCGGCGACCAGGAGAATCGGAACGGCGAGCAACGGGAGAAGCCCGCGACGAAACGTCACCGGCCCATCGTAAAGGGAAGGTCAAGCGCCTTTCCGGGAGACCGGCTGACGGCCTGGCCGGTCAGCCGGAGGCGAGCCGGCGGCTGCGGTCGCGAGCGGCCTCGATGGCGTCGAGGAACGCCGCGCGCACGCGGTGCCGTTCGAGCTCGGCGATGGCGGAGATCGTGGTGCCACCGGGCGAGGTCACGGCCTCGCGCAGGATCACCGGGTGCTCACCCGAGTCGCGCAGCATGATCGCCGCGCCGACGATCGACTGCGTGACCATGTCGAGCGCGGCGGCGCGGGGCATGCCCAGCAGGATGCCCGCGTCGACCATGGCCTCGACCAGGTAGAAGAAGTACGCCGGTCCGCTGCCGGACAGCGCGGTGGCCGCGTCCTGCTGTGATTCCGGGATGCGCAGCACCTTGCCGACCGGGCTGAGCAGCGCCTCCGTGCGCTTCAGGTGCTCCTCTGACGCGTACGAGCCCGCCGAGATGACGCTCATGGCCTCGTCGACCAGAACCGGGGTGTTGGACATGACCCGGACGACCGGGACCTGCCCCTCCAGCCGGGACTCGACGAACCCGGTCGTGATGCCGGCGGCCACGGAGATCACCAGCCGGTCGGCCGGCACGTACGGCGCGATCTCGGCCAGCAGCGTCTGCATGTCCTGCGGCTTGACCGCCAGGATGAGCGTCTCGGCGCCCTTGGCGGCCTCGGCGTTGTCCGCCACCGCCACGCCGTACCGCTCACGCAGCGCGTCGGCCCGGTCCGGCCGACGTGCCGTCGCTATGATCTGCTCGGACCTGAGCCCGGCGCGCAGCAGCCCCGAGAGCAGGGCCTCACCCATCTTGCCGGTCCCGAGAATCGCGATCATGCATCTACCTCTTCATGGAGATCTTCCTCGCGGCCTGCCGAGCCCCCTGGCGAACCCGCCGACGAGCCCATTGAGCTTACCGCCCACGTGACGAAGCGACCGTGCTCGAGTTGCGGTTTCGCAACCGACTGGGCGTCGTTGCCGACTCTTACTGCCCCTGTCAGGAATGATCGCTCGATGGCGCCGTAAGCCGGTTCCAACGAGGAGCCGCCCGCGCTGAAGGGGTAACCAGGTGAAGAAGATCCTCATCGCGCTGGCCGCGGCCGGCCTGGGGCTGAGTGGAGCACTGGTCGCCGGACCCGCGACCGCCGATGCGCCCCGGGCCCCCGAACACACCCCGCCGGCTCCGCAGTGGCCCCCTCTCCAATGGGCACAGTGCGAGAACCTCCCGGCGGGCATCGAGTGCGCGATGGTCGAGGTCCCGATGGACTACCACCGGCCACGCGGCCAGAAAATCAAGATCGCGGTGTCGCGCAAGAAGGCCACCGACACGGCCCACTACCAGGGCGCCCTGCTGTTCAACCCGGGCGGCCCCGGCGGCAGCGGCCTGGCCTACCCGGCAGTCATGGGGGCGCGGCTAGGCGCCGATCTGGCCGCGCGGTACGACCTGATCGGCTTCGACCCGCGCGGCGTCGGCGCCAGCGAGCCGTCGCTCAGTTGCGACCCGCACTACTCCGACCCCGTGCGGCCCGACTACGTGCCGGCGAACCCGCCGGAGGAGCTCGCCTGGGCCGAACGGGCACGCGGCTACGCCGCGGCGTGCGGCGAGAAGTACGGCGAGCTGCTCAAGCACATGTCTACGACCGACGCGGCCATGGACATGGACCAGATCCGCAAGGCGCTCGGCCGGCGGCAGATCAGCTACGTCGGCTACTCCTACGGCACCTACCTCGGCGCCACCTACGCCACGCTGTTCCCGGGCAACGTACGCCGCCTGGTCCTGGACAGCATCGTCAATCCCAAGCGGATCTGGTACGGCCACAACCTCGACCAGAACCACGCCTTCGAGGCCCGGGCCAAGGAATTCTTCGCCTGGATCGCCAAGTACGACGACACCTACCACCTGGGCACGACGGCCGCCGACGTGGAGAAGGCCTACTACGCCGCCCGCGCCAAGCTGAAGGCGACCCCCGCCGGGGGCAAGGTCGGGCCGGACGAACTCGACGACACGTTCCTCGCCGGCGGCTACCTCAAGAGCCGCTGGCCACGCCTCGCCGAGGCGCTCGCGAAGTACGCCACGGCGGGCGAGACGGACGCGCTGCTCAGCGCCTTCGGCGTCTACGGCGACAACAGCGGTGACGACAACACGCTGGCGGTCTACTCCGCCGTCGAGTGCTCAGACGCCCGCTGGCCGCGCGACTGGACCACCTGGCACGCCGACTGGTCGCGGTCGTACCGTACGGCGCCCTTCCTGAGCTGGGGGAACGCCTGGTTCAACGCCCAGTGCGCGTTCTGGCCGGTGCACGGGCACGAGCAGCGGATCGACGGCCGGTCGGTCAAGGACGCGCTGTTCTTCCAGGACACCAAGGACGCGGCCACGCCGTACCAGGGCGGTCTCGAGATGCACAAGCTGTTCCCGACCTCGCGCCTGGTGGTGATGGACGGCGGCGGCAACCACGGCCTGACCGGTCGCGGCGACGCCTGCGTCGATGACATCTGGAAGGCGTACCTGTCCGACGGCACGCTGCCCGCGAGCCGGCCGGGGCCGGACGCGCACTGCGCGCCGTTCCCCGACCCGGTGCCGCCGTCCGTGGCCGCGACGCTCAAGTCCGCGGCCCCGCAGCAGCACGACGACTGGGTGCCGGGCGAGCGCTGACGTCCCACCCGTCATTCAGAGCACCCGGCCCGCCGGCTCGCGGGCCGGGGGCTCCCGCGTCGCTCATCGGTGAACCCGGCCGACGCGGTAACCGTTTCAGGGATATGAGGACCTTCTGGCTCGTCGCGCTCCTGTTCATGGCCGCCGCCTGCGGAGACCCCTCGTCCACATCGGCGTCGGGATCGGGGTCCGGGTCGAGCGGACCCGACGAGCCGGTCGGCGTGCCGGCCAGTACGGCCGCGCCGAGCGGTTCGCCGTCCCCCGTAACCCCGGTGGGGCACACTCTCAACACTCACAAGGTGCCGTGGGTCAGCGCGACTCCCTCTGGGGACGGGCGATCGCTTGACGTCGTCTGGTGGTCGGGCGTCGAGCCGTGCAATGTGCTCGACCGGGTCGAGGTCGACGAACAGGCGGACAAGGTGATCGTCACGCTCTACGAGGGCCAGGACCCGCGCTCGCCCGACGCGGTCTGCATTCTCATCGCGATCCAGAAGACGACCAAGGTCGAGTTGCGCGCCCCGCTGGCCGACCGGAAGATCGTCGACGGTGCGGCGAGTTGAGCCCCGCACCCAGACTGGGCCGCGACTTGAACCGCGATGCCGCCGCCTCCGTACTTAGGGGTATGCGTACCATCCACGGCATCACCACGACCACGGTCGCCGGTGCGGCCATCGCGGCGGTCGTCACCACCATCCTCACCGTGACGACCGCCTCCGGGGCGCTGGGCGCTCCCGGCCGCATCTCGCCCTCGGCCTCGCCCGGCCCGGTCGCCCCCGCGGTGGGCCCCTCGTCCCCCGCGGATGCCGGCCCGGTGAAACCGCACCGGCGCACGCTGGGCACGCACAAGGTGCGATGGCGCAGCGTCAAGCCCATCGCCCACGGCAGGAAACTGCGGATCACCTGGTGGTCGGGGGTCGCTCCGTGCACCGTGCTCGACCGCGTCAAGACGAAGGAGACGGCCAGGAAGGTGGTCGTCACCCTCTACGAGGGCACCGATCCGGCCGCCAAGGACACGATGTGCATCTCGATCGCCATCAAGAAGTCCACCACCGTGAAGCTGCGCGCCCCGCTCGGCAAGCGCAAGATCGTCGACGGTGCCAAGCCCAAGCCAACACCAGAGCCCACACCCCCCGCGTGATCTTGCACTTACTCGCAGAGATGGCCGACGACCTGCACAAACTCCATTCGTGATCTTGCAGTTGCTTGCACAGAAGGCCGATGACCTGCGCCATCCCCCTTCATGACCTTGCAGAAAATCACC
>NZ_BOOG01000013.1 GCF_016863115.1 Sphaerimonospora thailandensis
GTGTGTCGTGCTGGGGGGACGGCATAAAACTGAACGTTACATTACAAGCACAATGAGTAACGCACGCTTTGGTGGCCGCTCCGGGTCGCACCGCCGCCGCGTGCTCAGCGGGCGAGCTCGGCGCGGAGGTCGGCGGGGGAGGTGACGGGGGCGCGGCAGGTGAACCGGCGGCAGACGTACGCCGCGGGCTCACCGTCGATCATCCCGCGTCCCTCCAGGAGCGGAACGTCGACCGCGCCGTCCAATGGTGAGCCCGAGGCGATGACCAGGCCGGGGGTGGTCGCCATCAGGGCGGCACGGTGCAGGGCCTCGGTCCTCGGGTCGCCGGGCGGGCCGACGATCGCCACCTCGGCCGGGCCGTACCGCGCGGCCTCGGCCACGGCGAGACCCCAGCCGGCGAACCGGGCGTACTTCTCGGCGAGCACGGAGACCGCGCCGAGCGCCGCCTCGGCCGCCTCCCGGTGCCGCGCCGAACCCGTCAGCGCGGCGTACGACAACAATGCCCCCGCCGCCCCGAACTGACCCGACGGCGAAGCGTTGTCCGTCGGATCCTGTGGCCGCTGGAACAGTCGCTCGCCGTCGTCGGGCACGTCGAAGAAGCCCCCCGAACCGTCCGGGAAATTGGTGAGCACGGTCTCCAGCAGGTCGCCCGCCGCGTGGAGCCAGCGCGTCCCGCCGGTCACGCCGTAGAGGGTGATGAACCCCTCGGCGACGTTCGCGTAATCCTCCAGCACGCCCGCGTTGGTCCCCGGCCGCCCGTCGCGCGAGGTCCGCAGCAGCCGCACGCCTCCTCGCGCCAGGCCCTGTTGCGGACCCTGATCTGGGCCCTGATCCGGGTGGCGCGGCACCGCGCTTTCGGCCTTGAAGTGCAGTTCGGCGAGTAGCTCGGCCGCTCCGCGTGCGGCGTCGATCAGGTCGGGGCGCTCGAACAGCGCGCCCGCCTCGGCCAGCGCGGCGATCGTCAGGCCGTTCCACGCGGCGACCACCTTGTCGTCCCGTCCCGGCCGGGGCCGCCGCTCACGTGCGGCGAGCAGCGCCGTACGGACCCGGTCGAACCGGGCGGCGTCATCGGGGTCGGCGAGAAGTTGGAGCACGGACGTCCCGTGCTCGAACGTGCCGGCCGCCGTGACCTCGAACAGCGCGGCGGCCCAGGCGCCGTCCTCGTCCCCGAGCACCTCCCGGAGCTGACCGGGCGTCCAGATGTAGAACAGCCCCTCGCCGTGCCCGCCGTCGGGACCGGAGCTGTCGGGGTCGGCGCTGTCGGCGTCCAGCGCCGAGGCGAAGCCGCCCTCAGGCGTGCGCATCTCGCGCAGCAGCCAGTCGGCGGTCTCCAGCGCGATCCGCCGCGCGAGCGGCGAGCCGGTCGACCGCCACCAGTGGGCGTAGACCCGCAGCAGCAGGGCGTTGTCGTAGAGCATCTTCTCGAAGTGCGGGACGCGCCACTCGGCGTCCACCGAATAACGGGCGAAGCCGCCGCCGAGCTGGTCGTAGACGCCGCCCCTGGCCATCGCCTCCATGGTCTTGCCGACCATGGCCGTGGCGTCGTCGGTGTCGTGCCGGAGCAGGAACTCCAGGACCATCGACGGCGGAAACTTGGGCGCACCGCCGAAGCCGCCACGCCGCTCGTCGAAGCTCTCCGCGAGGTTCCGTACGGCGAGGCCCAGCAGCCGCGCGTCGGGCAGCGGACCGGAGGGCAGCCCGGAGCGCTCGCCCAGGGCCTCCACCACCTTGGAGCCCTGCGCGAGCACGCCCTGGCGGTCCTCCCGCCAGGCCTGGGCGACCCCCTGGAGCAGCCGCTGGAAGTGCGGCCTGGGGAAGTACGTCCCGGTGTAGAACGGATGCCCGTCGGGGGTGGCGAACACGGTCATCGGCCAGCCGCCCTGCCCGGTCATCGCCTGCGTGGCCGCCATGTAGACGGCGTCGACGTCGGGTCGCTCCTCGCGGTCGACCTTCACGTTGACGAACAGCTCGTTCATGAGCCGAGCCGTCGCCTCGTCCTCGAACGACTCGTGCGCCATGACGTGACACCAGTGGCATGCCGAGTAGCCCACACTGATCAGCAGCGGGACGTCGCGCCGCCGGGCCTCCTCGAACGCATCCTCACCCCAGGCGAACCAGTCGACCGGGTTGTCCGCGTGCTGCAGCAGGTAGGGACTTGTCGCGTCCTTCAGCCGGTTCACTCGGATCATCCTCTCCGGCGTGCGCGGTAGTGACTTCTTCAGTCTGCGTGAGCCGTACGGCCGAGGGCAAAGCGGGGAAGGGCCAGTCCCTTCGTGTCAGAACAGCACCACACGAGTCAAGATCACGTGGTGATCGGCTTTGCCGATCCGATACTCGGCGATGCCGTACCCGTTCGGGATGGGGATCTCCCGCCAGTCTGGATCGACACCGACTTGATCGCTCTCCGGCAGCCACGGGTTCTCACAGATCGCCACTGTCAGTGCGACCACCGTGGAGAAGACGTCAGCGGAAACGGCGGGATCGGCGAGGGTGTCGGCCACGATCTCGGAGGGAATGACCGGCCAGAGATCGTCGTCATCCTCTGTCATGAAGCAATGAGCCTCTGACGGCGGCGGATTACTTCGTCCATGGTCGTCACAGGCAGCGTTCCGGCCTCTGCGGCCTCGTGTACGCGGTCACGATCGGGGTCGGTGTCGAGCATCGCGCGCCCCCACCACGTGGTCAGTACGTTGTTCAGTTCCGGTCCCTGTTCGGCCTCAAGCAGTTCGGCGAAGAACTGGGCTCGGCGAGCGCCGCGCAGGGCGCCGGAGATCCCACCGATGGTGCGTGGGACCCTTGGACGGTCATACCTGTGCCCGTGAACAGGCTGAGCGCTCATATCACCCTCCTTGGCTCCCCATCAGAGTACGGCCGTGATGTCGAACTCGCAGACCTTTCTCAGGCCGCAGGATGATGGACTGTTGGTCGTTCTCGCGATCTACGAGTCGTACGGCCGAGGGCAAAGTGGGGGTGATCGTTCCCTTACGAGGGCGAGAGGCGTCCGGGGGGACCGGGGGGATGTGTTCCGGTGGCGGCGGGCGTAGGCTCACTGAGCGTGGGGCTGGATCTGGACTTCGCCGTGAGACATTCGGGACGTGCGCCGTCCGCGCTGACCCGGCGGGACGTGGCGCGGGCGCTGTTGGCCGTGCCCTCGGGGCAGGCCCTGGTCTCCCTTCCCGACCTACGCCGCGAGCTCGTCGCGGCGGGCAACCCGCTGTCGGTCGTGTTCTGGGAGTCCGCCAAGACGATCCTCACGCAGATCGAGTCCGGTAGCGCCACGGTGGGTCAGGTGCGGCACTGGCTGGAGGCCAGCGGGACCGAGCCGATCATGCTGACCCGCAGCTACTTCCTCTGGCCGGAAGAGGACGAGCGCGGGCCGGTGGCCACCGAGATGTACGAGCGACTCGTGGCGTTCCTGGAGGAACGGCTGGCGGCCGGCGAGATCGACGCGGACGCGCTGGCAGCCGGAGAACCCGAGGCGCGGAACGCGTACGAGGAACTCCAGGAACGCTGGCTCGGCACACCGCTTCCCGACGGCCGCGTGCCGAACGTCGCGGTCAACGACGAGCAGGACCGGGAGCTCTTCGCCGCCTGGGATGAGGAGGAGGCCTTCGCGCTGAGCGAGCTGCGCCGGGTGCTGGAGGACCTGCCGGAGCCGCCGTTCCCGGCGGCCGATCTGCGGTCGGCCGTGGCGAGGCTGCGCGTCACGCTTACCCGCCCGGGCTATCCGGGCAACGTTCTGCGCGCGGTGGCGGGCCTGGATGAGGATCTGCCGGCGGGCGGCATTCCGGATGCGGGTGCGCTGCCCGAGTCCGACGAGGAGCTGTGGCTCATCGTCGCCGCCGGGATCGCCGCCCCCATCTCCGATCTCCCGGACGAGGAGGACGCCGTCCGGTTCTTCGACCTGGACCGCGAGCTCAGCCACGAGGACTCGATCCTGGCCTCGCTGTGCGCCATCAATCACGCCGACTGGCTCGCCGCGGTGATCACGCTGACCCGGTACGGCCCTGGCGTGCTCGCCTCGCCCGAACGGATCGCCAGGTTCATCGCCGACTCCGAGGACGTCGACGTCGAGCCCGATGAGCCGGAGGATCTGGAGGCGACGGAGATGCTGTTCACGGCCGTCACGCCGCTGTGGGCGCATCTCGGCATCGTCGACAAGGCGGAGGTGCTGACCTCGCTCGGCTGGTGGGGGCTGCCCAAGGCCCTCGAGCGAGCCTGGTCGACGCGATGACGGCAGAGCCCGGTTGATCAAGCCCCGGGTTCGGCCACCAGTTCCTGATATTCCGGGTGACGCCGGATGTATTCGGCCACGAAACCGCACAGCGGGGTGACCGTGAGCCCGGCGGCCCGCGCGGAGTCGAGGGCTTCGCGGACGAGCGTGCCGCCCAGTCCCCTGCCCCCGAACTCCTCGCCGATCTCCGTGTGGGTGATCACGATCCTCCCGGGCCTCGGCCGGTAGTCGGCGAAGCCCGCGAGGACGCCGTCCACCCTGATCTCGTACCGCGATTCCTCTGGATTGTCGGCGACCTCGATCACTTCTCGGATCATTTGTCGCCGCCGTTCACGCGGGCGCCGTTCTCGTGCCCGTCATCCGGCGGTTGGATCTTGGCGATCTGCCTGTTCATCGACTTGAGCAGGAAGAACAGGGCCAGACCGATCCCGGCCACGATGATGAACGCGAGAGTGCCCGGGCCGTAACTCGTGTAGTCCACCCGTCCAGCTTACGAGCAGGTAGGCGCGACCTCCGCGTGGATCCCCGTGAACAGATCGTCCTCGGGCAGCGCGGTGTCGACCAGGGACCTGGCGAGGTGGTAGTCCTCGGTCGGCCAGACCTCCTCCTGGACCTCGCGGGGGCAGACGAACCAGAACCCGTCCGGATCGACCTGGGTGGCGTGCGCCAGCAGGGCGCGGTCCCTGGTCTCGAAGTAGGCGGCGCAGGGCACCCTGGTCGTGACGTCCCACTTCTGCGGCCGGTCCTCCCATCGGGCGATCCAGTCGCCGTACGGCGACCCGATCCCGCGCGCGGTCATCGCGTCGTGCAGCGCCTCGAAGCGCTCGCGGGTGAAGCCCATGTGGTAGTAGAGCTTCAGCGGCTGCCACGGCTCGCCGGTGCCGGGGTAGCGGTCCGGGTCCCCGGCCGCCTCGAACGCCTCGATCGACACCCGGTTCGTCAGGATGTGGTCGGGGTGCGGATAGCCGCCGTTGTCGTCGTACGTCAAGATCACGTGGGGACGGAACTCCCGTACGGCGGCGACGAGGGGGGCCGACGCGGTCTCCAGGGGTTGGAGTGCGAAACAGCCCTCGGGGAGCGGCTCGTTCTCGTCCTCGGGGAGCCCGGAGTCGACGAAACCGAGGAAGCGCTGCTCGACGCCGAGGATCTCGCGGGCCTTCGCCATCTCCTGCCGGCGGACCTCTCCCATGTTCTCCAGGATGTCGGGCCGGTCCATCTTCGGATTCAGGATCGAACCGCGCTCACCTCCGGTACAGGTCACGACGAGGACCTCCACGCCCTCCGCGACGTACCTGGCCATCGTCGCCGCGCCCTTGCTCGACTCGTCGTCGGGGTGCGCGTGCACGGCCATCAGCTTCAACGGTGCACTCACGGCTCTCCTCATGGTGTGCTGGGTCCGCAAAAGAGGTTAGCTTCTAATGAGCCCTGTGCTTCGGATCCGCATCCTGCCCGGTCCGCGGCAGCCGTGGCTCACCAGACGATCGTCTCGCACAACACCGACAGACTTCAGGGAGATTCCGCGATGCCCAGCGACAAGGCCGCTGCCGGGGCGGCCACGGGAGCGGCCACGGAAGCAGCCGGGGAGCGGCCCATCCTCGGCACACCGGACGAGTTCCCGCCGCGCCCGCCGCGCCGCGGAGGTTTCGCGACCTATCTGGTCATTGCCCTGATCGTCGCCGTCATGGCCGGCGGCTGGGGGTACGTCATGATGTCTGCCAGCGGCAACCCTCTCGTGAAGGCTCAGGTGATCTCCTTCGACGCGAGTGCGGCCGATTCGGCGGAGATAACGTTCACCGTGCACAAGCTCGCCGATCGGGCGGCGACGTGCCGTCTGCGCGCGCTGGACACCGGGCACATGGAGGTCGGCAGCCGGATGATCGACGTTCCCGCGGGTAAGGCAGAACTGACCTTCAGGGAACGGCTGAGGACGAGTGCGCAGGCCACAGCCGTATATGTCGACTACTGCGATCTCGTATAGTGGAATCTTTGGGAAGCGTTCGAAGACGGGTAGGGTCTCCGCGTATCAGAGGGGACACGACCCATCTTTCGAGTCACTTACGGAAACAAGGAGAGCCCGTGGCCGTCTCCCAGAACGAAAACGTCACCTGGCTGACGCAAGAGGCGTACGACCGTCTCAAGAAGGAGTACGAAGAGCTTTCGGGCCCGGGTCGCATCGAGATCGCCAAGAAGATCGAAGCCGCCCGGGAAGAGGGTGACCTCAGGGAGAACGGCGGTTACCACGCCGCCAAGGACGAGCAGGGCAAGATGGAGGCCAGGATCTTCCATCTGCGCCAGATCCTCGACAGCGCCAAGGTCGGAGAGGCCCCCCGCACCGAAGGCGTCGTCGGGCCCGGCATGACCGTCACCGTCCGCTTCGACGGCGACGAGGAGGAGGTCACCTTCCTGCTGGCCTCGCGCGAGGAGAGCGGTTCCCCCATCGACGTCTACTCGCCCAACTCCCCCCTTGGATCCGCCATCAACGGCAAGAAGCTCGGCGAGAAGGCGACCTACACGCTGCCCAACGGCAGGCAGAACACCGTGGAGATCCTCGAGGCCGTGCCCTACGTCGGCAACTGAGCCACTGAGGTAGCTGAGAACCCCCTTTCTGACAAGGAGCCGGGAGTCCCGTGGATTGCGGGATTCCCGGCTCTTACGGCAGTCTCATCCTGGAACGAACCAGGATCACCCCGGGCGGAACGCTCCGGGGGCCGCGGAGAGGGGGGAGCTCGTGCTCGACCACGGCCGAGCGCGGGTTCTCGTCCGCCCCGGGCGGACCCCGGCCGACCCGGTGCGCCGGGCCGTCGGGCTGCGCAGGACCATCTCCCTCATCGCCGTGCTCCTGGTGTCGATCCTGCTGGCCGATGTCGTGATCCTCGTCCGGCTCGACGGTCTGGGCGGCATGGACGGCCTGGACGGTCCCGGCGGGATGGCGCGGGCCGGTGGACCGGGCGTACGGCGTGCGTACGGGCACGGCCAGTACGTCGCGGCGGCCGAGCGGGCGACCGGCGACCGGCCTGCCTCGGGCACTCCCGAGCCGTCCGGAGAGCCCGGGAAGTCCGGGGACGATGCCGCGGGGCGGGGTGACGCCGCCGACCCGGTGGCTCCGCTGAAGCAGCTGATCCGCCCGCATCTCTTCGTGGTGTCCGCCCATCCGCTCGCGCCGGATGTGGTGGCCAGGGTCCGAAGCCAGAAGGGCGTGAAGGCGGCGGAGGTGACCGACGCCGCCGAGGTGCACATCGACGGCAAGCGGGTGCAGACGATGGGCGTCGATCCCTCGACCTTCCGCGCGTACACCCCGTCGAAGACGGCGGGCTCCGACGGGCTGTGGCAGAACGTCGCGGCCGGGGACGTGGCGGTGTCGTTCGAACTGGGTCACGACGGCGGCGTGAAGCTCGGCTCGACCGTGGACGGGGCCGGGCTGCGGATGCGCGTCGGAGCCTACGCCACGGTCGGGATGGGATCGATCGCCGCGATGGTGTCCCGGCGGACCGCCAGGTCACTCGGCATCCCGGAGGGCAACGCCATGGTCGTGAGCGCGCCCGACGTCGACTCGGCGAAGCTGCGCAGGCGACTGCTGAAGATCCTGCCCAAGGGCAGCCAGGTCGCGACGATCAACCCGGTGGTGGTCGCTCCGCGCGGCAGCACCGCCTGGCCGGCGAGCGCGTTCATGTCGTCGCAGCAACTCCAGGTCGCGCTGCGGGCCGCCGTCGGCAAGGTCGGCCGTCCCTACGCCTGGGGCGCGGAGGGGCCGAACAGCTTCGACTGCTCCGGGCTGGTGCAGTGGGCCTATCGGCAGGCGGGGGTGCGGATGCCGAGGGTGGCCGCGCAGCAGTGGGCGACGGGGCCGCAGATCTCGCTCTCCCAGGCCCGGCCCGGCGACCTGCTGTTCTGGCGCAACGACCCCACCAACCCCCGCTACATCTCCCATGTGGCGATCTACTGGGGTGACGGGAAGATGCTGCACGCCCCGCGCACCGGCGACGTGGTCAAGATCGCCCCGATCTACACGAAGAACCTCGCGGGCGTGGTGCGGGTCAGCCCCGCGGTCTCCGCCCGCGTCCGCTGACCCGCCTCCTGATCTGCTCGCCGTGCGCTATTCGGCCTTGACCGAGACGGGGTCGAGCCAGCCGAAAGGCGTCAGCTTCGCCGCCGTGACGCGACTCGAATGGCCCGCCGTGTCCTGGTCGTTCCACAGCGGGATGAACGGCAGGTCGTGGGCGAGCATCGTCTCGGCCATCATGTAGTGCTTGAGCGCGCGGGAGGGGGACACCTGCCGGTCCGCGATCTTCAGCCGCGCGTCGAACCTCGGGTTCCGATAGCGCCAGTAGTTGGACGGGCTGCCCGTCGAGTACAGCGGCCCAAGAACGTTCTGGATGTGCGGGAAGTCGAGCACCCAGCTCATCCGGATCATGCCGTTCAGCTTTCCGGCCGATGCCGCGTTCATGAACGCGATGACCGTGGGCTTCGCCTTCGGTACGACCTTCAGCTCGCCCTTGAACGTCCGGTTGACGCTCGCCGCGATCGCGGTCACCGTCTCCTGGTGGCCGCCGTCGGCGTTGTAGTAGAGGGGGATGGTCACCGGCAGCCTGACGCCCTTGGCCTTGGCCTGCGCCAGGATCCGGCGCGCGACGGAGGGGTCGTACATGCAGGCCTGCCCGCAGCTGTCACGCCGCGCGCCTTCGGCCGTCGGCGGGACCCACGATCGCGCGGGGACCCGCATGCCGTTCCAGAGCCGCTTGGCGATGCCCTCTCGGTCGATCGCCATCGAGATCGCCCTGCGGACGTCGTAGTTCGCCGCGATCTTCGGCGGAAGGCCGATGCCGGAGATGACGCCGTTCGGCCGGGTGATGACGCGGCCGTCCAGGTCCTCCTTGTACCGGCCGCCCTTGGAGTACGGGATGGTGCCGAGGAAGTCCAGGTCGCCGGCGAGCAGATCACGATAGGCGGCTTCGTAGTCCCGGTACGCCCGATAAGTGATCTTCGAAACGTGCGGCTTGGCGGTACCGGCGTAGTCGTCGAACCGCTCGACCACGGTCTCCCCGTCAGGGGACCATTTCACTACGCGGAAGGGGCCGTTGCCGACCGGCTTCCTGGTGAGGGACGCCGGGCTCTTCAGCGCGGAGTCGGGCAGCGGGGAGAACGCGACATGGCCCAGTTTCGCCAGGAAGGGTCCGAACGGCTTGGTCAGCTCGATCGTGAACGTGTAGTCGCCGGTCACCTTCAGGCCGGACATCCTCCGCTTGCCGTACCCCTTGATCTCCCCGAAGAGGAAGGAGTTCACCCCATTCCTGGCGGAGGCCGCCAGGTTCCACGCCTCGACGAAGTTGCGCGCCCTGACCGGGGTGCCGTCGTGGAACTTCCAGCCCCTGCGCAGCGTGACGCGGAACCGCCGGTTGTCCCTGGTGGTGATCGACTTCGCCACGCCGTACCGCGACTTGGAGGTGCCGGGGACGTACTCGAGCAGGCCGGTGAACAGCGCGTCGAGCATGTCGCCGCCGCAGCGATCCGCGTTCGCGGGAGTCACCGTCTGATAGGGCGAGCAGGTCGCGACCGTTATCTCCGCATCCCCGGCGGCCGCATGGGCCGGGCCCGCGGCCGGTTGCAGCGCGAGGCAGGAGACCAGGGGGATGGCCGCCGCGGCGGTTCGCTTGGACACAGGACCCTCCGGGGTGATTCGTCGCAAGGGGATCATCATAGGGAGTGTCATGTCCTTTCGGATTGTTCGCGGCAGATCGGCATGTATATCCACGGGATATGCAGCGTTGTAATGTCGATTACATGGATGCAGTCGCGCAGCTTCGAGGGTGGTTCGCCGACCGGTTGCCGGACGAGTGGTTCACCGGGCCGCCGGAGATCTCGTTGGACCGGGAGGAGATCACCGTCATCGGCACGCTGCCGCCGACGGCGGTGGCGGAGGGGGCGGTGGGGGCGGACGGGATCGGCGAACTGGAACGCGCCGCCGTCATCTCCGGGTACGTCGAGCGGTTCCGCGAGGAGACCCGGGAACGTCGCATCGACATCGCGCGCGAAGCCGAGCACCGGTTCCGCCGCAAGGTCTCCTGGGGCGTCGTCGCCGAGGGCGACAGAGTGATGTTCACCACGCTCTCGGTGCCGGTGATGACCCGCCTGCGCCAGCCGGAGCGCCAGGTGCTGGACACTCTGGTCGCCGCGGGCGTCGCCCGCAGCCGCAGCGATGCCCTGGCGTGGTGCGTCAGGCTCGTGGGCAGGCACACCGACACCTGGCTCGCTGACCTGCGAGATGCGCTCCAGCATGTGGACCGGGTCCGCGCCTCAGGCCCCGACGTGCTGGACTGAACCAATTCCAAAAAAGGCCTAGACCATTGGCAATGGCCTATACCAATGTGTAACTCGCGGGAGGCGGGTAGAGAAAAGGGGACGTTTCTTTGAAGGTGGCCAAAGTGGGTAAGGTTTCCCGCACATCACCGTCCTGCCTGGTCAGCGTCGCAGGGTCGAACCGCCGGGCCGGACGGTCGTCGATTGCCGTCCATTTAGCGTGTGAAAGTGTCGCCGCAGTGCATGGTCTACGCCAATTGGACCGGACGGCCATTCGTCGTTGATGATCATTTGGCCCTGCGAGAATGAGGAGCCGTCCCCGTGTCCATTTCCACAGAGATACCCGTACCTACCGCTCACGCCGAACTGGCCGCCTGGGTCAACCAGATCGCCGCGCTCACCCGGCCCGACCGGATCCACTGGTGCGACGGCTCCGAGGCGGAATGGACCCGCCTGACCAACCTGCTCGTCGAGCAGGGCACGTTCAAGCGCCTGGCCAAGCGGCCGAACAGTTTCTACGCGGCCTCCGACCCCAGTGACGTCGCCCGGGTCGAGGACCGGACGTTCATCTGCTCGGAGCGCGAGGAGGACGCGGGCCCCACCAACAACTGGGTCGCTCCCGCCGAGATGCGCCGCACGTTCGACGCGCTCTTCGACGGCTGCATGCGCGGCCGGACGATGTACGTGGTGCCCTTCTGCATGGGCCCCCTGGGCGGCGAGATCTCCCAGCTCGGCGTGGAGATCACGGACTCGCCGTACGTCGCGGTCTCGATGCGGATCATGACGCGGATGGGCGACGAGGCGCTGCGCCTGATCGAGGAGCGCGGCGACTTCGTCAAGGCGGTCCACTCCGTGGGCGCCCCGCTCGAGCCCGGCCAGGCGGATGTGCCGTGGCCGTGCAGCCAGACCAAATACATCAGCCACTTCCCGGAGACCCGGGAAATCTGGTCGTACGGCTCGGGCTACGGCGGCAACGCGCTGCTGGGCAAGAAGTGCTACGCGCTGCGGATCGCCAGCGTGATGGCCCGCGACGAGGGCTGGCTGGCCGAGCACATGCTGATCCTGAAGCTGACGCCCCCGGAGGGCGAGGCGCGCTACGTCGCGGCGGCCTTCCCGTCGGCCTGCGGCAAGACCAACCTCGCCATGCTGCAGCCCACGATCCCGGGCTGGCAGGTCGAGACGATCGGCGACGACATCGCCTGGATGCGTTTCGGCCCGGACGGGCGGCTGCACGCCATCAACCCCGAGGCCGGCTTCTTCGGGGTGGCCCCGGGCACCGGACAGTCCACGAACGCCAACGCGATCCAGACGCTCTGGGGCAACAGCATCTTCACCAACGTGGCGCTCACCGACGACGGCGACGTGTGGTGGGAGGGCCTGACCGACGAGCCGCCCGCCCACCTGACCGACTGGAAGGGCCGGTCCTGGACGCCGGACTCGCCCGAACCCGCCGCCCACCCCAACGCCCGGTTCACCACCCCGGCCGAGCAGTGCCCGACCATCGCGCCCGAGTGGCAGGACCCGGCGGGCGTGCCGATCTCGGCGATCCTGTTCGGCGGCCGCAGGGCGACCGCGGTGCCGCTGGTCACCGAGTCGTTCAGCTGGCAGCACGGCGTGTTCCTCGGCGCCAACGTGGCCTCGGAGAAGACCGCGGCCGCCGAGGGCAAGGTCGGCGAGCTGCGCCGCGACCCGTTCGCGATGCTGCCGTTCTGCGGTTACAACATGGGCGACTACTTCGGGCACTGGCTGGAGGTCGGCAGGGCGGCCGACCCGGAGAGGCTGCCGCGGATCTACTACGTCAACTGGTTCCGCAAGGACGGCGGCGGCCGGTTCCTGTGGCCGGGCTTCGGCGAGAACAGCCGCGTGCTCAAATGGATCGTCGACCGGCTCAACGGCAGGGCGCGGGCCGTGCCGACCGCGATCGGCAACCTGCCGGTGGAGCTGGACACCGAGGGTCTCGACGTCGCCCGGGAAGACCTCGAGATCCTGCTCAGCGTCGACCCCGAGGTATGGCGGGAGGAGGCCTCGCTGATCCCGGCCCACTTCGAGACCTTCGGCGACCACCTGCCCAAGGAGCTCTGGGACGAGTACCACGCCCTCGTGGAACGGCTCGGCGAGCAGGGCTGATCACGTTCGCGGCGTTGAGAACGACGGGGCATCCGGCCGGACGCGGCCGGGTGCCCCCGCGCGTTGTGCAGGAACAACGGAACGGGCACCTCGTCATGCCCCCGATAATTGAACGATCGAGCCCATCCGGTCCCGACGATGAGGCCGGCCGCGAGGAAGAGGACGGCATGAGCGTGCGCGATCTCGTGTACAAGCTGTACGAGCGCAGGCTCGAACGGAAGCTGTCCCCGGCCCAGATCCCCCGGCACGTCGGAGTGATCGTGGACGGCAATCGCCGGTGGGCCCGCGCCATGGGCCTGGACGACGTGAGCCGCGGGCACCAGAAGGGCGCCGACAAGATTTCAGAGCTGCTGGTGTGGTGCCGGGAGGCCGGCGTCGAGTACGTGACGCTGTGGCTGCTGTCCACCGACAACCTGACCAGGGACAGGTCGGAGCTCGAACCCCTGCTCCAGGTCATCGAGGGTCTCGTACGGAATCTCGTCGAGCAGGGCTGGCACATCAAGCCGATGGGCTCGCTCGACCTGCTGCCCGATCACACCGCTCGCGTGCTCAAACAGGCGAAAGAGACCACATCCCACCGCCCTGGCCTGATTGTGAACGTTGCGGTTGGGTATGGAGGAAGACGTGAGATCGCTGATGCGGTGCGCTCCCTCCTCCAGGAGCAGGCCAGCAAGGGCGCGAGCATCGAGGAGCTCGTCGAGGTCCTCGACGTCGAGCACATCGCGGAGCATCTCTACACGCGCGGCCTCCCCGACCCGGACCTCGTCATCCGGACCTCGGGAGAGCAGCGGCTCTCCGGATTCCTGCTCTGGCAGAGCGCCCACTCCGAGTTCTACTTCTGCGAGGCCTACTGGCCTGACTTCCGCAGAGTCGATTTCCTGCGGGCGCTCCGCTCGTACGCCGCGCGTCACCGTCGGTACGGCTCCTGAAACGTTTCGTGAACGGCACCTTTCGGGCACCGTTTGGCTATTGGGTCCGGAGGATTCGTTACGTACCGTGGTAGGTAAGCGGCCACCGCTCGGATGGGTGGCCCTTACCTCGGGAGAGGGCCCGTCCTTGCGCCATGACAAAGCGAGGAGGGCCGGGATCCCGGCCCGCCTCCGGGGCAGGCCACGGGCCCGGTCCGTTCACCACCAGTCAAGGCAGGGCGCTCTCTGGCGCCCGGGGGAGAACGCGTGGCAGTGTCCTCGAGCAATCCGTCCGCATCTCGCACCTACGTTCTGGACACCTCGGTCCTGCTCGCCGACCCGGCGGCGATGAACCGCTTCGACGAGCACGAGGTCGTCATCCCGATCGTCGTCATCACCGAGTTGGAGGCCAAGCGGCATCACCCCGAACTGGGGTATTTCGCGCGTGAGGCTCTCCGCTTCCTCGATGACATGCGGGTGCGGTACGGACGTCTGGACGAGCCCATGCCGATAGGCGATGGGACCATCCGGGTCGAGCTCAACCATAGTGATCCGTCGATCCTCCCGGCGGGATTCCGCCTGGGCGACAACGACACCCGCATTCTCACGGTCGCGCAGAACCTGGCGGCCGAAGGCCGGGATGTGGTGCTGGTTTCGAAGGATCTCCCGATGCGGGTCAAGGCCGCCTCCATCGGCCTCGCCGCGGAGGAGTACCGCGCGGGAATGGTCGTCGAGTCCGGCTGGACGGGCATGGCCGAGCTCCAGGTCACCAGCGAGGATCTGGCGGCGCTGTTCGAGAACGGCACGGCCGAGCTGGATGAGGCCCGCGACCTGCCCTGTCACACCGGGCTGCGGCTGCTGTCCAGCCGCGGTTCCGCGCTCGGCCGTGTCCTGCCGGACAAGTCCGTACGGCTGGTGCGCGGCGACCGGGAGGTCTTCGGCGTGCACGGCCGGTCGGCCGAGCAGCGGATCGCGCTCGACCTGCTCATGGATCCCGAGGTCGGCATCGTGTCCCTGGGCGGGCGGGCCGGCACGGGCAAGTCGGCGCTCGCACTGTGCGCCGGACTGGAGGCCGTGCTCGAGCGTCGCCAGCACCGCAAGGTCATCGTCTTCCGCCCGCTGTTCGCCGTCGGCGGTCAGGAGCTCGGCTACCTGCCCGGCACGGAGAACGACAAGATGGGCCCGTGGGCGCAGGCCGTCTACGACACCCTGGGCGCGGTGACCAGTCCGGAGGTCATCGAGGAGGTCATGGACCGCGGGATGCTGGAGGTGCTCCCGCTGACCCACATCCGCGGCCGGTCCCTGCACGACGCGTTCGTCATCGTGGACGAGGCCCAATCTCTGGAGCGCGGGGTGCTGCTGACCGTGCTGTCCCGGATCGGGGCCAACTCCCGGGTCGTGCTCACCCACGATGTCGCCCAGCGTGACAACCTGCGCGTGGGGCGCCACGACGGTGTGGTCGCGGTGGTGGAGAAGCTGAAGGGCCACCCGCTCTTCGCGCACATCACGCTGACCAGGTCCGAGCGGTCGCCGATCGCCGCGCTGGTGACCGAGATGCTGGAGGACATCACGGTCTGATCCGTAACATCCGGCTCCAGGCCGGCCGTCACGGTGGGAGGCGGCCGGCCCTGGGGCTCAGATCCCAGAACTCCCGGCAGGTGTGGGTCTTCGGCCGGCCCGTGCTCTCGGGAGTGACGTGCACGACCTCCACGGCCCAGATCTCCGGCCGGAGCCGAGCCGTACAGGTGATCTGGGCCATCGCCATCCGGGAGATCTTCCAGCCGCTCACGGTCACCCGCATGTGCAGGCTGTAGATGATGTCCGGGTCGTTGCGGCGGTCCGGGTCCGGGGGGCTGCGCACGAGCTGGACCTGCGTCAGCGTGAGGCTGGACAGCGCCGTGGCCGCGCCCCTCGGCATTCGCCGTTCCGCTTTGAACAGGGCCGTCATGACGTCGGTCGGCTGCGGCGACTCCGCGGCGACCGTCATCGGCCACAGCCGGCCGTCGCGGACCAGGTAGATCGTGGCGGCGGCGGGCATGTCGCTGATCACCGGTGCGGGCCCCGCGTCGATCACTTCCGTGGGCTCCACGCCGCAGGCGGCCACCGGCGCCGCGAGCAGTCCCGAGAGCATGGCGGCGACGAAACGCCGCCGGGTGCGCAGGCGCATCATGTGACGATCGGTCTCGGCGGCCGGGGAATCCGTACCGTGAAACGCGTGCCGGGATCGCAGCGCTCCACCGTGATCGTGCCGTCGTGCAGCTCCGTGTTGGCCTTGGCGATGGCCAGCCCGAGTCCGCTGCCGTCGCTCCTGGATCGGCCGGCTCCGGCCTTGAAGAAACGGTCGAACACGTGGGGGAGCGCCGCTTCGGGGATGCCGGCGCCGTGATCGCGTATCGTGATCTCCAGCGTGCTCCGCACGAGGCGGGCGTTCACCAGCACCGGGGGCGCGCCGTGGCGCAGCGCGTTCCCGGCCAGGTTGGCCACGATCACGTCGAACCTCCGAGCGTCCAGTGAGAAGGCGAGACCGGCGGGCACGGTGAGCTCCACCCGGTCGGTCCAGCCCCGCACCTCGAGGCAGTCGGCCAGCGTGTCGCCCACGTTCACGGTCTCCCGCCGGAGCACCGCCGCGCCGGCGTCGAAGCGGCTGATCTCGATCAGGTGCTCGACCATTACGCGCAGCCGGTTGGTCTCGCGGATGATGATCCGTACGGCCTCGCCGACGTCATCAGGGAGATCGTCGGCGTCCTCGGCGAGCATCCCGGTCACCGCGGTCATGGCGGTCAGCGGAGTGCGCAGCTCGTGGGAGACGTCGGCGACGAACCGTCTCGACATCGACTCCAGCGTCCGTAGTTCCGAGACGGTCTGTTCCAGCGCCGCGGCGGTCTCGTTGAACGTCGCGGTCAGTTCCGCCAACTCGTCCGCGCCCCGTACGGGAAGCCGCACCCGCAGGTCGCCGGCTCCCAGTGCCCTGGCGGCCTCGCCCAGCCTGCGCACCGGGCGCAGCACTCCCCGCGCCGACAGCAGCGCCACGGTCAGCGCGATGGTCAGCGTGATGCCCCCGGCCTGGGCGAGGGCCGTGCGCAGGCGCAGCAGCGTGCCCTCCTCGTCGGCCAGCGGCACGAACACGTAGGCCGTCAACCCGGTCGGCCACGGGACCCCGCTGTGGCCGCTCCGCTGGAGCTGGGTGGCGATGATCAACCAGGGTTCCTCCCGCAGCCGGACCCGCTGGTGGGCCATCCGCTGGGTGGCCTGCATGATCAGCGGGCCGGGCACGTCGGCCATGGTGAACCGGGCGCCGGGGCTCGAACGGCGCAGGGCGCCATAGGTGATGATCGCCGTACGGTCGGGGACCGCCAGCGCGGACACCAGGTCGGCCAGATCGTCGCCGGTCACGGAGGGCCCGTCCGGCCATACGGCGTCGCCGATGCCGACCAGCGTGGTCTTGGAGAGCGTCTCACGCACCCCGGCCACGGCGACGCGCTCGGCCCGGCCGAGGATCTCGCGCCGGACGAGCTGATATCCGAGCCCCGCGACCATGAAGGAGGCCGTGACCGCCACCAGGGTGAAAGTGATCACCAGTCGGGCGCGGAGACCGGTCGGCAGCCAGGTCACGGCGGGCTGAAGCGGTATCCGAAGCCGCGTGCGGTGTGGATGAAGACGGGATCGGCCGGTACGGGCTCGATCTTGGCGCGCACCCGTTGGACGCAGGCGTCCACCAGCCGCGAGTCGCCCACGTGCGTGTGATCCCACACCGCGCGCAGCAGGTAGCGCCGGCTCAGCACCTGGCCGGGATGGCGGACGAGTTCGAGCAGCAGGCGCAGCTCGGTCGGAGTGAGGTGGATCTCCCGCCCGGCCAGGCTCACCTTGAGCGCCCCGCGGTCGATCACGAGGTCGCCGAAGCTGACCCGGTCGGCGGAGGCGAACTCCAGACGGCGCAGCACCGCCCGGATGCGGGCGTCCAGGACCCGCGGTTCCACCGGTTTGACGACGTAGTCGTCGGCGCCCGCCTCCAGCCCCACGACCACGTCGAGATCGTCGCCCCGTGCGGTGAGCAGGATGACCGGCACGGAGTCGATCCGCCGGATCCGGCGGCAGACCTCGACGCCGTCGATGCCCGGCAGCATGACGTCGAGGATGACGATTTCGGGCCGCCGGGCCCGGATGTGGTCGAGCGCCTCCTCGCCCGTGGCGTACGCGGTGATCGAGTGCCCCTGCCGGGTGAGCGCCAGCTCGAGCCCGGCTCGGACCGAGGGGTCGTCTTCGACCAGGAGGATGCCTGCCACGCGGTCATTATGGTGCGCTTGAGGTTGTTTTTCCCAAGTTGTCCCGAACTTGTAAAGCAGTCTGTACGCCAACGGTACGAACATGGACCACGCTGTTGTCGGGAGTGTGGCCATCGACTGGAACCGGGGCGTGTGCCGGTGATGTGAGGAATATCACAGTTTCCCGAAAGTCCATGTAACGCGGGGACAGGGTCAAGGAAACACCAAACGGTTACCAGGTTTGGGTCGCAACACCTCCCAAGACAGGGCAAGCTCATAGGCCGTGAGCTCTGGTCAGCGCCTGAAGGACCCCACCCGACCGTCCCGTGCCCGTTCGCGGCGTGCGGCAGGCCGGAGGGGCGGCTCCGACGGCTCGGGTCTTGGCGGACGTTCCAGTGGCTCGGGTGGGAGCCGGCTCACCCCCAAACGGCTGATCATCATGGGTCTCACGGTCGCGTGCGTCACCGGCGGCACCGTCTTCCTCGTCCGTACGGCCATGGAGAACGCCAACGCCCCCCGTACGCCGCTCACCCCCCAGGACATGCTGGCCGCCGACCCCTATGCGGCCAACCCGGAGAACGACGCGCTCAAGGCGGCGGCCGTACAGGCGCTCAGAAAGCAACGGCAGAAGGAGCTGCGGAGCGAGCACACCGACGGCGGCCTCGACCCCGTGAAGATCGCGCCGAAGGCGCCGGGCGGAGGGGGATTCGAGCCGGCGGACTTCCCGCCCGGCTCCACTCCCAATCCCGGTAGCAACAAGGCGCTCGGCAAGGAGATGGCCGCGGCCCGCGGTTGGGCCGGCGGCGAGTGGGGCTGCCTGGAACGCCTGTGGGACAGGGAGAGCCACTGGAACGAGCGGGCGATGAACCGCTACAGCGGTGCGTACGGCATCCCGCAGGCGCTGCCCGGCAGCAAGATGGCCAGCGCCGGGTCGGACTGGCAGACAAGTGCCGCCACCCAGATCAAATGGGGCCTGGGCTACATCGCCGGTCGCTACAAGACGCCCTGCGGAGCCTGGTCCCACTCCCAGCGCGTCGGCTGGTACTAGCCGACTCCGGGCCGCGCGCGAAACTCTGGTCAGGGTTGTTCGTCCTTTCGGCAAGCTGACGGGATCTCAGCGGTCCGCACTGCACGCTTGGCCTCATGGGTGTGAAGGTCAGCGTGGTAGTGCCCGTGTCCAATCCCGGGCTCGAGAACGACGCCTTCGGCGCGTGCGTGCGTTCGCTCCTGGAGCAGTCGCTGCCGCCGGAAGACTATGAGGTGATCTTCGCGGACGACGGATCCACGGACGGGACGCGGCGGCGGCTGGACGCGGTCGCCGAGCACCGGTCGAACGTCCGCGTCCTGCACCTCGATCACAGCGGCTCGCCCGTGCGGGGGCGCAACGTGGGACTGTCGGTCGCGCGGGGCGAGTACGTCTACCTGATGAACCAGTGCGACAGGCTGGAGCCGTACGCGCTGGAGCGGATGCACGACATGGCGGTGGACGCCGACGCCGATGTGCTGGTCGGCAGGCTGGCCGACGCCCCACGCGGCGCCCCACGCGGCGCTCCACGCGGCGCCCCAGGCAACGCTCCACGCAGCGGCTCGCGGCGCAACCGTCCGCCGCGGCCGGCGTTCGCGGCGAACCGGTTCCGTGCCGACATCCTGCGCGACCATCTCCTCGCGCTGCCGACGGCGCACAAGCTGCTCAGTCGTGAGTTCCTGGAATCCCAGCAACTGCGCTTCCTCGACCGGCCGCTGTCGGATCAGCTCTTCACGACCAGGGCCTACCTGTCGGCGAAGGTGATCGCGGTGCTCGCCGAAGAGGTCTGCTGCCACGTGGACCCCGCCGAGGAGGAGACGCTGGACGCCGAGGCGCTGTTCGAAGGCCTCAACGCGGTCTTCGACGTCGTCGACGCACACACCGAGCCGGGGGCGCAGCGTGACCGGATCTACGCGCACTGGTACCGCGTGCTGGGGCTGCGCCGCCTCGGCGGGACCCGCTTCCTCACCGCCGCCCCGGACGAGCGGGCGATCCTGTTCTCGTTCCTGCGGCGCCTGACCCTGGACCGGATCCCGGAGAACCTCGACGCGCATCTGCCGGTGCGTCCGCGGGCACGGGTGGCGCTGCTGCGCCAGGACCGGCCGGAGTCGCTCGTCGAGCTCGCCGAGGCATCGCACGGCGCCCGGCTGAGCGCCGAGCTGCGGGACCTGCGCTGGGACCGCGGCACGCTCGTGCTCGACCTGAGCGTGGAGATCCTCCAGGCCGACGGCGGCCCCATATGGTTCCGTGAGCAGGACGACCGCCTGCTGTGGACGCCTCCGGCGCCGATCAAGGGGCTGACCGCTCCCGACCTCGTGGACGTCACCGGGGCGGTGGGCAGGGTCCGCATGGAGGTCTACGTCCGCGACCCCGAGACCGGCGTGACGTACCTCCTTCCGGCGGCGAGCACGGTCGGGCGTGCCTCGGTCAAGGGCCGGGTGCGGGTCTGGGCGAGTGGGGAGGCGCGGCTCGACGTGGGGTCGGCGGCCATGGGCCGGCCGCTGCCGCCGGGCATGTGGGAGGTTCACGTGCGGATGCGCGGCGTCCATCCCGGCCGTGCCCGGATCGCCCGCCCCGACGCGGTGACGACCTGCGCGGGCGTGCTCGCCGGCGAGCCCAGGAGGCTGGTGACGCCATGCTGGTCCGAACGGGGCGAGCTGGGCGTCCGCGTGCAACCGGGTTCGTTCTCCGAGTCCATCGCGCTGGTCTCGTCCATGGCGGCGGTGGCGCGGCAGGGCGGGCACGCCTTCGTGGTCGTGCCCGTGCCGTACGTGCCGCCGAGCGGAGGTCCCACGGTGGAGTTGGTGCTCCGTGAGCAGGACGGACGCGGCCGGTCCATGGCGGTGCCCGCGCTCGTCGAGCCCGGGATTCCGGGGCGCGTCGCCGGCCAGCTCATCACGAAGGTGCCCGTGAGCCGGGTGGGGGGTGAGGACTGCCTCGGGCCCGGGGTCTGGCGGCCCAGCCTGCGGATCGACCAGAAGGAGGCAGACCTGCGGTTCGGCCTGGCGGTGAGCCGCGCAGGTCAGGTGGACGTGCTCCGCGCCGGGCGCGTTCGCGGCGCCGCGCCGTCGAAGCTCAGGCGGCTCGCGGTACGGCTTCGCCGGGCGGTCGCCACCCGTCTGCACTGAGACGGAGATCCTTGGGGCGTGCCCCATTCGGGCCGGGCGTCGGTGTCCTCGGCGTCGGCTCCTGATAGGAGTGGTTCATGGGCGAATTCCGCGTTGAACACGACTCCATGGGCGAGGTGCGGGTTCCCGCCCGCGCCAAGTGGCGGGCGCAGACCCAGCGGGCGGTGGAGAACTTCCCGGTGTCCGGCCGGGGGCTGGAGCCGGCCCACATCGCCGCCCTCGCCCGCATCAAGGCCGCCTGCGCGAAGGTCAACGCCGACTACGGCGTCATCGACGCCGAGCTGGCCAGGGCCGTACGGGACGCCGCCGGCGAGATCGTCGAGGGGCGGTGGGACGACCAGTTCCCGGTGGACGTCTTCCAGACGGGTTCGGGCACCTCGTCCAACATGAACGTCAACGAGGTGATCGCGACGCTCGCCGAGGAACGGCTCGGCCGCCCGGTCCACCCGAACGATCACGTCAACGCCGCACAGTCGTCCAACGACGTGTTCCCGTCGTCCATCCACGTGGCGGCCACGTTGGCGGTCACGCACGATCTCACCCCCGCGCTCGAACACCTGGCGACCACGCTTGCGGAGAAGGCCTCCGATTTCGCCGACGTGGTCAAGGCGGGCCGGACCCACCTGATGGACGCCACACCGGTCACGCTGGGCCAGGAGTTCGGCGGGTACGCCGCACAGATCGAGCTGGGCATCGAACGGCTCCAGGCGGCGCTGCCGCGCCTGGCCGAGCTGCCGCTGGGCGGTACGGCCGTGGGCACGGGCGTCAACGTGCCGGGGCCAGGCTGGGCGGCGGCGGTCGTGGCGGAGCTGAGCCGCACGACCGGCCTGCCGTTCACCGAGGCGCGCGACCACTTCGAGGCGCAGGGCGCGCGAGACGGCCTGGTGGAACTGTCCGGGATGCTGAAGGTGATCGCGGTGTCAATGAACAAGATCGCTAATGATCTGCGATGGATGGGGTCGGGGCCACGCGCGGGGCTCGCCGAGATCAATCTGCCCGACCTCCAGCCGGGGTCGTCGATCATGCCGGGAAAGGTCAACCCGGTGATCCCGGAGGCCGTCACGATGGTGGTCGCGCAGGTGGTGGGCAACGATGCGGCGATCACCATGGCGGGGGCCGGCGGCGCGTTCGAGCTCAACGCGATGCTGCCGGTGATGGCGCGCAACCTGCTGGAGTCGATCCGGCTGCTGGCGAACGTCTCACGGCTGCTCGCCGACAGATGTGTGGCCGGGATCAGGGCCAACGAGGACCGGATGCGGGAGTACGCGGAGACGTCGCCGGCCATCGTCACCCCGTTGAACCGCCATGTGGGCTACGAGGAGGCGGCCGAGATCGCCAAGCGGGCGCTGCGCGAGCGGAAGACGATCAAGGAGGCTGTGATCGAGCGAGGTCACGTCGCCGACGGCACGCTGACCGAGGAGCAACTCGACGAGATCCTCAATGTGCTGTCCATGACCAGGCCCCGGCCCACGTGAGCGGGCGGGGATCCACACTGATCGGTCTCAGGTCATGGCCGACCTCAGCCTACGGGGGTGATCAATTGCTGTGCGCAGTCGAGGGTGATGGTGTGTGCGCGGGACAGGTGGGCGAACGTGTCCGGCCCGCACCCGATCGCCGCCGGGGTGCCCGTTTCCATGCACCTGATCGACATGTGAGAGGCCATTCCGCCGTATTGGGTAACGAGACCGGCGATGCCCCGGCAGAACAGGTACTCGAAGCCCGGATCGGCGTTCGTAGTCAGGACGATGCGCCCGGCCAGGTCGATGGATCCGGCCGGCTGAGACCGGGTGACGTGGACGGCGGGGGCGGTGACCTTCTGGTCGGTGATGAAGTTCGCTGCGTGCTGACTGGTGATGATGTCGATGTCATAGGTGCTGATGATCACATCGGGCAGGTGCACACAGGCTTGGGCCGCGTACGTTCGCCGTCGGTCTTCTGCCAGGTGCCGCAGCCGGTCGATGTCGTGGATCGTGATAGTGGCATCGGCGTAGGCGAGCAGGTCTTCCACAGTGAGATAGGACAGGCACTCGGTGTCCAGTCCATGATTCGTTTGGTACGTGGTCAGTTGGCTGGCTTCGCAGCCAGTTGCCGCACGGTCTCCATGTCGTCGAAGTGCACGGTCTGGTCACCGATGATCTGGTATTTCTCGGCTCCCTTACCGGCGACCAGCACGATGTCGCCGGGATCGGCCACAGCCAGGCCTCGTTCGATGGCAGCCCGTCGGTCGGTGATCCGTTGGACTTGGGCGCTGGTCGCATGCATGCCGAGCATGATCTGATCGATGATGGCCTCAGGGTCCTCGTTGCGGGGATTGTCGCTGGTGACCACCACGAAGTCCGAGTGTTTCTGGGCGATCTCGCCCATCGGTGCTCGCTTGGTCCTATCCCGGTCCCCGCCGCAGCCGAAGACCGTGATGACACGGCGGCGGGCGAACCCGCGGATTGTCGACAGCACCTTCTCAAGGGAGTCGGGAGAATGCGCGTAGTCCACCACCACGGACACGCCCTTGGGAGTCCGGAAGTGCTCGAATCGTCCGGGGATCGGCGGCAGTGCCGCCAAAGCGCCGATGACGGCGTCCAGATCGTGGCCCAGCAGATGACAGGTCGCCACCGTGGCCAGGGCGTTGTACACTGCGAACCTTCCCGGAATGGGTACTTCCGCTTGGTACCGGCGTCCGTCGTGATGGAGGACGAAGCGTGTGCCGGTCGGCTCCACCACCAGGTCGCCGGCCCGGAAATCGGCCTCGGCGTCATCCAGGCCGAACGTCGTCACCGCCCTCGGCATCAGGGCGGCGATGTCCGCGCTGACCGGGTCGTCGGCATTGGCCACCGCCTGGTGACACATCCGGAACAGCAGCAGCTTGGCCTGCTTGTACTGCTCCATGCTGCCGTGGTTGTCCAGGTGATCCGGCGTCAGGTTGGTGAACACGCCCACCTTGATATCGGTGTGATCGACGCGGCGCAGCATCAGCGCCATGGACGAGGCTTCCATGACCACCGTGTCCGCGCCCCGGTCCCGCATGCAGCGCAAGATGTGGTGAAGCTCCACGGCCTCCGGAGTCGTGGGAGTGGTCGTGTCGATCCTGATCGACTCGTGGGCGACGCGGCACCCATCGGTGCCGATCACGCCCACCCTCGCTCGCACCGCTGTTCGAAGTGCCGATTCCATCATGTACGACACGGATGTCTTGCCGTTGGTTCCGGTGACGGCCACTACATCCATCTCGCGCGAAGGCTCACCGAAGTACCGGGATGCCACCACCGGGGCCGCCGCGCGCGTGTCCGCCACCTGGACAACACACACCTGCGACGGCATGCTGTCTTCGATCTCGTGATCGACCATCACCGCCACCGCGCCGCGCACGACGGCGTCACCCACGAACCGGTGACCGTCCGTGCGGGAACCCCGCATGGCGATGTACATCGACCCTGCGGTCATTCGCCGCGAGTCATATGCGATGCAGGCCCTGATGTCGGCCGCCCCTGGGTCGCCTTGCAGCACCCGGTGCTCGTATCCGGCGAGAAGATCACTCAATTTCATCAGCACTACTCTCCTTACCTGTTGCCAGTCTGACGGGGAAGGCAGGCAGGCACCCGGGTTATGCGGTGCGTGCCGTCAAGCCTCGGTGCCGGGTGGGTGGCCCGCCTGCCCCTGCCGGCCCGTGGCCAACGACAACCGGCAGGGCGGCTCATCGGGCCTGCCCGGTCAGCAGGCGGAACCACCACTCGTAGGCCTCCGGCCGCCGCCATCCGCCGGTAAACGACACCGTCGGCACCCCGGCCCGAGGGATGGTGGTGCGGCGGATGCGGTAGGTGCCGCCGTAGGAAAGCAGTTCGTATTCGGTCATGATGCAGAGGCAGGTGTGCTCCACCACCCGCCCCAGCCCGGGGACCTCACCGCACCAGAACAGTTCGGTACGGCCCGGCAGCGGCGGGCCGGGATGTGGGGAGATGCCGGGGCAGTCGCCCCAGTCGTCGGGATCACCGGGGTCGAGCGTGACCACCGCCATCCACGGGCTCGCCTTCCGCACATGATCGGCCACCGCGCGCTCGTCGGCGGCGTCCAGACCGAGCGCCGTGCGCACCTCGGCTATCGTCGTCCCGGCCAGGATGCACTGGATCGCCTCCGCCCGCCGTTCCCCCGCCTCCAGACCGGGTCGACCGAGGATCTCGCCGCTCAGTGGGCCGATCATCAGTCGGCTCACTGGACCGACTCCGCACGGCGCTCTTGCTCGGTGATCAGCGCGGCCAACTGCTCGTCGGTGTCGGCATCGACGGTTCGGTAGGCCCCGGCCCGCTCCTCGTCCGGTCTGAAGGGGCGTGTGCGCGTCGCCCACAGCCGACCGGCATCGCTGTGCCAGACCTTCCACCCTTCCTGGCAGGGCGGCGTCGTGTCGGCGGATCGGCTCTGTCCGCCGCTCCCCGCCTCAGAACCAGGAGATCCGAACGTCTCAGCACTCACCGCGGCACTCCTGCCGACCGTCACGTTGCCTGGCATCGCTTGGATTCCCCTTCCCGCCAGCGGAACTGCTGATGACAGCAAGGGGAACCGTAGGAAGTTTGCGAACGCGGGTGCCGTACGGCTGTGAAGGTAAAGAACCCGTACTGGAATGCGGGTCAGGTGATCCCGGCCCGGCGGGCCAGGCCCCGGAGTTCGGGGGTGCTCGCCCGATGCTCGCGTTTGAGAAGCTGCGTCAGCAGATCGCGAGGCCGTGTGCCGTACCGCACGAGCTGGGAGGAGAGCCGCTCAGCTTGGAGCAGCATGTTGACCGAGGCGGCGTCTTTGCGCTGCAATGCGTACGCCCGCGCCAGATCGAGATGGATTTGGGCGCGGCGCCCGACCAGGCCGGGCGCGAGAACGGCGATGTTGAGACTCTCGCCTCTGCTGATAGCCTGTCGCGCGTCGCCGTACTCCACGGCTGCCGACACCTCGTGGATGATGACGTTGGCTAGCCCGAAGGCCGTCCAGAAGTCGTTGCGATCGTCCCCGATGATTGCGGCGATATTGCGGGCCTTTGCCAGGAAGGACGCCACCGCCGCGTGGTCGTATCGGGAGGCGGCAGCAGTGACGGCTCCCAGGTGAAGCGCCCCGATGATCGACAAGGCCCGTGGGTCCGACTTCTTGGTCGAAAGTCCGAGGGCGTCTGCCGCTCGTTGGACCAAGTGCATCGCCTTATCCGCCTCGCCGAGCCGGACGAACACATAACCGAGCCGGTAGGCGCTGACGGCGGCTAGGAGCGATCGTTCGGCGTCTTGGGCGGCTGACAGGGAGCGGTCGGCGGCCATCCAGGCGAGTTCGGCCTCCCCAACCCTTCGCAAGGTCGTGGCAGTGCAATGGTAGGTCAGCGCGCGGAGCGTGTGATATGCCCTTCGTTGCGCGGCGGGTGCGTGACGGCTGCCCAGTTCGGTCGCGACAATAAGCCGCGGCAGTCGCCTGCCTGTCTCGTCGTACCGCGTGGCCTGGTAGAGCCAGTTGACCTTACGGACCTCGTGGCGAAGCCATGCGAGGCTTTCCGGCGCACCTTCCACATGGCGCGGGTCGATCAATGAGGCAAGGCCGTCATAGCCCATCATCGCCCGCCGGATCTCGGATGCCGCCTGGTAGCGCGTGGCCGCCTCCGTCTTCCTCATCGTGAGCTCGTCAACCGTCAAGCCGAGGGCCCCCACCAGAGCATTGATCACCGAGTGGTTGTCCACAGATCTCTGGCCCCGCTCGACCTGGCTGAGCCAGCTCTCTGAACGACCGATCAATCCAGCTAGGACCGACTGAGAGAGGCCGCGGCGGCGACGCGCCCGGGCGATTCGCTGGCCGATCTCGTTGCGGGCATCCACGTCACCACTCCTAAGAGGGCCCGACCTCGATCAGGTCATGGAGTTCTTGCAGGATCTGCCCCCAGGATGGCATGCGCGCATTGGGCGGCGCAGCGGGATCGAAGAGCACCCGGACCCCCATCCGCCGCAGGTCGGCGAGGCTACGGCCGAAAGCGATATGGCGGGCGAGGACGTCCTTGAGCAGCGGCACGGCCACGATCGGAACGTCGAAGCCCATCACCTCACACAGCAGCCCTACGGCGAACGTGTCGGTGATCCCGCCCGCCCACTTGTTGATCGTATTGAAGGTTGCCGGAGCTACGATCACCGCGTCGGCGGGTGGCAGCCCCTTGGGCTGGTCAGGTGTCCGGTAGGTGCTGCGGACCAGATCACCCGTGAGGCGTTCCAGCTTCTTGGCATTAACGAACCCCGCCCCCATCGGCGTCGTGACAACGTGCACCTGCCATCCGGCAGCCCGCGCGAGCACCACCAGTGCGTGCACATCGGCAGCCGCAGGCGCGGCGCACACAATGACATACAGCACACCACGAGCCTGTGCGGGGACATCCATATCGTGTGATCCTAGACGTCGCGCTCGCCGCCAGGTAGAGGAAGCGTCATAGGGTGATGCAGTGCGTGAGCTATTGCTCACCGAATATCGCTTAACGAACGCGTAGGGCAAGTGTTCTTCCTGCCTGGCCGTACGGCCAGGCGTGGTGGCTGCGCGTCCGTCTCGGCGGTCAGCCGTACGCTGTCACGATCACGATTACGAGGACGATGAACGCGGCGAAGGCGGCCGCGGCGACCAGAAGCACGCGGACCCGGGCGGAGGTGTCGGGCGTCGACGGGCTCTGCACGGAGAACAGGTCGGTGCCCAGCCCGTGCGGCCGATCGGGGCCCTGCTCCCCGAATCGGGCGCCGTCCGATGCGGCAGGTCCCATGGCGCTCAGCCCGGAGGGCTGGTCGGCGGCGTGCCCGAGGCCCATGCCCGGCCTCGGGGGCAGCGGCCTGCGGGGGCCCGGCAACCGCCGGGGAGCCGTCACCTCGTCCTCGTCAGAGGCAGCGGAGTCCTCGGGGCCCGCTGGAGGCGGCGACGGGCGGGGGACCGGCGAGACACGCGGGTCGTCATGGGGGCGGACGATCATCATCGTCCGGTCGCCGTCCGGGGGTGGGGCGGTCTTCTCCTCCTGTGGGACGCTCGCGGTCGGGGTGCCGCCGGTCGGAGTGCCACCGGTCGGGGTGTCGGCCACGATCCGCAGCATCGCGGAGGCCCTCTCCGCGGTGAGGCGGGCTCTGTGGTCCTTCTCCAGCATCCCGTCCAGAATCGGACGGAGTGGGCCGGCCTGGGTCGGCGGATCGGCGGTCTCGGTCATCAGCGCGCTCAGCGTCGCGCTGAGCGACCCGCGCTCGTAGGCCGGCCGGCCCTCGACCGCGAAGTACAGGGTGGCGCCGAGCGACCAGAGGTCCGACTCGGGACCGGCGTGCTCGCCGCGCGCTCGTTCGGGGGCCGTGTAGCCGGGCGAGCCGATCACCATGCCGGTCTGGGTGAGTGCGATGTCGCCCGCCGCTTTGGCGATGCCGAAATCGGTCAGCACGACCCTCCCGGTCCTGGTCAACAGGACGTTGCTCGGCTTCACATCCCGGTGCAGGATGCCCCGGGCGTGCGCGGCCCGCAGCGCGCCCAGCAGGTCGTAGCCGATCTCGGCGACCAGCCGGGGCGGGAGTGGGCCCTCCTCGTCGATCACCTGCTCGAGTGACCGGCCCTCGACCAACTCCATGATGATCCAGGGGCTGCCGTCCACCTCGATGGCGTCGTGGATTGTGGCGACCGAGGGATGGGCGATCCTGGCCGCCATGCGGCCCTCGCGCAGCATGCGTTCCCGCAACTCCCGCCGCTGCACCGGGTTGAGCCCGGGATCCTGCCGGATCTCCTTGACCGCGACATCCCGGCCCAGCGAACGGTCGAAGGCACGCCAGACGGTGCCCATCGTCCCCCGGCCGATCGGTATGCGAAGTTCGTAGCGGTGCGCGAGCAGCCGTGGTTGAAGTCCCGCCATGTGAAGAAAGATAGCGATTTTCCGTTCGCAACCGCTTGGGACGCGATCTGGTCCTTACCTGAGAAAAATGCGGGGCCAGAATCGTCTGGGGACGACCAGCTTGATCACCGTGGTCAGGCGCCGCATCAACGGGCTGCGGACCATCTGGTGAAGGGCCGGCTCCGTGGGCTTGCGGTGCACGCCTTCAGCCGGACGCCGTCGGGGCGGGGCCGTCGCCGTCATGTGATCGTGCTGGTGTCCGAAGTGCTGTTGCGGATGCGAGTACGGCTGGCCGTACTGCCAGGCGGGATCGTTGTTCGGCGTCGTGGTGGTTTCCCGGAACGCACGCGAGCGCGGCTGCGGGTGCTGGGGCTGTGTCTGCTGGGGTTGTGTCTGCCCGTGCTGGGCGTACTGAGCCTGCCCGTGCTGGGCCTGACCATGCTGCGGCTGCACGTACTGGGGCTGCACGTACTGCGGCTGCACGTACTGGGGCTGGACGTTCTGGGGTTGGGAGGGTGAGGGGTGCGGGAACATGCGCAGCCGCGGCCGTGACTCCGCCCGATGCTGTCCGCGGTGCGGCGACTTGCGGGTCGGCCCGAACGGCGCGACGGGCGGGATCGGGGCACGACGGGGCTGCGGGCCGTACTCCTCGACGGTCCCGCCGGACGCGATCCTGGAGAGGATGAGCGCCGCGCGGACGCTGTCGAGTCGTGCGGCGGGATCGATCTGGAGCAGCCCGCGCAGCACCGGGGCGAGCGGACCGGCCCGTTCCATCGGGATCGGCGCGCCGCTCGTGAGAGCGGCCAGCGCGGCGGCAGCCGTACGGCGGCCGTGCAGGCCGCGTCCCTCGACCGCGGTGTAGAGGGTCGCGCCGAGCGACCACAGGTCGGCCGCCGGGCTGGCCTTGGCGCCGAGGACCCGCTCCGGGGCGATGTAGCCGGCCGAGCCGAGCACGATCCCGGCCTGGGTGATCGACTTGTCGCCCTCCACGGCGGCGAGGCCGAAGTCGGTCAGCACGGCACGGTCCTCGGTGACGAGGACGTTGCTGGGCTTGACGTCCCGATGCAGGATGCCCTTCGCGTGGACCGCGCGCAGCGCGCCGAGGACCTGCCGGCCGATCTCGGCCACCTGGCGCGGGGGCAGTGGCCCCTCCAGCCTGACGAGCTCCTCCAGGGACTGCGCCTTGAGGAGCTCCATCACGATCCACGGCCGGTCGTCCTCGGTGATCACGTCGAAGATGGTGATCACTGAGGGGTGGGCGACCATGGCGGTCGCCCGGCCCTCCCGCTCGGTCCTGGCGCACAGCTCGGTGCGCAGGTCCTCGTCGAGGACCAGCGGCAGCCGCACCTCCTTGACAGCCACGTCACGATCGAGAAGTTCGTCCCTCGCGCGCCAGACGGTGCCCATTCCGCCGCGGCCGACCGGCTCCAAAAGCCGGTAGCGCGCGGCTAGCTGGTATCCGGAGGGCGCACGCATGGGTGGCAGCTTACCTATTTGTGCGATGCGACCTGTAGAGACCATGCCGGGAAATTGTTGCGATCTTCTGTCAAAAGTTTTGACAGAGAGGCGAGAGGTCAGCGGCGGCCGATGGTCAGGACCGGTCCAGAGGCATCCTGGAAGAAGTCGTTGCCCTTGTCGTCCACCACGATGAAGGCGGGGAAGTCCACGACCTCGATCCGCCAGACGGCCTCCATCCCCAGCTCCGGATACTCCAGGACCTCGACCTTCTTGATGCAGTCCTGGGCGAGCCGGGCCGCCGGACCGCCGATCGAGCCGAGGTAGAAGCCGCCGTGCTCGCGGCAGGCATCGGTCACCTGCTTGGACCGGTTGCCCTTGGCCAGCATGACCAGCGAGCCGCCCGCCGCCTGGAACCGCTCCACGTAGGAGTCCATCCGCCCGGCCGTGGTCGGCCCGAACGACCCCGAGGCGTACCCCTCGGGGGTCTTCGCCGGCCCCGCGTAGTAGACGGCGTGGTTCTTCAGGTAGTCGGGCATCTCCTCGCCGGCGTCCAGCCGTTCGGCGATCTTGGCGTGGGCGATGTCGCGGGCCACGACGAGGGGTCCGGTGAGCGACAGCCGCGTCTTGACCGGATATTTCGTGAGCTCGGCGAGGATCTCCGGCATCGGGCGGTTGAGGTCGATGCTCACGACATCATCCGAGAGGTGCTCCTCTGTCGTGTCGGGGAGGAAGCGGGCCGGATCGGTCTCCAGCCGCTCAAGGAAGACGCCCTCCGGTGTGATCTTCGCCAGCGCCTGCCGGTCGGCACTGCAGCTCACCGCGATCGCGACCGGGCAGGACGCGCCGTGGCGCGGCAGCCGGATCACGCGGACGTCGTGGCAGAAGTACTTGCCGCCGAACTGGGCCCCGATGCCGAGCCGCTGGGTGAGCTCGAAGACCTTCTTCTCCATCTCCAGGTCGCGGAAGCCGTGCCCGCTCGCCGACCCCTCGGTCGGGATGCTGTCGAGGTAGCGGGCCGAGGCGTACTTCGCGGTCTTCAGCGCGTACTCGGCGCTGGTGCCGCCGACGACGATCGCCAGATGGTACGGCGGGCAGGCGGCGGTGCCGAGCGAACGGATCTTCTCCTCCAGGAACTGGAGCATCCGCTTCTCGTTGAGGACGGCCTTGGTCTCCTGGTAGAGGAACGACTTGTTGGCCGAGCCGCCGCCCTTCGCCATGAACAGCAGCTTGTACTCGTCCGGGTGGCCCAGCGGGTCCTCGGCGTAGAGCTCGAGCTGCGCGGGGAGGTTGCTGCCGGTGTTCTTCTCGTCCCACATGGTCAGCGGGGCCATCTGGGAGTAGCGCAGGTTGAGGCGTGTGTAGGCGTCGTACACGCCCCGGCTGACGTGCTCGGCGTCCCGCCCGTCGGTCAGCACGTGCCTGCCGCGCTTGCCCATCACGATCGCGGTGCCGGTGTCCTGGCACATCGGCAGCACGCCGCCCGCCGAGATGCCCGCGTTCTTCAGCAGGTCGAGCGCGACGAACCGGTCGTTGCCGCTGGCCTCCGGGTCATCAATGATCTTGCGGAGCTGGGCCAGGTGGGATGACCGGAGATAGTGGGAAATGTCGTGGATCGCGGTCTCGGTGAGCAGCCGCAGGGCCTCCGGTTCGACCTCCAGGAACCTCCGCCCGGCCGCCTCGATGACCCGCACCCCCTCGGCGGTGATCAGGCGGTACTCGGTGTCGTCCGCCCCAAGCGGCAGCAGGTCGGTGTAGTCGAACTCCGGCATGTCCTCGGTCCTCTGCGTCTGCTCATGTGAGTCGATCGGGCCGCCGCCCGGCCTCCCGGCAGCGGAACGACGCCCCACCAAAGGGTACGGCTCGCCTCACGGGGCTTCGGTTGCCCCCTGGGGAGGAGGCGGCTGCGGGCGAGAGCGGGCCGGCACCGGAATCCCGGCTGTCGGCCGTGGCGACTCCGGGGAGCACGATATACAGGTCATTTCGAGGGTTTCATGCCGAGGAGGATGCCGCCGATGACGATGGCCGCCCCGGCGACGTCCGCCGCCGACGGCAGGCCCAGGCCGAGGACCGCGGCCGTGACGATGGCCCCGACCGGGATCACCCCGGCGAACAACCCGGCCCGGTCCGCACCCAGTCCGGGCAGCGCCGTGTACCAGAGGAAGAAGGCCACCGTCGTCACGATCGTCGCGAGATAGCCCAGCCCGAGCGCCTCGGCCGGCGTCGGGACGCGCAGGATGCCCGGGCCGTCCACGACGAGCCCGATCACCAGCAGGAACGGTACGGCGAGGGCGACCGAGTAGGCCGAGACCCGGACCGGTCCGAGCTTCGGCAGCAGCGGCAGGGCGAGCAGTGAGAAGCAGACCTCGCAGGCCAGCGCGCCCAGCGACCACATCAGTCCGGAGCGGTTTCCGCTGCCGGCCCCCGTCGCCACGGTCGCGCCCGCCACGACGACGAGTGCGGCGACGACGATCCGCGGGGACGGCAGAGACCGGCCCCCGCCGGCCTTGCCGGAGGTCGGCTGCGCGGTCAGCGTGCCGGTAAGCGGGCCGAGGACGGCCAGCGCCAGCGGCACGGTCCCCAGAATGATGCCCACCAGGGACGGGCCCGCCGCCCGGGTCGCCTCGATCACGCAGACGTTGAACGCGACAAGGCCGGTCAGCGCCAGCGCCGCGAGCAACGCCCACTCACGGAGGCCGAGCCGTACGCGACCGAGGCCGCGCAGGCGGGCGACGACGAGCAGGATGACGGCGGCGGCGAGATAGCGCAGCGCCTGGCCGCCGTAGACCGGATAGCTCTCGATCACGTCCGAGACCGCGGCGAGGGTTCCGACCAGGAACATCGCGGTGGCCGCACAGACGACATATCGGGTGCGGCTCCGGGCGGGGGCAGCCGCGTCGACGCGCCGTAGGACGGCGGACGGGGAGGCGTCCGAAGGGGTGCTCACGTCAGATGATGCTAGGAACGCAATGGTTCCCTCAACTGGTCCAATCAGGTGGCGTTATTTTGGGCCAATGACGGATCTTCACCTGGTCATCGACCGCGGCAGGGGCGGGATCGCCGCCCAGATCGCCGGCGAACTGCGGGATGCCATCAGGTCCGGGCGGCTCGTCCACGGCACCCGGCTTCCCGCCACCCGGGAACTGGCCAGGGATCTCGGCGTGTCCCGCGGCGTCGCCGTGGAGGCGTACGAGCGACTCGTGGCCGAGGGCTTCCTGGAGGCCAGGGTCGGCGCGGGCACCCGGGTCGCCGCCGTGCCCGGGTCCGCACCCATGCCGGGGAAGGGCTCGGCCGCGGGCGTTCCGCCCGCGAAGGCGCCGCCGCCGACGGTCGGCCGCGCCGAGACTCCGCGGATCCGGCGGGACCGGCACCAGCTGTCGTATCACGGGCATCGGGTGACCTCTCCAGATCTGGGCGCCTTCCCGCGGCGGGCCTGGCTGGCCGCGATCAGGCATGCGCTGACGACGCTGCCGAACGACGCGTTCGACTACGGCGACCCCGGAGGCGTACCCGAGTTGCGTGAAGAGCTCGCGGCCTACCTGCGCCGGGTGCGCGCCTGCGACGCGGCGCCGGAGAACGTGGCGGTGGTCACGGGTGTGGCCCAGGGCCTGAGCGTGATCATCCAGGTGCTCTCGGCGGAGAGAGGTCGCAGGATCGTCCTCGCGGTGGAGGACCCGACCAGCCCACGCCAGACGCCGCTGCTCCGGCGGGCGGGCGCCGACCTGGCGCCGGTGCCGGTTGACGCGGAGGGCATCCTCGTCGAGGCGCTCGCCGGGACCGGGGCCGAGGCCGTCCTGGTGACCCCCGCCCATCAGTACCCGACCGGGGTCGTGCTCTCCCCGCGCCGCCGCGCCGAGTTGATCGCCTGGGCCGCCGAGACCGGTGCGCTCATCCTGGAGGACGACTACGACGCCGAGTTCCGCTTCGACCGCGACCCGGTCGGCTGCCTGCAGGGCCTCGCGCCCGACCGGGTCGTGCTGGCGGGCAGCGTCAGCAAGCCGCTCGCCCCGGGGCTGCGGCTCGGCTGGATCGTGGCGCCGCCGAGGCTCGCCCGGGCCGTACGGCTCGCGCGGGGGGAGATCGATCTCGGCTCGCCGGTCATCGACCAGTACGCGCTCGCGCACCTCATCAGGACCGGAGGCTACGACCGGCACCTGAGGCGGATGCGCCGCGAGTACCGGATCCGCAGGGACGCCATGGTCCTCGCGCTGGCCGAGCACCTGCCCTGGATCAGGGTCCACGGCATCTCCGCCGGTCTGCACGTTTACGCCGAGTTCCCCGAGTCCGAAGGGCGGGGCGCGGGGGCGCTGACCACCGCGGCGCGTGCGGCCGGTCTCACCGCCGACGTCGTGGAGACCGCGGCGTCGGCGGAGCGGTCGGCGCGCGCGTTCGTCGTCGGCTTCGCCCGCCTGCCCGCGCACCGCATCACGTCGGCGGTACGCGAGTTCGCGACGCTGCTGGGCTGACGGGCTGGAAGCCGCGGGCCAGCATGATGATCACGGCGGTGAGCGCGAGCGGGGCGGCGAACGCGATCCGGTAGTCCGAGGCGTCGGCGATGCCGCCGACGAGGGCCGCGCCGACGATGAAGCCGACGTAGTTGAACATGTTCACCCGCGCGACGGCCACGCCGCTGCCGTCCGGGTCGAGTCGCCCGGCGGCCGAGAACGACTGCGGGGCGATGACGGAAAGGCCGATGCCGGTGAGGGCGAAGCCACCGATCGCCCACAGTTCGGCCGGAGCCGTCACGATCGCCGCGAAACCCAGCGTGGCGATGACCGCGCCGATCCGGACGATCGCGGCCGGGCCGTACCTGCGGACCGCGAAGTCGCCGCAGACCCGCACGAGGAACGTGGTCGCCTGGTACGCGCCGAGCGCCATCGGGACCACGCCCGCCGGCGCGTGGGTGACCTTCTCCATGAAGACGGACCCGAAGTTCGAGATCGACGAGTCGCCGACGTAGAGGAAGGCCATCGCCAGGCAGAGCGGAATGACGGGCTTCCAGGGGACCCGGGCGGCGCTCTTCGCGGTCGGCGCGTCAGGGGACGCGCCGGCGGCCCGCGTGTGCTCCTCGGCCGGGCCGTACAGCCATGCCGCGGCGGCGATCGAGGCGGCGGCCGCCGGGACGAGCGCGATCGCGAACGTGGTCGCCAGGCGCAGGCCGGTGTCCGCGGCGGCGGAGGCCCAGAGGGCCCCGACGACCGCGGCCAGGCTCCACAGCGCGTGGAAGCCGGTGAGCACCGGCCTGCCGTACCGGCGCTCGACTGCGACGCCCTGCATGTTCATGCCGGCGTCCACGCCGCCCAGTCCGAGGCCGAACGCCGTGATGGCGGCCACCAGCGTCGGCACGTCGGCGGCGATCCCGGCGAGCACGACGGCCGCGCAGGCGAACGGTTGGGCCAGGCGGAGCACCCGGCGGCTGCCGAACCGCGCGGCGAGAGCCCCGGCGAGCACGCTTCCCACGCCCGCAATGACCGGCGCGACGAGCAGCAGGACCGCGAGCCCGCCATCGGTCAGACCGTGGTTCTTCTGCAACACGGCCACCTGGGTGAGCAGGGTGGCGAAGGTGAGGCCCTGGACGGCGAAGACGACGAACGCGGCCAGCCGTGCCCGTCGGTCCCGCGGGATGGGCACTGCTTCCTCTGAAACCACGGGGCCCTCCGCGAACATGAGGATGGTTCGGGTTTCGTCAGACTAGAATTCCCGGCTCGCAAGGTCAATGCGTTCTTGGGCCCGTCCCTTTACTCTCGATGGTGTGAGCGAGTTGCAGTCCCAGCCGAGCAGGTGGATCTCCGCGTTCCTGACGCCGCGCGTGCCGCAGGGGCCGGACCCGGGTGAGCTGCGCGCCTCGGACCGGGACCGGGAGCGGGTGATCGCCGTCCTGACCGAGGCGGCCGCCGATGGGCGGCTCTCCCTCGCCGAGCACGAGGAGCGCGTGGACCAGGCCTGGGCCGCCCGGACGCTGGGCGAGCTGGCCGGGCTCACCACCGACCTGCTGCCGCCGGAGAGCCAGCCGTTCCGCATGGACTCCCGCCCCGTGACGGCCATGTTCCGCAGCGAGAGCCGTACGGGCCGGTGGGTCGTGCCCTCCGAGGTGCCGATCACGTCTCTCGGCGGAAAGGTGACCATGGACCTGTGCGAAGCCCTGCTGCGGTCGCGCCGGGTCGTGGTCCAGCTCGCCGTGGTGGCGGGCACGGTCACGCTGATCGTTCCGGAGGGCGTCCAGATCGTGACCGCGCCCTCGGCCCGCGTGGGCTCGTTCAAGAACGAGGTACGGCTGCCGCCGGGCGCGGCCGACTACGCCCCGGACGCGCCCGTCATCGAACTGGCGGGGTTCGTCTTCGCCGGCAAGGTGGTCGCCCGCTCACCGAAGCGTCCCCGAAAGGGCCTCTTTCGGCGCTAGGGCCTCATACGGCCGTGTCGAAGTTGATCGAGCTGTAGGCGCCCAGCTTCCAGAGCTGGTGTTCGCTCTCGATCTTGCGGATCGTTCCGGACCGGCCGCGCATGACCAGGGAGTGGGTGACGGCGGCGCCGGCCTGGAAGCGTACGCCGTGCATGAGCTCGCCGTCGGTGATCCCCGTGGCCGCGAAGAACACGTCGTCGGAGCGCACCAGGTCGTCGGTGGTCAGCACCTGCTTCAGGTCGAGCCCGGCGTCGGCCGCCCGGCGACGCTCGTCGTCGTCACGCGGCCACAGCTTGCCCTGGATGACGCCGCCCATGCACTTCATGGCGCAGGCCGCGATGATGCCTTCGGGGGTGCCGCCGATCCCCAGCATGAGGTCGACACCGGTCCCGTGCCGCGCCGCCATGATCGCACCGGCCACGTCGCCGTCGGTGATGAACCTGATCCTCGCCCCGGTCTCCCTGATCTCCTTCACGATGTTCTCGTGGCGCGGGCGGTCGAGGATCACCACGGTCACGTCGGACGGCTTCGCGCCCTTGGCCTTGGCGACCGCCCTGATGTTGTCCGCTGCCGGCGCCTCGATGTCCACCTGGTCGGCTGCCTGCCGGCCCGTCACGAGCTTCTCCATGTAGAACACGGCGGACGGGTCGTACATCGAGCCGCGCTCGGCCACCGCGATGACGGAGATCGCGTTGTTCATGCCGAGGGCGCACAGCCGGGTTCCGTCGATCGGGTCGACGGCCACGTCGCAGTCGGCGCCGGTGCCGTCGCCGACATCTTCGCCGTTGTACAGCATCGGGGCGTTGTCCTTCTCGCCCTCGCCGATCACCACGGAGCCGTTCATGGAGACCGTGTTGATGAGCTGCCGCATGGCGTTGACGGCGGCGCCGTCCGCCCCGTTCTTGTCGCCGCGGCCCACCCAGCGGGCGGCGGCCATCGCGGCCGCCTCGGTCACCCGGACCAGTTCGAGGGCCAGGTTGCGGTCGGGAGCGTGCTCGCCGGTCGCCAGCGGGGCCGGAACGTGATCAGACATCGATCCCCTTAAAGTCGGATTCACTCTCTCGTTGCCCCTCACGCCGCGCTTTATTCTGTCGCGGACAGCAGGGGCAATTAATGATCGTAGTTCTTTAAGGGTTTTTTGTCCGATTGGTCTGAACCTGTTGTCGCTGGTCGAGGGCCATTTGCCGTCGCACGACTCGGGATCCGGCGGGACCGGGATATCGTCGCCGTCATGAGCGGCGATATCGAGCGGACGGCGGCGAAGCGCATGCCGGTTCATGGCGTGGCGACACCGCGGGCGCCCGACCACGGCGCGGCCACCCGAGGTGCGGCCACCCGCGTCGCGCTCCTCGATGCGGCCAAAGAGGTGTTCATCACCAGCGGGTTCGCCGAGGCCGGGGTGACCGACGTGGTGCGGCGGGCCGAGGCCAGTGTGGGCAGCCTCTATCACCATTTCTCTGGCAAGGCCGATCTCTATCTCACGCTGTTCGAGGAGTTCCAGCAGCGGCAGACGCAGCGGACCAGGGACGCGGTCCAGGCCGCGCGTGCCGCCGGAGAGACCGACCCGATGCCGCAGTTCCTGGCGGGAGCCCGGGCCTACCTGGAGGGCTGTCTCAACGAGCGCGAGCTGGCCGCGCTGTTCCTCCAAGGGGACGCCCCGCCCGGTTTCGAGGTCACGATGCGCGACCGGCTGCGACAGTGGGCCAGGCGGACGGCCGCGCTCTTCGAGCACGAGGACGCCCTGGTCGTGGTCGTCACGGGAGCGCTGGCGGCCGTCGTGCAGGAGGTGACCCTCTCGGAGGATCCAGCGGCGGCCCGGCGGATCGCCGAGGAGGCCCTTGCGCTCATCGGCGGGATCAGGCGCCTTTGACTTCCCCCCGCCTCCCAGGGGCCGGGCGTCCTCCGGAGCCTTCGGCGAACCGCGCTGATACGGCCACCGGTGCAGGAGACCGGTAGTCTCGCTCGCGTGGGACGGTTCACTCAGGGAATCTACGGTTACGTGTTCGCGCTGCTCGTCTGCCTCGCCGGCGCCGGGCTTTTCCTGCTCGTCACGCCGCAGAGCCGGACCGAGCACATCCCCCGGGTGGACTTCTCGATCGACCAGATCAACGCCGCCCGGGCCGCGTCGTATGAGATCGTGTCGCCGCGTGAGGTGCTGCCCAACTGGGTGCCGAACAGCTCGAACCTCACTGACAACGCCGGCGCCGTGACATGGCGGCTGGGCTTCGCCACCGCACGGCGGCAGCACGCGATGCTGGCGCAGAGCGACGAGCAGCCGTCCGGTGAGTTCGCCAACCGGATGGCCAACACCGACAAGGTCACCGGTAGCCGCCAGATCAACGGAGAGACCTGGCAGGAGCGGCTCCGCCAGGACAAGAACCAGCGGTCGCTGGTACGGGTCCTCCCCGATCGCACCGTCGTCGTCACAGGTACCGCCGACTGGGCGGAGCTCACCGCTCTCGCCCAGTCCCTGGTCGCGCAGCCCAGGCCCGAGACCACCCCGTCGGCCACGTCCTGAGAGTCGCCATGCGGGCGATATCAGAAGGGGGCGTCCACCGGGCCGTTCTGCCGGGGGTCCTGTCGCTGGGCCATCGCGGTCGCCAGTTTCGCGCGTGCGCCCTGGAGCCACTCCTCGCAGATGGCGGCCAGCCGTTCGCCGCGTTCCCATAGCTCGATGGACTGCTCGAGCGTCAGCCCGCCGGTCTCCAGGCGGCGTACCACCTCGGTCAGTTCCTCACGCGCCTGCTCGTACGACGGCGTCCGCTCGGGTGACTGCTCCTCCGAAGCCTGCTGAGGGGCCTGCTGAGGGGCCTGTTTCGCCGCGTTCTTGGCGGTGCTCTTCGTCGTGCTCTTCGTCGTGCTCTTCGGCATGTTCGTTTCCTGGGCCACGTCCCCACGATAGAGGCCGCCGCCGACATGTCACTTTCGGTAGTGGAGCCACCACCCTTAAGAATGTCGGCTTTGGGTATGTATATGGTCGTTTATACGGTTCTCGGATCCGGGTGGAACGGGAGTAGTCGTATGTGCGGCATCAGCGGCTGGGTTGACTATGGGCGCGACCTCCGACTGGAGCGGGAGACCGTACAGGCCATGACGGGCACCATGGCGTGCCGAGGTCCCGACGCCGAGGGAACCTGGTTCGCTCCGCACGTCGCGTTCGGTCACCGGCGGCTGGCCGTCATCGACATCGAGGGCGGCAGGCAACCGATGGTCGCCGAGCGGAACGGCGAGATCGCGGCCGTGCTGACCTACAGCGGCGAGGTATACAACTTCCGTGAGCTGCGCGCCGAGCTGACCGGGCTCGGCCACCGCTTCAGGACCCAGAGCGACACCGAGGTCGTCCTGGAGGCCTACCTGGAGTGGGGCGAGGGCTTCGTCGACCGCCTGGGCGGCATGTACGCCTTCGCCATCTGGGACACCCGCCGTGAGGAGCTGCTGCTGATCCGCGACCGGATGGGGATCAAGCCGCTCTACTACTACCCGACGCCGCAGGGGGTGCTGTTCGGCTCCGAGCCCAAGGCCATTCTCGCCAACCCGCTCGCCGATCGGGTCGTCGACGCCGATGGCCTGCGCGAGCTGCTGGCCTTCGTGAAGTCGCCGGAGACCGCGGTCTTCAAGGACATGTACGAGGTGCGCCCCGGCCAGATCGTCAGGGTGGGCCGGGACGGCCTCGGCAAACGCCGTTACTGGCGGCTGGAGGCCCGCGAGCACACCGACGACCTGCCCGCGACCGTCCGCACCATCCGAGAGCTGCTCGACGACATCATCACCCGTCAGCTGATCTCCGACGTACCGCTGTGCACGCTGCTGTCCGGCGGCCTCGACTCCAGCGCGGTGACCGCGCTGGCCGCCCGTGCGCTGAAAGGCCAGGGAGGAGTCCGGTCGTTCTCCGTGGACTTCACCGGCTACGCGGAGAACTTCCAGCCCGACGACATGCGCGACACTCCCGACACTCCGTACGTCCAGGACGTCGTACGGCACGTCGGTTCCGATCATCGCGACATCGTGCTGAACTCGGCCGACCTGATGGACCAGGGCGTGCGTGCCGCCGCACTGCGAGCTCGCGACCTGCCGATGGGCCTCGGCGACCTGGACACGTCGCTCTACCTGCTGTTCAAGGCGATCCGCGGCCAGTCGACGGTGGCGCTGTCGGGGGAGTCCGCCGACGAGGTGTTCGGCGGATATCGGTGGTTCCACGACCCGGCCGCGGTCAACGCCGGCACCTTCCCCTGGCTTGCCATCCCCGGCATCGCCGATCAGTCGACGCGGGGCCGCTTCCTCGACGAGCACCTGCTCCGCAAGATCGACCTGCCCGCTTATCGTGCCGACGGCTACCAGCAGGCCCTCGCCGAGGTGCCGCGGCTGCCGGGCGAGACCGGACTGGAGAAGCGCATGCGGGAGGTCGGCTACCTGCACCTCACCCGGTTCGTGCAGATCCTGCTGGATCGCAAGGACCGGATGAGCATGGCCGTCGGCCTCGAGGTCCGGGTGCCGTTCTGCGACCATCGGCTCGTGCAGTACGTCTTCAACACGCCGTGGGCGATGAAGACCTTCGACGGGCGGGAGAAGAGCCTGCTGCGCGCCGCGGTCGAGGACGTGCTGCCGCGCTCGGTGATCGAGCGCCGCAAGGTCCCCTACCCCTCCACCCAGGATCCGGCCTACGAGCACGCGCTGCGCGTCGAACTGGCCGATCTGGTCGCCGGCGGTGACTTCGCCGCCGCGCCCCTGGTCGACATCGGAAAGATCCGCAACGTGCTCGACCAGCCCGTGGGCGCGGTCAGCTTCCAGGGAGCCCGATCCGCGATCGAGGGCCTCCTCCAGTTCAACGCGTGGCTGGAGAGCTACGACACCCGCCTCGCCCTCTGAATGACCCCGCGGCCCCTCGACCCTTCCCGCGGTGATCTTGCGAATTCTCGCACGCATCCGTTGTGACCTGCGCGGATTCTCTGCAAGATCACGAATGGTGAAATCGCATGTCAGGGCGGTAGCGTGCGAGAAACTGCAAGATCATGCCGGGGGTGTGGGGGTTACGAGGGGGATGTGGTGACGCTGATGCGGTCGTCGGAGAAGCGGATCGTGAGCTCGTCGCCGGGTTTCACGTCGGCGGCCAGCCGTACGACCTCACCCGAGGGCCGCTGCGCGATGGCATAGCCGCGCTCCAGCGTGGCGGCGGGTGACAGCGCGACCAGGCGGGCGCGCAGGTGTTCCAGAGAGTCGGCCGAGCGGTCCAGTGAGGCCGTCAGGCAGCGCCTGGACCGCTCGCGCAGCGCGTCCACCTGCTCGGCGCGCCGGTCGAGCTCCCGCACCGGATCGGCGAGCGATGGCCGTGATCGGACCGACTCGAGCCAGGCGATCTCCCGCTCGAGCCAGCCCCGGACGACGCGGCGACCCCGATCCCTCAGCTGGCGGACCAGCGTCAACTGCTCGCCCACATCCGGGACCACCTTCTTGGCCGCGTCGGTCGGCGTCGAGGCCCGTACGTCGGCCACGAGGTCGAGCAGCGGGGCGTCCTGCTCATGGCCGATGGCGCTGACCACGGGGGTACGGCAGGCCGCGACGGCACGCACCAGCGACTCGTCGGAGAACGGCAGGAGATCCTCCAGGGATCCGCCGCCCCGCGCGATCACGATGACATCCACCTCGTGGTCCGCGTCGAGCCTGTGCAACGCCTCGGTGACCTCTCCCACGGCATAGGACCCCTGCACCGCCACGGTCTCCACCTTGAAGCGGACGGCGGGCCAGCGCCGGCGGGCGTTCTCCAGCACATCGCGCTCGGCGGCCGAGTCGCGTCCGCAGATCAACCCGACGGTGCCCGGCAGGAACGGCAGCCGCCGCTTGCGGTCGACGTTGAACAGGCCCTCGGCGGCCAGCACCTGGCGTAGCCGTTCGAGCCGGGCCAGCAGCTCGCCGATGCCGACCGGCCGGATTTCCAGGGCGGTGAAGGCGAAAGACCCCTTGTTGACCCAGAAATCCGGCTTGACGTGCATGACGACCCGTGCGCCGTCGGCCGGGCGTGGGACGCTCGCCTCGTAGACGGCACGCGTACACGTGATCCTGGCCGAGACGTTGGCCACCGGGTCGCGCAGCGTCAGGAACACCGTGCCGCCGCGCGCGGTCAACTCGGTGATCTGTCCCTCCACCCACACGGTGCCGAGCTTGCCGATCCACTGCGCGACCATCTGCAGGACCGACCGGATCGGCAGCGGCGCTTCCGGTGACGTCTTCGCGCTCACAGGGGCCTCCTCGCATGGTGGTGCGGCGGCGGGTGCGCGTCACGCCCCGCCGGACCGCACTCGCACACTAACCACTTCGACCGACATTCCGGCGGCCAGATGCGAGGAGACGCTGGTCACGCCTCAGCCTGGATCTTGGTGATGCGGTTCTGGAACAGCCGGACCACCTCCGGCCGGTTCAGGTTCGCCTGCTCGTAGTCGAGCAGCGCCTGCACCTGCTCGAGCGACTTGCCGCGCAGCCTCGCGCGCAGCGAGGCGATCGTCAGCTCGCTGTAGTTCGGCATCGGTTCGTCGGACGTCCCGGTCACGGCCTCGGCCGGCTTGGCCGGCTTGGCGGGCTTCGCGGCCTTCTTGGGAGCAGGCTTGGCAGCCGGCTTGGGCTTCGGCTCGGCGGACTCGGCGGCCTCCTTCTTGCGCGGGGCCCGGGCGGGCTTCGCCGGAGCCCCGGGTTCGGTGGTCGCCGGCTTCGGCGCCTCTGCCTCGGCTTCGGGCGCCTTGACTTCGGGCGCCGCTTCGGCCTCGACACCGGCTGGTGCGGACGGCTCCGGCTTCTCGGCCTTCGCAGCCTCCTCGGCCTTCGCGGGCTCCTCGGCCTTCGCGGGCTCCTCGGCCTTCGCGGGCTCCTTGGCCTTCTCGGCCTCGGGCTCCGGCTTGGCGGGGCGGGGCGCGTAGATAACGGGTGCAGGGCGCGCCGACTGGGCTTCCGCCGTCTCGGCGGTGGATCGGGCGGTGGGGGCCGGGGCCTCGGCGGGCTGCTCGGCGTTCGGGCCCTCGCCGCCGGTCAGGCGCCTGACGGTGAGTCGGAGACGGTCGCCGAACTGCAGCGCCCTTCCCGCCCCCTGAAGGGCCGTCTGGAAGACGAGTACAGGCAGGTCCTTGGCCTTACTCGTTATGGCTTTAAGGACGGACATAGCGGCTCCTGGGGAGATTTGCTCTCAGTTGTCCAGTGTCCCAAGACCCGGGGAGTGTTTCAAAAATGCTGCCCCCGGTTGCCCGTAGCGAGTGAGCGAGGCGCCGTCAGGGGCCACGCGCAGCTGGGGGTGATCTTCGAAACGCGACCTGGCCAGGGAGTTTCGGCCACTCCCCAGGGTCAAGAGGCGGCTGGCGTTGCACATAGCATAGGAACATGGACGCACAGACCCCCGCGACTCGCCGTGTCCTCGTCGCCAAACCACGCGGATACTGCGCCGGCGTGGACCGCGCGGTCGAGACTGTCGAGAAGGCGCTGGAGCGGTACGGCGCGCCGATTTACGTGCGCAAGCAGATCGTGCACAACACCCACGTCGTGAAGACGCTGGAGGCGAAGGGAGCGGTCTTCGTCGAGGAGACGGATGCCGTTCCCGAGGGCGCGATCGTGGTCTTCTCGGCGCACGGCGTGGCGCCGAGCGTCCACGAGGAGGCGGCGGCCCGGCGGCTCAAGACGATCGACGCGACCTGCCCGCTGGTCACCAAGGTGCACAACGAGGCCAAGAGGTTCGCGGCGAAGGACTACGACATTCTGCTCATCGGCCACGACGGGCACGAGGAGGTCGAGGGCACCGCCGGCGAGGCGCCGGACCACATCCGGCTCGTCGACGGTCTCGACGGGGTGAACGGGGTCACCGTACGCGATCCGGAGAAGGTCGTCTGGCTCTCCCAGACGACGCTGTCGGTCGACGAGACCGACGAGACCGTCGCCCGGCTGCGTGAGCGTTTCCCGAACCTGATCGATCCACCGAGCGACGACATCTGCTACGCGACGTCCAACCGTCAGGCGGCCGTGAAGCAGATCGCGGCGGAGTCGGAGCTGGTCGTCGTGGTCGGCTCGTCGAACTCGTCGAACTCGAAGCGCCTGGTCGAGGTGGCGAAGGACTACGGCGCCGATGCCGCCTACCTGGTGGACGACGCGTCCTTCGTACGCGACGAGTGGCTGGAGGGTGTCACCACGGTCGGTGTCACGAGTGGCGCCTCGGTCCCCGAGGAACTGGTCGAAGGGGTGCTGGCCAAGTTGTCAGAGCTCGGCTTCGCCGACGTCCACGAGGTGGAGGCCGTGAAGGAGAGCATGCGCTTCGCCCTTCCTCACGAGCTGCGCCGGGACCTGCGCGCCAGATAGCCGCCGCCGTTCACGGCATGCCGCCGGTCGTGTTCACTCGTCGGCGGCCCTGCCGTACAGACGGGGTTCGAAGTAGCCCTCCGGCTCGGGGTCGAACACCGGGGTGCGGCCGCGGCGCGTACGGGACCGCGCCCGGCCGGTGCCTCGCCCGCGGGCAGCCCCCGGGGCGTCCGGGGCGTCCGGCGTAGCCGCCCGGGCGGGCTCGGGGCCGCCGCCGCGCAGTTCGCGTACGTTGGCCGGCAGCCCGCGCCGCCACGCGATCAGCAGGGTCAGCGCGGTCCCGGCGAACAGCCACGGCGCACCCGACGAGAGCGCGGTGAACAATCCCACGCCGAGCGTCTGCGGTACGGACCCCGAGGCGAGCGAATGCACGCCCTCGACGAGCAGCGCCGCGACGAAGAAGACCAGTGGGGGAGTGACCACGAGCGGCAGGAGATCTCGCGGCCGCACCAGCAGAGCCGCGGCGAGGCACCCGGCGACGAAGCCGACGCCGCTCGGCAGCATGGCCTGACCCAGCAGTGTGATCACGAAGAGCAGGGCGATCGCTCCCCGGGCGGTCAACCTGAGCCCTGCTCGATCGGCGCCGACCATTCGGAGCCCCCTTACGACAAGTCCCGCGCCAATTTACCGTTCTGGCGAGGAAAACGAGGGGGGCTTACTTCCTCTTCACCTTCAAGCTCAGGCATCGACACCAACCGGGGGACGGCTTCGACGGGACTCGGCGATTCGAGGGGGGAGTCCACGAGATCGAGGTCGTTCAGCTTGCGCGCGCTGACCAGCACCCGGCTCTCCAACGACCCCACGGTCCGGTTGTACGTCGCGACGGCTCTCGTCAGCGCCTTGCCGAGGTCCTCCACGTGCCGGCCCAGGCTGCCCAGCCGTTCGTAGAGTTCTTTGCCGGCTTCGAATACGGCCTTGGCGTTCTCGCTGATCGCGGCCTGCCGCCAGGCGTACTGCGCGGTGCGCAGCATGGTGATCAGTGTGGTCGGGGTGGCGATGTGGACGCGCCGCTTCATCGCGTGCTCCAGGAGCCCGGGGTCGCGCTCCAGCGCCGGCGCGAGGAACGCCTCGCCGGGGATGAACAGCACGACGAACTCGGGCGCCGGGCTGAACGCCTGCCAGTAGGACTTGGCGGCCAACTGGTCGACGTGTTCCCGCAGGTGGCGGGCGTGCGCGTCCAGCCGCTTGGCGGCGAAGCCGGGGTCGTCGGTCTCGGCGGCCTCCAGATAGGCGGCCAGCGACACCTTGGAGTCGACGACGATGTGCTTGCCGCCGCTGAGCCGTACGACCATGTCGGGGCGGATCGTCCCCTCACCCGTCGTCGCGGTCACCTGTTCGTCGAAATCGCAGTACCGGGCCATGCCCGCGATCTCCGCGACCCGGCGAAGCTGGAGCTCACCCCATCGGCCGCGTGCCTCCGGCCGCTGCAGGGCCCGCACCAGCGCGGCCGTCTGCTTCCTGAGCTCGTCGGAGCTGCGCCGTACGAACTCCATCTGCTGGTTCAGCTCGGCGCGGGCGGCCCGGGCGCCGGACTCGCTCTCCCGGAGTTGCCGCTCGACCTTGGCGAGTGTCTCGCGGAGCGGGCCGACCAGGTTCTCCACCGCCTGCCTGCGCTGGTCGAGATCGCCCGCGGCCTCGGCTCTCGTGGTGTTCAGCCGGTTCTCGGCGAGTTCCAGGAAGCGCAGGTTGTTGACGTCGAGCACGCGGGCGGAGATGGCCTGGAACCGCTCGGACAGCTGGTTCTCCACGTACGCGACCTTGTCCTCGGCGGCCCCCGCGCGCGCCCGCGCCTCGGCGAGCTCGACCGTGGCCTCGGCCGCCTGCTGAGCGCTCCTGGTCCGTGCGAGGACTGTGCCGATCATGATGCCGATCACAAGCCCGGCGGCCGCGCCGATGGCGAGCCCCAGCAAGAGAGCCATAACGTCCACGGTTTGGCATGCTTTCAGCCAAGGCTGCCCCTGCGGGGGAGGCGCGCCCGGGTTCTCCTCAGGTCTCAGCGGCTCGGCTGATGTCCGGCTTACCCGCCCCGGCCCGTAAACTCGGCCTACGTGAGCCTGAGCATCGGAATCGTCGGCCTGCCCAACGTCGGCAAGTCCACGCTTTTCAACGCCTTGACCAAGAGCGGCAACGCCCTCGCGGCGAACTATCCGTTCGCCACGATCGAGCCCAACGTGGGGATCGTCGGCGTTCCCGACACGCGGCTGGAGAAGCTCGCGGAGATCTTCGGCTCCGCGCGGGTCCTCCCGGCGAAGGTGGAGTTCGTCGACATCGCCGGGCTGGTCAGGGGCGCCTCGGAAGGGCAGGGGCGGGGCAACAAGTTCCTCGCCAACATCCGCGAGACCGATGCCGTCTGCCAGGTCATCCGGGTCTTCTCCGATCCCGACGTCACCCACGTCGACGGCGGCGTCGGGCCCGAGCGGGACATTGAGACGATCAACACCGAGCTGATCCTCGCCGACCTGCAGACGATCGAGAAGGCGGTGCCGCGCCTCCAGAAGGAGGCCAAGAGCAACAAGGACCGCAAGGCCTTCCTGGAGGTCGTCGAGGCTGCGGCGAAGCTGCTCGACACCGGTACGACGCTGTACGCGGGGGCCAAGGACGCCGGGATCGACCTCGCGGACCTGCGCGAGCTGCACCTGCTCACGGCCAAGCCGTTCCTGTACGTCTTCAACCTCGACGCCGACGAGCTGACCGATGCCGACCTGCGGGCCAAGCTGTCGCAGGTCGTCGCCCCGGCCGAGGCGGTGTTCCTCGACGCGAAGATCGAGTCCGAGCTGGTCGAGCTGCCGGATGACGAGGCGCTGGAGCTGCTGCAGTCGGTCGGCCAGGAGGAGTCGGGCCTGGCGCAACTCGCCAGGGTCGGGTTCGAGACGCTCGGCTTGCAGACGTACCTGACGGCCGGGCCCAAGGAGGCCCGGGCCTGGACGATCCGCAGGGGCGCCACCGCCCCGGAGGCGGCCGGCGTCATCCACACCGACTTCCAGCGCGGGTTCATCAAGGCCGAGGTCATCTCGTTCGAGGAGCTCGTGGAGGCCGGCTCCATGGCGGCGGCGCGGTCCACCGGCAAGGCGCGGATCGAGGGCAAGGACTACGTCATGCGCGACGGCGACGTCGTCGAGTTCCGCTTCAACGTCTGAATCGGCGCGGAAAACGGGTCCAGCCGGCCCGGGTGTGGGGACGGTCAGCGGGTGGAGCCGAGTTTTCTGGAGATCCGCCGGGCGGTGTCCGCCACCAGCGGACCCAGGGTGCGCACCCGGGCGGCGGTGATGCGCGAGGTGAGCCCGGAGACCGAGATGGCGGCTGTCACGGTCTCCAGGTGGTTGAAGATCGGCGCGCTGACACAGCGCACCTCGGGCTCGTTCTCGCGGTCGTCGACGGCGTAGCCGCGCTGTCTGATCTGGCCCAGTTCGGTGCGCAGCGCGCCGGCGTCGGTGATCGTGAACCGGGTGACGCTCGGCAGACCGGCTGCCACGACCTCCTCGACGACCTCTTCGGCCTGCCAGGCCAGGATCGCCTTCCCCACGGCCGTGCAGTGGATGGATGCGCGGCTGCCGATCCGGGAGGCCATCCTGACGTTTGTGGCGTTCTCCACCTTGTCGATGTAAACGACGTGCGGTGGGTCGTACAGCACCAGGTGGACGGTCTCCTTGGCCTGTGACATCAGCCGGTGTGACTCCTCGGCGGCGACGGTCCGCAGGTCGAGTCGGGTGAGGTACGCCTGGCCGAGGCGCAGGGCGCCGAGACCCAGCCGGTAGGCGCCGCTCTTCCTGTCTCTGGCCAGCAGGTTCGCCTCGACGAGCGGCACGGTGAGACGTAACACGGTGCTCTTGGGCATGCCGAGCGCCTCGGCAAGCCGGGTGAGGGAGAGGTCCTGGCCGGAATGATCGCGCACATGCTCCAGTACGGCGAGCGCACGCCGCAGGGACACCGACTGGTTGCGCGCCGCGGGGGGTTCGTGCATGGCTTCCTTTCGCGCCCTGTCAAATTACGGTAGAGATGGCCGTTATATTGTCCTTGCGGTTACATCATGCTGCATTGCACAACAAGTCACCCTTGTCATTCCGAAGATCGCGGTGGTCCTCCTAAGGTTTGCCCCAATTAGGAGGTGCTAGTGAAGATCTTTAACTGGGTGACCGCCGGCCTGGCCGTACTGACGCTGGCGGCGTGTGCGCCGTCCACCGCTCCGCAGGCCGAGGGAGGTGACGAGAAATCCGGCACGCTCCAGGTGTGGCTTTTCGACGAGCCGAATCGGGCTCCGAAGGAGAAGGTCATCCAGGAGGCGATCAAGGAGTTCGAGACCGCCAACTCGGGTGTCGAGGTCGAGGTGACCTATATCCCGACGACCCCGGCCAGGCACGAGAAGTTCAAGGGCGCCTTCAACGACCCGGCCAGCGCGCCCGACGTGGCGGAGTACGGCAACACCGACCTCGCGGAGTACGCCGCCGCGGGGGGCTTCGCCGACCTGAGCGCCGACGTGTCGGCGTGGTCCGAGGGCTCCGACATCAGTCCTGACCTGCTCCAGTCGGCGACCGTGGACGGCAAGTTGTACGGCGTGCCGTGGTTCATCGGCGTCCGCGCCCTCTACTACCGCACCGACGTCTTCAAGGAACTGGGCCTCGCACCGCCCACCTCGATCAAGGAACTCGCCGCCGCGGCCCGCAAGGTCAGAGCTGAGAAGCCCGACATGTACGGCATGGCGGTCGGCGGGGAGTACACCTTCGGAGCGCTGCCGTTCGTCTGGGACGCCGGCGGTGACATCGAGAGACTCGACTCCGCCGAGTCACGCGAGGGCGTGCGCGCCTACACCGACCTCTTCACCGACGACAACTGCCCGCCGCAGACCTGCGCCTCGCTGACCGGTGGCAAGACCGTCGAACTGTTCGCCAGCGGCAAGGCCGCGATGGGCCTGCTCGGCAACTTCAACCGGTCGGCGGTGGACGCGGGCCCCGCCGCCGGGAAGTACGCCGTCATCCCGCTGCCCGGAGCGAAGGCCGGCTCGGTCGCACCCGCCTTCGCCGGTGGCAACAACCTGGGTGTGATGAAGAGCAGCAAACACCGTTCGCTCGCCGTCGAGTTCCTCCAGCTTCTCGCGGGCAGGACATACCAGACCAAGATGTACGGGGCCATGGGCAACCTGCCGACGCTCACCTCGGCCCGTGACCAGATCGCCGCCTCGGACGAGTTCCTGCTGCCGTTCCTCGCCACGGTCTCGGCCGGCACCAAGTTCGTGCCGATCGACCCCGCGTGGGTGAAGATCGACAACCAGAAGGTCATCCCCACGATGCTGCAGAAGATCGTGACCAAGCAGGCGACTCTCGAAGAGGCCACGAGCGAGGCGGCTACGGCGGTGAATGCCGCGTTCGGGCGGCCATGACCCAGGTCGTCGTTCCCGCCGGAGTTCGTCACCCACGGCCGCGCTCAGGTAGGGCCAGGAGGTTCGCGCCCTGGCTCTACCTGCTGCCCGCCGCGGCCGTGCTGCTGCCGATCTTCGGCTACCCGATCTACATGCTGGGCCTGCTGTCCGTCTTCGACTACCGGCAGGCCCAGGTCAGCGGCGGCGAACCGACCAGCTTCATCGGCCTCGCCAACTACCGCACGCTGCTGGAAGACGACAAGTTCTGGTCCATCCTCGCCCAGACGGTGTTCTTCGCGGCCGCCCTGGTGATCGCCACCCTGGCCGTCGGTGCGACGCTCGCCGTAGTGCTCACCCGAGCCGGCCGCTGGCCCAGACTGCTGCTGTCATTCGCCGCCATGGCCGCCTGGGCCGCGCCCGCGATGACCGGCTCCACCGTCTGGATGTTCCTGTTCGATGCCGACCTCGGCCTGGTGAACCAGGTGCTCGGAATCGATGGTTTCAACTGGTTCTACGACAAATGGGTGACCTTCGGCGTCGTCGGCGCCACCGTTGTCTGGCACTCGTTCCCGTTCGTGATGGTCGTGCTCTACGCCGGCATCCAGGCCATCCCGCCCTCCGTGCGTGAGGCCGCCTCCCTCGACGGCGCCTCGGAATGGCAGTCGTTCTGGCAGATCATCGTCCCCATGCTCCGGCCATTGATCACCATCGTGGTCATCCAGTCGGTCATCTGGGACTTCAAGATCTTCACCCAGATCTACGTGATGACCAACGGCGGCGGCATCGCCGGCCAGAACTCCGTGCTCAACGTCTACGCCTACCAGACCGCGTTCGGCTCCTCGGAGTACGGCCTCGGCTCGGCCATCGGCGTCGTCATGACCCTCATCCTGCTGGTGATCACCCTGTTCTACATTCGAGCGCTGTACCGTACGGGAGAGCGGCTGTGAGGCGGCCGGTCGCGAACGTCATCGCGGTCGCCGCCGCCTTCGCGACCTTCTTCCCCATCTACTGGATGGTGCTGTCGGCACTCAAACCCGCGGGCGAGATCCAGTCGCTCGACGCGCGGCCGTGGACCCTGTCACCCACCTTCGACCACTTCCAGCGGGTGCTCTCCGGCGAGAACTTCAGCCGTTACTTCGTCAACAGTCTGATCGTCGCGCTGTCGGTGGTCGTCCTGTCGGCCCTGGTGGCGTTCCTCGCCGCCGTCGCCGTCACCCGCTTCTCCTTCAGGTTCCGCACAACGGTCCTGCTGATGTTCCTCGTCGCTCAGATGGTTCCCGTCGAAGCCCTGACCATCCCGCTGTTCTTCCTGGTCCGCGATATCGGTACGGCCGTGCCGGGCGTGGGGCTCAACACCCTCGGCGCCCTCATCCTCGTGCACCTGGCCTTCTCCCTGCCGTTCGCGATCTGGATGATGCGCGGCTTCGTCGCCGCCGTACCCGAGGCACTGGAGGAGGCGGCCATGATCGACGGTGCCGGCCGGGGGACCATCCTGTGGCGGGTGCTGTTCCCGCTCGTGGCCCCCGGACTCGTCGCCACCAGCGTGTTCTCCTTCATCGCCGCCTGGAACGACTTCATCTTCGCCCGCACCTTCATCATTTCCGCCAAGGACAACCAGACGCTCCCCGCCGCCCTCCTCGTCTTCTTCAAACCCGACGAGAACGACTGGGGCGGCATCATGGCGGCCTCCACGCTGATGACGATCCCGGTTCTCGTCTTCTTCATCGCCGTGCAGCGCAAGCTCGTCTCCGGCCTCGCAGGCGCCGTCAAGGACTGACCCGGCACGCGCCGCCGCGGAGTGGTCCGTCGCCGTAGAGCGCCGCCAGGTCGACGAGGAGTACGTCGGGGCGGTCGCAGGTATTCGGTCTCGGTGCGCGAGTAGGTGGCGCGATCGGGGGAGAGCATGACACGGATGACCCAGGGGGCGAAGGCTTCGGGGGTCTGGGGTGGATCGGTGTCGGTGAGGCGGGCATATCCCGGGGCGGACGCCGAGGACCGCGTGGACGAGGAAGGCGGGGACCATGCCTAATTAGGTGTACTGCGACTGTACCTAATTAGGTTTGACCGATCCGGATGACGTGTTTTCCGCGGACGCCGCCCGCCTCCAGCGCGCGATGCGCCGCGGCGATATCAGCGAGCGGATGCACCGCGTCCACGACCGGCCGCAGCGCCCCGCGCTCCACGTATTCGGTCAGGTCCGCGAAGAGCCGATGGGTGGGGCGGCCGCTGAAGAACCGTACGCGTCGCGATCCGAACGCGGTGGACGCGAGGATGTACGAGACCGATGAGACCACGTGGTCGATGTCGAAGGCGATGGACACCATGCGACCTCCGGGTGCCAGGAGCCGTCGGTAGGCGCTGAGCTCGGTGCCGACAGTGTCGAGAACCACATCGAACGGGCCGAGGCCGGCCGCACCGGTGGTCGTGTAGTCGAAGGCCTCGTCGGCGCCGAGTTCCCGTACGAGGTCGAGGTTCGCGGCCCGGGCGAGTGCGGTGACATGCGCGCCGTATGCCCGGCCGAGCTGGACGGCGATATTGCCGACTCCGCCGCTCGCACCGCGTACGAGCAGCCGCTCACCCGGCTTGAGCCGGGCCTTGTCCCGCAGCGCGGTGATCGCTGTCGTGCCCACGGGCAGGGCCGCGGCCTCGACCAGGTCGAGCCCGGCCGGAGCGAGGGCGAACTGCCGGGGACGTACGGCCACGAACTCGGCGGCGCTGCCGAAAGTCCGTGACATCACTCCCCATACCCGGTCGCCAAGTGCGAGGCCGGGCATGGCAGAGCCCAGGGCGGCGACCTCGCCGGTGAAGTCGAGCCCGATGCGCTTCGGGAAACCCCGTCCCGTCAGCCCCGTCACGAGCCGCACCCGCCCCGCCCGGCCGAGGAGTTCTCCTCCGTTCACGCTGGTGGCATGGACGCGCACCAGCACCTCGCCCGGTCCGGCGACCGGCTTCGGCGCCGTTCCCTCGTACAGAACCTCCGGCGGGCCGTACCTGTCGTACAGCGCCGCGCGCATCTCACTCATGTCTCGCAGGCTAATCACATAAGCGGAGAGGTGCTTCCACTTAGGCTAATGTGAGAAATATGCCAGCGAATTCCTCTCGGTTGTCGCATGCCGCCGCGCCCGCCGGACCGACGGGGCTGCGCGCGGATGCGCGGCACAACCGCGAGCGCATCCTCCAAGCCGCCCGCGAGGCGTTCGCCGAGCTCGGGATCGACGTGCCGATGGCCGCGATAGCCCGCCGGGCCGGGGTCGGCGTGGCCACGCTCTACCGGCGCTTTCCCACCCGGGAGTCGCTGGTCACGGAAGTGTTCGCCGATCAGTTCGCCGCATGCGCGAAGACCTTCGATGACGCTCTCGCCGACCCCGACGCATGGCGGGGCTTCCGTACGATGATCGAGAAGGTATGTGCCATGCAGGTCGTAGATCGGGGATTCACCGCGGCGTTTCTGACGGCCTTCCCGGACGCGATCGACTACGAACGGGAGCGCACGCGCGCCGAGCGCGGGCTGACCGAGTTGACGCGGCGGGCCAAGGCGGCCGGGAGGCTGCGCGCCGACTTCGAAGTGGCGGACCTCACGCTCGTTCTCATGGCCAACCGCGGCATCGCGTCCGGTCCCACGGAAACCGCGCTGGCCGCCTCCCGCCGGCTCGTCGCCTACCTGCTCCAGGCCTTCCAGGTCGATCACGCCGACCCGGCCGATCCTCTGCCACCGCCGGCCCCGCTCGGCCTGGACCACCTGCGCAACGCGCAGGTCCGCTGAAGTGGATTGCAAAGATCTCCTGCCATGGAAGCCGAAGATCACAGCGCATAGGCTTCATTCATGACCTCGCGCCGGACGGACGTGCGTATGCCGGTCTCTACTTGGCAGCAGCTCTGTTCTGCTCCTGCGTCACCAGAGCGGGTGGCACTGGTCAAGCAGGTCGCGGAGCGTATTCTGGCAATCGGCGACGGGCGGCTGCGGCCCGTACGGCTCGGGGCAGGCGGTGTTGTGCGCAATCGACCCCTTGACGCAGGTGGACCACTCATCGGTGGTGACGCCCGCCGCGCCGGACGCCGTCCTGATCGTCGACGGCGTCTTCGCGTTCCGTCCCGAGATCGACGAGCACTGGGACTTCCGCATCTGGCTGGACGTGTCTCCCGAGACGTCGATTCGCCGCGGGGCCGACCGCGACCAGGACTGGGCCGGCTCCCAGGCCGAGGCCGTCCACCGCGACCGCTACCTGCCGGCTGAACGCCTCTACATCGCCGAGGTCGACCCGCTGCGGCTGGTGGATCTAGTAATCGACAACACGCTGTTCGACAAACCCCAAATCACGCAGGCTCCGCACCATCGCGGGTGACGCCGAAGTGACGGTACATATCGTCAGGATCGGTAAAGGAGAGCGCGGGGAACTCACCACGCTCGGCCTTGGCGATCATCCCTTTGAACTGCGCGATCTCTTCCTGCTCGCGCTGGTGTGGCGCCTCCCGCGCTGTGGCTGCCGAGTCACCGGCCTCGAACTCGGTGACCCGGCTTCGCGATGACCTCGTCGAATCGGTGCTCATGCCCCTCATCATGGCGGGCGGAGGCCCCGAGGCGCGCACCTTCAGACCTCGGGGCCGGTTGGAGCCCGCCTGCCGCCACGGGGGAAGCGCGGCAGGCGGGCTGTTTGGACGGGCGGCCCCCTGAAGCCCCTCAGGCGGGTGGGGAGGCCGCTCAGCCTCGCCGATCGCGGCCAACAAGCGACCGGCAGGGCGGTTTAGCGGGCAAGACCGAGAAGGAGGTCTAGCCACATCTGCTGTGCGCGGCAGGCGATCAAGCGCTCGGTTTCGTGTACCTCAGGCTCGTCCCGAGTGCGGTCGGTGCGGCGAATGAACATCAGCCCACCTGTCCATGCAGGCCAAGGCAGGCTGGGAAGATCTCACTCGCGCCCATGGTGCGTGGTTTCGTTGCCATCCGAGCCAGCCGATCACAGTGCCTGCGCGAGCCGCTGCTGCTCGTCGAGCAGCTCAGTCAGCTCAACAGACGTGTCGGCGTCCAGCGTGCGGCGCATGCCCCGCCGGAACTGCTCGTTCGTCAGGTCGTGCGTGCGGGTGGCGTACCAGCCGCACAGCTCCCGCTTCTCGCTCTGCCCGCGCCAGACCTTCCAGCCCGGGTAGCGCTCGCGTATCCGATGCAGCTCATCCTCGTCAGGATCTCCAAAGTAGTGGAGGCTGCTGGCGTCTCTTTTCATACAGCGACCGTATGGTCACTAAAAGTCATGCCACAGGGATGCCCTGTCCGATCTCGTCGGCGCAGGGCGGCGGAGCCGTACAAGATGTACGGGTCAGGACAGGTGGCCGATCGTCTGCACGAGGTCCCGCAACGGCGTGGTCAACCTTGCCTTCCGCGCCACCAGGTCGGACACCAGCGAGCGGGCGAATCCCTGGTGGCGGAACCACTCCGGGGACAGATCGCGGGCTCGGGAGGTCGCCTCGATCGCCTCATCGGTACGGCGTTGCTCCAGGAGGGACCGGCCGACGTTGAGGAGGTGACGTCCGTACTGCACGGGGAACAGGTCGGCGCGCTGGATCCGGGCGGAAGCCTTGAGGGCGGTATCGGGTCGGCGGAGCGCGGTCATGATGTGTGCGGTCTGCACAGCGACATGGGACGGTCCGAAGCTGACCCAGTAATCATGCCGGTCTGCGTCGGCGCGGGTGGCCCCGGCGGTGGCGACACGCAGATATTCCTCAGCCCGCGCTCGGTCGCCACGGGCACCGCTGGCAACGGCGGCGTGCAGGATCAGCCCGCCCCAGGCGGTGAGTTGCTGTGGCTTGGTCCGCGACAGGGACGGCTCGATGCCGTCGGCGGTGTCGGCGGCGAGCTTTTCTGCCGCCTCTAGCCGGCCCTGATGCAACATCACCCAGGAGTAGGTGCCGTACAGGGTGGCCAACCGCCAGGGGTCGTCTCCGTTGCGGCCCGCGTGAATCGCTCGCTCGGCGGCGATTGCCGCCGCATCGTCCCGGCCGGTGTGCACGAGCAGGCAGGCGGCGAGCTGCCAGGCGTGCGCGAGCGGCGTGGCTGCGGTGGCCGGGTCGGACGACTCCAGCAGGCGACACTCGCCGATGAGATTCGGCAGGTCGGCTGCCAAGACGCCGAACTCACCTGCGAAGTAGGCGCCGTACGCTTTCTCCACCAGCCGCCACAGGTCGGCAGGTGTGGCGGGCTCGCCATCGTGGTCAGGGTGCAGGCCAGGTAGCAAGCCGGGGTTGATGACGGTGTCTCGTACGGTGAGCACCGCCGCACCGGGCACCGGCTCCAGATGCGGTGACTTCCCAGCCAGCGCGCCGGGATCGACGTCGAGAGCGCGAGCCAGCTTGATCATGGATGCCCATGACATCGACTCTCGGACATCGCGTTCCAGCATCGACACCAGGTCGACGCTCACGCCCGCGCGCCCGGCGAGCTCCTGCTGGCTGTATCCGCGTTCCATACGCAACGCCCGCAGGCGCTGACCGAGGGTGGTGTCGCCATCGCGCAAATCCCTGTCCTTCCTGCCGTCTCGCGCTTTCAGGGTAGGCGCGGGACTTGGCGCGTGCGAGGAATAGCGACCTTTATCTGTCCCCGGCGATGTACTCAGCCGCGTGGAACTGGCTCATAGGCAGGCTTGCCCCGGGCCCCATGCGCTGGCAGAGGCGATACCCGGGGCCGACGCGGCCACGATAGCCGGACTCTGAACTGACGCATGTCATAACCCAGAGACCCAAGGTTGTGTAGGTATGCCCGACTATGAGTCGTTTTGTCGTTTTGGCGGCTTTCGCCAAATCTCGCGACACCTTGTTAAGAGGGCTTAACGCATTCGCGGCATACCGCACGCTTGTCTGCTATTGTTCTGGTAGATCTTTGCAGGGACACCATGAACCCCGAGAAGCCGGGGGCGGTGTGCGGGAGTGACCGGCCCGGAAAAGAGCTTGCCCCGGGTCGCATGCATTGGCAGAGGCGATACCCGGGGCCGACGTGAGCTATCTTAGCTCACGCTCCTCCGACATGGGAGGTGCAATGAACCAGGACGAGGCGAAGCTCATCTGTGAGATCCTCTCCCAGGAGAGGTTTGCTCCTTACCTGAGCGCCTGCGGAGGAGATCCGTCCACCGCACTGCGACTCTACGCCTGGAACACGGAGATCTCCGGAGCTCTTCTCGGGCCGTTTCAAGGGTTCGAGGTTGTCCTCCGTAACGCGTTGGATCGTGAGCTAAGGTCGCACTTCGGTCGTGTGGACTGGTGGAACTCAGCCTCCATCCGCCTCACGCCTCATGCGGTCGACAAGATCCAAGAGGCGGCTAGGCCCTCTAGGCGCCGTCCTGCGCCTACGCCTGGGGACGTCGTGTCAAGCCTTTCCCTAGGCTTCTGGGAGTCACTCCTCGCCGCTAGCAACAACTACGAGACTCATCTCTGGCGGCCAGCACTTCGCCGAGCGTTTCCGGGCTACTCAGGTCTGCGTGGTCCGCTCCACGACGACGTCTACAACCTGCGCGCGCTGAGGAATCGGATTGCCCATTGCGAGCCGATCCACGCGCGCCACCTCGCCGCTGACTACCAAACCCTCTTGCGTGTCCTCGGATACGTCTCGCCAGAGGCGGCCCGCTGCATCGACAGGTTCAGCCGGATGAAAGAGGTGCTCGATCGGAAGAGCGGCGTGTTGGACGGCACGCTGCCGCCTCGGATCTGAGGGACGGCGGTGGGCGTAGAGATCAGCATGGGTGAGATCGCCAAGTATGCTGGTGTGGAGCGGGCCGCGGTGAGCAACTGGCGGCGCAGACACAAGGACTTTCCTTTACCAGTCGTAGACGACGCTCGCCGACCCTTGTTCGACTCGGATCAAATCGCTCAGTGGCTGGACAGGCGCTGGCTCCCGCAGAAGGAACAGGAGCCGGGCGACCCTGTGACGTACGGCGAACGTTTCCGCGAAGGGTTGCGCCTTCGTTCGATCACCGCTCTCCGTCAGGCGATGCCCGGAGACGAACTCATCATCCGTGGGCTCGCGTTGGCTGCGGCAAGCTCCTTGTTGGAGCGGGTGCCTGGCCGGGGGGCATACCAGCAGATCCGATGTATCCGTCCAGACTTGAGTGATCTGTTCAAGCCTTATCTTGCTGAAGCGGATGCCGAAAGCTCTCCTCTTGGTCGTGTCCTTGCAGACATGCTGGGCGAGATGCGGCCCGCTGATGTAGCGGAGCGCCTGATCGAGCAGGCCGATCGTGTCGATGCGGCCTTTCGTTCGACCGTCACGCCTGGCCCCATCTGTGATCTGATCGTCAAGCTATGCGCGTCGCACTCATGGCATACGGTTTACGATCCCGCGGCGGGCATCGGATCCCTTCTGCTGAAGGCTGTTTCACCTCGAAGTCACCGGCACATGCGAGTCACGGCGGCCGACAGCGACGGGCACGCCCTGCGGACGCTCCAGTTACGTTTCTTGTCTCATGGTCTTGATGTGGACTTGTTGCAGGGCAACGCCTTCAACGGGAGATCCGAGATCAAAGCCGATCTGGTGGTCGCGGATCCGCCGTTCGTACCCGTTGAGCATGCGGATCAGCCCTACGGCCCCTTCGATTGGGTACGGCTCGCGCATCGGCATCTGACGACAGGCGGCATGGCATGCATCGTGGTGCCTGCATGGTCACTGCAAAGGACTGGCTTGCAGGAGAGGTCCGCGCGAACCCGGGCCGAGATGGCCCAAGCGGGTCTGATCCGGGCCGTGATACAGCTCCCTCCTCGCAGCAACTCTTTCAGGGTCGGGGCAGCGCTCGCACTCGTCGTGCTGGACCAAGCAGAGGGTAGTAACCGGACGATCGTGCTGGCCGAGGCCGAGAGGCTGGGGCGGCACTGGGCCGAGCGGATAGCCGCGTTCCTGGACGAGCGGCCCGAGGAGATTCCCGACGGGTTCGGTTTGGTTGACGCTGAGGGCTGCGACGATCGGGTGTCCCTGCTTCCCTCCGCCACGCGAACTCAGAACATTGAGCGCACGGCCGACGCACTCCTCGATGCCCAACGTATGCTCGCTCGCTGCTTCCCCGACGACGAGCCCCTTCTGCACACACCGCTTCTGTCCGCCCTTGACAAGCGGCAAGCCGGCAAGCTGGGCGACTACGTACGGTCGGGACGACTCACGGTGCTGGCCGGATACCGTATCCCAGCCGAGTTGGTCCGTGAGGGAGGGATCACGGTCGTTGGCAGGGAGGAGTTACGTAGCGAGATACCGATCGGGCAGCGTGGTCTCGACGTTCTAGATCTAGGCAAGTTCAAGGCCGTCAGGCAGACGCAACCAGGCGACGTGATCGCATTGAGTGTTGATCCTGTTCGCGCCTTCGTTGATGCTGAGGGCGGGAAAGTGGTCATGGCCCCGGCACAGGTACTGAGGATCGTTCGGGATCCTGGCCGGCCTGCTCGTCAAGATGGCATCGCTCCTCAAGATCCCGATTGGATGACGCCGCATATCCTGGCGGCGCTGCTCAACGCGACCGGGGACTCGTCGCGTACCAATGGAGGACTGGTGCGGAGGGTGAATCTGCGCGAGGTGGAGGTGCCCACGCTGGAACCACACGAGGTCGCATCCCTGGACCGGGTGCTGAGGTCTGTCGCCGAGCGGGGGGCCGACCTGCGGCGTAAGCTCACGGCCCTGGAAGAATTCGAGGCCGCCCTCGTCGCAGGGATCGTGGACGGTGTGATTCGACCGGCAGGGAAGCTCGACTACGACAGGTGAAGGGAGCCCGGTGGCAGCATCACGCCGTACGGCGCCGGCCGCGGACATCAAGGACACCTTATGGAAGGCGGCCGACAAGCTGCGGGGCAGCATGGACGCCGCCGAGTACAAGCATTTCGTGCTCGGCCTGGTCTTCCTCAAGTACGTCTCTGACGCGTTCGAAGAGCGTCGCGAGCAGATCGCCCGGCAACTGACGGACGACGGGATAACCGGCGACACCGCAGCCGAGCTGTTGGATGACCCGGACGCCTATATCGGAGAGGGAGTCTTCTACGTCCCCGAACTCGCACGATATGACCAGGTCGCCGCGCGGGCAAAGAACCCTCCCGGGGAGATGTCGATCGGCGAGGTCATCGACTCCGCGATGGTCGCGATTGAGAAGAAGAACCCCGATCTCGAAGGCGTCCTCCCGAAGATCTTCAACCGGACCTCTGTGGACCAACGGCGCCTGGGTGAGCTGATCGACCTCATCGGGCGCGTCGGTTTCCGGGATCAGCCGAAGAAGGCGCGCGATCTACTCGGCGAGACGTACGAGTACTTCCTGGAGATGTTCGCCAAAGCGGAGGGTAAGCGCGGGGGCGAATTTTACACCCCGGCCAGCGTCGTGAGGTTGCTTGTCGAGGTGCTGGAACCGCGTCCGCGTGAACGGGTCTACGACCCATGTTGCGGGTCCGGCGGCATGTTCGTGCAGGCGGAGCGATTCATCGAGTCTCATGGCGGGCGTCCCCTCGATATCTCGGTCTTCGGGCAGGAGCTCAACCAGAACACTTGGCGGCTTGGCAAGATGAATCTCGCCATTCACGGCATCGGTGCCAACCTCGGTGAGGAGTGGGGCGATACGTTCCATGAGGATCGCCACCCTGATCTGCGGGCCGATGTCGTGCTGGCCAACCCGCCGTTCAACATCTCCGACTGGGGCGGCGAACGGCTTGGGATGGATCCGCGCTGGAAGTACGGCGTGCCGCCGGTGGGCAACGCCAACTTCGCCTGGCTCCAACACATCGCCTCCAAGCTCTCACCCCGAGGACGGGCCGGGATCGTTCTGGCCAACGGATCGATGTCGTCGAAGCAGTCGGGTGAAGGTGAGATCCGGCGTGCGATGGTTGAGGATGACCTGATCTCCTGCCTGATCGCGCTGCCGCCGCAGTTGTTCCGCAACACGCAGATCCCCGCGTGTTTGTGGTTCCTGGCTCGCGACAAGGGCCCGTCCCAGGGGCTGAACGACCGGCGCGGCGAGGTGCTGTTCATCGATGCCCGCGACATGGGCGAGATGCGCAGCCGTACCGAACGCGTGCTCACGGATGAGGAGATCGCCGAGGTCGCGGGCACCTACCACGCCTGGCGCGGCACCTCAGACGACGTGTACGTCGATGACGCCGGCTTCAGCTACTCCGCGTCCCTTGACGAGATCAAGCAGCACGACTTCATCCTTACTCCCGGCCGCTACGTCGGTACGGCTGTCGCCGAAGCAGACACCGTGCCCCTAGCCGACAAGTTTGCTCGCTTGACAAAAGAACTCCAATCCTATTTCGCCGAATCCGATCGCCTTCAAGCCGAAGTAAACGACCAACTCGGGAGGCTTGATGTCTGATTTCACGGAGATGACAATCGGGGAGCTTGCGAGCAGGGGATATCTAGAATTCGGAGACGGCTATCGGACAAAGGCCACCGAGTATGGTCAACCCGGCCTGCCAATTTTAAGAGTGGCAGAAGTGTTGGATGGAGAAATAGTGCCAGGGGGCTCGGATTTCATCCGAGATGAATATCGCACCGTTATTGGCTCTAAGATCTCCCGGCTGGGTGACGTGGTTCTCACGACTAAGGGAACCGTTGGCCGGGTGGCGGTCATTTCTGATGATCACGTCGGATTCGCCTACAGTCCGCAGGTTTGCTATTTCCGAACGTCGCCAAATCCGATAATATCGTCAAGATATCTATATTTTTGGTTTAGGAGCGAATATTTTCGACGTCAGGCCGCAGCCTTCAAGGGTCAGACGGATATGGCTGACTATTTAAACCTGTCTGACATCAAGTCTCTGAGGGTATCTCTACCGTCTCGTCGACGGCAAGACGCGGCATGTAGCGTTCTAGGCGTGCTCGAGAAAAAAATGACCGTTAACGGGCACATTGCCTCGACATCGCTTGGACTTGCTGCTATCGGCTTCTCGGCCGTAATGCAGAAAGATCAGTCTACCGTTACCCTGACTATAGGTGAGGCTGCCGACGTTTTTGATGGGCCGCATGCGACCCCTACGAAGACTGAGGATGGTCCGTGGTTTCTCAGTATATCGAGTCTGGAAAACGGCTTGCTGAAACTGACGGAGTCGGCACACCTTTCTGAGGATGACTTCGTCAAATGGACGCGTCGCGTCACTCCGGCGGCAGGTGATGTGCTGTTCTCTTATGAGACACGCCTGGGTGCCGCTGCTTTGATGCCGCCGGGTGTGCGCGGATGTTTGGGGCGGAGGATGGCTCTCATGAGAGTTCGGCATGGAGCGATTCAACCGGAGTTGCTACTACATGCTTTTCTCGGAAGAGAGTTCCAGGAGACGATCCAGCGGCGGGCCATCCATGGCGCCACCGTGGATCGGATCCCCTTGAAGGAGCTTCCAAGCTGGCCGATCAGGTTGCCGAGAGAAGGTAGGCGAGAGCAGCTTGCCAAGCTTCTACGGTCCCTGCACAACAACATCTTCCGGGCACAGCGAGAGAACCAAACCTTGGCTGAGCTTAGAGACGCATTGCTGCCGAAGCTGATTTCAGGTGAGATCCGTATCAAGGATGCGGAAGGCCTCGTAGAAGGCATGGTCTGACTTCGCATGAAGGTGGCATCGGCTGGAATTGTCAGCATGATGCATGGCTGATCAGGTAGGACCATCGGGGGTCGGTGACGAATAGCTGAGGTAGGAGACGAGGCGTAATGGGTAAGCCGGGTCGGCCTCCGACTGAGGAAGACTGGGAGCAGTACGCTCTCGAGTGGCTGGCCGAGTGGGACTGGTTGCCGGTCAAGGGCACTGAGATAGCGCCTGGCGCCGATCCGGCGCAGCGGCCGTCCTGGGACGAACTGATCATTGGGCCGCGACTCCGGCAGGCGATCGAGCGGATCAACCCGGCCCTCCCGAGCGTGGCCGTGGATGACGTGATCGCCCAGATGTTGCGCCGGGAGTCGCAGCGTGCGTTCAGCGCGAACCGTCTCATGCATGAGCGGTTGACCCGCGGTGTCACCGTTTCCTACCGGGATGCGCATGGCCGGGAGCAGAACCGGACCGCATGGCTGCTGGATTTCGAAAATCCAAGCGCCAACGAGTTTCTCGCGGTCAACCAGGTCATCATCAAGCACGGCCGGCATCATCGCCGGTTCGACATCGTCTGCTATGTGAACGGGCTGCCGCTGGCGGTCTTCGAACTGAAGAAGGCCGATGATCCGTACGGCACGACGGAGTCCGCATACCGCCAACTCCAGACATACGTCAGAGAGTTCGGCCCGGTCGGCTTCGCCCTGCCCGCCATTGTGATCGCGAGTGACGGGATCACGGCCAGATACGGCACGCCGTTCACTCCCTGGGAGCACATGGCACCGTGGAACACCGACGAAGAGGGGCAGCGCGTCCAGATCGCGCATGGGGCTGCGCTGGAAGTGCTGATTGCTGGGCTTTTCGATCCCCCTCGATTCATTGACATCATCGCCAACTTCATTTCCTTCTCCAGGAAGAACGGAGGAATCAAGCGCGTCGCCAAGGCCCACCAGTTCCATGCGGTCAATCTGGCAGTGAGTAGAACACTTCTCGCTGCGGCAAGGGACGGCAGGGCGGGGGTCGTCTGGCATACGCAGGGCTCGGGCAAGAGCCTGGAAATGGAATTTTACGCAGCGAAGATTCTCCAACAGCCCGCACTTGGGAACCCCACGATCGTGGTGCTCACTGACCGTACTGATCTGGACAATCAGCTCTTCGAGGAGTTCGCGGCAAGTGAGTTGCTGGGCGAGTCGCCGGTTCAGGTTGCATCGCGGGAGGGGTTACGCCGGGAACTGATTCAGCGACCGACAGGTGGCATCGTCTTCTCCACCTTACAGAAGTTCAGCCTGTCGAAGGAGGAGCGGGAGGCTAGCATCACCGATCATCCGCTGCTATCGGATCGCCGAAATATCGTCGTGATCGTTGATGAAGCGCATCGCAGTCACTACCGATTCATCGATGGGCTGGCGAAGAACCTGCGGCAGGCCCTTCCCAATGCCACGTTCATCGCCTTTACGGGCACGCCGATCGCTACCGCCGGGGCCAATACTGAGGCGGTCTTTGGTCCTGTGATCGATGTATACGACCTCACAAGAGCCGTTCAAGACGGCGCGACGGTCAAGGTGTACTACGAGAACCGGCACATCCCCGTCCGTTGGCGGGCCGACGTGGACCCTGTGCAGATCGATGAGCGGGTTGACGATGTGACCGCCGAACTCGACGAGGACGAGCGGCGGGAGGCACAGCACGCTTTCAGTATTTATGAGGAGATGATCCAGGCTGACGGCCGGCTGGCCAAGGTCGCGGCGGATGTGATCGATCACTGGGAGCGCCGTCGCGAGGGGATGAAGAAGACCACCGGTCACCGAGGCAAGGGCATGATCGTCTGCTTTTCGCGACTGGTCTGCGCGCGTCTTTATGAGGAGATCATCAAGCTCCGCCCTCAATGGCACCACCCGGACGACGACAAGGGAACGATCAAGGTCGTTTATACCTCGCGGCCGTCCGATAAGGCCTCAGTGTCACAGCACAGCCGGAGCGCGGCGCATCTCAAGGAGATCCAACGTCGTGCCGTAGACGCGGACGACGAGCTTGAGTTGGTCATCGTCCGCGACATGTGGCTCACAGGCTTCGACTCGCCGCCACTGCATACGCTCTACATCGACAAGCCGATGCGTGGAGCGGCCCTCATGCAGGCCGTTGCCCGGGTCAACCGCCGGTTCAAGGAGAAGGACGCCGGGCTGGTCGTGGACTACCTCGGCATCGCCGAAAGCCTCACCCAGGCGCTCGCTCAGTACACCGTCAGGGATCAACGTGAGCGTACGGTCGGAGACGCGATCGCATCCGCGGCCGATCTGGTCGTTGAGCGGCACGATGTCATCTGCGGCATCCTGTCGGGTTGCGAGTGGCGTTCGGTGCGGGACTCGGGCCGTCGGAGAGCTCACGTCGAGGCCGCTCTCGGTGCCGTGGACTACCTCCGCGACCCGATCAGAGAGGCGCAGGATCGTGAAGCCAGATTGGAGACGTTACCCAAGCGGTTCGCACAGGCGTACCGGACCATGTCCGCCGCGCTCACTCTGTGTCCTACCCATGAGCGTGTCATGCCGCTGATGGCGGACATCAGGTTCTTCGACTCGGTACGCGTATACATGGCCAAGTTCGACGAGGATGGTCGACGGGCCAGAGGGCTGGCAACGACGCAGGAGATCGAAATCGCTCTTCGGGAACTCGCTGCGCAGGCTCTCGACTTCGGCGAGGTGGTGGACATCTATACCGCAGCGGGGATCGAGAAGCCCGACATCACCCGGCTCGATGAGGTGTTCATCGAGCGCTTCAGGCAGAGCATGCGGCCCAATCTGGCGATCGAAGCCCTGCGGCGCAGGATCGAAGAGGAGAACCGCGAGGCGAATCGTCTCAACCTGGTCCGCAGGAACGCCGTCACTTCCAAGATCGAGGAGATGTTCTCAAAACGGATCAGCGCCGCCATGAACAGATACACCAACCAGGCGCTGGGCTCAGCACAGATCATTGAACGACTGATCGAACTCGCGCGTGAACTCCAGGCGGACCGGGAGCGTGCCGTCAGGATGGGACTCACGGAACCGGAACTCGCGTTTTTCGACGCGGTGGCGGCGAACGAGTCGGCTAAAGAAGTCCTTGGTGACGCGGCTTTGGTAGTGATCGCCCGTGAACTTGTCGAAGCCATCCGAGGTGACGCTGTGGTGGACTGGATGGAACGGGCTCAGGTACAGGCCAAGCTGCGCAGCAAGGTCAGATATCTGCTGGCCAAGCATGGATATCCGCCGGACGGCCAGACTGAGGCGGTCAAGCTGGTGTTGGAGCAGACCAAGGTGCTCGCTCAGGAATGGGCTACCACGGCGATGGGCTGAGTCAGGAGCGGGCGTCCCGTGCTGTGCGCGGACACGGGACGCCCGCTGGCGGTGACTCGGTGATCTACCGGGTCGATTGAGGAAAGGTCAGACGGCCTGCCAGAGCGCCGGGACGTTCGGCGGCTCCCAACCGGTCAGCGCGGTGTGCCCCTGGATGCACCGGTAGGTGCGGCCGTTGTAGGTGACCAGGTCGCCGGTCTTGTAGGGCGTGCCGGCGGTCCAGGCGCCGCCGGGGGTCGTCGGAGGAGTCGGCGTGGGCGTCGGGGTCGGCCTCGGCGTGGGGCTGGGGCTCGGGGGCGGGGTCGGGGTGGGAGTCGGCCTCGGGGTCGGCGTGGGGGTGGGGGTGGGGATGCCCGGGCCGCCGGGGCCGACCTGGAGGTCGACGCAGTTGTAGAAGGCCATCGCCGTGTCGGCGATGTTCCAGATCGCGAGCAGCTTGATCCGGCCGGTCCTGTTGCCCAGGTTCACCGTGTGCGTGACGGTGGAACCGGGCAGCCTGCCGCGGTCGTTGAACTGGGCGATCCGCTCGTTGCCGACGTAGTAGTCCCATGTGCTGGTGGAGTGCCGGGCTTCGATCCGCCACTGGAAGTTGACCGTGCTGCCGACCGTGGTGACCGGCCACGGCTTGCTGTCGTCGTCGAGCGGAGACCACCGGGCATCGCCGGCGCTGCAGTTGCGCTGACCCTTGGGCCCTTCGACGCTGGCCGGCTCCCAGATGATCTGCCCGCAGTTGGGGACCTTGCCCATGGCGCACCAGGCCTGCCTGCTCGGCGGGTCCGAGATGTAGCCGTGGGCCGAAGCGGGCGAGGCCATGACCACCACCGATGTGGCGGCGACGGCGAGTCCCGCCAGGGGCGCGAACAGTTTGCGCATGTCGTGCTTCCTTCGCTGGGGGGTAGTGAGGTCAATATAAAGGAAAGTTTCCTAACAAAGAACCCTCTGTCAGGACCTGGTATGGATCTCTGTCAGGAGGGTGGCTTGATGGCCGGTCACGACGGTCTGCCGTCGGCCCGGCTCTTTCGCCCCGTCCCCCACGAGGTCGTACGGGCGCGCGCGGCACCTCGCGGGACGCGGTGCCGGGCAGCACGCTCACCGCGCATGCCGGGCTCCTCACCGCCGTCGGCCGCGGTATCCCCCTCCGCCGGCGGCAGGTCTGATCGGTCGGCGGCTCGAGAGCAACCGCAGTCTCCCCTGCCCGCCAAGAGCCCAGAAAGAGCGTGCTGGAGGATCTTTGGGGCATGCCTACGGTAAGTCACTTCCTGGGATGCCAGTGGAAACACTTGCATCAAGTGGCCTAGACGCGTCGGGACAGCACGATTAAGGATCGGAATATGGCCGCTCGGGGGTGATTGCGCCCGAGAAAATTCACCCCCTTTTGTCCCGATCAATCATTTTCGCCGTTATGGCGATGGGGGAGTGGGGTGGAAACTCCTCGGCCATTCCAGGGCCCAGGAAAACCTGGCGTCCTGACCTGCCTGAGCCCGACCCGGGCCAAAGGAGGGAACATGCATCGGAAATCCAGTCGACTCGCCCTGGCTCTCTGCGCCTCTACGCTGACGGCCGGCGGCGTCGCGCTGCTCAGCGGACCCGCCTTCGCCGCGACCAGCGGGTGGGAAGACTGCGCCGAAGTCGTCGAGTCGTCCTACTCGGCTTCCGAGATCGCGCTGCCGCTTCAGCTGTCCGAAGTGTCCACGGTCTCCACGCCGGTCATCTCACAGCCGGTCATCTCACAGCCGGTGCTCGCACAGCGGGTCATCGCGCAGCCTGTGATCGCGCAGCCGGTCCTCGCCGAGCCGATGAATGTCTCGGTCAGCTTCCAGCCCGAGTTCTCAAGCCCGCGGTACTTCCAGAGCGAACGGTTCGTGAGCGAGCCGATCTCGTTCCAGTACCGCAGCGCGCGGTTCTCGAGCGAGCTCCTGCCGTCGCGGTTCGTGCGCGGCGAGCAGAGTCCGCTCGGTGCCCAGGAGCAGGTCGAGGCCGAGGCAAGCGAGGCGAAGTCCCGCATCCAGCACCACGCGAACGTGGCCAAGGCACGCATCAACCGTGAGGTGCGGAAGTCCGAGCGACGCATCGCCAGCGAGACGCAGAGGAGCGAGAGCAGCAGGATGGCGGAGACGTCCTGGCTGTCCGACTGCTGCTAGGGACCCGACCCAGGGACCCCGGCCGTCCATTCAGGTGGCCCCGTGCTTCGGTGCGGGGCCACTCGCCGTTCCGGAACGTTCCCGAGCCTGCGTCGTCGCATTCGATACCTCTCTGAGCTGCGAGGAAACCAATACGTGGCGGTTAGGTAAACGGTGTCCCCGCTGGCCAGGCGTAACGTGCTTTTCGGCGGATCGGTTGATTGCGGGGCGTCTCGGCGGGACGCGGATCCGGTTTGCTCGATCGCGGCGATGCTTGCACCATGGGCGTGGCTCACCTGGAAGAATCGGCGGGACCGCTAGGGTGATTACTTGAATCGGCTTAACCGGATCGAGAGTAAGACGAAACCGCGCCAGCCGGGGGGATCGGCGCGAGCGGAGGCGTGATGGCTCGCAGGTCAAACGTCCAGCAGGATCCGCGGATCGCTGGCGACCCCGAGTCGTACCCTCCGGAGGGTCCCGACGAGGTGACCACGGGCCGGGGCGTCTCCGCCCGGCGCGGAGGCGGGTGGAGCGGCGGCGGAGGCCGCTGGCTCGTCTGGATCGGCCGCGTCGTCCTCTGGGCTCTGATCATCGTGATCGTCGTCAACGGCGTCCGTGCCCCGTTCGAACGGCTGAGCCAGGGTGGTGACCCGACGACCGCCAGCAGTCCGAGCGACGTGGGATTCCCGGTCACCGAGGCGTCCGCGTTCGCCAACCAGTTCGCCGCCGTCTACATGAACTACGACGCCGCCAATCCCCAGCAGAGAGCGGAGCGGTTGAAGTCGTTCCTCCCCGAGGACGAGGATGACAAGCAGTTCGGCTGGAACGGATATGGACGGATGTCCGCCGGGGCGTTCCAGTTCGCCGGAATCAGCGTGATCGACGCGCACAACGCTCGCGTCACCGTGTCGTACCAGTCCGGCGGCAGGCGCGGGCTGCTCTCCGTGCCCGTCTATTACGACGGCACCGGGTTGGTCGTGTCGGAGAAGCCGGCGTTGCTGCCCGAGGCGGCGCCGGCCGGTCTGCCCCCGATCTCCGATCCCGACCGCGACTCCGCCGCCGAGGCCGAACTGCGCCCCCAGCTTGAGGGTTTCTTCAAGGCGTACGCCGCGGGCAACCAGGTGGATCTGCAGCGCTATGTCGCCAACCGGGTGACGATAGAGGGCTTCAACGGGGAGTTCACGCTCACCCAGTTGAAGGACGTGATCGTGCCGCCGGGTGAGGCGAACAGCAGGGATGTCACCGCCGTCGTCGTGTGGGCGGTCGCCTCGGGTGGTGCGGCTCCGACGCAGACCCCGTCCATCGACGACCCGACGAGACAGCCGGGCGGACTCGAGCAGGCCTACCGGCTCACCATCGAGAAGCAGGGTGACAAGTGGTTCGTCAGGGACGTCCAGGGCGCGAAGCGGCCCGCGGGGTGACGCATGCCCGATCATGTCATCGCTGATCCATACCCCCGGGAGGGCGAGAATTGATTGTGAAGACCATGGTGGACGGTTTCATCGATGGAATCGTCGGTTCCGGCGGCTTCGGTGGCAGTGTCCACGATCTGGCCGCCGCACCTTCCCCCGAACCGACGACGGGCATCAACACCGCGGGGCTGGCGGATTTCCTCCGGACTTTCTTCGCCCCGCTCTTCCTCGCCGTCGTCTCCGTAGTGGCGATCTTCTTTCTCTTCACCCGCGAGATCACCAGATTTGTGCAGTTCATCATCTTGGCGATCGCAATCGGCGTGATCTTCTATGTGCCCAACATCATCGAGGTGACGGCCAAGGCCATCGCGGGCGCACTCGGCATCAAGTGACCGAGTGATCGGGCGGAGAGGAGGAACGGGTGGATCTGCCCACGTATACCAATATTTGGCGTATTGAGAAGCGGCTGTACAAGCTGTACGACCTTCGGCTGCCCATGCCGCTTCCCATCGTCTGGATCGGTGTGTTCGTGGGCGTGCTGGTCCCCTGGTGTGTCCTCCTCGCCCTGTTCGGGTTGCCGTTCCGGGCTCCGTGGCATGTCGTCTACCTGGTGCCGCCCGGCGTGCTGACCTGGCTCTCCACCCGCCCGGTGATCGAGGGCAAGCGGCTCACCGAGCTCCTGCAGTCCCAGCTCCGCTACCTGGCCGAGCCCCGCACCTGGTGCCGCATGGCTCCGATGGGCGAGCCCGAAGAGATCACCTTCACCGCCCGGGTATGGCGGGTCACGTCGCCGCAGGCCGTTCCGGCCATCGCCGAAACCACAGCCAAGGCCCCTGCGAGGGGCCCAGCGAGGGTCGCCGTCAGGGCCGCGGGGAAGACGAGTGGGAAGGCCAAGGCCGCAGCCATGGGGGCGGGGCCGGTCGGGAAGGGCCCTCGGGTGACCGGGTTGCCGACCGCCGAGCCTCCGGCGCTCGCCCATTCCGCCCGACCAGTGGCCAAGGGCACCGGGCGTCCCGCCCGCGGCGGTTTCCGGGGTGTCGACCATTCGGCCGGCACTGGTTCGTCGGCCGGCACTGGGGCGTCGGCTACCGCGGTGCCGTCGGCCGACGAGGTGCCGTCGGGCATCGTGCGTCCGGCGGTGGCCGCCGCCGCGGCGGCTGCCGCTCCCATCGCCGATGTCCCGTCCTCCGTCTCATGGCGTACGGCTTCCGCGTCCGGGAGGGGCGTCGCGTCGGGGGGTGAGCGTGCGTTCTCCACCACGGAGGCGGGGACGACGTCCACGGCACGGGAGGCGGCGGAGCCGGTAGCGCCGCCCTCCGCCGGAGCCCAGACCTTGGGCGCCCAGGTTTCGGACGCCCAGGTCTCGGAGGTTTCGACTTCAGATGTGGCGGCGACCGCGCCGGTCTCGGACGTGCCGGTCTCGGACGTGCCGCCCATCGGGACCGAGGCACTCCGCCGCCTTCGCAGGCTCGCGGCGTCGGCGGAGAACCGTGCCGTACGGCAGACCGATCCGGCTCCGCGACAGGACGGACCCGCCTGGCAGGAGGAGGCAGCGGAGCACGTCGCAGCCGAGGCCCCTCCCGTAGAGAGCCGGCGCATGGAGAGCGGGCCCATGGAGAGCGGGCCCATGGAGAGCGGGCTCGCGGAGAGCCATGCCGCCGAGAGCCGCGGTCCCGGAGTCACCGTCGAGGAGGTGGCCGATCTCGGCAAGCCCGCCGTGAGCGACGAACTCGGGGACGTGGAGCACCCCGCGGAAGCGCGGCGGACGGGGGATCCGGAGCCCACGAGTGGTGAAGAAGTGGGCACGAGGGCCGCCCGGCGGCGGGATTCCGACGATTGGCAGCGCAGAGCTCGGGAGCAGCACAGGAAGGGGCGGCCGCCGAAACCCATGCGACCCGAGCAGCCCAAGCGGGAGACGGGGCCGACGCAGCCACCCGTCCAGCCGGTCCACCCCGCACCGTCCGCGCCGCCCATCCAGCCAGTTCAACCCGTCCAGCCAGTTCACCCCGCACCGTCCGCGCCGCCCGCACAACCGGGGCAGGCCGCTCATCCGTCGCGGGTGCGGCCGGAGGTCCCGGGGACGGCGATCCGGCCGCCGAAGCTCCAGCCGCCCAAGGTGAGGGGGGAGGAACCGCCCAAGCTCCGCCGGGTCGAGGCCGTCGTCGGCCGCGACCCCGCCGGCGGCTGGCGGCGGCTCGCCCAGGTCGTCGTGGGCGGAAGCCGTACCGACGGGATGGAGATCGACGAGGCGCGGGCCCGCACGCCGCTCGCCGACAGCAAGCGGATCATGGTGCTGGGCTGCACGGGTGGCGCCGGACAGACGACCACGGCGCTGATGCTGGGACACTCGCTGGCCCGCTACCGGGAAGAGCGCGTGCTGGCCCTCGACGCGAGCGGCGGCGACGACACGATGACCAGGCGGATCGCGGCCGCGCCCGCCGAGCGGCTGGGCTCACTCCTCGACGGTGCCGGATCGCTGACCCGCTACCTCGGCCTCGGCGCGCGTACCTCACGCTGCGGGTCGGGGCTGGAGGTGCTCGGGGCGGACATCGACGACCAGGCGGCGCAGCGTCTGGCGGACCGGGCGTCGCTCGGCGACTGGAGCCGGACGCTGGCCGTGCTCGATCGCCATTACGGGCTCACCGTGATCGACCCCGCCGCCGCGCTGGCGGCCCGGCTGCTGCCGTACGCCGACCAGCTCGTGCTGGTGGCCCCCGCGAGCGCGGACGCCCCGGAGGCGATCGCCATGACCTACGAGTGGCTCGACGGCCACGACTGCTCCGACCTGCGGCGCCGGGGCGTGATGGTGATCAACGGGGTGAGCCGGCGCAGCCTGCCCGAGGTGGAGCAGGCGGAGGCGGTGGCCAGCGGCCGGTGCCGGGCGATCGTCCGCGTCCCCTGGGAGGACGAGCTCGCGCCAGGCCGTCCGGGACCTGTTGACCTCAACAACCTTCGCGCGGGGGGCCGCAGGGCGTACGTTGCACTTGCGGGAGTGATCGTGAGCAGCCTGGCCGCGAACCGGCCGAGCGACGCGCACAGGGTCCGAGAACGCGCGGGCGAGAAAGCGGGTGAGTGAGCGATGAGCAGGGCGCGAAGCCGCCTGGCGGTGCGGTACTTCGACGATCGCGTCCTTCTCACCGAGTCGGCGGCATGGGCGTACTTCCGGCTGCCGACGGTGAGCTACGAGTTCCTCACGTCGGAGGAGCGTGAGGCGCTCGCCACCAACATCACCATCGCGCTCGCCGCGATCAGGATGTCCGACGCCGAGGTGCATCTGCGGATCGCGCACCGGGCCTATCCGGCGGCCGAGTGGGCGATGGCGCTCAACACGACATCCGACGAGGGGCCGGGCTGGCGGGAGTACCTGGAGGAGATGTATCGCCACGTCTGGGCCAAGGACTTCTGGAGCAAGGAGGTCTACCTGGGCGTACGGCTCGGCCCGCGCGGCGCCCAGCTCGGCGCCGGCGTGTTGGCCCAGCTCTTCGGCTTCTACCAGCGCGGGGAGAAGGCGCTCGGGATCGAGGACGACCATGTGCCGGCCCGCGAGATCGAGCGGTGGACCGAGGCGGCGCAGCGGCTCGGCCGGGCCCTCGCCTCCAGCGCCCTCTACGCCCGCCACGCCACCTCTACGGAGATCGCCTGGCTGTTCCAGCACGCCGCCTCCGGGGGGCTCGGCGACCGGCCGCCGTCGGCGTCGCCGCGGCGCAGGTGGGGCCGGGGCGAGATCGAGTCGCTGGTCGAGGGGCAGATCCACAACGGCCGCTCCCTGCTTCGCGTGGAGCAGCCGGCGGGTGACAGCTTCGTCGCGCACCTGTCGTTCGCCCGGTTCCCCGACCTCATGGCGTTCCCCGACGGGGAGCCGTGGCTGCACTTCGCCGACCAGTTGCCCTTCCCGGTCGAGGTCTCCAGCAGGATGCGGCTGATCCCGCCGGTGCGGGCGAGCAAGGACGTGGCGCGCAAGCTGGCCCACGCCCGCGACATGGACATCCACATCCGCGAGGCCGGGGCGGAGGCGCCGCTCGCGCTGGCCGAGCAGATCGACGCCGCCCGCATGCTGGAGCACGGCATCACCAAGGAGCGGCTGCCCTTCGTGTACGGATGGCACCGGTTGAGCGTGAGCGCGCCGACGGAGGAGATCTGCGTCCAGCGGGTCGAGGCCGTCGTGGAGCACTACCGCGACATCGGCATCGACGTGGTCAACTCCACCGGTGACCAGTTCTCGCTCTTCTGCGAGGCCCTTCCCGGGGAGCGGCTGCGGATCAACGCGTACGCCCAGCGGCAGCCGCTGCGGACGATCGCGGGCGGCATGGCGACGGCGACCGTGGAGGTCGGCGACCGGGTGGACGAGTCGAACGCCGGGTGGGCCGGGCCGTACATCGGCGAGACCCTTGGGCGGGCGCGCGGCATCGTGCACTTCGATCCGCTGGTCGCGGCGGCGCGCAACCGCCCGACGGCCATCGCGATCACCGGCGAACCGGGCGGCGGCAAGACGACGCTCGCGCTGCTGCTGATCTACCAGATGGCGCTGCGCGGCGTGACCGTCGCGGTGATCGACCCGAAGGGCGACGCGGAGTCGCTCGTACGGCTCCTGCGGCGGAGCGGCCGCCAGGCGCGGATGATCCCGCTGGGGTCGGCGGCGCCCGGTCTGCTCGATCCGTTCTCGTTCGGCGACGACATCGCGGCCAGGAAGACGATGGCCAGCGAGACGCTGCGGCTGCTGCTGCCGCGCATGTCGGAGGAGCGCGAGTCGGTCATGATCCAGGCGGTGGCCGCGGTGTCGAACGAGCCCGACCCGTCGCTGGGCAAGGTGGTCGACCACCTGGAGAGGTCGGAGGACCCCGCGTCGAAGAACCTCGGGGCCGTGCTGCGGTCGATGTCCGAGATGCATCTGGCCAGGCTCTGCTTCGACCCCTCCGGCGGAGAGCAGATCGACACCGAGGGCTGGACCACGGTGTTCACACTCGGCGGTCTCACGCTGCCCGACGTCATGACTCCGAGGGACGACTACTCCTACGAGCAGCGGTTGTCGGTGGCCCTGCTCTACCTGGTGTCGCAGTTCGCCCGGCGGCTGATGAACGGGCTCGACCGGCGCACGCCCAAAGCGATCTTCCTTGACGAGGCCTGGGCGATCACGTCCACGCCGGAGGGCGCCAAGCTGGTGCCCGAGGTCTCCAGGATGGGCCGGTCCCGCAACACGGCGCTCGTCCTGGTGTCCCAGAACGCGGGCGATCTGCTCAACGAGCAGGTCACCAACTGCCTGTCGTCGGTCTTCGCTTTCCGCTCGACCGAGCGGGTGGAGGTCGAGCACGTGATGGAGCTCCTCGGCGTGGACCCGTCGGAGGAGCACAAGGCGGTGCTGCGCTCCCTGGGCAACGGGGAGTGCGTGTTCCGTGATCTGGACGGCCGGGCGGGTCGCATCGGGGTGGACCTGATCTCGGCGGAGCTGCTGCGGTGGCTGGACACGAATCCGACGCACGAAAAGCCAGGCGAGAACGGAAACGAACTCGATGTCGGGGGTTCCGGTCGGTCGGGGGTCACGCAGGAGGTGCGGTCTTGAAGCGATTGCGGCGCAGGCGGCGCAGGCTGGTCCTGTTCCTGGTGGCCTTCACGGCTTTCGCGGCGTTCGTGACGCTGCCGCTCGTCTTCCCGTCGGGCACGGCGAGCGCGGTAGGGCCCTGTGACCTGTCCGCCGATCTCGCCCCCGAGATGGTCGGCGGCGGCATCGACGGCCTGGTCCGCCCGCCCGCACCCGACGCCGCCACCGGGGGTGGCACAGGGAATGGCGCGGCCGCCGCGCCGGAGGCGAAGGAGCCGCTCACCAACTACGAGCGGTACGGCATGTCCGGCCAGTTCTGGCACACCTACGGACTCGGCTGCTCGGACGTCGCCGCCGTGCTCGGCAACGCCTGGGCCAACACGGTCTTCTCCTGGGCCAAGGCCGTCGACCGGCTGACGATCAGCACCTACGAGGCGGCGGCCACCGAAGGACCGCTCCAGCCCATCAAGGAGGCGGCCGACGCGATCGTCACCAAGCTGGCCGACGCCATGTACTGGCCCTATCTGCGGCCCGTGGTCATCCTCGGCGCGGTCTGGCTCGCCTGGTACGGCCTGATCCGCAGGCGGGCGACGACCACCACCGAGGGCGTCATCTGGATGGTGCTCGCGGTCACGGTGGCCGTCTGGTTCTTCAGCCGCCCCGGCGACTTCACCAACATCGGCAAGACCGTGACCGACAAGACCGGCGAGATCGTCAACTCGGCCTTCTCCGGCCTGCCCGGCGCCGGCGGCGCGTCGTGCCTGCCGCTCAAGGACGACGGCGGCGCGGGGGCGGAGCCGGAGGTCAAAGCAGGGGGGTACGGCAGGCCGGGCACGCCGGGGGTCGCCCAGAACGCCGACGCGCTCTGGTCGACGCTCGTCTGCAAGCCGTGGCTGATGGGACAGCTGGGCACGGCCGACCCGAAAGCGCACATCGTACAGGACTTCGGCGCAAAGATCCTTAATCTGCAGGCCATCGATGCGGCCGAGCAGGCCGCGAACCAGACGCCGGCCAGCGACGTCCACCAGAAACGGTTCGAGGAGGAGATCGCCAAGCCGCTGGAGAACACCCCGGTGTTCTTCCTCGTCCAGGGCAAGGACTGGACGAGTCGGCTCGGCATCGCGATAGGCGCGTTCATCGCCGCCATGGTCGCCGGGCTGCTCATCTTCCTCGTGGCGGTGTCGCTGCTGGTGCTCAAGGTCGGCTTCCTGCTGCTGCTCATGCTGGGGCCGGTGTTCCTGCTGATCGGCGTGCATCCGGGCTCAGGGCGGATCATCGCGATGCGCTGGGTGGAGATGGTCATCGGCACTCTGCTGCGCCAAGCCGTACTGGCCGTCGTGCTGGGCGTCCTCGTGTACGGCTACGCACTGATCATCTCGACCGGGCTGCCCTGGGGCATGCAGATCCTGTTCATGGCGCTGCTGACGATCGCCGTCTTCTTCTACCGGCGGCCGTTCCAGCATCTGTTCTCCTCGATGGACGGGCACACGCTCACGACCCGGATGCTCGGGGAGGCCGCGAGCGCGCCCACGCTGTCGCGTGCGGCGAACGCGCTGCCTCCGGTGGCCGCGGCGCGGATGGGACGTTGGGGCCTGCGCAAGGCCGAGCCGTTGATCGGCGCCGCCGCGATGGTGAGCGGCGCGGGCACCGCGGGCGCGGTCGCCGCGTCGGTGGCGCAGGGGCGTGTCCGCGGTGAGGAAGGGGCGGCCGGGCCCGCGGCGGCTCAGGCGGCGGGACAGACGGGAGAGCAGGTGGGTGCCAGAGCCGGCGGGGCCCAACCCGCGCCGCTGGATGCCGATGCTCAGGCCGCCGGCCGTCGCAGGGCGGGGACGGCGCCACGCCCGGGATCGGCCCCTCCGCTCAACCTTTCCGGCGTGAGGTCCGCGGGCCCCGCCGGGCCCACGGCCGCTCCGAGTCGCTCGGCCGCCTCGTCGGGTTCGGTCGCGTCCGGATCGGGCTCCCGGTCGAGCTCTGGACCGGGTTCCGGGTCGGGTTCCGGTGCGACCTCGGGCGGCGGCGCAGGCTCACGCGGTGGCTGGTTCAGCGGGCGATCGGGCGGCTGGACCTCCCGCGGTTCGAGTGGTTCGCCCAGCTCGAACGGCTCACGCGGCTCACGCGGTTCACGCGGTTCAGGCGGCGGCTCAGGCTCACGCGGTTCGAACGGGTCCGGAAGGTCCCGGGGTTCCACCGGCTCCGGTGGCATCTTCGGCGGTGGTTCCGGCGGCGGTTCCGGTGGTGGCATCTTCGGGGGCGGCGGCTTACGCGACCGGGGATCGGCGGATCGCTCATCCCGGTCCGGCGGCTCGTCGTCCGGCAGGGCGTCCGGCGCTCCGCCGCTGTGGCTGCCCAGCCGGGGGAGCGGCGGGCGGACACCCGACGACGCGCCCACCCCGTTCTGGGCCAAGCCCTCGGACTCCGCCGACTGACCTGGTGATCACACGTCGATGAGCGCACAGAGAAGTGACAGGGGCAAGGGGCTCGCGTTCGCCGTGGCCGTCGTCGTGCTGGCCGCCGTGGGCCTCTACCTGACGATGAATCCACCGACGTCGGAGTCGGAGGGCGGCGACGGCCGTACGGCGGCGGCCGAACCGGCGGCGAGGTCGCCTGAGGCGACCGGCGGTGCGGTGCGCAGCCCGGTGCCGCGCCAGGTCGCGACCACCCCGGCCGTCTTCGACGTCTACGCCTACCTGCCGCTGTCCCGGCAGGAGCTCGGCGCGGCGGCGGACCTCGCGCGCCGGTTCACCGAGTCGTACGGAACCTTCCGGTACGACGAGGAGCCGGCGGCGTTCGCCGGACGGCTCAAGGCGTTCGCCACGGACGAGTTCGCCGCGCAGCTCACCCGGGCCATGACCGATCCGGGGCTGGTGGAGCGCAACCGCGCCGGCCGGGTGGTCTCGCGGGCCTCGGCGGAGGTGAAGAAGATCAGGGACATGACCGCCGACCAGGTGGTCTTCGTCGTCGGCTCGGTGCGGCACGTGACGGGCGATGACGGTGACAAGGACGAGAACGACCGGTTCGCCGTGACCGTGATCAGGGCGGGGAGCGACTGGCGGGTCTACGATCTGGAACTCGCCGACGCGGGCCAGGACGGGGACACGACGCCGTGACCGTGCCGCCCCGTCGGGCGTCGCTTCAGACGTCGTTCCGGGTGATCTCGGCCCGCGGGCGGTCCCGGCCGGTCCTGGCCATCGTCCTCGCCCTGGCCGTGATCGTCCCGCTCGCGCTCATCGGGTCGATCATCCTGATGACGCCGCTGCCGTCGTTCCTCCTCGGCGGGAGATCCGCGGAGGACTGCGCGCAGGCCGGTACGATCGCCACCGGCGCGTCGGAGACGGCCAGGACGGACATTCCAGCCGAATATCTCGAGCTCTACACGAAGGTCGGCAAGCAGACCGGCGTCCAGTGGAACGTGCTCGCCGCCATCGGCAAGCGCGAGACCGACCACGGCCGGTCGAAGCTGCCGGGAGTCAGCAGCGGCACCAACTACGCGGGCGCCGCCGGGCCGATGCAGTTCCTGATCAGCACATGGGGCGGCCAGGCCAAGATCAAGGTCGCGTCGGGAATCAACGGGTACGCCTCGGACGGCGACGGTGACGGGTACGGCGACGTCTACAACCCGGCCGACGCCATCCTCGGCGCGGCGAAGATGCTCAAGCGCAACGGCGCCCCCGACGACCTCAGGCGCGCGATCTTCGTCTACAACCGGGCCACCTGGTACGTCGACCAGGTCCTGGAGATCGCCGAGCGCTACGCGGTCACCGGCGACATCGGTCTGCCGCCCGAGGCCGACCCGGCCTGCGACACCAACTATGTGGCCGCGGCCTCCGACGAGGTCGTGCAGAAGATCCTTGAGTATGCCCTGGACCAGCGCGGCAAGCCGTACCGGTGGGGCGGGACCGGCCCGGATGCCTTCGACTGCTCGGGGATCATCTACATGGCCTACCGCAATGCCGGGCTGTCGATCCCCAGGACGACGTTCGAGCAGTGGCCCTTCGGGGTGCGGGTGCAGCAGGGCAGCGAACGGCCGGGTGATCTGGTGTTCTTCAACGCCGGGCCGGGCACGTCGGTGGACCGCCCCGGTCACGTGGGCCTGGTGGTCGCGCCGGGGAAGATGGTCGAGGCGCGCTGCACACGCTGTGGACCCATCAAAGTCACGACATACGGCGACAGGCCGAACATCGTGGGCTTCACTCGGCCCCTGGAGAACGACCAGGTGCAGGCCCAACTCAGGCACGACCTAACGTAGGCGCTCATGGATTCGACGCGGAAGCTCGTGGTGGGGGCGGCGATCGTACGGGACGGCAGACTGCTCGCCGCGCAACGGGCCGCTCCACCGGAGTTGCGGGGCGGCTGGGAGTTCCCCGGCGGCAAGGTGGACCCGGGGGAGAGCGAGCATGAGGCGCTGGTGCGCGAGTGCGCCGAGGAACTCGGCATCGAGATCCTCGTCGGAGGCCGGGTGGGCGGGGACTGGCCGCTGCCCGGCGGGCATGTCATGCGGGTCTGGCTCGCGGCCATCGCGGCGGGCGTCCCGTACCCGCGTGAGCACCTCGCGCTGCGCTGGCTGGAGCCGCGCGAGCTGTACGAGGTCGCCTGGATCCCGGCAGATCTGCCGATCGTCGCCGCCGTCGCGAAGCTCCTGTGACGTACGAGCTTTTTGAGGGGCGAATTCGTGACCTAGAAGGGCTTTGCCGGGCGTTTGACGTAACTAGAATCTTTCTTGACTTTAGGTGGCACGCGACATCGTGGAGGGCGAGCGGTGATGGGACGCGCAAAGATCAGGGCCGCGTCCTCGGCCATCGCCTCGCTGGCTCTGGCCACGCTGGCCGTGCTCGCCGTGGGACCGGCGATCAGCGCCAGCGCGGCCGACGATCCGCCGGTAGAGCCGTGCCGACCGGGCGAGTGCGACACCGTCACCGTGACCATCACCCAGACGCCCGGGACAAGTCCATCGCCGACCGGAGATCCGGTCGTCACGGCGACCGTCACGGTCACCCCGACGCCTCCGCGGCCGAGCACGACCAAGACGGCCGCCGCACAGCAGAAGCCCGACGACGTCTCGGCCCCGATCCCGACAAAGCTGGCGGACATCCCGAACACCTCGGACCTCACGGATCCCACGGGCACCACAGACGACGGGTCGGACGTCTCCCTGCCTCCGGCGACGACACCGCCCCCGGCACAGGAACCGGCGCCGACCACGGCACCCGAGCAGACGCCCACCCAGGGCATGTCGTTCGAAGCGCCCGCGCCGGAATCAGCGCAGTACGAGATCCGCAGCGCCTCGCCGGAGTTCGACAAACCGGCGCTGGCCAACAAGCTCGCGATCCCCGCCGCCGTACTCGTGGTGCTCGCCCTGCTCGCGTGGCTCGTGTTCGAGGGCCGGCTGCGCCGGATGGCGCACGCGGCGGCCGTCGGGAAGGCCGGTCCGCAGGCGAAGACCACCGGCGGGCCGGAGGCGGCCGCCTATCCGGGGGCGCCGGGCTACGCCGTCGGTTTCGTGCCGGTTCAGCCGTACCCGGTGTATCCCCAGCAGGCACCGTACGGCTACCCGATGCCCTACGGCACTCCCCACCCGTACGGTGCCCCGCCGCAGGCGTACGGGGCCCAACCGCAGGGCTACGGGCCCCCGCCGCAGGGGTACGGCGCCCAGCCGCAGGCGTACAGTCAGACGCCGTATCCTCCGCAGGGATACCCGGCGTACTACCAGCAGGCCCAGCCGATGCCTCAGGGTCACGCCGAGACTCCGCCGCAGGGCGCCCCCGCACCGCAGGCCCCCCCGCCAGCCGCCGCACCAGGCCCCGACGACCACCCCCGCGCGTGATCTTGTAGATCCTCGCAGGGCTGCCATGCAGGTCAGTGGGCCTATATGACAGCAACTGCAAGATCACGCCCTGGGAGAGTGGTCGCCGGGGTTTCCCCTGGGGTGGTTTGGTCTCGGTCAGCTCGAGCGCTTGAAGATCTTCGAGCCGAGCCAGACCAGCGGGTCGTACTTCCGGTCGACGGCGCGTTCCTTCATCGGGATGATCGCGTTGTCGGTGATCTTGATGTGCTCGGGACAGACCTCGGTGCAGCACTTGGTGATGTTGCAGTAGCCGAGTCCGTGCTCCTCCTGCGCGGCCTGCGGGCGGCGGTCCCGCACGTCGTACGGGTGCATGTCGAGCTCGGCGATCCGGATGAAGAAGCGCGGGCCGGCGAACGCCGGCTTGTTCTCCTCATGGTCGCGGATCACGTGGCAGACGTTCTGGCACAGGAAGCACTCGATGCACTTGCGGAACTCCTGCGACCGCTGCACGTCGACCTGCTGCATCCGGTACTCGCCCGGCTTGACGTCCGCGGGCGGCGTGAACGACGGGATCTCACGCGCCTTCTCGTAGTTGAACGAGACGTCGCAGACGAGGTCCTTGATGACCGGGAACGTCCGCAGCGGCGTGACGGTGATCGTCTCATCCTCCGTGAACGTGGACATCCGGGTCATGCAGCCCAGTCGCGGCTTGCCGTTGATCTCCATCGAGCACGAACCGCACTTGCCGGCCTTGCAGTTCCACCGCACCGCGAGGTCGGGAGCCTGGGTGGCCTGCAGCCGGTGGATGATGTCGAGGACGACCTCGCCCTCGTTCACCTCGACCGTGAAGTCCTCCAGCCGTCCTTCGCCGCTCTCACCGCGCCAAACGCGGAACTTCGCCTTGTATCCCATCACGACTCCTTGACCGCGTTCTCGAGCGCGGCGTCGAACTCCGCCAACTCGTCCTCGGTGAGGTACTTCTCCAGCTCGGACCGCTCGAACAGGGTGATCAGGTCGCCGCGCATGGACGGCTGGGCCTGCTCCTCCACCTTCACGTTCGAGCCGTCCGGGGCGGCGGAGCACACCAGCAGCCTGCGCCGCCACTCCGCCGTCATGGTCGGGAAGTCGTCACGGGTGTGCCCGCCACGGCTCTCCTGTCGCAGCAGCGCCGCCCGCGCCACGCACTCGCTGACCAGCAGCATGTTCCGTAGGTCGATCGCGAGGTGCCAGCCGGGATTGTAGATCCGGCTGCCGGTCGAGGCGGTGTTGCCCGCCCGCTCCTTGAGCTTCTCGATCCCCTGCAGCGCCTCGCTCATCTCCTCGGCCTTGCGGATGATGCCGACGAGGTCGTTCATGGTGCGCTGCAGCTCGTGATGGACCTCGTACGGATTCTCACCGCCCGTCCGCTCCAGTGGTTCGAGGGCCTCGGCCTTGGCCTCCTCCACACCCGACGGGACCGGGCGCCTGGTCAGGTCGTTGACGTACGCCGACGCGCCCGCGCCGGCCCGGCGGCCGAAGACCAGCAGGTCGGACAGGGAGTTGCCGCCGAGGCGGTTGGAGCCGTGCATGCCGCCCGACACCTCACCGGCCGCGAACAGGCCGGGCACCGAGGCGGCCTGGGTGTCCGCGTCGACCTCGATGCCGCCCATCACGTAGTGGCAGGTCGGGCCGACCTGCATCGGCTCGGCGGTGATGTCGACGTCGGCCAGCTCCTTGAACTGGTGGTACATCGACGGCAGTCGCCGGGTGATCTCCTCGGCCGGCAGCCGGGTGGAGACGTCCAGGAACACGCCGCCCTGGGGTGAGCCGCGTCCGGCCTTCACCTCGGAGTTGATCGCCCGGGCCACCTCGTCACGCGGCAGCAGCTCCGGCGGGCGGCGGTTGTTCGCCTGGTCGGTGTACCAGCGGTCTCCCTCCTCCTCCGTCGTGGCGTACTTGTCCTTGAACACGTCGGGGATGTAGTCGAACATGAACCGGCGGCCCTCGGAGTTGCGGAGCACGCCGCCGTCGCCGCGGACCGACTCGGTCACGAGGATGCCGCGCACGGACGGCGGCCACACCATGCCGGTCGGGTGGAACTGGATGAACTCCATGTTGATGAGCTTCGCGCCGGCCAGCAGGGCCAGCGCGTGCCCGTCACCGGTGTACTCCCAGGAGTTCGAGGTGACCACGAACGACTTGCCGATGCCGCCGGTGGCCAGCACCACGGCCGGGGCGTCGAACACGATGAAGTCGCCCGTCTCGCGCCGGTAGCCGAAGGCTCCCGCGATCGCGCCGGTCTCCTCGTCCTTGAGCAGCCGCGTGACCGTGCACTCGGCGAACACTTTGATGTACGCCTCGAAGTCGCCGTGCAGCTCCTCGTCCTCCTGCTGGAGGGCGACGACGCGCTGCTGAAGCGTACGGATCAGCTCCAGGCCGGTACGGTCGCCGACGTGGGCGAGGCGCGGGTACTCGTGGCCGCCGAAGTTCCGCTGGCTGATCTTGCCGTCCTTCGTGCGGTCGAACAGCGCGCCCCACGCCTCCAGCTCCCAGACCCGGTCGGGGGCGTCCTTGGCGTGCAGTTCGGCCATCCGCCAGTTGTTCAGGAACTTGCCTCCGCGCATCGTGTCGCGGAAGTGAACCATCCAGTTGTCGTTGGGGTTGACGTTGCCCATCGCGGCGGCCGCGCCGCCCTCGGCCATGACCGTGTGGGCCTTGCCGAACAGCGACTTGCAGACGATGGCCGTCCGCTTGCCCTGCTGCCGCGCCTCGATCGCCGCGCGGAGTCCCGCTCCGCCGGCTCCGATGACGACGACGTCGTATTCGTGACGCTCCACCTTGAGATCCTTAAGCGAACGGGAAGTTGATGATGCCCTTTGCGACCAGCCGCACGTAGAAGTCCGCGATCATCACCGAGAACAGCGACGCCCAGGCGAACTGCTGGTGCTTGGCGTTGAGCTTCGACACGAAGGTCCAGGCCCGGTACCGCAGCGGGTGCTTCGAGAAGTGGTTCAGCCGACCGGCCGTGATGTGGCGGCAGGAGTGGCAGCCGAGGGTGTAGAGCCAGATCAGGACCGCGTTGACCACGAGAATGATCGTGCCGAGACCCAGGTGGCCCCAGTTGCCGTCCTTGTCGCGGAACGAGAGCACCGCGTCGTACGACAGAACAGTGGCGATGACCACCGCGAGGTAGAAGAAGTACCGGTGGATGTTCTGGAAGATCAGCGGGAAGCGGGTCTCGCCGGTGTACTTCTTGTGCGGCTCCCCGACCGCGCAGGCGGGCGGAGACAGCCAGAACGCCCGGTAGTACGCCTTGCGGTAGTAGTAGCACGTGAGCCGGAAGCCGGCCGGCAGGCCGAGGATCAGGATCCCGGGCGGGAGCGTGTACCAGTCGCCGAACGGCGCCAGCCCGAAGAGACGGGCCTCCGGCGGACACGAGGTCGCCAGACATGGCGACGCGAAGGGCGCGTGGTACGGCGCGACGAAGTAGCTCTTGTCGAAAATCGCCCAAAATCCGTAGATCAGGAACGCCATGAGCCCGGCGAACACCAGCGCCGGGGCCAGCCACCATCTGTCGGTACGAAGTGTGCGCATCTTCAACTGCGCGCGTTGTTTCCTGACCGGGCTCTCGGCCGTTGTCTGGGTCATCGGAGACCTTCCACCTAACTGACTCCGCGCACGCCGGAGCTCTCGCGCCGAACTGCTTGTGGCCGTGCGCGCATTGGTGGGGGAAACATTACGACGGGCAGATCACGAACTGTGAGGAGGGTCACTCTTCCCGTGTGTGATTCCCGTCACTTCCCTGGCAGTTCGGCTCGGTTCACCTCGTGTTTCACCTGTTCCGAGGCCGCGTGGTGACGAAAATCACGGCCTCATCGACCCACCCTAGTAACTCCACCGGGATTCACGAACTCGGGGCGTCTGGTATGCGGGCCTCGATGCCCTGCGGCAGGGTGCCGTCCCGGGCCGCCTCGGACAGGAAGGACAGCAGGGTGGCGCGGAAGGCCCGGGCCGCCCGCGTCGGCTCGACGTCCTTGCGGTTGGCGAGTGCGACGGTCCTGCGCAACCGGGGGACCAGCGGTGTCCCCACCAGCTTGGGCCTGCCGTTCAACACCATCGAGGGGACGACCGCGATCCCCAGTCCGGCCTCGACGAACCGCAGCACCGCGTCCATCTCGCCGCCCTCCACCGCGAAGCGCGGCTCGAACCCCGCCTGGCGGCACGCCGCGAGCGTCGCCTCCCGCACGTCGTACCCACGCCGGAACATCACCATCGGACGTCCGCGCAGGTCCTGGATGCGCACGTACGGCTTACGCCCGCCGACGGCGGGCGCCGACGCGGCGGCGGAGGCGGACGTGGCGGCGGCGACCACGAGGTTCTCCTGGAGGATCTCCTCGGTCACCAGGGACGGATCCGTGCTCTGCAGCGGCAGGATGATGAGCGCCAGATCGAGCTGTCCCCTGGCGAGGCCGCGCACGAGGTCACGGGAGCCGCTCTCCTCCACCAGCAGTTCCACTCCGGGATAGCCGCGATGGAAGCGGGCCAGCGCGTCCGCGAGCAGCCCGGCGCACAGCGACGGCGTGGCGCCGAGCCGTACCCGGCCTCTCTTCAGCCCCACCAGCTCCGCTATCTCGCGCCGCGCGGTCTCGGCGTCGGCGAGCATGCGGCGGGCCAGCGGGAGCAGCGCCTCCCCGGCCGCGGTGAGCGTGACGTTGCCCCGGGCCCGGCTGAACAGCTGGGCTCCCAGCTCGGTCTCCAGCACCTTGATCTGCTTGCTGAGCGACGGCTGCGCCACCCGCATCCGCTCGGCGGCCTGAGTGAAGTGCCGGGTTTCGGCCACTGCCAGGAAGTATGCGAGTTGTTGGAGCTGCACTTCTCATAGCGTACGGCTATCGCCGCGACCGACCCGAGGCAGGGTCTACCAGGAGCCCGCCAGGGTCGAAGGTCCGGGGCGGAGTGTGATTTAGCTCGCATCCGGGCAGGTCGCGCATGTCGCCAGAAGGGCGCGGGACAGAGGGCATAGCCTCCGGCTATAGAAACCAGTCCGGTGATGACTTGGACGCGCGGAATGTCCGTTCTTAGCGTGGGCAGACATGACTGCGACTGTTGACCACGCGATCGAGCGTGGGCAGGCGACCACGCCTGTCCCCCCGCCGGTCGCACCCGCTCCTGTGCCAACGCGCAGGAGACGTTCCGGGTTCCCGACCCGGTTGGTCTCCTCTTCGAACGGCAAGAAGGCCGTCATGGCGATCACCGGGGCCGTCCTTGTGCTCTTCCTGATCGGCCACATGCTCGGGAACCTGAAGATCTTCCTGGGCGCCGACGCCTTCAACGGCTACGCCGAATGGCTGCGCACGGTCGGCGAGCCCGCGCTGCCCGCCCGTACGATTCTGACGATCACCGAGATCGTGCTCGTGGCCGCCGTGGTGCTGCACATGTGGTCGGCGGTGTCGCTGGCCCGGCGGGCCGCCCGGGCCAGGCCCGTCAGGTACGCGGTGCGGCGCAGGTCGCAGGCGAACGGGTACGCGACCCACGTGATGCGATACGGCGGGATCGTCATCCTGCTGTTCGTCGTGTGGCATCTGCTCGACATGACCTTCGGCGTGGTGAACCCCGAGGGCTACGCCGCCACGCCGTACGACCGGATGGTCGCCGGCTTCGCGCCCTCCCGCTGGTGGGTGACGTCGTTCTACGTGGTCGCACTCGCCATGGTCGGGCTGCATCTGCGGCACGGGGTGTGGAGCGCGTTCCAGACCCTCGGGCTGGCGGGCGGCCGCAGCTACCGGCCGCTGCGCGCCCTGGCGGGCGTGGTGGCGCTGGCGCTGGTCGCGGGCTTCCTCGCGGCCCCCCTCGCGGTGACGATCGGAGTGATCAAGTGAGCGGCATCCTCAGGCGAGTCGGCGAGTGGCGTGTCGGCGCACCGATCGCGGACACCAGGGCCCCCGAGGGGCCCATCGAGGAGCGCTGGGACAAGCGGCGTTTCTCGGCCAAGCTGGTCAACCCGGCCAACAAGCGCAAGCTGACCGTCATCGTGGTCGGCACCGGCCTGGCCGGCGGTTCGGCCGCGGCCACGCTGGGCGAGCTGGGCTACAACGTCAAGTCGTTCTGCTACCAGGACTCGCCGCGCCGGGCGCACAGCATCGCCGCCCAGGGCGGCATCAACGCGGCCAAGAACTACCGCGGCGACGGCGACTCGGTCTTCCGGCTGTTCTACGACACGGTCAAGGGCGGCGACTTCCGCTCTCGTGAGTCGAACGTCTACCGTCTCGCCCAGGTCAGCGTGAACATCATCGACCAGGCCGTGGCGCAGGGCGTGCCGTTCGCGCGAGAATACGGCGGGCTGCTCGACAACCGGTCCTTCGGCGGCGCCCAGGTCTCCCGTACGTTCTACGCCCGCGGCCAGACGGGGCAGCAACTTCTGCTCGGCGCGTACCAGGCGCTGGAGCGCCAGGTCGCGGCCGGCACCGTGGAGATGCACACCCGCCACGAGATGCTGGAGCTCATCGTCAGCGACGGCCGGGCGCGCGGCATCGTGGTACGCGACATGGTCACGGGTGAGATAGAGACCCACCTGGCGGACGCGGTGGTGCTGGCCAGCGGCGGGTACGGCAACGTGTTCTACCTGTCGACCAATGCCAAGGGCTGCAACACGACCGCGATCTGGCGGGCCCACCGGCGCGGCGCCTACTTCGCGAACCCCTGCTACACGCAGATCCATCCGACCTGCATCCCGGTGAGCGGCGACTACCAGTCGAAGCTGACGCTGATGTCAGAGTCGCTGCGCAATGACGGCCGGGTCTGGGTGCCGCTGCGCAAGGGCGACGAACGGCCGCCGGCGCAGATCCCCGAGGACGAGCGCGATTACTACCTTGAGCGGATTTATCCGGCTTTCGGGAACCTTGTGCCCCGGGACATCGCCAGCCGCGCCGCCAAGAACGTCTGCGACGAGGGCCGCGGCGTCGGCCCCGGCGGCCTCGGCGTCTATCTCGACTTCGCCGACGCCATCGCCCGGCTCGGCCGCGAGGCCGTCGAGAAGAAGTACGGCAACCTCTTCGAGATGTACGAGCGCATCACCGGGGAGAATCCGTACGAGGCGCCCATGCGCATCTACCCGGCGGTGCACTACACGATGGGCGGTCTGTGGGTCGACTATGACCTGCAGTCCAGCATCCCCGGCCTGTTCGTGGTCGGCGAGGCCAACTTCTCCGACCACGGCGCCAACCGCCTCGGCGCGTCGGCGCTCATGCAGGGGCTGGCCGACGGCTACTTCGTGCTGCCGACGACGGTCGGCGACTACCTGGCCGGCGCCGGAACGTTCGGGCAGGTGGACCAGGACGCGGTCGACGAGGCGGTGGACCGGGTCAAGGAGAAGATCAGCAGGCTGCTCGCCGTGAACGGCACCCGCACCGCCGACTCCTTCCACCGCGAGCTGGGCCGCATCATGTGGGACTACTGCGGCATGGAGCGCACCGAAGAATCGCTGCGCAAGGCGCTGGAGCGGATCCCCGAACTGCGCGAGGAGTTCTGGAACAACGTGAAGGTGCCGGGCGATCCCGAGGGCCTCAACCAGGCGCTGGAGCGGGCCGGCCGGGTCGCCGACTTCTTCGAGCTGGCCGAGTTGATGTGCGTCGACGCCCTCCACCGCAGCGAATCCTGCGGCGGCCACTTCCGGGCGGAGTCGCAGGACGCCGACGGCGAGGCGCTGCGCGACGACGACGAGTTCGCCTACGTCGCGGCCTGGGAGTGGACCCCGGACGGCCCGGTCCTGCACAAGGAAGAGCTCGACTACGAGTACGTCAAGATGACCCAGCGGAGCTACAAGTGAGCGGGCGCGGCATGAACCTGACTCTGAAGATCTGGCGCCAGAACGGCCCGGAGGACCGCGGCCGCATGGTGACCTACCAGGTGGAGGACGTGTCGCCGGACATGTCCTTCCTGGAGATGCTCGACGTGCTCAACGAGCGGCTGACCCTCGCCGGCGAGGAGCCCGTCGCCTTCGACCACGACTGCCGCGAGGGCATCTGCGGCATGTGCGGCATGGTCATCAACGGCGTCGCGCACGGCGAGCAGCGCGCCACCACGACCTGCCAGCTTCACATGCGGCACTTCAAGGACGGCGACACCGTCACCATCGAGCCGTGGCGGGCCGCGCCGTTCCCGGTGATCAAGGACCTGGTCGTGGACCGGTCGTCGTTCGACCGGATCATCCAGGCCGGCGGTTTCATCTCCGTGCCGACAGGGGCGGCGCCCGACGCCCACTCGGTCCCGGTGCCCAAGGACGCTGCCGACGCCGCTTTCGACGCCGCCACCTGCATCGGCTGCGGCGCGTGTGTGGCCGCCTGCCCGAACGGCTCGGCGTCCCTGTTCACCGCCGCCAAGGTCACCCACCTGGGCCTGCTGCCCCAGGGCCAGCCGGAGCGCGCCTCGCGTGCCAAGGCGATGGTCGAGCAGATGGACGCCGAGGGCTTCGGCGGCTGCACCAACACCGGTGAGTGCACGGCGGTCTGCCCCAAGGGCATCCCGCTGGACGCGATCGCCCGGATGAACGCCGACTACCTGAAGGCGTCCAAGTAACGAGCCCTGCCTGCCGAAGGCGGCGCTCCGCCGTCGCCTTCGGCAGGGGTACGTGTGGAGAAGGCGATCTGTTGACTTTTTGACCTTCTCATGGGAATTCACTTCCATGAGAGGTTCGATTGGCGTCCGGCGGGCGCTCGGTGCGATTGCGCTCGCGACCGGCCTGGCCGTTTCCATTACCGCGGTCCCGGCCGCGGCATCGGCGGCGGTGCCCGCGGCGGTGACGGTGCGCGCGGCGCTCGCACCGATGAGCCAGGCGGCGCTGGGCCGCCCCGCCTACTACACCTATTCCGGATACAGCTCTGCTCAGCACCGTAAGAAGGGCAAGCAGCTCGAGAAGAAGGGATATCGCCCGATTTCCCTCAGCGTTACCGGCTCGCGGCTGTCGGCGGTGTGGGCCAAGACGGGTGGTCCCGCGTGGTGGTGCCTCGACGGCTTCACCGCGAAGACGTACGAGAAGGAGCTCAAGAAACTACGGAAGAAGGGGTACGTTCCCGCGATCATCACGGCCTCCGGAGGCGGGTACGGCGCGGCCTTCGCCGGCGTCTTCGAGAAGCGGAACATCGGCTGGCAGGTCCAGTGGGGCATGACCGGGGCGCAGTTCAAGAAGACCGACAAGCGGCAGTCCGGCAAGGGCCTCGCCCTGGTCTCGCTCACCGCGTACGGCACGGCCTCCGACGTCCGGTACGCCGCGATCTGGCACCAGTCGTCGGCGGGCTACGGCTGGGTCACCGGCCATACCTCGGCCAAGTTGACGAAAGTCATCAAGAAGAACGACAAGAAGGGCTACTTCCCCAAGCAGGTGATCGTGGCGCCCGACGGCACCTACGCCGCGGTCTTCCACCGGGCGGCCGGGCAATGGTGGACCCAGTACGGCATGACCGCGTCCCAGCTGAACAAGAAGCACGACTCCTACGGCAAGAAGGGCTACTACCCGGTCAGCGTCGACGGTGAGTACGTCCCGCGGCATGGCACCTACTACGCCGCGACCTGGTACAAGTACTGACCGTGCCTGTTGAGCCGCGACTCCTGAACGCAGGAGACGCGGCAGGGCCCCCGCCTTCCGCATCGCCGCCGCCATCCGAACACGGAATCGGGCGGTAGCCGTACGGGATCAATGCGATACTCCGCGTGACGGCAACTGTGCGAGCGGAAGCGGGTACGGCCATGGTCATGACATCCAGGCGAGATCACCAGGACGCCCAGGCTGCCGGGCAACCGGAACCGGTCACCGGCATGGAGCCGGCTTCCGAGACGGAACAGGTTCCCGCCGTCGAGCCCACGACCTCCAGGATGCCGACGACCATCAGGGAGTTCGTCGACTGGCTGCCCGAGATGCCGGGCTTCCACATCGAGATCGTCAACGGAAGGGTGATCGTGAGCCCACGTGGTAACCCCCGGCAGTCCTGGATCATCGCCTTGCTGGTCGAGGCGTTCCTGCCCGTCGCCAGAGAGCACAGCTGGCGAACCTGGCCCGAACTCGACGTCTGCATCGCCTGGACCCGGGAGCCCCTGATCCCCGACTTCGCGATGGGCCCCAAGGACGCTCCGCTGTGGGGCGACCGGGAGGTCCTCTCCGACGGGCTGATCCTGGTCGCCGAGGTGGTGTCCGCCAACAGCGTGCGCGAGGACCGCGAGGACAAGCCCGGCATCTACGCGCGTGGCGGAGTGCCGCTCCTGCTGATCGTCGATCCCGAAGCCGAGCCCAGGACGGTCAGCGTGCACACCGACCCGTCAGAGGACGGCTATCGGACCGTCACCCGGGTGAAGATGGGCGAGGAACTGCGCATTCCCGCACCGGTCGACTTCACCCTCGACACCTCGGTCTTCCTCGACGCCTGACCCGGGATATCCGGAGGCCGCCCGGGAAGGCTCCGAGGTTATCCACAGAGCGGCGTTCGGGGCCGGGCCGGGGGTGTGGCGGCTGCGAACGTGTGTCTTCCGTTCCCGCACAGGAAGGCACACCCCATGGCCACCCGGATCCCGCTGTCCGTCCCCGCATCGGTGAGCGCCACGCTGGTGGCGGCCGCGCCAGAACGACCCCTGCCGGCCGAGGCGGTCGCAGGGTTGCGAGAAGGTCTGCCGGGCGGCGTCGACCTCCGGATGACGGAGATCGACGGCCGCGATCCCGCTCTCGCCGAGACCATTTCCCAGCTGAGGTGTCCGCACTGCACGCCTGGCGTGGATCCGCTCGTCGCGGTGCTGCTGGAGGGAACGGACGGCCACCTTGCCGTCACGTGCACGGCCCCGCCGGGCTGGCCGCCGGCCCATCTGGACGCCTGCGCCGCGACGGTCGAGCGGGTCGCCGAGATGACCGGCGGCATGCTCCTGGACACCGAGCGGGCCGTGCTCCTGCCCCCGGCATGGCGGCCGAGGACGTCACCATCGCCGGAGCACTTTCCCATCCGGGACTGGGTCGGGGTGGACGTCCGCGTGGACGACGACGGACGATACGGCGTGGACACCACCGGGATGTCCCGGTTCGGGCTGCCCGATCTGCGGGCGGCCGGACTCCAGGAGCACCACATACACGGATGGCTCCACCTGATGTACGGCCTCGCGGGCGTCCTGGTGAGACGGGTCCTCAAGGACGCCGGGGTGCGGCGGCGAGACGGCGTCCACATGGTGCCGGTGGAGATCTCCGTCTCGACGACGGACACGGCGATCGCCATGGCGTCGCAGCCGGGACCGGCACGGCCACCGGGGCCGCGGCCACCGGGGTCGCGGACGGCCGGCCCGGCGGGTTCTGAAGTGCGGCGCGCGATCCCGCCGGGTCGGGCGACCGTGCGCCTGCGGCACGACACGTCCGCGGGTCGCCTCCTTGTGCTTCCCCCGGCGAATCACGCCGAGGCCCGCTGGCGTGACCGCACGGCCCTGGTGATGTGCCAGGGCGACGACGCCCCCTGAGCAGGCAAGCCGTAAATCTTGGGACTTACGGCCTACGCTTCCTCAGTCCCGCTGGTCCAACCTGGCCGCGATCTCCGGGTAAAGCATGCGGAGTAGGGCATGCACTTGATGCTCCAGTTCGGGCACGTTCTTTGTCGCAACGTTGTAGACGATCTTCCAGTCCACGCTGAAGTATCTGTGCAGGACGCCGTTACGCATCCCGCGGATCAGTTTCCAGGGGATCTCGGGTGCCATCGCACGGGTTTCGTCCGAGATGGCACCTGCGGCTTCACCAATGATCGAAAGCTGCCAGATGACGGCGTCTCGGCGCATCTCGTCAGCATCTCAGGCCTCCGGTGAGACACCTTCCAGGTAAGCGTGACCCTCCGGGCCGCTTCTACGATGTCGCCGAGATAGAGCCCTTCACGCTGCATAAAGGACCTGGGCATCGTTGAGCACATGGTCTCGGATGATCCAGTGCAGGCCTTCCTTGGAAACGACGTCCACCTTGTGGCCGAGCAGTTTCTCGAGTTCCTCTTGGAAGTTGAAGAACTCGAGCCCGATGTCGTTGCCTTCCGCGAGCACGTAGAGGAGGTCGATGTCGCTGTCGGGCCTTGCCCTGCCACGCGCGACGGAGCCGAAGACCGACAGTTCGGCGATGCCATACTTTCTGCACAGCTCGATGAGCTGCGGGCGAACTGCCTGGAAGTCGATTCTCATAACACCTCCGATGCTTATCGTGCCATGCGGTCGGCCTCTGGAGGGGAGCTTCCCCGGGGAAAATCATTTGCCCGCCCACCTGTGATCTTGCGAGCCTGGAACGGTCATGCGCTCCCTCGTCGCCGGTGATCCCGGCATTCCCGACGTCCGCGGCCCCATCGGCTACCTGTGGTGGGTGGCGCGCGGTCAGACGCGTCTCATCCTCATCGGGATCGGTTTCGCCGTCGTATGGTGGCTGGGCCAGGCACTCGTCCCGGCGGCGCTGGGCCTGGCGATCGACGCGCTGATCGCCAAGGACGGCGACGCGCTCATCTGGTGGTCCGGCGCGGTGCTGGGCCTCGGCGTCGTCCAGGCCGCGGCGGGCGCGTCACGACATCGCATGGCCGTGTACAACTGGTTGTCGGCGGCCTATCGCACAGTGCAGGTCACCACACGGCAGGCGACCCGGCTCGGCGCCACGCTCCCGAAACGCCTGTCCACCGGTGAAGTGGTCAGCGTCGGCAACTCCGACATCGAGCACATCGGCAGTTCGATGGACATCCTGCTGCGCGGAGTCGGCGCGGTCGTCGCCATCGCCGTGGTGACGGTGATCATGATTTCCACCTCGCCTCTTCTCGGGATCGTCGTGCTCGTCGGAGTGCCGATGGTGACGGCGGCGGTCGGCCCGCTGCTGCGGCCGCTCCATCGCAGGCAGCTCCGACAGCGCGATCTCCAGGGCGAGCTGGCGACCCGGGCCGCCGACATCGTCGGGGGCCTGCGGGTGCTGCGCGGCATCGGCGGTGAGCAGGTCTTCGCCGCCCGGTACCGCGAGGAGTCGCAGCGGGTACGGCACGCGGGCGTGCGGGTCGCCTCGGTCGACTCGATGCTGGCGGGCGCGGAGATCCTGCTTCCGGGCGTGCTCATCGCCTGTGTCACCTGGCTGGCCGCGCGTTTCGCGCTGGACGGCCGGGTCAGCGCCGGCCAGCTCGTGGCCTTCTACGGATACGCGGTGTTCCTGATCGCCCCGATCAGGACGCTCACCGAGGCGGCCGACAAGATCACCAAAGGGCATGTGGCCGCGCGCCGCGTGTGCCACATCCTGTCGATCGAGCCGGAGATCCAGGACGCCCCGGAGCTCCGGGAAACGCTCCGCGAGGACCCGCCGGCACGGCACACGCCGTCCGACGGCGTGCTGGTCGATGAGCGGTCCGGCGTCGCCGTACGGCCGGGCCGGCTGACCGCGCTCGCCGCGGCCGTGCCGGAGGACGCGATCGCCATCGCCGACCGGCTCGGGTGGTACGCACCGGGTGAGGTGACGCTCGACGGGACGCCGCTCGCGGACCTGCCGGTCGCGTGGGTGCGGGGGCACATCCTGGTCGCGGACAACGAGGCGAAACTGTTCGCCGGGCGGCTGCGCGACGAACTGGACATCACGGGGTCGGCCACCGACGAGGACGTGCGGCAGGCGCTCTACAGCGCGTGTGCCGAGGACATCGTGGCGGCCCTGCCCGAGGGGCTGGACGCCCAGGTGGCGGAGTCCGGACGGGAGTTCTCCGGAGGCCAGCGGCAGCGGCTGCGGCTGGCCCGCGCGCTGCTCGCCGATCCGGAGATCCTGATCCTGGTCGAGCCGACCAGCGCCGTCGACGCGCACACGGAGGCGCGTATCGCCGAGCGGCTCGGCAAGGCCCGCGCGGAGCGCACGACGCTCGTCTGCACCACCAGCCCGCTGGTCCTCGACCGGGCCGACCTGGTCCTGTTCGTCGAGGATGGCGAAGTCAGCGCAGAGGGCACCCACCGGGAACTGCTCGCGACCTCGTCCGGCTATCGATCCAGCGTGACCCGAGGGGAAGACTGAACGTGGCACGGGAAATCCTGCCGGTGGCCGACCGGGCCCAGGTGCGTGCCTACGCACGGCGGCTGATGCTGAAGCATCCCGGGGAGCTCGTGCTGGCTCTGGCCCTGCACGCGCTCGCGGCGGTGACGGGGCTGGTGACGCCGCGACTGCTCGGCGAGCTGGTCCAGGACGTGGCGGGTGGTTCCGCCCACGTTCGCGTGGACGTGATCGCGCTGGCCATCGCGGGCTTCGTGGCAGCGCAGGCCGTGCTGACCAGGTTCGCCGTCTTCGCCTCGTCCAGGTTGGGCGAGAAGGTGCTGGCCGAGCTGCGTGAGGACTTCGTCGACCAGGTGCTCGGCCTGCCGCTCTCGACCATCGAAGGGGCGGGATCGGGCGATCTGATCACCAGAACCTCCCGGGACGTCGACGCCCTGTCTCACACCGTGCGGCGCGCCGTGCCCGAGACGCTGATCGCCATTGTCACCGGTTCGTTCATCGTCGGAGCGGTCGTCCTGGTCGGCCCGGTGATGGCCGTTCCGGCGCTGATCGCCGTACCGCTGCTGTGGGGGGCCACCAGGTGGTACCTCAACCGTGCCAGGGACGGCTATCTGCGGGAGAACGCCGCGTACGCGGACATGACGGAGGGGTTGGCCGAAACCGTCGAGGGCTCGCGCACGATCGAGGCCCTGGGGCTGCAGCGGCGCCGTCATGAGCGGGCCGACCGGGACATCGCCCGGTCCTTCGCGGCCGAGCGCTACACCCTGGGCCTGCGCCTGGTCTGGTTCCCGGCCGTCGAGATCGGCTACGTGATCCCGGTGGTGGCGACCCTGCTGATCGGCGGGCTGTTCTACATCGAAGGCTGGGTCTCGCTGGTGCAGGTGACCACGGCCACGCTCTACGTCCAGCAGCTCATCGATCCGGTCGACCGGCTGCTGTCGTGGGTGGACGAGCTCCAGGTGGGCGGCGCCTCGATGGCGCGGCTCCTGGGCGTGGCCGACGTGCCGGAGGACCGGACGCCCGGAGCGACGCGGCCCGCCGGGGAGGATCTCAGGGCCGTCGGCGTGCGGTACGCCTACCGCGAGGATCGTGACGTGCTGCACGGCGTCGACCTGGAGGTGCGCAGAGGCGAGCGCCTGGCGATGGTCGGCCCTTCGGGGGCGGGCAAGTCCACGCTCGGCCGCCTGCTCGCCGGGATCCACGCCCCGCGGACCGGGTCGGTCACGGTCGGCGGCGTCCCACTTGTGGAGCTGCCGATCGACGAGCTTCGGGGCGAGGTCGCGCTGGTCACCCAGGAGCATCACGTGTTCCGCGGCACGGTCAGGGAGAACCTGCTGATCGCCAGGCCGGAGGCCGCGGACGCCGACGTGTGGCGTGCCCTCGAGGCCGTCGACGCCCGGGAGTGGGTCGAGGCCCTCGGCGGGACCCTTGGCGAGGGACTCGACACCATGGTCGGATCGGGCGGCCAGACGGTCTCCCCGGCGCAGGCCCAGCAGCTCGCGCTCGCCAGGCTGGTGCTGGCCGACCCGCACACGCTGGTCCTGGACGAGGCGACCTCGCTCATCGATCCTCGCGCCGCCCGGCACCTGGAGCGGTCGCTGGCCGCCGTGCTGGCGGGCCGTACGGTGATCGCCATCGCTCACCGGCTGTACACGGCGCACGACGCGGACCGCGTCGCGGTCGTGGAGGACGGCCGCATCACCGAGCTGGGCCCCCACGACGAGCTGGTCGCGGCCGGAGGCCCGTACGCCGCCCTGTGGGAGAGCTGGCACGGCACGGCCAAATAGGGGTCGAGGGAGGTCGACAAGTCGGCCTAGGTCCAATGATGGATGGAAATTTCGGTCCACGGACCGAGGCGTGCGGGCCGGCGTCCGATTAGCGTGCGGAGGTATGGATGACACCGGCATGCTGGAAGAAGCCTACGAACGGTTGCACCGGACGGGCCCCGAGTTCGAGGGCTGGCTGTCCAACCACGGCCCGATGGCGGTCGAGTCGATGGTCAGGCGCGGGCGCGCGCGTGACGTCCATCGCTGGCTCGACGCCTATATGGACCGTCTCGAAGAGCTGCCGAGCGGCACCTGGACGATCACCGATGGCGGCTGGCGCGAGGCACTGGGCGACGGACGTCGTCTCGGTGACTGGCTGAGCTTCTTCGAGACCGAGCTGAAGCGGCAGCCGTGGCGTGCCGTGCTGGAGACCTGGTGGCCGCGGCTGTTGCCGGGCATCGCGGCGGGGGCGACCCATGGGGTGATCCGTACCGGGCACGCGGTCCGTGAGCTGCTGAGCCACGAGGACGAGATGCGGCTGGCCGAGCTCGGCCAGGCCCTCGGCTACTGGGCGGCGCGCTGGCAGACGGTCGCCGCTACCGCGACGCCCTCCGGTACGGCCGACCCGGCCGGCGCCCTGGCCGGCGTGCCAAGAGTGCCGGACCAGAACCAGGGCATCAACCACCGGCTCGCGCAACTGGCCGGTACCGCCGGATGGGAGGGGTCGCTGGCCGCGCTCAGACCGGCCGCCGACGCCGAGCAGGCCCGGGAACGGCTCGCCGAGCTGGCGAACGCGGCCACGCTGCGCTATCTCGCACATGCGCATGGCAATCCGGTCATGCTGGTCCATTCCGCTACCGCGCCCACGGCCGTACTGCGCACCCTGCCCGCGCTGCCGACGTCACTTTGGGGCCCCAGCCTCGCCGCCGCCTGGGCGGCCAGCGCCGCGGTGATCGCCGCGTACGGCCCTGCCGAGCCGGCGCCCAGGGAAGACCTGCCGGCCGCGCCCGAACGGGAGGAGGCGTTCGACCGCGCCGTCCGCCACGGGGACGAGCATGCGATCAAGTTCGCCGACACCGCCCTCGACGTCTACGACCGCACCGGCGACCCCGACGCCCTGGCCGCCGTGATCCGCGCCGTCGACTCCATCGCCCCCCTCTGATCCGGATGGTCATGGACGCCGTCGTGTAGACCGTTTGCCGCAGACGACCCGCCAATCCCTATCATCGGGTCGACATCCGAGCTACTGTGGATGTCGTGACTACGGCCTATGAGGACGTGCCCTTCAGCGAGCTACTTCATCATCCCGGTGCGACCACGCGCCGCCTGGACGCCGTTCGCGCGCTGCGGCTGCGGCGGCGCGACGCAGGGGACCTCGCGCTGATGCGCGTCGATCAGATGGAGCGCGACGCCACAGTCGTGGACTTCACCACCCGCTTGCTGGCCGGGCTGGTACGGACCGGGAACATCGCCGCCCTGCGCCAAGCACTGCCTGAGGCCCTGCCGTGGAGTACCTTCCTGCCCGCCGAGGACATAGACGCGTTTCTCGCCGAGCTGGTGGACACGGCACGTGGGGCGGTGGCCTTGGACAACCTCACTCCGATCGCCCTTCTGCTCACCCAGTGGCGGCACAGCGCCGAGATCTACGCGGACCCCGCCCTGAGTGCCATCCTCACCCGTGAGCCAGATGGCGATCTCGGACCGGTCGCAGTGCCCGAGGCATCGGAGTGAGCCCGAAGCGCGGCGATCGGGCCGCGCCGCCCCCGATCGGCAACGAGTACGACCTCCGGTTCGCCAACGCCGAGGCCGCCGATGGCTGGGAACACCTGAGCCGCCATGCAGCGGGCAACCTGCGTCGCGCCTTCGAAAAGATTCGTGCCAATCCCCGCGCCGCCGACAACCCCGAGCGTCAGCACCGCCTCAAGGGCAAGCTGGGCACCGGCAGCTTCAAGGGGCAGGAACTGGAACACTGGCAATACGAGGTCACCGGCAGCGGACGCATCTGGTACCTGCTTGACGACGCAGGCCGTACCGCCTGGATCACCTACGCGGGCACAGCTCACCCCAAGGCCACAGACTGAGCTTCTCCTCGCTCACCTACCGCAGCCACCGGCCCCTGGCGGCATCGGCCAGTTGCCGATTGAACTCAGACTAGTCGGAGACTAGTCTGATTTCATGTTGCGTCCTGCAAGCTGCGTCAGGCCAGCGGGTGAAAGTCCCGTCCGGGTAGGCACCGGAGCGCCCGGTAGCAGGCCCCGGTCCTGCGGAGAGATCCAATGGGCTGAGCGGGGTGTCAAGAGCCTCTTTGGAGGGAGCAAGAGCGCGGGCCGTAGCGTGAAGCGAACGCTGCAGCCTCGTCAAAGAAACAACGGTGAGAGCCGAGCCGCTCATGTCACGGCGAAGGCCACGCCCGGTGAGCCCTGTTCCGGGGTCAGCTCGCCGGGTCTCCCCGGGGTACGGGCGGCGGCACGCGCTCACGGTCTGACGCGGAACAGGAGAGACCCGTCTGCCCACGCCTGCGTCGGGCACGAGACCGGACGTATAAGCCGATGGTGAAGTCGTCCGGAGGGCAGCGGGAGTCCGAGGGGGTCGTAGTACCGCTGATCGGCGTGCAGCATAACGCGCCGGGAGGGAAGGGCCCTCACTTTGATCATGCGTGTAGAGCAGGTAAGCGTCAGGGCATGACCGAGGTGACTCGGTCCGATCACTCCGGCGGGCTGTGGCCCGTCGTACCCGTCGAAAGCGCTTCGCCGGGGAAAGTGCGAGGACTGCAACGCACGCTATGGACTGCGGCCAAGCAGTCGGAGGATCGGCGTTTCCACGCCCTGTATGACCGTGTCTGCAGGGGTGACGTCCTGTGGGAGGTGTGGGAGCGGGTCCGCGCGAATCGAGGCGCCGCCGGGGTGGATCGCATCACCCTTCAGGCGGTGGAGAACTACGGGGTTGCCCGGATGCTCGGGGAGCTCCAAGAAGATCTCCGTGCAGGGGAGTATCGTCCCGCGCCTGCCAGGCGCGTGGACATCCCGAAACCAGATGGTGGCAGGCGGCCGCTGGGGATTCCCACGGTCCGTGATCGGGTGGTCCAGCAGGCGGCCAAGCTGGTGCTGGAGCCGATTTTCGAGGCGGATTTCCTTCCGTGCTCGTATGGGTTTCGGCCGAAGCGGTCGGCCACGCAGGCTATGGAGCGGCTGCGTGTCGCTTTCATCGCCGGGTTCACCTGGGTCGTGGAGTTCGACATCCGTAGCTTCTTCGGTGAGATCGACCATGAGCGGTTGCTCGCGCTGGTCGGGGAACGGGTGTCGGACCGGCGGGTGCTCAAGCTGATCCGGTTGTGGCTGCAGGCAGGGGTGATGGCCGATGGTGGTCTTCAGCGGACGGTCGCGGGGACTCCGCAGGGCGGGGTGATCTCCCCGCTTCTGGCCAACATCTACCTGCATGTCCTGGACCGCGAGCTGGCCTCACGCGGGGTCGGCGAGCTGGTGCGCTACGCCGACGACGGCGTGGTGTTGTGCCGCGATGAGCGGCAGGCCAGGGCTGCCCTGGCGGCGGTGGAGGAGATCCTCACCGGGCTGGGACTGCGACTGCACCCGGACAAGACGAAGGTGGTCGATCTGCGGCAGGGCCGTCAAGGGCTGGACTTCCTCGGGTGTCACTTCAGAGCGCGCATGTCGGGCCGGCTGTGGGAGCAGAAGCGGATCATCCGCTACTACCTGCACCGATGGCCTGGTCAGCGGGCGATGAAGCGGCTCCGGGACAAGGTCCGGGAACGGACCGGCCGCAACCGGGTAGGCCGGGATATCCGTGACGTGATCGCGGATGTCAACCCCGTCCTACGCGGGTGGGGCAACTACTTTCGCACCGGGAACGCTGCCAAGAAGTTCCGGCAGATGGACAACTACGTGGTGGGACGTCTGATCCGTCTCATGATCAGGAAGCGTGGTCGGAATCTGCGTGCCGGACAGGCGCGGCAGTGGACCGAAGCCTGGTTCAACGGGCATGGCCTGCATCGATTGCGTGGAACTGTCCGCTATCCGAAGGCGGCGTAACCATGTCAAGAAGATCATCGGTAAGCCGTGTGCGGGAAAACCGCACGCACGGATTGAAAGGGGGATGGGGAAACGGGCTCGCGAGAGCACCGCGCCCCTGACTACCAATGGAATCGGTTGGAGCCTACGAAGCCAAGACGTACCTGCCGCGGCTGCTCGACGAGGTGGCTACGGGAAAGACGATCGTGATCACCAAACATGGAACTCCGGTCGCCAGGCTGACCCCCGCTCAGGGCGAGGCGCCTCGGCCCGAAGATGTCATAAAGGCTCTCCGACATGCCCGTCACGGCGTTACCCTCGGTGACCTGTCCATCAGGGATCTCATAGAAGAAGGGCGGCGCTGAGTGCCTCTGGTGATCGACGCCTCGGTTGCTCTCGCCTGGTGCTTCGAGGACGAGGCGACACCGGAGACCGAGGCCGTTCTCGATCTGGTTGGGAAGGAGACCGCGGTCGTCCCGCCGATCTGGGAGTTGGAGATGGCCAACGTCCTGCTGGGCGCTGAGAAGCGCGGGCGGTTGAGCGAGTTCCAGACGGCGAGGTTCGTGTCACTGCTCGGCCAACTCCCGATCATGGTCGATTCCGCGCCGTCGGACATCAAGGCGGTTATCGCGACCGGACGTCGGCATGGGCTGACCTCATACGACGCCACTTACCTGCTTCTCGCTGAGAGAGAAGGCCTGGAGTTGGCCACGCTCGATGCCGCACTGGTCGCCGCCGCCGAGACTGCCGGTGTTCCCCTGACCATTCAACGCCTGCAGGAGGGACACCAGGAAGGCGTTTAGCGGGTGCTCAGCCGAACTCGCCGTCTTTGACGCCGAGGACGAAGGCTTCCCACTCGCTGGGTGTAAAGATCAGGGCGGGACCGTCGGGGTTCTTGGAGTCGCGAACCGCGTACAGGAGTTCGCCGGTCTTGTGGCCGCCGGAGGCCGAGACCACGGCCACCTCGACGCAGTCGCCGCCGTTGGTGCTGCGACTGCTCTTGCGCCAGCGGGCACTGGACGGGTCGATGTTCGGGGGGGTCATTGCGTCCATCCTCTCTCGTCGGCACGAGCGCTATGAGCTGATGCTGCGGGAGATGAGCCTGGCGGACTCGTCGGCGGAGAGCGCCCTGGCGGTGAGGGCGCTGAACGTACGGGTGTACCAGTCGATCTCCCCGGCGTCTTCGAGCATAAGCCCGCTGGTGGCCTGTTCGAGGTAGACGATGTCGGGATCCGCCGAATCGGGAAACCTCAGAATGATGAATGGACCGTCCATGGCGGAGTGCGCCCCCGCGCGGAAGGGGAGCACCTGGATCGTGACGTTCGGCAGGCCGGCCCGTTCGACCAGGAAGGTGAGCTGCTCGGCCATGATGGCCGGTCCACCAACTTCCCGACGCAGCACTGCCTCATCGAGTACGGCATGCAGGTGGACGGGAGCCTCATGAGTCAGCAACTGTTGCCGCGACAGGCGGACGTCGACCTTCTCGTCGGCGCGATCGGCGACCTGCTTGATGGCGGTGGCCTCGATCACCGCGCGGGCGTACGCCTCGGTCTGCAGCAGGCCGGGGACCACCTGAGCCTGGTAAGTCATGATGATCGAGGCATCCGACTCGAGACCGATGTAGGAGTCGAATCCCGCCTTGAGCGTGTCGCGGTGGCGGTGCCACCACCCCTTCTGCCGCGACTCCCGGGCGAGAGTGATCAAATGTTGGCGGAGGCTCTCGTCCGCGACGTTGTAGAGGTCGAGCAGGTCGCCCACATCGCCATGGTGAACAGCCACTCGCCCGGTCTCGATGCGCGACAACTTCGTGGCCGACCACCCCAGGGGCCGGGTCACCTCGACGCCGTTGAGATTGGCCGCCTCCCGTAAGCGTCGCAGCTCGATCCCCAGTCGCCGCCGCCGAGCCGTCGGGCTGGTGGGCATGTCCACTCCTTCCGTGGTTCGAGATCGCGGGTGCGGCCGGATAACGACCCTACCTGCGCACTCCGCACCCAGACCGGGGTACGGCGGCGCGGTCGATGCTCGTCCAGGGGAAGGGATGGGTAGCTGCTCCGCCGGGCCCCTCGGCTTGTCGACCTTGACGTTGTTGCTGCGAAAGTCGCGTTTTTAGAGCAACAACGTCAAGGTCGATCCTGCGCCACGTCGGCGAAGATCAGAGGCCGAGGGACTTCTTGAGGAAGTCGAGCTGGAGGAGGAGCAGGTTCTCGGCGACGACCTCCTGAGGGGTCATGTGCGTGACGCCTGACAGCGGCAGCACGGTGTGCGGACGGCCCGCCGCGAGCAGCGCGGACGACAGCCGCAGCGTGTGCGCCGCCACCACGTTGTCGTCGGCCAGGCCGTGCACGAGCAGCAGCGGGCGGTCCAGCTTCTCCGCGTCGGCGAGCAGCGAGGACGCCTCGTAATGTCCCTCGTCCGGATGGCCGAGGTAACGCTCGGTGTAGCAGGTGTCGTACAGCCGCCAGTCGGTGACCGGCGCCCCCGCGACGGCCGCGTGGAACACGTCGGGCCGGCGCAGCACCGCGAGGGCGGCCAGATATCCGCCGAAGGACCACCCGCGGATGGCGACCCGGGAGAGGTCCAGGTCGTCGGCGTGCTGCGCGGCGACCCCCTGGAGGGCGTCCACCTGGTCCTCGAGCGACAGCGTGAAGTCGTGCCGGATCTCGCGCTCGAAGGCCGGGCCGCGTCCCGGCGTGCCCCGCCCGTCGGCCACGATGACGGCGAAGCCCTGCTCGGCCCACCACTGGGGCTCCAGGAACATCCGCCGCGCGGCGAGCACCCGCTGCGCGTGCGGTCCGCCGTACGGGTCCATGAGGACGGGCAGCCTGCCCGACCCCGGCACGTGCCAGGAGGGGAACAGGATCGCGGTCGACAGCTCGCGCGAGCCCGCCCGGACGAGGGAGACGCGCGGGTCCAGGGACGGCCGCTCGGCCATCGACCGGATCGAGTCGGCCATCCGCGAGCCGTCGGGCCGGATGACCGAGACCGAGGTGCCCTCGGTCTCGAGGCTCTGGCCGGTGACGACGGTGACGCCGCCCGCGCGGCGGCCGCCGTACACTCCGGGCTCCATGGTCACCGGGCTGATCGTGCCGCCCGAGCAGGTCCACAGGTTGATCTCGGTGGGCTCCCCGCTCGCCTGGAAGAGCACGGTGTCGCCGTCCACGTCGAGCACCGCCCTGACCTGCAGCGACGGCGGTGTGGCCGGTGTGGATCCGATGATCAGGCGGCGGCCGCCCTCGGCGTCGGCCACCCACACGAGCGTGCCGTCGGACAGGCGGGCCGGCACGCCGGCCACGATGTCCAGCCAGGCGGGGTCGGTGTCCTCCCGGAGCGACTCGGTCGTGCCGGTCGCGGGATCGACCGAGAGCAGGCGCATGGTCCGCTGGTCACGGGAGAGCGTCACGATCGCGGGCCCGTGCGCGTCCCAGATCGCGGTGACCAGATATTCCTGCTCGTACGGCACGGCGACGCGCGAGCCGTCCAGCCCGATCACGAACAGGGAGACCTCGGCGTTGGCCGTCCCGGCCGCGGGATAACGCTGCGGCACGGCCGGGCGGTCGGGATTGGCGGGGTCGGCGATGTGCCAGAGCCCGACGGGGGAGTCGTCCACGCGGGCCACCAGCAGGCGGTCGCCCGACGGGGACCACCAGTAGCCGCGCATGCGGTCCATCTCCTCGGCGGCGACGAACTCGGCCAGGCCGTAGGAGACCTCGTCGTGCTCGGGCGTGGCCAGGGCGGTGTCCGTTCCGGTGGCGAGGTCCTGGACGCGCAGGGCGCCGCCGGTGACGTACGCGACCTTCGTGCCGGTCGGGTCGAGCCGGGGATCGATGACCGGGCCCGGGGTCTCCAGCCGGCGCACCGCACCGCTGGAGAGATCGACGAGGTGAAGCTCGCCGGACAGGGCGAAGACGGCGGCGCGCACCTGCCGGTCGGTCGAGTACCCGACCACGCCGCCCGCCGACTCCCTGGACCGCTCGCGACGGGCTCGCTCCTCCGGCGGCAGATCCTCGTCCGCCGCACCGAGCGCGAGCGGGTCGACGAGCAGCCGCTCGGTCCCTGTCGCGATGTCGAACTCCCACAGGCACGTCACGGGATCGATGCCGGACTTCGTGCGCAGGAAGATCACTCGATCGCCCTGTGGGGAGATCGTGAAGCCGCGCGGCACCCCGAGGGTGAACCGCCGGGTCCTCGCCTGCAAGCGCGGGAAGCTGTCTGTCATACCTCCCAATCCTGCCAGCTCCGGCATTCGTTCTTTAAGCTCGATTCATGTTCGATCGCCGTTTGCTGCTCGTGCACGCCCACCCCGACGACGAGTCGATCGGGACCGGGGCGACCATGGCCAAATACGCGGCCGAAGGAGCGCATGTGACGCTGGTGACCTGCACCCTCGGGGAGGAGGGCGAGGTCATCCCGCCGCGCCTCGCGCACCTCGCGGCCGACCGTGACGACACCCTCGGGAAATACCGCGTCGGCGAGCTCGCCGCCGCCTGCGAGGCGCTGGGCGTCAAGGATCACCGCTTCCTGGGCGGCGCGGGCCGCTGGCGCGACTCCGGCATGATGGGCGTCCCGTCCAACGACGTCCCCGGCTGCTTCTGGCGGGCCGATCTCGACGAGGCGGCCGGTGAGCTGGTCGAGGTGATCCGCGAGGTCCGGCCGCAGGTGCTGGTCACCTACGACGAGAACGGCTTCTACGGGCATCCCGACCACATTCAGGCGCATCGCGTCGCCTGGCGCGCCTTCGAGCTGGCCGCCGACCCCGCCCACGCCGGCGGCGGCGAGCCGTGGCGGATCGCCAAGTTCTACCTCACCGCCACCCCGAAGTCGCTCATGAAGCGGGCCGCCGAGGCGATGCGGGAGGCCGGCGTCGGCTTCATGGTCGAGCCCGTCGACGACCTGTCGTACGGGTGCGCGGACGAGGCGGTCACCACGGAGATCGACGCCAGGCCGTACGTCTCGGCCAAGCTGGACGCGATGCGGGCGCACGCCACGCAGATCACCGTCGCGGGCCCGTGGTTCGCGCTCTCCAACAACGTCGGCCAGCGGGCGTTCGGCGTCGAGCACTTCATCCTGCGGGCCGGGGCCGGCGGACCCTGCGGAGCCGGAGTGCCGTACGACGAGGGCGGCCTGGGCGAGCCGTACGACCGCGAGACCGACCTGTTCGCGGGCATCGACTAACCTCGCCCATATGAGGGCCCATAAGAGGGAGGAGACGTCCGGCACCCCCGGGGCCGAGTCACACCGACTCGACCACGACCACGTTCCGGGGCGGGGTTTCGACGACGACGGCGTCATGGGGCCGCTGAGCAGCCCATTGAGCGGCTCATTGACCGCCGTGGTCACCGGAGCCGCCTACGGCGTGCTCTTCCTCCTGGGCATCGCGCTCGGGGTCGTCGGCGGATTCCAGCACTCCTGGTACATGGGGGAGGCGCCCGTCGCGGCCCTGGCCTGGCTGGTGATCCTGTTCGCCGTGCCGTACGGGACGGGCCGGCTGATGGACGGAAAGGCGGGAGCGCTCGTGCCGGCGGCCGGGTGGCTCGCGTCGTCGTTCCTGCTGGCCGCCAAGCAGCGCGCCGGTGATCTCGTCATCGCGGGGGACGTCTCAGGGTACTGGTACCTGTACGGCGGGGTCGTCGCGGTGGCGGCAGCGGTGATCGCGACAAGATCCAGCGGCTCCTGGCTGCTCAGGTCGTACGACAGGACCTAGGCCGCGTCTGACGCGCTGCGGTGTGGAACTGTTATACGACGCTGCGTCATCGGACCGCTTTACTGGCGAGTTGACGAAGCGCATGCTGATGGCATGCGGCGTTCGCACCGGATCAGACAGGTGGTCAACTACGCGAACCTCTCCACTCCGCTGGGGCTGCTGATCGCGCTGATCGGCGGTGCACGGCCCCGACGCGGCGAGCGAGGGCTCCTCTACGCGTACGGCTACCGCATCCCCTTTCCGGTGGCGGGGGCCTTCACGGTCGGGAACGTGATCACGACCAGGCATGCCGAAGGCCATCTCACCGGCAGGCTTCTCGACCACGAGTCGCGGCACGCCACGCAGTACGCCGCCTGCGTCGGGCTGCCCATGCTCGTCCTGTACGTGCTGGCGTCGGTGCTCTCACTCGCCGTGTGCGGCCATCCCGCCTCCTGGAACGTGTTCGAACGGCTGGCCGGTCTGGAAGACGGCGGTTATCCCCGTCTGACCCCCTGGTGGCGTCCGACACGAGAATGAGTGGAATCCGCCTGCCGCAGGAGGAATATTTTCGCCCGCGTGGGGATCATGGAATGCGGAAGGGAGGGGTACATGTCGCAGACGATCCGCCCTGAGAGCCCGGAGTCGCCGATAGTCCCGCAAGTAGTCCAAGAAGTTCCCCCGTCGCCCCAGATTCCCGAAGCCCCCGAAGTCCCCGAAAGCCCGGTTGGTTCGCGCCGCCGGTGGCCGTCGAGTTTCTCGGACCGCCTGACCACACCGCTGCCGGATTTTCGCGAGGTCCTGAGCGTGATGTGGCACGGAGGGTTCCGTACCGACGTCGGCGACGCCGACCAGATCCCCGTCCGCCGCAGCGGGCTTCCCCGGGCCGCCGCCACCGACGTGATCGTGACCTGGGTGGGCCACGCGACGTACGTCGTGCAGATCGGCGGGCTCACCGTCCTCACCGATCCCGTCTGGTCCCGCAAGATCCCCGGAGTGCGTCAGCGGCTGACCCCTCCGGGCGTGGCCTGGTCCGACCTGCCGAAGATCGACGCCGTCGTCATCAGCCACAACCACTACGACCACCTCGACGCCCCCACCGTTCGCCGGCTGCCGAAGGACACGGCGGTCTTCGTCCCCGCCAAGCTCGCCTCCTGGTTCACCCGCCGGGGCTTCCGGAACGTCACCGAGCTCGACTGGTGGGAGTCGGCCCGCATCGGCGACGTGACGTTCGACTTCGTGCCCGCCCACCACTGGAGCCGCCGCACGCTGTGGGACACCTGCCGCACACTGTGGGGCGGCTGGGTGCTCGGCTCGGGCGACCGCCGCGTCTACTTCGCCGGCGACACCGCCTACGGTGAGCGGTTCGCCCAGATCGGCGAACGCCATCCGGGCATCGATCTCGCCCTCATGCCGGTCGGGGCCTATGAGCCGCGCTGGTTCATGAAGGCGACCCATGTCGATCCGGCGCAAGCCGTACAGGCCTGCGTCGACGTCGGGGCACGGCGGATGGCGACCATGCACTGGGGCACGTTCGTGCTCTCGGGCGAGCCGCTCCTCGGGCCGCTACGGGAGGCGCGGGAGGCCTGGGCCGCGCACGGCCTCGACCCCGATGACCTGTGGGATCTCGCCGTCGGTGAGAGCCGCGTCCTGCGCTGACCGTCCGCTAGATCTTGCCGATGTCGGCCGGGAGGTCGAGGCCGAGGATGTGGTCGAAGTGCAGGAACGTCTCGAACCGCGAGCCCGGCGGCACCGGCTCGGCGTCTGCGAGATCGGCCAGCAGTCGCAGCGCGAGGGAGGTGTCGAGGTCGTCATCGAGCGCGGCCTGGATCCGCGCCGCGTGACCCTCGTCGATCGGACGGCTGGCCGACTCGGCCCACTCGGCGACCCGCCGCCGCCACCGCCTGAGCGCCTCATCCGCCGCCCGCAGGTGGTCCCAGGTCAGCTCGACCGGCCGCCGGTAGCGGCGCCCGAGGAAGGCCAGCCGTACGGCCAGCGGATCGAGCCCGGCGTCGGAGACATCAGACAGGTACGAGGCATTCGGCTCCCCCGGGAGGCCGACCCGCCCGGTTCGCGCCCAACGGCCGGAAGAAACGCTGCCGGGAGCGACCCCGCCGACGTGCAGGTCGATCCGCACATCGGCGCCCGCCGGGGGCGGGGGGTCCTCCTGCGGGCGGATGTTGAGCGCGAGGATTTCGTCGCGGGGCGGCTCCCCGTCATGGAAGGCGAGCACCCGCAGCCGCTGCCGCTCGCCCGTCCTGCGGACCAGATCGGCGAGCAGAAGCGGGCGCAGTTCGTCCAGACGTGCGGACCGGCGGCCGGCCTCCCCTCTCAAATCATGATCGGGTATGTGGACGCGCATCCGCAGGACCCGTGAACCGGGCGGGACGATCGGCTCGGTCCTCTCGGTGACCGTGTCGTACAGGCACAGCATGCCCTCGACCCTATGCCGTGACCCGTGGGACTTCCGAGCCTATGCCGACGGGAGGAACCGCAGGATGTCTCGATCGCCGCGCTCACGCAGCCGGTCGAGCACCTCCTCGCGCGACGCGTCCTCCGGCAGGCCGATGCGGGCGCCGATCAGCCGCAGCCCCTCCGCCTCGGAGGCGACCGGCGCTGTGTAGCCGATGAGGTACAGGGCCTGGTTGAGTGGCGGCAGCCCGGCCACGGCGGCGGGCAGGAACCGGGTCAGCAGTTCGCCGCCGTCGGAGACCGTGAGGAAGACGTGGTCTCCCTCGGAGGCGTTGTACTCGGCCAGGACCGGCCTGATCGACCCGATCGTCGGCTGGTTGTGCCAGCTTATGATCACCTCGCCGCTGGCGGCCGAGGCGGTGAGCTGGCCGCCCGGTGCCATGCCCAGGTGCGCGGCGAAGCCGGTCGGCAGGGGCGAGCCGGAGCCCCGCAGATGCTCGGCGTTGACGTCGACCCGGTGCCACCAGCGGCTGTCGCGGCTGCGGAAGCAGCGGCGGGTCATCGATACGTCGCGACGCGGATGGTACGACTCGGCGGGCTCCTGTCCGGCGATCCTTATGTGGCCGCGCTGGGTGCGCTCGAATCCGGGGCCCCCGGCGTACGCCCTTATGGAGTTCTCGCTCACGTCATAGTGCGAGGTGAGGTTCTCCACGATCGTGTTCACGGACGCCTCGCCGCCGGCCCGCTCGATCTCCCGGCTGATCATCTCCCGGATGCCCAGGTATTCGTCGCCGCCCCAGCGCCGCAGGCCGTACTTGTTGCGGTCGAGGCGCAGGAACCGGTCGTCGGCGCCGAGCTGGTTGCGTACGCCGGTCACGCTGTTGTCCCCGCCGATCCGCGCCTGGATCTCCTCGGGTGTCAGCGGGGTGCCGGTGACGGCCAGCACCGCCTCGGCCCGGTCGCCCAGGCCGCGCGCCCATGGGGCCACGTGGCCGTCCAGGACCCGCAGGTGCGGGATCGAGCCGAGCCAGCGCTCGGCCACGTCCTCGCGGATGCCGAGCCTGCCGACCATGGTCATCGACTCGCCCAGCGGGTGAGGTCCGTCGGTGAAGAGCTGCCGGGTCTTCTCCCGCAGCTCCTCCGCGCCCCCGGCGATCAGCCAGCCGTCCACCTGCTCATAGCCGGTGAGCAGCGTACGGACCACCCGCCAGGCGGGGATCGCCAGCGTGGCGAGCTCGGCGCGGTGCCAGGGCACGGTCGCGGCGAGGTCGTCCGCCGGCACGGCCGCGCCGAGCCGGGTGCGCAGCCAGGACAGGTGGGCGTTCAGAGGGGCCGCCCCCGGACGGTTCAGCCACTCCATGACGTGGTCGCGCAGGTCGCGTTCGATCTGCCGGATCCGCTCCCGGGTGACCGAGAACCGCTGGGCGAGTTCGTCAAGGGTGGCCCGGTGGTGGGCGGCCTGGCCGGGTTGCTGATGGGAGTCGAAGTAGAGCCGGTCTCTCGCGATGGCCAGTTGCCGTTCGTCCAGTCCGGTGAAGATCTCGTCGATGATCTCGGGCAGCGGGCGTTCCGGCAGGGCCGGGGGGACCGGGGCGCCGGCGGCCGCGGCCTCCTCGTCGGGTTCGGTGGCCAGCAGCTTGTCGATCACCTCGGTGAAGAGGCGGTGGACGCTCTCGCGGGGGCCGGGCGCCTGCAGGCTCTCCAGGGGGTCGGTGAACCTGAGCAGCGGAAGGATGTCCCCGAGCATCAGGTGCGCCCAGCAGGCGGTGGTGAGGTCGGCCAGCCGGGACGCCACCTGGGTGGTGCCCACCGCCGCGCAGGCCCGGTCGAGTGGCAGCGAGTGCCACCAGGCGTCGGGAAGGCCGGGATCGCTCGCGATCGGCTCTACCTGGCTGGGCGCGGTCCAGCGCAACGGGGGCACGATGTCGCTAAGGCTCAGGTTCATGCATTTCCAACAGGGGGAAGGTAACCGCGTTCAGACTAGGGGATCAATCGATCATGCGGGCAGGAAGGGACTGGCGCGTCCGCAATAGGACACGTAAAGAAGCCCGCTTGCCCGTGCGCATGCCACGTAGAGCAGCCCCCGTTCTCTCTGCGGAGCGTGCGCCCGAGCCGTGGGATCCTCCGTGGCCGGGGTCGGCGCGTCGGGCGCCGGCACGATTCCGTCTGCCACGCCTATCACGGCCACCCGCCGGAGTTCCAGTCCTTTCATGCCGTGCGGCATGGTCACTTTGACCGTGATGCCCGCGTCGTGCAGTGCCGTACGGGCTGTTTCGACGAGGTCCGCGGTGCGGGCGGCGGTCAGTGGCGTACGGCGGCGAAACGCAGGCGGACGTAGTCGGCCAGCCAGCCCGACTCGTGCCGCAACGCGGGGGCGGCGAGTTCGTTGACCCGCCGGAGCAGCGGCTCCACGGTCGCCGCGGGCACTTTTTCGAGCAGCGATCCGGCGAACATCCGCACCCAGTCGGCCGCGCCGTTCGGACAACCGTCCAGCGGTGTGGGGCAGTCGAAGCACTCCACGACCTTGACCGCGAAACCTCCCTTCTCCAGGCGCATGGCGTATTCGGCCGGACTGGGGAAGTACCACGGCAACTCGGGCTCGTACAGGCCGTGCTCCCGCCACGCGGTGAGCATCGCCGAGGTCAGCGTGGCGCAGTTGCCCGCGCCGCCGAGCTCGGCCACGAACCGGCCACCGGGCCGCAGCGCCAGGCGGACGCACGAGATCACCGCGTCCGGGTCGCGGCTCATCCAGTGCAGCGCCGCGTTCGAGAAGACCGCGTCGTACGGCTGGGCCACGGTGAAGTCGTGGGCGTCGCCGACGGTGAAGTCGAGTCCGGGGTGCTGTGCTATCGCGGCCTCGATCATGGTGTGCGAGCCGTCGATGCCCAGCACGTGCGCGCCGCGTGCGGCGATCTCGGCGGTCAGCACTCCGGTGCCGCAGCCGAGGTCGAGCACGCGCTCACCCGGCCGGGGGTCGAGCAGATCGACGATCGGCGCTCCCTGCGCGGAGACGTAACCGAAGAAGGACCCGTCGTGGGCGCGGGTGTGCCATGTGGTGCGAGTCGAGGTGTCCCACCCGGTGCCGCCTGAGGTGTCCCACCCCGTGCTGCCTGAGGTGTTCCACCCCATGCGACTCGGGGTTTCGTAACTCAAGGTCGGCTCGCATTCCAAGATTGCTGTGATAGCGACGCAATTTTACGGTCACGTGCCGGTGATTTGGGACCAGTGGGCTTTGAGGTAGGCCTTGGCCTGGTCCTGCTGCGGGATGGTGAGCACCACCGGGGTGCCGGAGGCCGCGGGGAGCTTGGCCGCCGCGTCCCGGTCCACGGTCCCGCGCATCTCCATCGCCTCCATCCGGGCCGGCCGGGCGTACGCCCTCAGGAAGAGGTTCTGGCCCTCGTCGGAGAGCAGGAACTCCTCCCACAGCCGGGCGGCGGCCGGGTGCGGCGCCTCGGCGTTGATGGCCTGGAGGTAGTAGGACGCGAGCACCTCGCCCCGCGGGATGGTCACGTGCCAGGACTTCTGGTCTCTGGCGGCGGCCGCCGAGTTCATGAAGTCCCAGTCGAGCACGGCCGTGGCGTGGTCGGGGCGGCTGAGCATCCCGCCCTTCTTGAGCCGGGAGAAGAAGTCGACCCCACGTGCCGCGTCCGCTTGCCCGCCCTGAAGCGATGCGGCCATCACGCCGCTGAACGCCGACGCCATCCGCCGCGGGTCGCCGGGCAGCGCGACCTGGGCCCCCGGCCGGAGCAGTGCGGCGTAGGACGTCGGCGCGGGAAGCTTGCGCGGGTCGTAGCCGATCGACATGTAACCGCCGTACGCCGCGTACCAGAGGCCCTTGGGGTCCTTCAAGGTGTCGGGGATGTCCGTCCAGTGGCCGACCTGGTACGGCGCGAATTTCTTCGCGTTGGCGACGGCGACACCGAGGCTGAGATCGAACACGTCGGGCGCGTCCTTGGTGCCGCTCAGCCGCTTGGCCATGGCGATCTGCTGCCTGCTGCTCGCGTCCGGGGTGGAGCTGACGACCTTGATGCCGTACTTGTCCGAGAATCGAGAGATGATCTCCCCGTAGCCGACCCAGTTGCGGGCCAGCCCGACGACGGTCAGCGTGCCCTCCTTCTTGGCCGCGTCGACCAGCCGGTCCATCGTGCCGAATCCCTCGCTCAGGCTCGAGGCCCGGGGGTTCACCGGCGGAAGCTTCTTGTCTGTCGGCTGCGGCGTCGAGCACGAGGTCGTCACCGAGACGGTCACGGAGACGGTCACAGAGGCGAGGATCGCCGTCACGGCACGGGCACGAATGGTCACGCCCCGAATATCGGTGAATCAGGGCCACCGGGCGAGTAGGCACGCGGCAGCCGGTGCCGCCGTTTGCCCGGGAATTACCGGCCCATTCAGCCGGGGTTCCGCCGAGGCGCCGAGAGGGGCTGACCGGTGGATCTCCCAAGAGACCCGCGCGGGGGCGCCATCTCGGCGCCGGCTCACCGGGACGGCACGACCTTGCCCGCCACCAGTGTCTCCTCGGCGATCTCGACCAGCGTGCCGTCCCGCTTCCGTACGGCGAGCACGCCGTCGTGCCAGGATTCCAACACGCCGACGGCGTCGCGGAAGCCGCCCGGCGCCCTGCGCCGCAACGTCACCCGTCGTCCCACGTCATCGGGGTTGACTGTGACCACGAGCCGAGCTACGAGGCGAGGCTCCACGGCAACCACCCCCTCCTGTTTCCGGCGACAGTCGGGCAACGCAATACTAGGTAATAGCAACCGCGGTCGAGCAGTGTGAACCCAGAAGGAGCCCGAGGTGACCTACGTCATCGCGCAGCCTTGCGTGGATGTCCTGGACAAGGCGTGTGTTGAGGAATGCCCCGTCGACTGCATCTACGAGGGCGAGCGCATGCTCTACATCCACCCCGACGAGTGCGTGGACTGCGGGGCCTGCGAGCCGGTCTGCCCGGTCGAGGCGATTTTCTACGAGGACGACCTTCCCGACCAGTGGAAGGACTTCTACAAGGCCAATGTCGAGTTCTTCGAGGAGTTGGGGTCCCCGGGCGGCGCCTCGAAGGTCGGAAAGATCCACAAGGACCACCCCGTCGTGGCCGCCCTCCCGCCGCAGGCCGAGGGACACTGACGGACGACCGGGGCCGGGGGAAGCGTCCTGCGGCCCGGCAGCGACACGCGCGTGCCGCCGCACGCGCGTATCGCATTCGAGCACCGCACTGACGAGGGGATTTTCTTGATCGCGTTGCCGGACTTCCCGTGGGATCGGCTGCTGCCGTACCAGGACCTGGCGCGGGCGCATCCCGACGGGATCGTCGACCTGTCGGTCGGCACCCCGGTCGACCCGGTGCCCCCCGTCGTCCGTACGGCACTGGCCGAGGCCGCCGACAGCCCTGGTTATCCCCAGACGTACGGAACCCCGCGGCTGCGTGAGGCGGCCGCGGGATGGCTGCGGCGCCGCCACGGGGCGACCGTCGATCCGGCGGACATCCTCCCGACCATCGGCTCCAAGGAACTGGTGGCCTGGCTGCCGACGCTCCTCGGCGTGGGCCCCGGCGAGCGTGTCGTGCTCCCCGAGCTGGCCTATCCCACCTATGACGTCGGGGCCAGGATCGCGGGGGCCGAGCCGTACGCCGCGGACGGGCTGCTGGCGCTGGGGCCCGAGCGGGTGCCGCTCGTGTGGGTGAACTCCCCGTCCAATCCGACGGGCAAGGTGCTGCCGGCCGAGCATCTGCGCAAGGTCGTGGCGTGGGCGCGCGAGCGCGGTGCGATCGTGGCCTCCGACGAGTGCTACATCGAGCTGGGCTGGGAGGAGCAGCCCATCTCGATCCTCCATCCCGACGTGTGCGGCGGATCACAGGAGGGCCTGCTGGCGGTCCACTCGCTGTCGAAGCGGTCGAACCTCGCCGGATATCGCGCCGGGTTCGTCGCGGGGGATTCCTCGCTCGTCAAGCGTCTGCTCGAGGTACGCAAGCACGCGGGCATGATTATGCCCGCACCGGTCCAGGCCGCGATGGCCGTCGCGCTCGACGACGACCGGCACGCGCAGGAGCAGCGGGAGCGGTACGCCCGGCGTCGGGCCGTGCTGCGGCCGGCACTCGAGCGGGCGGGCTGGCGGATCGAGCACTCGACGGCGGGCCTCTATCTGTGGGCCACCAACGGCACGAACTGCTGGGACCAGGTACGCGCGCTCGCCGAGAAGGGGATTCTCGTGGCGCCGGGCGACTTCTACGGGGACGCAGGCCGCTCCCACATCCGTGTCGCGATCACCGCCACGGACGAGCGGGTCGACGCTGCCGTAATGCGGCTTCAGTAAGCCTCCAGTAGGATCGCGCGGCATGGCGACAGCGGTCGTGCTCGTATTGAGTTTTGCCACAATTGTTGTGGTTTTGGGTGCTTTTATCGCGAGTTCGCGGCAGAAGAACCGCGCACCGGCTCCGATCCCGGCGCCGCCATCGCCGGACGATACCGAGCGGGGAGACGGCGGGGGTTCCGCCGACGAATCCGACTATTTCGATCCCAGGACGATCAGGGTCGGCGACACGGTCTACGTCCAGGCCGCGCGGCTGCGGGTCCTCGGCGCGCTGCACCTGGGCCTGCAGGGCGACCAGTGGACCGAATATCTGCTGGACGACGGCACCCGGCGCGCCCAGTGGCTGTCGGTGAAGGAGCGGCCGGGCCCGGCGGAGGGCGTACCCGGTCACCTGGAGGTCATGCTGTGGACCGAGGTTCCCACCCAGGGCATGGTCCCGGCAAAGCACATGCTGATCTTGGAAGGCGTCGAGTTCTATCCCGTCGACCGCGGCACTGCGTCCTTCCGCTCCGAGGGGACGACGGGCTTTCCCGACCGCGGCCTGCTCGACTTCGCCGACTACCGGGCCGCCGACGGCCGCCATCTGTCCTTCCAGCGCTTCCAGGGAGGTCGGTGGGTCTCGTCCCACGCCCATCCGCTGCCCCCCGGGTCGATCTCCGTGGCGGGCCTTCCCTGATGTCATGGGTAGGTTCTGTACGTGAGTAGGCGTCCATCTCGAACCGCTGTGACCATCGCGGTCATCGTCGCCCTGCTGGCGGGCGGCATCTACTTCGGCGTCTATCACCTGTTGAAGAAGGCCCGGCCGTTCGCGCTCGGCGAACACTGCATCATCGACACCCCCGACGGAACGCTCGATCTCGACATCGAGCAGACGCAGATCGCCGCCACGATCGCGGCCGTCGCGGCGCGGCGGAGGCTGCCGGAACGGGCGCTGCAGATCGCGTACGTGACCGCCATCCAGGAGTCGAAGCTGGCGAACCTGCCGTACGGCGATCGCGACTCGGTCGGCGTGTTCCAGCAGCGGCCGTCCCAGGGCTGGGGCACGTCCGACGAGCTCCAGGATCCCGTCTACGCGACCAGGAAGTTCTTCGCCGCCCTGGAGAAGGTGAGTCGCTACCGGAACCTGCCGCTGCACGACGCGGCCCAGGCCGTGCAACGCTCGGCCGACGGCTCGGCCTACGCCCAGCACGAGCCGGCCGCCAGGATCCTCGCCGCGGCGTTCACCGGCCGCGTCCCCAGGGCGGTGCACTGCTGGTACCCGCCGCCGGCCGACTCGGTCAAGGCCCGACCGGCGGCGGCGCGCAAGCAGCTCCTGCGGGCGCTCGGCGACGACTCCTCGCCCAAACGCGGCTGGTTGATCGCCGCGTGGTACGTGGCGCACGCGCAGAAGTACGGCCTGCGGCAGGTGCGCTATGACGGGGTCGCCTGGACGGCGGCCGCCGGCCACGACGGCTGGCTGAAGGACGCCAAGGGCGGCGGCAAGGCCGTCGGGGCCGTGCAGATCGCCTGACCGGCACGACTAAGGTCAGGAGACATGCGGCTTGACCTTGCACAGGATGTGGGAGCGCTGACGGCGCAGCTGGTGGACATCGAGTCCGTGAGCGGGGCGGAGAAGGAGCTCGCCGACGCGATCGAGGAGGCCCTGCTCCCGCTGGGCCACCTGACCGTACGGCGCGACGGCCAGAACATCGTGGCCCGCACCGAGCTCGGGCGCGCCGAGCGGGTCGTGATCGCCGGGCACCTCGACACGGTGCCGGTGGCCGGCAACCTGCCGAGCCGGGTGGCCGACGGCGTTCTCTACGGCTGCGGCACCTCGGACATGAAGAGCGGCATGGCCGTACAGCTCAAGCTCTGCCTGCTGGAGAACCCGAACCGGGACCTGACCTTCGTCTTCTACGACTGCGAGGAGGTCGAGGCGGAGCGCAGCGGCCTGCTGCGGCTGACCCGCGAGCACCCGGACTGGCTGGCCGGCGACTTCGCGATCGTGATGGAGGGGACGAACGGGTTGATCGAGGGCGGCTGCCAGGGCACGCTGCGGGTCGAGGTGGTCGCCCGCGGCGTACGCGCCCACAGCGCGCGCTCGTGGGAGGGCGTCAACGCGATCCACGCGATCAAGCCGATCATCGACGTGCTGGATCGCCACGAGGCTCGTAGGCCCGTCGTGGACGGCCTGGAATATCACGAAGGGCTGAACGCCGTCGCCGTACGCGGCGGGGTCGCGGGCAACGTCATCCCGGACGAGTGCGTGGTGACGGTCAACTACCGTTTCGCCCCGGATCGCACCCTCGATGAGGCCTTCGATCACGTCCGCGAGGTGTTCGACGGTTTCGAGGTCCGGCTCACCGACGGCGCTCCCGGCGCCCGCCCCGGGCTGACCCATCCGGTGGCCGCGGCCTTCGCGGCGGCGATCGGCGGCGAGCCGCGAGCCAAGCTGGGCTGGACCGACGTCGCCAGGTTCTCCGCTCTCGGCATGCCGGCGGTCAACTGCGGGCCGGGCGACCCCAACGTCGCGCACACGAGCGGGGAGCACGTCAGCCTGGCGAAGATCGCGGAGTGTGAGCGCCGCATGGTCGACTGGCTGACCGCGTGAGTCCGGTGGGCACCGGCAGAAAGACGAAGGTGACTTTCCTCGTCGGCCATTAGACGGGGAAAGCCACCTTCGATCCCGAGCAGCACCCTCGCCTCTTAGACGGCGCCACCTCCGATCCCGGTTCCGTACGGTTTCAAGATTGTTCACCTCGGTGGGCTAGCGTGGACAGGCATGAATTCCCAGATGCCCGAACGCCGCCAGGGCCCGTCAGTGGTCCGCGGCGACCTCGTTCCGAAATCGACGTATGACCAGCGCCTGCTCGATCGCAAGGGCCCGACCGGATGGCTGCACGAGGACCCCTGGCGGGTGCTGCGCATCCAGTCGGAGTTCGTCGAGGGATTCAGCGTCCTCGCCGAACTGCCCACGGCGGTGACGGTCTTCGGCTCCGCCCGCGTCCCGCCGGACAGCCCCGACTACGAGCTCGGCGTACGGCTCGGCGCGGCGCTGGCCGAGGCGGGCTTCGCGGTGATCACGGGAGGCGGTCCCGGCCTCATGGAGGCGGCCAACAAGGGTGCGATGGAGGCCGGCGGCATCTCCGTGGGACTGGGCATCGAGCTGCCCCACGAGCAGCACCTCAACGACTACATCAATCTCGGCGTCGAGTTCCGCTACTTCTTCGTGCGCAAGACGATGTTCACCAAGTACGCCTGCGGGTTCATCGCGCTGCCCGGAGGGTTCGGCACGCTCGACGAGCTGTTCGAGTCGCTGACCCTCGTGCAGACGCGCAAGGTCACCTCATTCCCGGTGATCTTGATGGGGTCGGACTTCTGGGGCCCCCTGCTCGACTGGGTCCGCGGCACGCTGGCGGAGACCGGCAAGATCTCCTCGCGCGACGTCGATCTGCTCTCGGTCACGGACGATCCCGAGGAGGCCGTCCGGATCGTCACCGAGGCCGCCCGGCGCAACGGTGATCGATAGGGTGGCCCGGTGTTCGTCTGCGTGTACTGCTCGTCCAGCCAGAAGATCGACCGCAAGTACCTCGACCTCGCCAGGGACGTGGGCGCGGAGCTGGCCCGGCGTGGTCACGGCCTGGTCAGCGGAGGGGCGATCGTCTCCTGCATGGGCGAGGTCGCGAGAGCCGTACGGGACGGCGGCGGCCACACCGTGGGGGTGATCCCCCAGGCCCTGGTGGACATCGAGATCGCCGACACCGAAGCCGGCGAGTTGGTCATCACGGCGGACATGCGGGAGCGCAAGGGCGTCATGGACGCCCGCGCCGACGCGTTCCTCGTGCTGCCGGGCGGCATCGGCACGCTGGAGGAGCTCTTCGAGATCTGGACCACCCGCGTGCTCGGCCTCCATGATCGACCATTGGTCGTGCTCGACCCGTGGGGCCTGTACGAGCCGTTGCGCGATCTCGTCGACGGGATGTACGAGCAGGGCTTCACCCGGCCGAACGTCTTCGACGGGATCTCCTGGGCGACCACGGTAGAGGAGGCCCTCGACCTGCTCGACAGGCCGGGTCCGCCGCTGCGGCCGACCGGAGAGGAGCTGGGCGAGTAGCGGTGGGGCAATCATGATTCTTTAGTGGTTTATGTGCGATTTGTCCGCTATTGCGGTTAGTGTGGGCAACCACCCGCGGAAGCCAAGGCGCGTCCAGGGGCGCGCCCCGGGACGCGACCAGGGAGGTTTCCCCCGTAACGACCGCAGGGAGCTGTTTCATATGCGAGGGCGCGTCCACTCCCAGACGAGCCATCCGGATCACGGCCGGTCGGAGACCCTGTCAGGACCGGCCGACGACTCCAGCCCCGTGAACAGGAAGACTCTTGTCATCGCCGCTTCCGCCCTGGTCGCCGTATTGGCCGCAGGCGGCGTCGGCTTCGCCGTTCTGAGTGGATCCGATGCTCCTGCCCGGGGCCCGGCGCCCGCGGCGTCGGAGCAGGCAGGAGTCGATCAGTCCGATGCTGATCAGTCCGGTGGTGAAGGCGCCGACCAGGCTCAGGAGCCGGGCGGGGCCGGCGACACGGGCTCCGATGCCGCGAGCGGTTCAGGCGCCCCGGAGGGTTCCGGCGGCGGGGCCTCCGACGGCGCGGGAACCGGGACCGACAAGAGCGGCGCGACCGGCGACGGCGCCGCGAGCAAGCCGCGCGACACCGGCAAGAATCGGGCGGACCAGAACAAGGAAGGCTCCGGCTCGGGTTCGACGGGTTCGGCCGCGGATGACGCCGGCTCCCCGGCGGACGGTCCGGCCGGGCTCATCCCCGGCGAGTGCGCCAAGAGCGGGTGTTAGGGAGCCGGGCTTAGCGACTCGTGGGGATACGACTTGTGGCACGATTCGTAATGTGCTGATCGTACTCGTCATCGCCGGGATCGCCGTCGTCGGGTGCGTGGTGCTGGCCTCCCTCGGACACGGCGGTGAGATGGCCGAGTTCCCGCCTGACGTGCCGCCGCTCGATCTGCCCGACGTCCACCGGATGACCGCGGCGGACCTGGTCGTGCTGCGCCTCCCGATCGGCATCGTGGGCTACAACACGGAGGCGGTCGACGAGACGCTGCGGCGGGTCGCGACCGCGCTGAGCGAGCGGGACACGCGGATCGCGGTGCTGGAGCAGCGCCTGGCCGAGTGGACCGCCGGGCGGGTGGAGACGCTCCGGGAGGCGTACGCCCGGCCGGTAGGCGCCCGGCGCGAGCCGAAGAGCCTGTCCGCGGCCGAGGTCTGGCAGGACGATCGGGCGGACGCGGAGGAGTCGTGGTGATCCGTTGCGGCTGGGCCGCCTCGGCGTCCGACTACGCCGCCTACCACGACGACGAGTGGGGCCGGCCGGTCCGCGGCGACGACCGCGTCTATGAGCGGCTGACGCTGGAGGCCTTCCAGTCGGGGCTGTCCTGGCTGACGATCCTGCGCAAACGGGAGAACTTCCGGGCCGCCTTCGCGGGCTTCTCCATCCCCGCCGTGGCCGCGTTCGATGAGTCTGACGTGGCACGGCTGATGGCCGACCCGGGCATCGTACGCAACCGCGCCAAGATCGACGCGGCTGTCTCCAACGCCCGGGTGGCGTTGGAGCTGCCGGGTGGGGTGTCAGACCTGGTCTGGCGGTACGCGGAGGAGCCGGGGACGCCTCCCGGGACGCCGGCCGACGTCCCGGCCTGGACCGCGGCCTCGGCGGCCCTGGCGAAGGAGCTCAGGAAACACGGTTTCCGGTTCGTCGGCCCCACCACCGCGTACGCCCTCATGCAGGCCATCGGCCTGGTGAACGACCACATCGCCGACTGCTGGGTGCGTGCGGAGGTCACCGCTCTTCGAAGCGAGGCAGCGGCTCATTAGCTTTCCAGGCTGCTCAGCTTTCCAGGCTGCGGTCGACGAACGCCGCGGCGGCGGGCAGCAAACGGGCGGCCTCCCGCTCGAAGAAGGCGCGTGCCGCCTCGCCGGGCCAGCCGGTCGGCAGCAGTTCGACGGGCAGCCCGGGGTCGCGGAACAGGAAGTTGCGCCAACCGTGCAGGAGCCTGCTGCGGACCGCGAAGACCAGGTCGTCCGGGGCGCTCTCGGACAGGGACCCGACGAGGTCGACCGCACAGGTCAGCCAGTCCTCATAAGCCTTGGCGATGCCGTCGAGGTCCCATGCCCGGGCCAGCAGCGTGCGGGGGTCGCCTTCCAACGTCGCTTCGAACCGGTGGGCGGGCATGTGCAGTTCGTCGAGCTCCGGCGAGGGTCGTGGTCCGATCCAGGTCGTCTCGGTCAAAGGCGCGTACCCGAGGAAGGTCAGGTCGGCCCGGAGCCGTTCGCGTCTGGCACGGTCCCTGATCGGCTCGAGCACCAGGATGTGCCACCGTCCTGACCAGGTCATTCCGCCCATGCGGTAGATCCGTGCGGCGGTCTCGTCGAGGCGCCGCTCACACTTCGGAGTGACCGCGTAACCGGGCCCCTGCCGGAGCCGTACGGGATCGAGCCAGCCCTGGCGCACCATGCGGGAGATCGCGGTACGGACGGCCGGGGCGGCGATGCCGAGCGGCGCGAGCAGACGGACGAGCGCTGCGACCGAGGCGCGGCCGCCTCGCGTGCGGAGGTGGTCGCCGTAGAGGTCGAAAAGGGCGGCTCGGGCGTTCATCCCCTCCAGTGTGTAGTCAGGAGCCGCCGGCCACAACGGGGACGAACGGGCATTGATCCACTGAACGGAGCCGGGGCGTTACCTTTTTGAGCCCGGAGGCGGGATAATAAGACATCACAGAAACGTGAATACGCCGGTTACCCCAAGGGTTACCCCGCGGGGCGGCCGACAACGCGGGAAGGGATACACGCATGGCGGCGATGAAGCCGCGGACCGGCGACGGTCCGCTGGAGGTCACCAAGGAAGGACGGGGCATCGTCATGCGGGTCCCGCTTGAGGGTGGTGGCCGACTCGTCGTCGAGCTGTCGGCGGACGAGGCCAGCGCCCTCGGCGACGCGCTGAAGAACGTGGTCGGCTGAACCCCCAGCCGACTGTTGATTAAGGCCCCGGCGCAGGGGGGAGTAACAGCGGGATTCCCCAGCGCCGGGGCCGCTCCGTTCGCTGGAGGTGTTACTTGCCCATCGAGACCACGCCGACCTTCGCCGGGGACCGGGATGCGGTCGTGAACGCGGAACTCGTCGCCCTGCCCTTCGGGACCGATCTCACGCTCGGCGTCGAGGAGTCGTCGCTCGCGGCGCTCCGCGCCGAACTGCCGGTGCCCCCGGGCGCGTTGCTCGCACATTACGAGGCCAAGGGGGAGGCCGGCGAGGTCTTCGAACTGCCGGTCATGCGTGGCGACGGCGTCGGCCGCCTCCTGCTGTACGGCACGGGCGACTGCGAGGGACGGGCCCTGCGCAAGGCGGGGGCGGCGCTCGCCAGGAAGGCGAAGGGCCGCGCGTCGCTGACCGTCGTCGTCCCGGAGCGGGGAGACATGGCGGCGCTCGCCGAAGGTGCGCTGCTGGCCACCTACACGTTCACCATCGGCAAAGGCGGCGCCAAACCGGTCGGTGAGATCCAGTTCGCGGGTGGACTGCACACGGGTGGATCGGGCGCCGGTGGCGGGGGGTTCGCCGATGGGCAGGAGGACGCGCTGCGCCGCGGCGCGGCGGTCGCCCGCGCCACCGCGCTGGCCCGTGACCTCATCAACATGCCCGCCTCCGTGAAGACCCCGGCCTGGCTCGCCGAACAGGCCGCGGCGGTGGCCGCCGACTCCGGCCTCGCCGTACGGATCCGGGACGAGACGGACCTCGGGGAGTTCGGCGGCATCCGCGCGGTCGGACAGGGGTCGGTCAGCCCGCCCAGGCTGGTGGAGCTCTCCTATTCGCCCGAGGGCGCGAGGGCTCACGTGGTGCTCGTCGGGAAAGGGATCACGTTCGACACCGGAGGGTTGTCGCTCAAGCCCACGGAGAGCATGAAGGCGATGAAGACCGACATGGCGGGCGGCGCAGCCGTGATCGCCACCATGAGCGCGCTGTCGGCTTTCGCGGCGCCGGTCCGGGTGACCGGGCTGGTCGCCTGCGCGGAGAACGCCATCTCGGGATCGGCCCAGCGGCCGAGCGACGTGATCAGGCAGTATGGCGGGCGCACGGTCGAGGTGCTGAACACCGACGCGGAGGGCCGTCTCGTCATGGCGGACGCGCTGGCCTACGCGGACGCCGAGCTCGATCCCGACGTGATGATCGACATCGCCACGCTGACCGGCGCGGCCAAGGTGGCCCTCGGCCAGCGGGTCGCCGCGCTCTACGCCACCGACGAATCGCTGGCCGGCGAGTTGCTCGCGGCCGGCGAGGCCGGCGGAGAGCCGCTCTGGCGGATGCCCCTGGTGGACGACTACCGGTCCGACCTCGACTCCGACATCGCGGACCTGGCGAACGTGGACCGGAAGATGTCGGGCGCCGCCGGATCGATCACCGCGGCGCTGTTCCTCCGCGAGTTCACCGGCGGGCGGTCCTGGGCCCACCTCGACATCGCCGGCCCGGCCAGGGCGGCGGCGGACGACGCCGAGATCACCAAGGGCGGCACCGGCTACGGCGTGCGCCTGCTCCTCCGCTACCTCGCGGGGTAGACCCGGGGCCGGACAGGGCAGGAACGATCAGGCCAGCCTGACGGCGGCCAGCAGACCGTCGCCGAGCGGCAGCAGCAGCGGGCGCAGCCGCTCGTCGTTCCTGACCAGCTTGCCGAGTTCGCGCATCGCGACCGTGTCCGGGTCGCGCCGGGTCGGATCGGCGACCTGATCGTCACAGAAGGCGTTGCGGAAGGCGACGACGCCGCCCGGGCGCAGCAGCCGTACCGACTCGGTGAGGTAGTCGATGTACTCCTGCTTCGCGGCGTCGCAGAAGACCAGGTCGTATCCGCCGTCGGCGAGACGGGGCAGCACGTCGAGGGCGAGGCCGCCGATCAGGCGGATCCGGCTGCCGGAGAAGCCGGCCTCGGCGAATGCCTGCCGGGCCATCCGCTGGTGTTCCCGCTCGACGTCGACGCTGGTCAACGTGCCGTCGGAGCGCATGCCGCGCAGCAGCCACAGCCCCGAGACTCCGCAGCCTGTGCCGACCTCCACCACTGAGCGGGCGTTGACCGCGGTGGCGAGGAAGCAGAGCGCTGCTCCGCATCCGGGCAGGATCGGGTGCGCTCCGACTTCGATGCCACGCCGGCGCGCGGACCGCAGGATGTCGTCCTCGGGAACGAACTCCTCCGCGTACTCCAGGCTGGCCGGTGTCGCCATCGGCCTCTCCCTCCCTGCTTCCTTCTGGGACGCAGCCTAGGGGAGTCGGCCCGGATCGGGAACTCATGCCACAACAGGGACGTTGCACGCTTTGAACGGTCTTTGTTCAAGGCTGCTCGGCACAAGGTGCGCAGGAAGGGGTGAAACCAGGCACTATGGCTTTAGCGACAGTCCTGCAGAGAGGAATGCCGGTGGCCGACGACCACGACCACCAGGCGGAGACTTCGGTGTCCGACTGGACGCCTCCCACGTGGGAGGAGGTGGTCCGCACGCATTCCGCCAGGGTTTATCGCCTGGCCTACCGCCTGACCGGCAACGTCCACGACGCCGAGGATCTCACCCAGGAGGTCTTCGTCCGTGTCTTCCGGTCCCTGTCGAGCTACACGCCCGGCACATTCGAGGGCTGGTTGCACCGGATCACGACCAACCTCTTCCTTGACATGGCCCGGCGCAGGCAGCGCATCCGTTTCGAGGGGTTGGCGGACGACGCGGCCGAGCGGCTGCACGGTCGTGAACCTTCACCGGCGCAGGCCTACCACGACGCGCACCTGGAGCCCGACATCCAGGCCGCGCTCGACGCCCTGGCACCGGAGTTCCGGGCGGCGGTCGTGCTGTGCGACATCGAAGGGCTGTCGTACGAGGAGATCGCCGCGACGCTGGGGGTCAAGCTCGGCACCGTGCGCAGCCGCATCCACCGGGGCCGGGCCCAGCTTCGGGAGGCGCTCGACCACCGGGCGCCCTCGGCCAACAGAAATGATCAAACCCCCCCTTCGTTCAGCAGGGAGGGACTATGAGTCATCTCGGCGAGCGCGTCTCCGCGCTCATCGACGGCGAACTCGGTCACACCGAACGGGAGCGCGCGCTGGCGCACCTGACGTTCTGTGCGGACTGCCGCGCCGAGGTCGATGCGATGAGGGCGCTGAAGAGCCGCCTCCGTTCGATGGACCCCCCGGCAATGCCGGCGGATCTCACCATGTCGCTGCTGAGGATGTCGGAGCCGGGCGGCCCGCTGCCGCCGCGGATCCGGCCCTTTCCCGACCGCGGCGCGTTCGGCGCCGGAGGCGGGCTTCCGGGCATGCACGGCGGCGCCCCCCTTGACGGTCGGCCACTGGACAACCGGCCGGGCCGGGTCTCCGGGGCGGTCGGTCCGGGACGGTCCGGCCGGGCCAGGCGGGCCGGTTATGTCGCGGTGGGAGTGGCCTCCGCCGCCATGGCCATCGGGACGATGTTCATGGTGAACGGAGCGGGCGCCCACCAGCGGCCGGTCCCGGGTGAGGGCTTCGTCAACCCGCCGGTTCAGCACCTGGTGCCGACCGCGAAGATCTCACCGACCCCGTCGCGGAGCGCCACCCCAGGGCTCTCTCACTGACCGCTTTCTCGCCGGTGGTTTACCGTAGAGCGTGTTGTCCGGATGGATGACGTCGTGCGCGAGGAGTGAGTGTCCCGATGACCGATCACACGCGTTCCTCGGGCGCGAAGGACCGGCCCGAGTTCCTGCCTCCCCCGCTGCCGGGGGAGCACGGGGAGCCCCCCGACCAGGGCGGCCGCGGGCAAGGCGACTACGGGCAGGGTGACTACGGGCAGGGCGAGCACGGAGGGTCCTGGGAGCCGGGGGAGGCCTGGGGTCGTGGCACGCATGACGACCCCTACGGGCGGGAAGAGCCAGGCGGCTGGGGGCGACCTGACGGCGGTCCGGCAGGGGATGCGGCTGAGAATTCGCCGGGTGGTTGGCCGGGTGGTTGGTCGGGAGCCTCGCCCGGCGGGACGGCCACCGGGCCGTTCGGTGATCCGCCACCCCCTCGGAACGCGTACGGGCTGGGGCCCGAGTGGGCGCCGCCGCCGGAGCCGTACGGCGGGCAGGGCCCGCACGGCCGCCAGGAGCCGTACGAACTGGGACACGGACCGCATGGGGCCTACGGCCCGTTCGGTGGCGGGGGGCCGACCGGCTCGGCGACCATGCGGCACGGCCCGAGCGGGGCCCTGTTAACGGTGCTGGCCGTGATCATCGCGCTGGTGGCCGGCGGCGCCGCGAGCTGGGGAACGTTCCTGCTGACCCGATCGCCTTCGGGCATCGACCCCGGATACACCCTGCCCTCACCCCGCGGCGCGGCCACGTCCCGGCCACCGGAGTCGGTCGCGGGGGTCGCGGCCAGGGTCCTGCCGAGCGTGGTGTCGCTCGAAGTCAAGGGCAACAGCGAGGCGGGCACCGGGTCGGGCTTCGTCATCAAGGGCGGCTACATCGTGACCAACAACCATGTGGTAGCCGTCGCCGCCCGGACGGGGGAGATCCGCATCCGGTTCAACGACCACACCTCAGCGAGCGCCAAGATCGTCGGCCGGGATCCCAACTCCGACATCGCCGTGGTGAAGCCCGACGGTCCCGTCAAGGCGCCGGAGCTGCCGCTCGGAAACTCCGACAGCGTCGTCGTCGGCGACCCGGTCATCGCCATCGGCTCCCCGCTGGGCCTCAGCGGCACCGTGACCACCGGAATCGTCAGCTCGCTCAACCGCCCGGTCGAGGCGGGCGGATCGACCGGCTCCGACTACGCGCTGATCAACGCGATTCAGACCGACGCGGCGATCAACCCGGGCAACTCCGGCGGCCCGCTGGTCAACGCCTCAGGCGAGGTGATCGGGGTCAACTCGGCGATCGCCACCGTGGGGGCGAACTCGCTGCTCGGCCAGCAGTCGGGCAGCATCGGGCTCGGATTCGCGATCCCGGCCAACCAGGTGCGCCGGATAGCACAGGAGCTGATCACGACAGGTACGGCCCGGACCTCGCGGATCGGCGTCAGCATCGACCAGAGCTACCAGGGCCAGGGGGTGCGCATCGCGAACCAGAGCGGATCGGTCTCGGCCGGCGGCCCCGCCGACAAGGCCGGCCTGCGGCCGGGGGACGTCATCCTGGAGGTCGACGGCCAGCCGGTGGGCGGCAGCCGCGAGCTGATCGTCACCATCCGGAGCAAGGCCCCGGGCGACAGGGTGAGCATCAAGTTCCGGCACGGCGGCGAGGAACGGACCGCCATGGTGACGATCGGCGCGGCTCCCGCTCCGACCGCCCAGCCCTCCTGACTCCAACGGGGCATTAGTCTGAAAGCCAGCCGTTGTCGCGGGAGGAGAACGCCGTGTTCGGACTGGGCTGGCCGGAGATGCTGGCGCTCGTGGTGATCGCCCTGCTCGTGTTCGGCCCGGAGAAGCTTCCTCAGGCGGCCGCGCAGGCGGGCCGTACGCTGCGGCAACTCCGCCAGATGGCCAACAACGCCAAGACCGATCTGCAGACCAATCTGGGGCCGGAGTTCTCCAACTTCGACCCCGCCGATCTGAATCCCAAGAATTTCGTGCGCAAGCACCTGCTCGAGGACCTCGAGAAGGACTGGAACGCCCCGGCCGCGATCGACCGCGACCCGCTGCCGCCGACGGTCAACCCGGAACTGGGCTTCGGCGAGATCCCGCCCTACGACAACGAGGCGACCTGAGACACGGCGTCGCCTCCGTACCGGCGCCGACACCGCCGCTTTCTCGCCGAGCGAGGCGGCGTCCTCCGCCGGAGGCGCTCAGGATCCGATCGTCTGACCGAGCGTCAGCTCGCCCCGCATCGGCGACCGCCGTACGGTCGCGGACTGGGCGAGCATGGCGCCGGTGAGCACCACGGCCCCTCCGATGATCTGGAAGGTGCCCAGACGCTCGCCGAGCAGCACCCACGCGATGAGAGCGCCCGCGATGACCTCGATCGACGAGACCGTGGCGCCGACGGCGGCCGAGAGCCTGCGTACGGCGATGACGCCGGTGACGTAGGCGGCGACCGTCGCGACCAACACCATCCAGGCCGCGGCGCCGGCGACCGGCAGTGCGTGATCGCCCACCGCGGCGGTCCGGGCGAACGCGGACCAGGGGATGCCCCAGGGGCGCGAGATGGGCAGCAGGATCACCGCGGCGCCGACCATGCCCCAGCAGATCAGGCCGAGCGGGTCGATGTCGTCCCCGAAGCCATCGCTCATCAGGAAATATCCGGCGCTGCAGGCGGCGGAGGCGAGGGCCGCCAGGACGCCGATCACGTCCAGCCGCATCCCGTGCCAGACCTCCACGACGACGGCGAGGCCGACGACCGCGACGAGCGCGCCCAGGTAGGCCGCGCCCGCCAGCCGTACCTGGCGGACGAGACGCACCCAGACGACGACCAGCACGGGCGAGGTGTATTCGAAGAGCAGCGCCACCCCGACCGGCAGCCGGGTGATCACGAAGAAGAACAGGCCCTGGACGCCGGCGACCGCGATCACGGCGTAGGCGGCGAAGAACAGCATGCGGTCACGGGGGACGCGCAGCGCGCGCGGCCGGACGATCGCCAGGACCAGCAGCATGACCAGCCCGGCTCCCGCCATGCGTACCCACACCGACTCGAGCGGGCTGAGCCCCGCCTCGCCGAGGAACCTCGCCATCGGCCCGGAGAACCCGAAACTGAAGGCCGAAACGACCGCGATCGCCAGGCTGACAGCCTTCATCCATCACCTGCTCTGTAATTACCAAGGAAGGGATTTGATCCTGTCATATCCCGAACTTCTCCCGCCAGGTGGCGCCGCGCCCCTCGGCAGCGGCCCTTGCGTACCCTGACAGGGTGGATCGGATCTTCTTGGCACGGCTGGCCGGGCTCGCGGTCTTCGATCCGGTCGGCGACCAGATCGGCCGGATCCGGGACGTCGTGGTCTCGCTGCGCGGACCGCTGCCGCCGCGGGTGCACGGGTTCGTGGTCGAGGTCCAGCCACGCCGCAGAGTGTTCCTGCCGATCACCAGGATCACCAGCATCGAGGCGGGCGCGGTGATCTTCACGGGCAAGCTCAACATGCGGCGGTTCGAACAGCGCAGCACCGAGACGCTCGCCATCGGGGAGCTGCTCGACCTGGCCGTGGAGTTCAAGGGTGAGCGGGTGACGGTCCAGGACCTCGCCATGGAGCAGCCCCGTCCTTCGGACTGGCTGATCGCCAGGGTCGCCGTACGGCGCGGCACCCGGCGCAGGGGCGAGACCCACGTGGTGGACTGGGACGAGGTCACCGGCTTCGGCGTGGCCCAGAAGGACCAGGGCGCGGCCAACCTCCTCGCCGCCTTCGAGGCGCTGCGCCCGGCCGACCTCGCCAACATGCTGCACGAACTGCCGGACAAGCGGATGGCGGAGGTGGCCTCCGCGCTCAACGACGACCGGCTCGCCGATGTGCTGGAGGAACTTCCCGAGCGGGATCAGGTGATCGTGCTGAGCCGGCTGAACCGGGAGCGGGCCGCCGACGTGCTGGAGGCGATGAGCCCCGACGACGCGACCGACCTGCTGCAGGAACTGCCGCCGGAGCAGGCGGAGGGGCTGCTGCGGCTGATGATGCCCGAGGAGGCCGCCCCCGTACGGCGGCTGCTGACCTACGCCGAGCACACCGCGGGCGGCATGATGACAACGGAGCCGGTGATCCTCCCGCCGACCTCGACCGTGGCCGAGGCGCTCGCGCACGTCAGGCAGCAGGAGCTGACGCCCGCCGTCGCGGCCCAGGTGTACGTGACCCGTCCGCCCGGCGAGACGCCGACGGGCCGCTTCCTCGGCGTCGTGCACTTCCAGCGGCTGCTGAGAGAGCCGCCGTCGACCCTGCTCGGCGGCGTGATAGACATCACCGTGGACCCGATCAGACCGGAGTTCACGATCCCCGAGGTGGCCTGCTACCTCGCCACGTACAACCTGGTCGCGGCCCCCGTCGTGGACGAGCACGGGCGCCTGCTCGGCGCGGTGACCGTCGACGACGTGCTGGACCACATGCTGCCGCAGGACTGGCGTGAGAGAAAATGACTGAACGACTCGACCAGCCGCGTGAGTTGGCCCCCCTCCGCCTCCGGCCCTACTACGACCCCGAGGCGTTCGGACGCCTTTCCGAGCGGATCGCCCGGTTCCTGGGAACCGCCCGGTTCATCGTGTACATGACCGTGTTCATCGGGGTCTGGCTGCTCTGGAACACCCTCCTGCCGGTCAAGTTCGATCCGTACCCGTTCATCTTCCTCACCCTGATGCTCTCGCTCCAGGCGTCGTACGCCGCGCCGCTCATCCTGCTGGCGCAGAACCGGCAGGCCGACCGCGACCGCGTCCAGTACGAGCAGGACCGGGTGCGGGCCGAGCGCAACCAGGCCGAGATCGAGTACCTCATCCGTGAGATCGCGGCCCTGCGCCTGGCACTCGGTGAGGTCGCGACCAGGGACTACATCCGATCCGAACTGCAGCACCTTCATGAGGACCTCAGGGAAGACCTCAGGGACGGCGCCGCCCGGCACTGATCCGGCGTGGGTTGTCCGTCAGATCACCCGCCCCGCATTAGGAAGAACCCGCCCGCGTCCATAGCATGGATTCATGGCACCATCCCCAGAACTGGTCAGGGCTGCGCTCGCAACCGTCAACGACCCCGAGATCCGCCGGCCGATCACCGAACTCGACATGGTCAAGGAGCCCATCGAGATCTCCCCGGACGGGGTGGTGCGCGTCGGGATCTACCTCACGATCGCCGGCTGCCCCCTCAAGGACCGGATCACTCGGGATGTCACCGAGGCGGTCTCGAAGGTCGAGGGCGTGACCCGGGTCCATGTGGACCTGGACGTCATGAGCGAGGGCCAGCGTAAGAACCTGCAGACCAAGCTCCGCGGCGACCGGGGACCGGAGAAGGAGATCCCCTTCGCCAAGGCGAACTCGCTGACCAGGGTGTTCGCGGTCGCCAGCGGCAAGGGCGGCGTCGGCAAGTCGTCCGTCACCGTCAACCTCGCCGCGGCGATGGCCTCCTCCGGCCTCAAGGTCGGCGTCGTGGACGCCGACATCTACGGTCACTCGGTGCCGCGCATGCTCGGTGTCGGCGAGCGGCCCACCAAGGTCGAAGACATGATCATGCCGCCGGTCGCGCATGACATCAAGGTGATCTCGGTCGGGATGTTCAAGCCGGAGGGGAACACTCCGGTGGTCTGGCGCGGGCCGATGCTCGACCGGGCGCTCTACCAGTTCCTCACCGACGTCTTCTGGGGCGACCTGGACGTGCTGCTGATGGACCTGCCGCCGGGCACCGGCGACATCGCGATCTCGGTGGCCCAGCGGATGCCGACGGCGGAGATCCTCGTGGTCACCACCCCGCAGCAGGCCGCCGCCGAGGTGGCCGAGCGGGCCGGTTCTATCGCGGCCCAGACCCACCAGCAGATCGCCGGCGTCATCGAGAACATGTCATGGCTGCCCTGCCCGCACTGCGACGAGCGGGTCGCGGTCTTCGGCGAGGGCGGCGGCCAGGCCGTGGCCGACGCGCTGACCCGGACGCTCGGCGCCCGCGTGCCGCTGCTCGGCCAGGTGCCGATCGACCTGCGGCTGCGTGAGGGCGGCGACGAGGGCAAGCCGCTCGTCCTGACCGACCCCGACGCGCCCGCCGCGGTCGAACTGCGCCGCATCGCGGCCGAGTTGGGCAAGAAGCCCGGTGGCAGCCTCAAGGGCCGCAAGTTGGACCTTTCCCCGATCAAGCACTGAGCGGCTCACTCGGGAGTGAGCCGTACGACGAAGGACTGCTCGGCCCAGCGGGCGAGCAGTCCTGCGGCGTCGTGGGCGTTGAGCCGCTCCTTGGCGAGCGCCGCCACCGCGTCCCCGGTCGCCGACTGATCGACGATCTCGGCGGCGGCGGGGAAGCGGACGAGTTCCGCGCCGTTGTCCTTGCTCCTGAGGGTGATCTCGACCTCGGTCATTTCGGTCAACCCGGGCAGGGACTGCTCGTCGCCGCCGGTCACGACGTAGATCGCCCCGTCGTGCCACACGTGCCAGGCCAGCCGCCGTCCGGAGGGTAGCGTGATCCACAGCACGCTCGACTTCTTCGCACCCTCTTCGATCAGCGGCAGACTCATGCCTTCAGCCTCTCATGCCCTCGGATGCGCGGTCAGCGGTTGGCCAGCTTCCAGGCGGCGGGGAGGATGCCGGCCGCCAGGGCAATCTTGAGGAGGTCGCCGACGACGAACTTCCCGGCGCCCGCCCACAGGGCGGTCCCGAGGTCGAGGCCGGTCACCGCGACCAGCACCGGCAGACCGAAGGCGTAGATGACCAGGTTGCCGAGGACCATCGTGCCGATCGTACGGAGCACCGTACGGTCACCGCCGCGCTGCGCCATCCAGCCGACGAGCGAGGCGGCGGCGATGAAGCCGAGCACATAGCCGAACGTCGCGCCGCCGAATCCGTGCGCGCCACCGGCGAACCACGGGATTCCGGCCACCCCCGCCGCCATGTAGAGGAGCATGCTGAGGAACGCGCGGTTCATGCCGAGTGCGGCTCCGACCAGGACCACGGCGAACGTCTGGCCGGTGACGGGGACGAGGTCGCCGGGGAGAGGAATGCTGACCTGCGCGGCCAGGCCGGTCAGCCCCGCGCCGGCCGCGACGAGTACGGCGTCGCGCACGCGGGCGGCGGTACTGCCGGGAACGGCGGGGATGAGGTCGGACAGCACGGCGGGGCGGGCCCCGGTGGCGGTGGCGTTGGCCATCGATCACTCCTAACAAGGCTGCGCGGTCGCCTCCACAGCCTGACGGTCCTTCGGCCTGGCGCGGAGGTCTCTTTTACCGTTGACCATTCTTTGTCGAGTCGCGGCGCGAGTCGTACAAGCTGAAGACCAAGAACGTCTGGCCTGATTTGTAGGTATCCGATAGCGGCTGCCGTGCCGCACTGGGAAAAGTGCGAGATATCAGACGCCCGGTGAAGACGGGTTGTAGCAGTCCTACCAAGGGTGTCCGCGACCTCACCCTGACCTGCCAGGGCGGGACGGTGCCGCTAGCGTGGAGCCCATGCGTGCACGACGTTCGTGCCTGGCCGTGCCGGGCAGCAATCCCCGCTTCATCGAGAAGGCTCAGGGGTTGGCGGCCGATGAGATCTTCCTCGACCTGGAGGACTCGGTGGCGCCCGGCGCGAAGGAGGACGCGCGCAAGAACGTCGTCGGCGCGCTGCGTGAGGGCGACTGGACCGGCAAGACCGTCGTCGTCCGTGTGAACGACCTGACCACGCAGTGGACCTACCGCGACGTGATCGAGATCGTGGAGGCGGCCGGTGACCGGCTCGACTGCGTCATGCTGCCGAAGGTTCAGGACGCCTCGCACGTGGTCTGGCTGGCCACGCTGCTGGACCAGATCGAGAGGGCGGCGGGGCTGCCGGAGGGCGGCATCGGGATCGAGGCCCAGATCGAGAACGCCGCCGGGCTCGTCAACGTGGACGCCATCGCCGCGTCTTCGCCGCGCCTGGAGACGCTGGTGTTCGGCCCGGCCGACTTCATGGCCTCGATCGGCATGCGGACGCTGGTCGTGGGCGAGCAGCCGCCGGGGTACGGCGAGGGCGACGCCTACCACTACATTCTGATGCGGATCCTGATGGCCGCCAGGGCACACGGTCTGCAGGCGATCGACGGCCCGTACCTGCAGATCCGCGACGTGGACGGCCTGCGCAGGGTGGCCCGCCGGTCGGCCGCGCTGGGTTTCGACGGCAAATGGGTGCTCCACCCTGGTCAGGTGGACGTGGTCAACGAGGTCTTCTCGCCGTCGCAGCGGGATTACGACCACGCCGAGCTGATCCTCGACGCCTACGAGTACTACACGACGGTCGAGAAGCGGGGCGCCGTCATGCTCGGCGACGAGATGATCGACGAGGCGTCCCGCAAGATGGCCCTGGTCGTGGCCGCCAAGGGCCGGGCCGCCGGCCTCGCCCGCACCGCCGCCTTCACCCCGCCGTCGTCCACATAGCCGTCGTCCATTCACCACCCGGCCGTCGTGAGCGAGCCGATTAGCCGGGTATGAATGACAGGTGTATCCGCCGCCTTATCAGTGGTCGCCGCCCGCTCGCATGCCCTGGGTCATGCCGCCTCCGGCGGCGGTGAGGTACGACCAGTTGGCTCGAACGCCGCTGCACCGCTGGTGGCGGCCGATCCTCGGCACGCTGGCCGCGGTGGGCGGTTTCCTGATCGTGTCGCTCGGGCTCGTCATGGCCGCGTGGACGGTCGCCACGCTGGCACGCCTTCCCCTCGTGATGAGCGGGGACCGGATGTTCGTCGATCCGCTCCTCGACCTCGGCTTCCATCTCAGCGTGATCGCGTTGGCCATTCCGGTGGTGTACGGCACGGCATGGGCGATCCAGCGTCGCCCGCCGGGGACGCTCTCCTCGGTCCTCGGCCGGCTCCGCTGGAACTGGCTGGCCCTTTGCCTGCTGGTGGCGGTCGCGGCCGTCGTGCTCGGCCAGCTCGCTGAGGCGGTGACACTGCTGCTCACGGGGATGGATCCGGTGTACGGCTGGGCCGGCTGGGAGACGTTCCTCCCGCCGGCGCTCGTCATCCTGGTGCTCGTGCCCTTCCAGGCCGCCGCCGAGGAGTACATGTTCCGCGGATGGATCATCCAGGCCTTCGGCGCCTATCTACGTAACCCCTGGCCCGGCATCCTGCTGGGCGCGAGCGCCTTTGCCGCGCTGCATGGCTACACCGACTGGGGGATCGCGTACGTCTTCGGGTTCGGGGTGCTGATGGGGTGGCTGGCGATCCTCACCGGAGGCCTGGAGGCCCCCATCGCGCTCCACGCGACGAACAACGTCGCGGCCTTCGGCGTCGTCGCCGCCTCGGGAGACCTGGACAGCGCGCTCCAGCAGGGTGAGCTGCCCTGGCAGTCCGTCGTCGGCACGGTCGTGCAGTTCGCCGTGTACGGCGGTGCGGTAGTAGTAATCGCCCGAAGACGGGCAATTCGGTCCCTCTCTAGATAAATCTGTCCCTGGAGGTCTGGTCGCATCGGCGTTCGCGTGTTGCTCTTGATTGGTGTTCGGGTATCACAATGATCACGTTCGCCTTGGCGTAACCCCGGTGGAGCGGTCAGGCACACCCTCCAGGAGGTACTGAACGTGGCCCCGGGCCCTCATGAACGTGACCACCCGTCCGGCGGCGACGGTGACCACCGGCCGTCGCCGCCGGCACTGCACCATTCGCCGCCGGCCCCGTCCCCCTGGGCGCTGCCGCCGTTCGCCGCGCCCTTATCCGAAGACCCCGAATCCGAAGACCCCGAGTCATCGACGCGTGCGGAACCGTCCCGGCAGCCTCCCGCCGACGAGTTCGAGGAGATCCGAGAGCTGGAAGGGATCCAGGAACTGGAGGGGATCCACGAGCCGGCGGGCGTTCAGGGTCTCGGGGCCCAGGGTCTCGGGGCAGCCCAGGATTCCGGGACAGCCCAGGATTCCGGGGCAGCCCAGGATTTCGGGGCAGCCCAGGATTTCGGGGCAGCACAGGATTTCGGGGTGGCACAGGCCACCGAACGGCCGGATGACATCGGGTCGGATGCCTGGGCCCCCCGACCTGACCCCTCGCACTCGGATCTTTCGCAGTCCGCGCAGCGGAGCGGGCGCAATCCCTACGCAGCGCCGTACGGCATGGCCCAATCGAGGCAGGCCCAATCGAGGCAGGCACAGCCACAGCCGAGACACGGCCGGAAGCCGGAATCCGAACGCAGACCTGAACCCGACCTCGGGCTCGATCCCGATCCCGATCCCGATCCCGATCGTGGGCACGGAAGCGGCACCGGATCGGGGGTGACGCCCCGGAGCGGACGACGACTGGTGACGCGGCCGGACAAGCTGGTGGCCTCCGGCCGCACCAAGAGATCGCCGGCGTCACCGGTACCACCACGGGAGACACCGGGACGTACGCCCCAGACCTCCCCGCCGAGGATCCCGGGGACGCCCACACCTCGCGCCCATATCGCCTGGGGCAAACCGGAGGTGAGGCCCTGGGAGGGCGCGAGCGGACCGGAGGTGAGGCCCTGGGAGGGCGCGAGCGGACCGGAGGTGAGGCCCTGGGAGGGCACGGGTGAGCCGGAGGCGGAGCCCTGGGACGGTGCTGAACCGCCCCATTTCGCGTCGAGGCCCGGTGGCTTTCCGAGGCCGACGCGTCCCCTCGTGGTGGCGGCGGTCATCCTGGTGGCCGCCGTGCTCGGCGTGGTCGTGGTCAACCGCGTCGGGAGCCCCGCTGGATCGGGGCTGACGTTGGCGGCGGGTGAGGGCCGCTCGGCCGACGCCGTGTTCACGGTGCCCGGCCTGCCCGGCAGCGGCTCGAGCCAGGTGCTCAACGCGATCGCCTCGGTCGGGTCGACGATTGTGGCGGCGGGCAGCGACACCACGGGCCCGGCCCCGAGGCCGCTGTTCCTGGTCTCCGTCGACGGTGGCAGGCGATGGGAGCTGGGCAGGGTCGAGAGCTCTACCGCTGCCTCCGCTGGGGGATCGACGGTGAGCGCCGCCGGATATGAGCCGGCCATCGGGGCGGTCGGCCGGGTGGCCGGGGGCACCGGCGGGTGGCTGGCGGTGGGCACGGATGTCCCTGGCCGGGTGAGCGGGCCGCTCCAGGCCGAGCAGGCGGACCAGGAGGGTGAGGCCGGCCGGGGCGGCTGGGCGAACCCGGTGGCCGTCCGTGGAATGTGGGTCTCCTCCGACGGCAGATCCTGGACGGCCGTGGCCGCGGACCGGCTCGCCGCGTTCCGGAGTCAGGACAGGATCATCGATGTGGCGCGAACCGCGAGCGGCTTCCTCGCTGTCGGGGTCACCGTGCTGGGTGATGGCACGGCGGGCCCAGCGGCCTGGGTGTCGCCCGACGGCACGAGCTGGACCAGGGTGGACCCCGACCGGATCGGCTCCGGGCACGGGGCGCGGGGGATCCGGGCGGTGGCCGCCAGGGGGGACCGGGTGGTGGCGCTGGCCGAACCGGCTTCGAACGGCACCCGGGGTGGTGATCGGGGCGACGATCGGGGCGACGATCGGGGCGACGATCGGGGCTCGGTCGTCCTTCGATCCGATGACGGTGGCCGCAGTTGGCTGCGCACGGCCGCGGCCCTCCCCGGCGTCCGCCCGGAGCCCGGGACGCTCACCGCGACGAAGAAGGGCTTCGTGGTCGTCCCGATCCGGCAGAGGCCGGCGTCCGGGGACGTACGGGTGCGCTGCTCGCGCGACGGCGTCCGCTGGAGCCGGTGCGGGGTGATCGGGCGGCTGGGCCCGGACGGGACCGGGGTGCGGGGTCTCACGTCGTCAGCGGCCGGGGTCGCGGCCGTCATCGAGTATGCCTGGGAGAGGTACGCCGTCTACACCAGCGAGGACGGGCGCGGCTGGACCAGGCGTGCCGACCTGGGGGAGATCCCCGGTACGCTGCGCGGACTGGCCATCACCGACACGGGCCAGCTGGTGGCGTGCGGGGACAAGCGCGGCCCAGGCGACGTGGAGAACCTGCCCGTCCTGGTCGAGATCAAGAAGGGGGAGACGGGCAAGAAGGCGGCCAGAGCCGTACGGCTCGAGGAGATCGACGGGCTCGACCGGACGGTCAGGGACCCGGCGGACATCGCGGCGGCCGGCGGCGTGTTCGTGGCGGTGGGCTCGGCGAACGGCGACGCGGCGATCTGGACGAGCGCCGACGACGGGGAGAGCTGGACGGACGCCGGCTCTCCCGGCCTGCTCGGCGGCCCCGGACGGCAGGCCCTGAGCGGCGTGGCCCATGGCCCGTACGGCTGGCTCGCCGTCGGCGGCACGACGACGGATCCGGCGGTGACCCGGCCGCTGCTGGTGACCTCCGCCGACGGCAGGTCATGGCACCCCGTCCCGATGCCCGAGGTCGCCGCAGGCCATTTCCTGCTCGCGCCCCGTGTCGTGGCGGCGGGCCCGAAGGGATACGTGCTCGCGGGTGAGGACCGCGGTTCGGTCGGGGTGCTGCCCGCCCTGTGGTTCAGCCCCGACCTCAGGCGGTTCACCCGCGTGCCGCCCGAGAGGATGCCGGCCGGGGGCGCGGGAGTGCGCGTCGCCGACGTCGCGGCGACGCCGTACGGGTTCGTCGCCGTGGGTGGGGCGGGTGCGGCCGACCGGGAAGCGGGCGTCGTCTGGGTGTCCCCGGACGGCCTCAACTGGACCTCCCGCGGCCGGGTGATCCCACCGGACGCCCGGTCGGCGGGGCTGCGTCACGTCGTGACCCCCGCGTCCGGTGCTGTCGTGGTGATCGGCGTTTCGGTGACCGGCGAGGGAGCCCGACCGTTCTCCGCACTGTCCGACTGGAAGCCGGCTTCGGCTGAGGCGGCCGCCGAGACCGGTGCCATGCGGTGGGAGTACGGCACGCTGCCGGCGGAGGCGGGAGCGAGCGTGCTCGACGTCACCGTCACCCGCTCGGGACTGGTGGCGGTCGGGGCGCACGGCTCGGCGGGCGAGGTCGACAGCACAGCGTGGATATCCGGGGACGGCCGCGGATGGACCCGGGTGGCGGGTGACGGCCCGGGCGGGCCGGATGCCCGGACGCTCGGGGGGCCGGGGGCCCAGTGGTTCGGCACGGTCGCGGCGTCGGGCGACGCGGTGGTGGCCATCGGCAGGTCCGCCGCAGGTGATCACCTCACGGTCTGGCGCAGCCGGGTCATGACGGGAGATCAGTGACGCCCTGCTCCCCGATGTCCTGTTCCCTGCTGCCGTGGTCTGGGGCGTCATGCAGCAGGATGCCCCATTCGTGGAGGGCGTCGAGGAGACCGTGCGTCAGCGGGAGCCGTACCAGATCGGTGGGCCGGCACCAGCGGGCGTCGGCGGCGTCGTCACCGGGGGAGAGCGGGGCCCGGGGATCCGCCGTCGCGACGTAGTCGTGGATCTCGTAGGTGACGCCACCGGGCCCGGGACGCTCGACGGCGCCGGCCCACCTGCCCACGGTGACGTCGAGGCCGGTCTCCTCGCGAAGCTCACGGCGGACCGCCTCCGCGTCGGTCTCGCCCGGCTCGACCCTGCCGCCGGGCAGGGACCACCTGCCCTCGGCGGGCGGGCGCCCGCGGCGGATCAGCAGCAGTCGCCCGCTCTCGTCCATGACGATCGCCCCTACGCATCTGATGGACCGCACATGCCAAGATTACGACTAGATAACGGGAAAAGCCTTGACGTTGGGCATGTCTCCGAAGCACCGTGAGTATTTGTGAGAGCCGTGCCTATCTGCCCGCGATGCTTCGGGCCGCTGCACGAACCGAGCGTCTGGTCCAGTTCGTGGCGCTGCGCCGCGCACGGGGACGTCCTGCCGTTCCAGCCTCCCCGTCGCCCGTCGGAGGCCGCGGCCGACGCCATCCGGCAGGCCGCGCGGGTGCCCGTCTGGATTCCCTGGCCGCTGCCGGCGGGCTGGCTGGTCACCGGTTTCGCCGAGGTGGGGGACGAGCGCAGCGGAGTGCGGGCGAGCGTGGTCGCCCTGACGGGGCCGTCGATCACCCCTGGCCCGGCGGACATGCTGGTCATCGCCGAGGAGCCCGGAGTGGGACTCGGCGCCGCCTTCGCCGGACTGCCCGGTCCCGACCCCGGGGTCGGCTTCGATGCCGGACCGCCGCACGCGAAGATCGACGTACGGGGCCACCCGGCGGCACTGTGGTGCGCGGGCGAGGTGCCGGAGGACCGGGCGGTGTACGTCGGGGAGGCGCTCGGCAACTGGCTGTGGACGATCGTCTGGCCCGCCGAGGTCGGCTGCTTCGTCGCGTTGGCCAACCTGACGCTCAGGGATCTGCGTGACCACGATCAGGCGCTCGATCTGCCGTTCGGCGCATTCTCCCCCCGCCTGGACGGTGAGGCTCATTAGAGCGCGAAGGAGATAGTAAGGTTCTGAGCCGTGACAGCGCGCATCGAACGAGTTGTGACCTCGGGCCCGGTGGAGATCGAGGGCGTCGAGCACAAGGTCGAGAACAACACCTGGATCATCGGCGACGACGACGAGGTGATCGTGATCGACCCCGCGCGGGACGCGGAGAAGATCCTCGAGAAGGTGGGCGACCGGGAGGTCCTCGCGGTCATCTGCACCCACGGCCTGCCGGACCACGTCGGCGGCGCCATCGAGACGGCCGCCAGGGACGAGGCGGTCATCGCGGTGCATCCCAAGGACAAGCGCCTGTGGCGGCAGACCTGGGAGGAGACCTGGCCCGACATCGAGATGGAGGACGAGGGCCTGTTCGCCGTCGCCGGTGTCGAACTGGAGGTCCTGACGACGCCCGGAGTGACCGCGGGTGGCGTGTCGCTCTACTGCGAGGAACTGGGCGCGGTCTTCACCGGCAAGACGCTGCTCGCCGACGGCCCCGGCAAGCTCGGCGGGGAATATCCCGCGCTCGCGGACCAGCTCACCGCGATCGGCGAGCGTCTGTTCACGCTGGCGCACCAGACGCGCGTGCTCCCGGCGCATGGCGAGGAATGCCTGATCGGTGATCTTGAGCCGCAGTTCGACCAGTGGCTGTCGGGGTCGCTCGCCGGCACGGGCGAGGGTGAGGGTGAGGCTCAGATCGAGACGACGCCGCTCATGGACGGCAGGGGCGCGGCCGGCATCAAGCTGAACCTCGACGAGTAGCGGCGGCGGCACGACGGGCGGATCGGGCAGATCGGGCGGATCAGGCATGGAGCAACTCGGCCTCGACGGCATGCCGAAGCGGCTTTACGCCTGCACGCCCTCGCGGCTGAACTCCTGGCTGGACTGCGCGCGCCGCTATCGCTTCACCTACCTCGACCGGCCGGCGCCGCCCAAGGGGCCTGCCTGGGCGCACAACAGCCTGGGGGCGTCGGTCCACAACGCGCTGGCCGCGTGGTGGCGGGAGCCGTACGAGCGGCGCACCCCGCTCATGGCGGCCATCCTCCTGACCAACGGCTGGATCGGCGAGGGCTTCCGGGACGAGGAGCAGTCGGCGTCATGGCGGGACCGGGCGCGGGAGATGGTGTCCGGGTACGCCTCGACGCTCGATCCCTCTGACGAGCCTGTCGGCGTCGAGCGTGTCGTCGCCACGCGGACGGCCGTCATCGCGGTCTCCGGACGAGTCGACCGGCTCGACCGGCGGGGCGACGAACTGGTCGTGGTGGACTACAAGACCGGTCGGCGTCCGTTGACCACCGAGGACGCCAGGTCCTCGATCGCGCTGGCCATCTACGCGATCGCCTCGGCGCGCATGATGCACCGAACCTGTCGCCGGGTGGAGCTCCATCACGTTCCGACGGGCGCCGTCATCGAGTGGGAGCACACTGAGGAGTCGCTGGACCGCCACCTGCGCCGAGCCGAGGAGATCGCCCAGGAGGCGGCCGCGGCCGACGACGCCTACCGCGACTGGGCGGGTGGCCGCGGTGGCGGAGGCCGCCGGACGGATCGAGGCCCCGCTGCCGAGAAGCCGCTCCCACCCGAGATCGACGAGATGTTCCCGGCCCGGCCGGGACCGCTGTGCTCCTGGTGCGACTTCCGTCGGCACTGCCCCGAGGGCCAGGCCGCCACACCGGACCGCCTCCCCTGGGACGGTCTCGGCGACGGCTGACCTGATGCCCAGGTCAGATGTGCTGCAACTGGAGCAGGCGGCTCTCCGCGGTGTTCCAGAACCGGATGAGCGCCGCCGCGGTCGTCTCGGGGGCCTCGACGGCGGGAGAATGGACCGCGCCCGGGACGACCACGCACTCGGCGTCGAGCCGGTGAGCCATCTCTGCCTGCAGGAGCGGCGGCCAGCCGTCGTCGTGTTCGCCGTACAGGACCAGGACGTCCAGGTCGTGCCGGGCCAGCTCGGCGACGCGGTCGACCGCGTTCAGCACCTCCTCGGCCATCACGCGGAGGCCGACGGGGTGATTGGCGAGCAGCCGCTTGCGCAGGAAGGCCACGATCTCGTCGGGAACCCCAGCCCGGAGCGCCTCCGGCTCGAGCCGGTTGGCCCAGATGTAGTCGATGCCGTGCTCGGGCAGCTCGGCCAGCATCACCCGGCCGACTCGCTCCCGGGAACCGATGATGGCCGCGGGCCCCGAGCTCATCAGCGTGAGTGAGGCCGGTCGCGCCATGCCGTCCAGAACGGCCTCCCGGGTCACCAGGCCGCCGAACGAGTGCCCGAGTAGGTGGACGGGCTCCCCCTGGCCGACCGTCTCGACGATCGCGCCGATGTCGGCGCCGAGGGCCGCGCAGGTGTACGCCCGCGGATCGTCGGGCCCCTGGGTTTCGTACTGCCCGCGCATGTCGATCGCGATGACCCTGCGACCCGCCTGGGCGAGCGTCTGCAGGACCGCGATGAAGTCCTCCTTGCTCCCGGTGAATCCCGGAACGAGTAAGGCGGGCCAGCGTTCGGCGACACCGCTGACGGGCCGGGCCTCCAGGGCGGCGAACGTGCCGGCCGGAGTCTCGATCTGCCGGGTGCTGACGCCAGGGGGGAGAGCCAGGAATCGTGGCGTGCTCACGAAACCTCCTTGCCGTCAGGGACCCCTTCGACCGACGGGTCGGTGACCCGCGTCCTGGACCGTCTGCTGCAGACTCGCGCACTCACGTGGCATCACGATACCCAGAGAAGGTTGTACAGGCACCAGTGAAATCGCTGTGCCGGTTACGATCCGGCGTCCGCCATCCCGCACCCGCCTCGGTGGCCGACCACCTCGCAGGGGCCGGCCACGGTGCCGGTTGTTCGACGTGCCGCTTGTTCGACGTGCCGGTTACCTTGTGCGGCGAGGCTGGGGCCGGTTCGAACGCCGCCGTTGTTGCTGGTGCTGCACGCGCTCGGCCGCCGCTGAGGGTGCGAGATCGTCGTCGTCGGTCGCCAGGTCGGGAGACTTGAACACCACGACGAACGGGCTCGGCGGGATGATCCGCTCCGGCTCGGGCCGCCGGGCCGGCAACGGTCCGGCGATCGCGTCGTCGTCCGCCTCGATGTCGTCTGCCGCGTCCTCGTAGGTCGTGGCGGCGGTCGGCGGAACGTCCGACTCGGAGACGGCTGGCCCGATCTCGGCCAGCGCGTCGCTGAGCGCGGCCCCGTTGGCACCTCTGCGGCTGCGCCTGCCCGCCGCCGGTTCCACCGTCGCACTGTCCGGGTCGGACGCCTCCGCGGTCGGCGCGGCCTGCTGCTCGACGGCTTCGGCTGCCGTGTCCGCATCCTGCAGGCGGCCGCCGCGGGTGCGGCGGCGCTCACGGGTGCGAGCGGGACGCTCCCGGCGCTCCTCCCGTTCCGAGCGACCGCGCCGGTCCGCTCTGTCCCGGGAACGCGTACGGCCCGTCTCACCGAGATCCTCGATCTCCTCGGCCTCCAACCCGGCCCGGGACCGGCTGGCCCTGGGTAGAACGCCCCTGGTCCCCTCCGGGATGTCGAGATCGGTGTAGAGGTGGGGAGAGCTGGAGTAGGTCTCCACCGGCTCCGCGAAGCTCAGCCCGAGCGCGTTGTTGATGACCTTCCAGCGGGTGAGCTCGGTCCATTCGACGAAGGTGACGGCCACGCCGGTGCGTCCCGCGCGGCCGGTACGGCCGATGCGGTGGACGTAGGTCTTGTCGTCCTGGGGGCAGTCGTAGTTGACCACGTGGGTCACGTCGTCGATGTCGATGCCCCGCGCGGCGACGTCGGTCGCGACCAGCACGTTGATCTTGCCGTTGCGGAACGCGCGCAGCGCCTGCTCTCGCTGCCCCTGTCCGAGGTCGCCATGAACGGCCGCCACCGCGAAACCCTTGCCGTGCAACTGCTCGGAGACCATGTCGCAGGCCCGCTTCGTCTCGCAGAACACCATCGTCAGCCCGTTACCGGTGCTCTGGAGCAGCCGGGCGAGGATTTCGATCTTGTCCATGCGGTGGGTGCGGTAGACGAACTGCGTCGTCAACGTGGTGGGCTCGGCCTCGGCCGTGACGTTCTCCGCGCGCACGTTGGTGGGGCGGGTGAGGTAACGGCGTGACAGCGCGACGATCTCGCCGGGCATGGTGGCCGAGAACAGCATCGTCTGTCGCTTCTCGGGGACGATCTTGATGATGCGCTCGATGTCGGGGAGGAAGCCGAGGTCGAGCATCCGGTCGGCCTCGTCGAGGACGAGCATGGTGACCTGACCGAGGTCGAGGTGCTTCTGCTTGATCAGGTCGAGCAGCCGCCCAGGGGTGCCCACGATGACGTCGACGCCGCTCTTGAGCGCCTCGATCTGCGGCTCGTACGCCCGCCCGCCGTACACGGTGAGGATCCGCGAGCCGAGCTTGCCGGAGGCGAGGACGAGGTCCTCGGTCACCTGGAGGGCGAGCTCCCGGGTCGGCACCAGGACCAGGCCGCGCGGCTTCTTGCGGTTCTTCCTGGGCTTGCCGACCAACTGAAGCATGGGGACGCCGAAGGCATAGGTCTTGCCCGTGCCGGTTCGCGCCTGGCCGATGACGTCCTGACCGGCGAGTGCCAGCGGGAGCGCCATCTCCTGAATCGGGAATGGTGAAGTGATGCCCTCGGTCTCGAGCGCATCGGCGATCTCCGGGATGACTCCCAGGTCTCGGAACGTCGTTGTCAGCGTCGGCCTACCTAAATCGGTGCGAAGGCGGCCCTCCGGGACATCCGGCCGGCAGATCGATCCCGGTCCGGGCCCTCACGGACGGTCGCGCCCTCGTTGTCATCAGCGACCGCGACATCCAGCTTTCTGGGGACTCCAGAACACGGGCCTCAGACCGAGCTGTGTTTCCCGAATCCGAGCCACACTCCAGATCGACACGCGCCCAGGGATGGACACAATGCGGTCGCACTTCCACGCATCAGTGTACTCGATACCACAACCGTGAACCGATTTCCGTGCTTCCTGCCAGAAGTGTCCTCGGTGTCGCGGAGCCTGGGAGCCTCATGCCCTGGATCGGGACGGCTCGGCCGTACCCTGGCACCTATGACTGATTCCGCTCCCGCTCCCGGCGTCGTGGACCTCCTGGGTGTGCTGGCCTACGCCGAGCTCACCGCGTTCCTGCGCATGGCGGAGGACGCCGCGCTGCTGGCGCCCAGTCTCACCGACAGGGCGGCGCTCGGCGACCTGGCGGCGATGGAGTACGGCCACTTCCGGATGCTCCGCGACCGACTGGCATCGCTCGGCGCTGATCCCGAGGAGGCGATGGCCCCGTTCGTCGACGCCATCGACGCATGGCATGCCCAGACGAAGCCGAGGGACTGGCACGAGGCGCTGGTGAAGGCATACGTCGGCACGGGTGTCGCGGGGGACTTCTACCGGGAGATCGCGAGGCGGGCGGAACCGGCGATTCGGGGCCTGGTCGACGAGGTGCTGGCAGACGAGAGCCGCTCGGAGTTCGCGGTCGAGCGGGTGCGTACGGCGATCGAGGCGGATCCCCGGCTGAGCGGACGTCTGGCGCTGTGGGCCCGCCGGATGGTGGGGGAGGCGCTGAGCCAGGGACAGCGGTTGGCGGCCGCCCGCCCTGAGCTCGCCGCGATGCTCGTCGGCGACGAGGAGGGTGAGGACCTGGCGGAGATCGGGCGGTTGTTCGCGCGGCTGACCGAGGAGCACGGCAAGCGGATGGCGGCCATCGGCCTCACCCCCGGGCCCTGAATTTCGGGTTTTTCCGTTTCCGGGGCGGTCCATCTCCTCATCGAGCGCCATGATGGCGCCGAACGGTTGTACCGTGCGAGTCATGAGGGCCTCGCGCCGCTACGGCAGTTCCTTGACAAGATGTGGGCCGAATCTCTGGACTTCGCGCGCTGTGCTGCGGAGAGGAAGCTTGGGGTGCCCGACCATCGGCCGTGGCCGGGACGACCCCCATCTGCCGGACCCGGTACGCCGCCCGCGCGGCTGCCGCTACCGGGATCGTCCGCAGTGCTCCGGCCCGTCGGCCCGGGGGTGAAGCGGACACGACCTGGGACACGATCGGTTCGGGCAGCACACCGGGGAGCCGTACCGGGAGGGGCCGCGATCTTCGCGCCCTCCCGCTCCCGCTCCCCGGATCCCGCTGGTCTAACGTGTCGGACGCGTCAGAGCGTGCCGCCGAAGCCGACCGTTCGCGGCTCGTCCTCGCCGATCTCGACGAATCCGAGTGAGGCCACGGGGACGACGACGCGGCGGCCCGTGGTGTCGGTGAGCGAGAAGATGCCCTTGTCGGAGGCGAGTGCCTTGCGGAGCTCCTCCTCGATCTGCTCGGCCGACAGGTCGGTCTCCACCACGAGTTCGCGGTGCACCGACTGAACGCCGATCTTGATTTCCATGGGGCTCCCCTTTCGCGCGGGCTCGTCCCTACCCATCGTCGTCTCCGGGGGCCGTGGCGGGCCCTGTGATCGCGTCAAGCGAACAGAAATCCTTCTCAACCGGGTACGGCCAGTCCGTACGGCCGGCCAGTACGGGCAGCGGCCAGTACGGTCAGCGGGCAGCCGGGTACGGTCAGCCGGTCCGGGGGAAGCCGCTGATGCCGCGCCAGGCGAGCCGCGCCATGAGCTGGGTGGCCGCCTCCTTGGGGATCGAGCCCTGGCTGCCCAGCCAGTAACGCGCGCTGACCTCGGCCATGCCGACGAGACCGACGCCCAGCAGGTGGGCCTCGTCGCTGGAGCAGCCAGTGTCCTCCTGGATCACCTGGCTGATCGCCTCGGCGCTCTCGCGCAGCGAGCGCTCCATCCGCTGCCGTACAGGCGCGACGTTGCGCAGGTCGGATTCGAAGACCAGCCGGAACGCCTCGCCCTGGCTCGACACGAAGTCGAAGAACGCACCGATCGCCGCCTGCACCCGCTGCTTGTTGTCCGTGGTGGAGGCCAGCGCCTCACGACAGCGGGTGACCATGTCGTCGACATGCATGTCCAGCAGCGCCAGATAGAGCTCCAGCTTGCCCGGGAAGTGCTGGTACAACACCGGCTTGCTGACCCCGGCCCGCTCGGCGATCTCGTCCATGGCGGCCGCGTGGTAGCCGTTCTCCACGAACACTTCCTGCGCCGCGCTCAACAACTGGAGTCGGCGGGCCATCCGGGGCAGCCGGGTGCCCCGGGGCTTGGCGTCCGGGGTAGCGGTCACGGCAGTCTCCTAGTGAGGATGAGCATCGGGGCTCGCCGGCCCCGGGGCCACATCCTACGCGCCGGTAAAGCAGCTCAGCGATAATCCTCGTCCTCGCCGAGGTCAACCGTACGCTCCTGCTCGGCCACGTCGGCCGGGTCGGCTTCGAACGGGACCCGATGGGGCCATCGGGGGTCCTCGGAGACTTTCACGAGCTGGTACTGCTCGACCGTGTCCGCCTCCGGCGCCTCGGTCGAGATCTCCTCGACGATCTCATCGAGGGGGTCCATTTCGGACATGTGTCCGCCTCCCGTTCCGAAGGGTCCCTTCCGCAGGATCCTCTGTGAAAGCACAGTTGTGAAACACAGTGCGACAGTCCACCCTACGGCCCGGGTGCCCACGGAAGCGCGAGCTAAGCGTGCGCGTGGGCGAACAGGTCGCCGTGTTTCGCCACCCGGTCGAGCACGTCGGGAGCGGTGAACACGAGGTCCTCCGGACTTTCGCATTCCTCGATCTCCTGCCAGGTCAGCGGAGTGGAGACGGTGGGGAGGCGGTCGGCGCGCATGGAGTAGGGCGCCACGGTGGTCTTCGCCGGGTTGTTCTGACTCCAGTCGATGAAGACCTTGCCCGGCCTGGCCTTCTTCGCCATCACGCTCGTGATTCCCAGATCGTGGGACTCCAGCTCCCGGGCCAGCGCCTTGGCGTAGTCGGATGTGCCGGCACCACGGTCCCACGGCACGTAGAGCTGCATGCCCTTCTTGCCGCTGGTCTTGGGGAAGCTCTCCAGGCCGTCGGCGTACAGCGCCTCCCTCAGCAGCATGGCGACCCGGCAGCACTCGACGATCGTGGCGGGCGCGCCGGGGTCGAGGTCGAAGACGAGGGTGTCGGGCGGCAGCGCGCCGCCGTCCGCTGTGACCCGCCACATCGGGACGTGGACTTCCAGGGCCGCCAGGTTGGCGTAGTAGACCAGCGTCGCCAGGTCACCGATGACGGCGAATTCGATCTTCTCTCGGTTCCTGCCGCTGCCCGGCGCCGGCAGGGTCACGGTACGGACCCAGTCCGGCGTGTGCGCCGGCGCGTTCTTCTCGAAGAAGAACTGGCCCTCGACGCCGTCGGGGAAACGCTTGACCGTGAGCGGGCGGTCCGCGATGTGCGGGAGCATGTTCGCGGCGATCTTCGTGTAGTAGTCGATGACCTCGGCCTTCGTGAAGGCGGCATCGGGATAGAGGACCTTGTCGAGATTGGTCAGCACCAACTCCCGGTCGTCGACCCGCACCAGCACCTTCCGTTTCATCGCCTCATCGCCTCATCGCCCTCGAAGCACCTCCGCCGGGGGCCTTCGGGGCATGGGCCCGCCCGGGTACGGCACCCCCAGTGTGGGTACCTGCCCATCTGGTGAGTCTGTTGAATCACGTCTGGCGGTATTCGAACTCAGAGACGAGAATGTGGCTATGCGCAGCATCTGGAAGGGCGCCATCTCGTTCGGGTTGGTCACCATCCCCGTGAGGCTGTATTCGGCGACCGAGCAGAAGGACGTCACGTTCCACCAGGTGCACCAGGCGGACGGCGGGCGGATCAAGTACAAGCGGGTCTGCTCCCTGGACGGTGAAGAGGTTCCGTACTCGGACATCGCCAAGGGATACGAACTCGCCACCGGCGAGGTCGTCGTGCTGACCGAGGACGACTTCGCCGAGTTGCCGTTGACCACGTCCCGCCGGATCGACGTGCTGCAGTTCACCCCCGCCGAGCAGATCGACCCGATCTACTTCGCCAAGTCGTACTATCTCGAGCCGGAGGCCCAGGGGGCCAAGCCGTACGTGCTGCTGAGGGACGCGCTGGAGCGCTCCGGGCAGGTCGCGGTGGTGAAGGTGGCGTTGCGGCAGCGCGAGTCGCTGGCGACCCTGCGCGTACGCGACGGGGTCTTCGTCCTGGAGACGATGCTCTGGCCGGACGAGGTGCGCGCGGCGGAATTCGCGTTTCTCGAGGAGGACGTGGAGGTCCGGCCCCAGGAGTTGAAGATGGCCGAGTCCCTGATCGAGACGATGGTCGCCGACTTCGACCCCGCCGAGCACCGGGACGCCTACCGCGAGGCGCTGCAGGAGGTCATCGAGGCGAAGGTGGCGGGCAAGGAGATCGTCGCTCCGGAGGCGCCCGCCGAGGGACGCCCGGCCGTCGACCTCATGGCCGCGCTGCGAGCCAGCGTCGAGGCCGCCAAGAAAGAACGCGAGGGTACGGCGGCCGCGAAGCGGAAGGCGCCCTCCGGGAAGGCCTCCGAGAAGGCCCGTGGCAAGGCCGCGGAGAAGGTCGCGGAGAGCGTCTCAGGGAAGGCCTCGGACAAGGCGGACGCCAAGGTCGCGGGAGAAGAGAAGAAGCAGGAGAAGCGGAGGACGCGCCGCACGGCCTGACCATGGTCGGCCGCCCCCGTTCTCCTCCGGCCCCCGTTCTCCACGCTCGCTTGGCTCCCTCCGCTGCTCGGAACCGCTCTGCTTCCGTGGTCTGGATCCGTGGTCTGCTTCCGTGGTTTGGAGGGGGGCCAACGGCTGGGGCTCCGGCGGCCGATGGCGCGCCGGAGCCCGTTCACAGCGATTTCGACGATCTCGGATTTCGACGATCCCGGTCGGTCCGGGACTGAGGGGCGGAATCCCGCGCCTCAGCCCGGACTTCGGAGATCACCCCCCATACCGAGGATCAGTCGAAGTCATCGTCGCCGTCGAAGTCCACGACCGCGTCGGGACCGGCGAAGATGACGGCGTGCCGGTCGTTCTTCTGGAACCGGTGCCGGTCGATATGGGTGGGCCGCCAGTAGTTGAGGTTGGCGTTCTGGTTGCGGAGCTTGTTCTTGTTGCAGTTACGGCCGCGGCAGCCGTGGCCCCAGCCCCATCCCCAGCCGTGGTAGGTGCTGACGCTGGCGGGTGTGGTGGCTGCGGCGGCGGTGGTCGCGGTGGTGGCGGCGAGGGCGAGGGTCCCGCCGGCCAGTGCCGTACTGATCGCCAAGCTCGTAACGACGTTTCGGAATTTGGGCATTGCGTTCCTCCTTGCAAGGATGGATCGCCCTGTTGGCGGCACTTCCACCGTTTAGGGGAAATGTACGACGATGGGCTTTTTGTCCCTATCGTCCCGCGATGTCTAAATTGCCGAAGCGCCCGAGTGGCAAACCCGACCGGGTCATGTTTGAGGGGTTGTTGCACCTTCGTGACCGTCCACAAAACGGTCATTACCCGCCCGTTCATGCGGGGCCCGATCTCCTGGCTCTTCCCAGGGCGGCAGCCAGGTCTTTTGATGCGGTTTTCTTGGGCGCCCGTACGTTTCGACATCCCCCGGAGAGGCAACGCGCGCGGCAACACGTGCGGCAACACGCATGCGGCGGCTGTGCCGGCAGTACGGCGAAGGCCGGATCAGGCGGGGAGCGGCCCTGGGGAACCGGGACGGGAACGCGTGCTCTGGGTGCGGCCCCGAGGCCGGCGGGCGGGGTGGGGGAGGTGGGGCGGGGATCCTGGGGGCGCTACCGGGGCGGGGGAGAGTCGGCCTGGTAGGTGAACGGGCAGGGGCCCCGGCGAACCGTGTTCGCCGGGGCCCTGTTGTTCCTGAAGCGTGGACTCTATGTCCACGATGCGGACGAGGTCTCGAGGAGACCTGGGTCGTGTTTCAGATGGCGGATGACGAACCACTCAAGGGGCTTCGTCGGTTCCCATCTCTGTCGGCGCGATCAAGGACGAGCGACTCCGTCGGAGTCGGCGGGCTCAGTTCCCGTTGCGCTGCCTGAGCCGCTGCAGGGCGGTCTGCCGGTTGAAACTGTCGTTGACGTTGATGCTGTTGTCGTTGTTGCGGTTGCCGCCGTCGGCGAACAGCGCCCTCACGAACTCCAGGCGCAGCCTGTCCCTGGCGAAGCGGCCATCGACGAACCTCCCTTGGGCGAACCTCCCGGCGACACCGTCGTCCACGAACGCGCCGTCGATGAAGCCGTCACCGCCGAAGTTGCCCTGCACGACGGCGGCGTTGGCGGCCGTGGCGCTCGTGATGGCACCCAGGGCCACGGCCCCACCGGCGAGGGTGGTGCCGACCGCCAGGCCCGCGATGATGTCACGGAATGTGGGCATCGTGTTTCCTCCTTGAAGGATCAATTGCCCCGATTTTTTGACATTTCCTAGAAATTAGGAAATGGGAAGTGATGGTCATATGTACGACCATCTCCTGCGCTATTTAGATTTCCTGTCCTGCTGAGCGATAAACGAGCATCTAAGCCATTTAGAGACTTATTGCTCCACTATAGATCGTTTAGAGGACATATGCGTAGAATGTCCGCTTTCTTCGAATGGATGGAGGATCCGCCCGCGGTTCCTGGTTCTGGAAATCGATGCGAGTGGACCCGCCGGAGTCAGCGGAGGAGATCGCGGTCCTCGTTGCGCTGCCTGAGCCGCTGCGGGGCGATCTGCCGGTTGAAGCTGTTGTTGACATTGACGCTGTTGTCGTTGTTGCGGTCCGCCCCCAGCAGCCGGTTGAAGCCGGTCAATCCAAGGCCGGGAGCGAAAGCCCCGTCGAGGCCGAAGAGGCCGAGGCCGTCATCGAAGGTTCCCTGGACGACGGCGGCGTTGGCCGCGGTGGTGGTCGTGATGGCGCCCAGGGCCACGGCCCCGCCGGCGAGGGTGGTGCCGACCGCCAGGCCCGCGATGATGTCACGGAAAGCAGGCATGTGTTTTCCTCCTCGAACGATTGGTTGCTCTGGATTTCGATGTTTGGTCGGAAGAGCGATTTATCCGTTCGCCGTACCGCATATAGGAGTGCGATCGACGGGCGTACGGCACCGCTGGAGCCGGGAGTCAGTCCTCCCCGTCGGGCTGGTTGAGTCGCTGCCGGGCGACGCGCTGGTTGAAGCTGTCGATGATGTTGACGGCGTTCCCGTTCGTGCGTGAGACGGGCACCACCGGAGCCAGGCCGACGTTGCTCGCCGTGTTCGCGTTGAGGTTCCTCAAGAGGATGAGGTCCTCGAGGGCGCGGAGATCGCGGTGGTGACCGTCGCCCTCGGCGAGGGCGAAGGCGAGGCCGTCGCCACCGGCCAACTGTTGCGGGACGACGGTGGCGTTGGCCGCGGTGGTGGTCGTGATGGCGCCCAGGGCGACGATCCCGCCGGCGAGGGCGGTGCCGATCGTCAGACCCGTGATGACTTCACGGAATGTGGGCATGGTCTTTCCCCCTTGAAGGATCAATTGCCCGGCCTTCGACATTTCCCATAAGACGGGAAACATGGAGCGATGATCTGTCGTATGGCCTTATCATGCGACATATTGATTGCCTGCCCGGCGAGGAGATAAACGGCTATCTAGGCCATTTGGTAACTTATTGCTCCAATATAGATCATTTAGGGGATATATGTCCTGAATGTCCGTATTTTGCGAATCGATCCCCAGACGCCCCGGGATTTCGAGGAGACGGGCGAGGCCATCGGCCACGGTGCGGACGAAGGGCCATCCCGGACCCTTTCAGGCGCAGCAGAAGGGCTCCGGCGGTGTTTCCGCCGGAGCCCTTTCTTCTGTGCGGCGCGGTACCGAAGCCCAGCCCGTACCGTAGGCGTCTGTCAGGTCACCGTAAGCCGCTGATCGGAAATCTCCTGCACTCTCGCCGGCGTAATAAATGCGGCCGGCATCTCGCGCTGACCGTGTCCTCCGGAGCCCTCCGCACGGGTCGATCTCGCGGCCGGTCCCGGAAGCCCATAAGACATCGGATCGGGTGGCCTCAGAAGCCGTAGTTGTTGTAGTTGTTGTTGTTGCGCCACCAGTTGTTGTTGTTCATCATGTTGTTGTTGTTCCACCACATGTTGTTCCGCCAGTTGCTGTTGCGGTTCGTCCGGTCCTGGAAGCCGATGGCGACACCCTTGGCCACGATGCCGAAGTTGGAGTTGTCGTCGTACCGGTCGTTCCACATGTTCTGGTTCCAGAAGTTGTTGTTGTTCCACCAGTTGTTGTTGTTGCTGTACATGTTGTTGTTGCAGGCGTTGATGTAGCCGCCGCCGTAACCGCAACCGTTGTTGCCGCCGCCCATGCCGCCGCCGTTTCCGCCGCCGCCCCAGCCGCCGCCGCCCCAGCACATCGGCATGTATGTGGTGCCGCCGAACATGCCCGGGCCGCCCATGCCGCCGCCCATGCCGCCGCCGTTGCCGCCGCCCATGCTGCCGCCCCAGCCGCCCGTCATAACGGCGCCGCCGCAGCCGCCGAAGTTGCCGATGCCGCCATTGGCCGGGATCACGGTGGCGCTGGCGGCGGTGGCACCCAGGGCGAGGGCACCGCCTGTGATCGCTGTGCTCATGGCCAGCCCAGCGAGGATTTTCTTGAGAGCGGGCATTGCGTGTCCTCCTTGACAGGATTCGATTGCCCTTGATGTACGAGACATCTCTTCACACGAGAAGAGGAGAAATGTCCAACTGGCCCCGGATGGGACCATTTTCTACACTATTGTGATTACCTTCCTCGACGAGCGATAAACGGGCATCTAGCTCATTTAGCAACTTATTGCTCCAATATAGATCAATTAGAGGATAAATGAGCAGAATGTCCATATTGTCCAAATTGCGCCCGTGGGTTCGGAGCGGTCGCGACCGGACTCGGCTGAAGTGCCCAGGACAGGGAGCCGTGGAAGTGGCGGTCGCGTTTTGAAGACCATGAGCAAGGGCTCCAGCGGAATGATCCGCCGGAGCCCTTTCCTCTACGCGGTGCGGTAACGAACGCCCGCGTCGATATCGAAGGCGTCTGTCAGGACGCCGTGCGCCGATGTTCGGGTTTCTCCTACGCTCTCGCCGGCGCGATCCGGCCGGCCGGCACCTCGTTCTGAATCGCGGGCGTATCCAGGTTCACCCCATGGGATCTCAGGCCCGAGGTCGATGCCGGAAGACCGTCAGCCATGAGATCGGCCGGCCCCGTCAATCGTCAGCGGTTGGGGAACTGGTTGAAGTGGTTGTTGTTGTTCCACCAGTTGTTGTTGTGAAGCATGTTGTTGTTGTTGTGCCACATGTTGTTGTTCCAGTTGTTGTCCCGGTTCGTCCGGTCCTGGAAGCCGATGGCGACGTCCTTGGCCGCGATGCCGAAGCCCGAGTTGTCGTTGAACCGGTCGTTCATCATGTTCTGGTTCCAGAAGTTGTTGTTGTTCCACCAGTTGTTGTTGTTGTTGAAGTTGTTCTGGTTGTTGTTCCAGAACGGGGTGTTGTTGCCGTTGTTGTTGTTGCCGTTGAAGAGCAACGGGGTGACGAAGGCACCACCGCCCAGGCCGCCGAGGCCGGTCCCGAGACCGGTGCCGAGGCCACCGCCGAGACCGCCACCCGCCGGAATCACGGCGGCGCCTGCGGCGGTGACACCCAGGGCGAGGGCGCCGCCCGTGATCGCGGTGCTCATGGCCAGCCCAGCGAGGATCTTCTTGAGAACGGGCATTGTGTGTCCTCCTTGACAGGATTCGATTGCCCCCTGATTCGCAGAACATTTCCCGCCATAATGGAGAAATGTCCTCATGGCCCCCGATCGGACCATCTTCCTGCGCCTTCTTGATTTCCGGGGACGTGATGTCGCAAACGAGGATCAGACGCCTTTAGTCTGGTATTATCAGTTTATAGACCGGCTTAGACTAATAATGCCCACTTTGTGGCGAGATGTCCGATTCTGTGAATGGGTCCCCGGTCTCTCCTCGCCGGTACGCGATCGGGCGGGGCCGAGGACGGCAAGCGGGTCTGGCAGCCGGCGGTGAAGAGGAGACGCCAAGCAGGAGAAGTGCCGCTCAGGGGCTGCTCAGAGGTCGCCCCGCCGCCGGAGACGGATCCTGGCGGAGGGCGAAGACGCACGGGGGACATGGCGGGTGCGGTAAGGAGGCGTGGAAGGGAGGCGGGAAACCGGGGAGAAACCGGCGCGGCAAGGAAGAACGAAGACGGGAGGAGGAACGGGAGAGCAAATGACAGCGCCACGCGTGCCCATCCCCTCGGATGAGCACGCGTGGCGAACAGAATCTATAGGCGATGCCGTGCCGCCGATTTGGCGAAGCACGGTGAGTATGAGTTCCCCGGCCGTGCCGTTCGGATGGCCGGGGTTCAGCGTGACGCTCGGTCGTTCACGTTCAGGGCCGAGAAGCCGACGGAGAGCCGGCCCACGGTGGGCGGGCCGGCTGTCCGCTCATGCCGGGCATCGTGGCACTGCGGGCGTGGTTACTCCGCCTCGGGCCCCTCCAGTTCTCCCGTTGTCCGCTGCCGAACGGGGCCGCGGTTCAGGACGTTGTTCTCCCGTACGGCGGGGTCGGCCTCCACCCGCTGACCCTGCAGCGGTTCGACGTCCGCGGCCTGGTGCTGCGCCGGCAGCACTGCCGTGCCCTGGTTGCGGTGCGGGTTGTTGAAGGAGTGCATCTGCTCGTACTGGTTGTTGTACGGCACCGCGTAAGAGTTGGACCACTGCGTGTTCCAAGGCATGGCCCCGGAGTGGTTCGCCGACTTCTGGAACGGTGTGAGGACGAGCGTGAAGTCACGCATCAGGAACTGGTCCTGGTTCTCCATCTGGCGGGTGTGCTGCCACTGCTTGTTCTTGTTCTTGTTCTTGTTCTTGTTCTTGCTCTTGCCCTTCTGGCCCTGGCCCTGCCTGTTGCGGTTCGCGTTGGCGTTCCGGTTGACGTTCACCGGGTAGTAGCGCGGCCTCGGCGCGGGGGGGATGTAGCCCCCCATGACGACCCCGGCGCTGGTCGCGACGGTCGGCGCGGCATTGGCCGCCGTGCTCGTCGCGGCGCTGATCGCGATTACCGCGCCCGTCATCGCCGTGCTGACGGCGAGAATGCCGCCGACGTTCCTCAACGTGGACATGAGACTTTTCCTCCTGAAAAATGATTTCCATCCCGGTGATCGGCCGATTCCACGTCCGCGAATTGGGGAGCGGCCCGAATCTGTCGGGACGTGTCCGCGGCGTGTGTCACAGCCGCGGATATGGCTGAATTCACTGATCGTCACAGGGCGTCGTGGGTGGCAGTCCGCCGGCCGGATGACGATCCGGCCGCTGATGGACCTCGAAGAGCGCCCATGCTCACTGTGTGAGCGCTTACGCGGAAGACATCGCTCCGCAGGGAGGCATGGGCGCTTTCGAGGAGCGCGGGCGTCGGCCGCCGGCACCGGCTACGAACCACGGCCGGTACGGGCACCGGGGCGGCGCGAAGGCGCGGTCGCCCTTCCGTCGAGCCCGCGGGGACGGTCACCCAGCGGCCCGGTTACCCGGCCGCGGCGCCGCCGTTGTTGTTGTTCTGCTCCGGCCCTTCGAGCTCGCCGTTCACGCGCTGCCTCATGGGTTGCGGAGTCACGTTGTTCGTCCGGACGCGCGGGTCCGCCTCCGCCCGCTGGCCCTGCAGCGGCGCCACGTCGGCGGCCTGCCGCTGCGACGGCAGGACTCCCGTGGTCTGCCTCTCGCGCGGGAGGTTCTGCTGGTTCGCGGTGCCCAGCTGGTGGTTCCACGGGAGGGCGTACGACTGGCCGTACTGCCAGTTGTACGGCAGGGCACGCGAGTCGCTGTCAGTCTTCTGGAACGGTGTCAGAACGAGGGTGAAGTCGCGCAGCAGGAACTGGTGCTGACCCTGCATCTGGCGCTCGTGCTGCCACTGCTTGGTCTTGTTCTTGTTCTTGTTCTTGTTGTGGTTCTTGCCCTTCTGGCCTTGGCGCTGCTTGTTACGGTTGCGGTTCCAGTTGTCGTTCCAGTTGCCGTACGGGCCGGGGCCGCCGACAAAGCCGCCCATCACGGTGGCTGCGTCGGCGGACGCGGTGGTCACGGCGGCACCCAGGGCGACGGCGCCGCTGGTCAGCGCGGCGCTGATCGCGAGGATCCCGACGAGGTTGCTCAGCTTGGGCATTTCATTTCCCCCTTGAAGGATTATTGCCCCGACACTCTGGCATTTCCCAGATGAGCTGGAAAATGTCCCTTCGGACGATCCTTGCGGATCATCCCTGCATTGTCTTGATTTCCTCACCGCGCAAGGGACAAACGGCGATCGGCCGCTTTTGCCCTCCGCTTATCGCTTTATTGACGACGTTGGGCTGCTACCGCTCATTTCGCTCGGAAATGTCATTTATGTCGGATTTAGAATGTCCCGGTATGGGCGTTATAAGTCTTCTGTCGGGCCGAGTGGACGCTGGCGGCGGTGCCCCGTACGACCTAGTGTCGAAGTGGAACGAATGGCACGAAGGAGGACGTATGGGAGCCGAGCCGATTCCGCACTGGCCCGGCGGGCTGATCGACACCGGTGACTTGCGGATCCATGCGAGAACGACGCCGGAAGGGCCGGAGGAGACGGCGGTCTTCGTACACGGCCTGGCCGGCTCGGCCACCAACTGGACCGACCTCATGGGGGAGCTGTCCGGCGAGGTGCGGGGCGTGGCGATCGATCTGCCCGGGGCCGGCCACTCGCCCGCGCCGCTCGACGGCGACTACTCGGTCGACGGCCATGTCCGCGTGGTCGCGCGGCTCGTCGAACGTCTCGGTGCTCCGGTCCACCTCTTCGGCAACTCGATGGGCGGAGCCGTCTCCGTACGCCTCGCGGCGACCCGGCCGGACCTGGTCAGATCTCTGACGCTGGTCTCGCCGGCGCTCCCCGACCTGCTGCTCCGGTACGGCCCGGCCCGCATCGCGATGTCGGCCGCACCCAGGGTCGGGGAGCTGGCCCTCCGCTGGCTCAGCGCGCTGCCGCCCGAGCGGCGTGTCCGGGCCTCTCTGGGTATGTGCTACGCCGATCTGTCGATGGTGCACCCGGAGCGGTTCCGCGACGCGGTGGAGGAGTTGCGCCGGCGAGACGGCCTCCCCTATTCCGGTGCGGCGGTCGTGGGGTGCGCCCGGGCGATCGTCAGGGAGTACCTTCGCTTCGGGCCGGACAACCTGTGGTCTCAGGCCGCCCGGGTCAGCGCGCCCACCCTGCTCATCTACGGCCTGCGCGACCGGCTGGTGCACTCTCGCATGGCGTACCGGGCGGCCAGGACCTTCCCCGATGCCCGGCTCGTCCTGTTGCCGAGTGCCGGCCACGTGGCGCAGATGGAGTTTCCCGAGGTCGTGGCGAGGGAGGTGCACCGTCTTCTGGACCAGACCCGGGTGTCCATCCATCGGACACCGTGATTGGGGAATGCGGGGGTGCCCCGGTTAGGTTGTGAGAAGAGCTTGTGAGGGGCCCATGGATCCGAGCATGACCATCGGCACGAAAACGGGAGTGGAACTGTGTCGTTGCCACCACTGGTAGAGCCGGCAGCCGAGCTGACCGTCGAAGAGGTGCGCCGCTACTCGCGCCACCTGATCATCCCCGATGTGGGCATGGCAGGCCAGAAGCGGCTGAAGAACGCCAAGGTGCTGTGCGTGGGTGCGGGCGGCCTCGGCGCTCCCGCGCTGTTGTACCTCGCGGCCGCCGGGGTCGGGACACTCGGCATCGTCGACTTCGACATCGTGGACGAGTCCAACCTGCAGCGGCAGGTCATCCACGGTCAGTCGGACATCGGCCGGCTCAAGGCCGAGTCGGCCGCCGCCACCGTCCGCGAGGTCAATCCGCTGGTCAACGTCGTGATCCACAACGTGGCGCTCACGACCGACAACGTGATGGACATCTTCTCCGGCTACGACCTGATCGTGGACGGGACCGACAACTTCGCCACCCGGTACATGGTCAACGACGCGGCCGTGCTGCTGGGCAAGCCGTACGTCTGGGGATCCATCTACCGCTTCGACGGCCAGGCCAGCGTGTTCTGGGCCGAGAACGGCCCCTGCTACCGGTGCCTCTACCCCGAGCCCCCGCCGCCCGGCATGGTGCCGAGCTGCGCCGAGGGCGGCGTCCTCGGCGTGCTGTGCGCCGCCATCGGCTCCATCCAGGTCAACGAGGCCATCAAGGTCATCACCGGCATCGGCGAACCGCTGGTGGGCCGCCTCATGATCTACGACGCGCTGGAGATGAAGTACCGGGACGTCCGGGTGCGCAAGGACCCCGAGTGCCCGCTGTGCGGCAAGAACCCGACCATCACCGAGCTCATCGACTACGAGGCGTTCTGCGGCACGCTCTCGGAGGAGGCGCAGCAGGCCGCCGCCGAGTCGACGATCACCGCGGCCGAGCTCAAGGCGATGCTCGACGGGGGCGAAGACATCCACCTGATCGACGTTCGCGAGCCGAACGAGTACGAGATCGTCAGCATCCCGGGCGCCGTGCTGATCCCCAAGGGCGAATTCCTGAACGGCTCGGCCCTGGAAGGCCTGCCCCAGGACAAGAAGATCGTCCTGCACTGCAAGTCGGGCGCCCGGTCGGCGGAGGTCCTCGCGGTCCTCAAGAACGCCGGATTCTCCGACGCCGTCCACGTCGGCGGCGGCGTGCTCAGCTGGATCAAGACCGTCGACCCCACCCTCCCCACCTACTGACGACCAGCCCGTGATCTCGCGCTTGGGTGGGATCGTTGGCTCCGGTCGACAGATGAGTACGGCCTTCGCCGAGGCGAAGGCCGTACTCATCTGGAGTCTGTGAGGTTACGAGGTGCCCGGGGTGTCGGCGGGCGGGAGGATCGCCAGGCCGCTGGGGGAGACGATCTTCTGTAGGTTGCTCACGTAAGTCCTGAACGCCGCGCGGCCCACGTCGGTGAGGCGATACCAGGTCCTCGGCCGCTTGCCGATGTGGCCCTTGCGCACGTGCACGTATCCGGCGGCCTCGAGTGCGCTGCCGTGTTTGGACAGGACCGAGTCGCTGACGCCGAGGGTGTCCCGTACGAAACCGAACTCGACCTCCTCGCCGGCGGCCAGCAGCGAGACGATCTGCAACCGGACCGGCGCGTGAATGACCGGATCGAGATCCATCAGAGTCCCGCTTCGAGCTTCCTCGCCATCCGCCGGGCTGCCCAACGTGAGATCAGCGGGCTGGTCACGGCCATGAAAGTGCCGCCTCTTCCGGGTTCACGCCGCGTTCCTCTCTTGTTTGCTTTCTACTGTGGAAAGTACTTTCTCCTTTCCATAACGTCAAGTACTTTCCAGGACGGTTTGCGGGGATCTCGACTCCGAGGGGCGTTAAGGTCACTGTCAATGGGAATCGTGCCGGGGCGGGCGAACGGAGGCGTGGTGGGCGAAAGGCGGACCTGGCCGGCCCTGGCCGTCGCCTCCGCACTGACCCTCGTCTGCGCGATCGTCGCCGGCGTCGCGGCCAACACCGCCCTCGCCGAGCTCACCCGTGGTCCCAGCGCCGACGAGGTACGGCAGGCCGCGGCGGCCGAGGTGGCACGGCGCTGGGAACGCTGGCCGGTGGGCAGGATCTTCCCCGCTACCCTGACGTACAACAGCGAGCAGGGCGGCGTGGAGCGGGCGCGGCGGGTCGGCGTCTCCTCCCGGTACGACTGCCGGTCCGCGACGGACACGCGGCTCCACAAGGCGCTGCGGGCGGCCGGTTGCCGGGCGATTCTGCGGGCCACCTACCTGGACGCGCTGCAGGGCATAGTGATCACTATAGGCGTCGCCGCGTTCCCCGACGCCCGCTCGGCGGCCTCCGCCGAGCACGCCTTTCCGCGTGACGGCGCCCCCGTCCCCGGGCTGCGCGCCCTCGCCTTCCCCGGGACCGTGACCGACCGCTTCAGCCAGGCCGGCCGGCAGGCGGCCACGGTACGGCAGGCCGGGCCGTACGTCGTGATGACGACGGCGGGACAGGTGGACGGGCGTCCGGCCCGCGCGGTGGGCAGGCAGCGGCCGACGATGTTCTCGTTCACCGACGATCTGGCCGGTCAGGTCGCATCCGCGCTCACCGCTCCGGCAGCCCCCGACTGCGCCGCCGAGGAGTGGCGGTGCTGAGGTGCTGACCTCGCTGAAGACGATCGCGCGCATGGTCGCCGCGACCCTGGCCGCCACGGTCGCGGTGCTGACACCGGCCTTCACGACGCCGGCCTTCACGACGCCGGCCTTCACGACGCCGGCCTTCACCCCGCTGGGTGCGGTGGCGCGGGCCGACGACGTGCGGCTGAGCCAGCGCGACGTGCTGCGGACACTGGACGCGGCCAATGCCTGGACCATCACGAAAGGGCGCGGCGTGACCGTGGCGGTGCTCGACTCCGGTGTCGATCCCCGTCACCGCGACCTCGTCGGCTCGGTGGTCATCGGCAGGGACTTCACCGTGGGGGCGAACCCCCGCGGCGTCGGCGCGCTGCGCCTGCACGGCACCTACATGGCGTCGCTGATCGCCGGTCACGGGCACGGGCCGGGCGGCCGCGACGGCATCATCGGCGTGGCGCCGGAGGCGAAGGTGCTGTCGGTCCGGGTGATCCTGGAGGACGAGGAGCCGGGGTTCCGCACGTTCAACTCCGACCCCCGCTTCGAGGGCGTCGTGGCCAAGGGCATCCGGTACGCCGTGGACCACGGCGCCGACGTCATCAACCTGTCTCTCTCCAAGGATCTGCCCACCGAGGCGGAACGAGCGGCCATCCGGTACGCCATCTCCAAAGGCGTCATCCTCGTGGCCGCCGCGGGCAACGACGGCGCGGGCAAGCGCACCGCGCCGTACTCCTATCCAGCGTCGATCCCGGGGGTGATCTCGGTGGCCGCCGTGACCCCCGCGATGCGCCGCGCCTCGTTCTCCAACCGGAACTCCTCGGTGCTGGTGGCGGCGCCCGGGGTGGACATCCTCGGCGCCGGTCCCGGAGACGAATACTGGGTGGGGCGCGGCACCTCCCAGGCGACCGCCCTGGTGTCGGGCGTCGCCGCGCTCATCAAGGCGCGCCACCCCCGGATGGCGCCCGCGCTGGTCGCTCAGGCGCTGACCTCCTCCCCGGCGAGGAAGGGCGCCTACAACACCGCCATCGGCTTCGGCGTCGTCAACGCCTACCGGGCGCTGAACATCGCGGAGGGGCTCTCCCGGCACCGGGTCACGGCGACGGGACGCGGCGTGCGGGATCCGAAACGTGCCGTACGCGCCGCTGCCGCCGGCCGAGCCGACCCCATCGTCGTCGTGCGGCGTGACCGGAACGCGATCGTGCTCTACAGCGGCATCGGCCTGGCGGGCCTCGGCGGCGCCGGCGTCGGCCTGGCCGCGATCACCGTGCTCGCGCGGCGGGCCAGAAGAGGGAGCGCCAGAAACGGGAGCGCCAGAAGAGATGACGACGGACTACCGGGCCGTTTCGATTCGACGGCTCCGCCGTACGACGGTGACTCCACGGCTCCGCCGTACGGTATCGGTTCGCCCGCTCCGCGACCCGAAGCAGCGAGATCGGCGACGTCGCCTCCTTGGTCGCAGGCCCCCCCGACGTAGCATCGGAGTATGCCGCCTGAGCACGACCGGCGCGCGCGGCCCGGTGACCGGCGACGCGATCTGACGCCCAGACCATCCGCCGGTCGGGCGCATGCGCGTCCCTGGCCGGGGACGAGGCGGCGGGCCGCGGCGGAGCGGGCGGCCAGGCAACGGGCCGAGCTGGCCCGGGGTGTGCGGTTCCGCTCGGTCTACCTCGCGATCATGGGCGTCGTCCTGGCCGTCGCCGCGATGAACGTGCTGCTCGGCTCGGTCGGCGTGATCAACGAGAGGCGCTCGCGCCCTCTCACCGAGGACGAACGGGCGAGGTACGTCGCGCAGGACGTGGCGCGCCGCTGGCACGCGTGGCCGATCGGCATGGTCTTCCCGGAGGAGTTGCCGTACACGGCACTCGGCCGGGCGCGGCAGGACGCCCGCAGGGTGGGGGTGGCACCCGAGGCGCCCTGCACGGCTGCGCTCGACTCGCAGGTCACGTCGGTCCTCGGCCGGTACGGCTGTCGCACCGTGTTGCGCGCCACCTACGTCGACCAGACGGCCACCTTCGTCGTCACGGTGGGCATAGCCGTACTACGAGACGAGGAGGCCGGGCGGCGGGCGGCCGCCGAACTCCCGGTGGACGACCGCGTCGGCGTACGGCCGGCGGCGTTCCCCGGCACGATCACCGACACCTTCGGACCGGCGCAACGGCAGTGGACGGGCTGGGTCGGGGCGGGACCGTACATCGTCTTCGCGACGGCGGGGTACGCCGATGGCAGGACCCGGGAGTCGGTCCCGCCGGAGGAGTTGCCGAACAGCGAGATGGTGCCGGTGGCCCAGTCGATCGCCGGGCGCGTCGCGCGCGCCCTCGTGGAGCCCCCCGATGTGCCGCGCTGCACCCGGGGAGACTCGTGCTGAGGCGGGTCGCACTGCTCGGGATCGCACTGTGGGCGGTGCCGGTGGCCGTCCTGCCTCCGCTCGCCGCCGGACCCGCCGCCGCCGAGCCGGGCGGGGACGCGCGGCGCTGGGCCATGGACGCGGTCAACGCCCCGGCCGCCTGGCGGGTCACCAAGGGCTCGGGCGTGACCGTGGCGCTGCTGGGCGCGGATCGCCCGGACGAGGGTGTGCCGGAGCTGCGGGGCCGGGTCACACAGGGGCCCGACATGACGGGCCTCGACAGGGCGGACGGCGCGTACGGCGACGGGCCCGTCGGCCGCGACGGTACCGCGATCGCCTCCTTGATCGCCGGAAGTGGACGCGGCGGCGGGATCTCCGGTGTCGCCCCCGAGGCACGCGTCCTGGTCATCCCGGTCGTGGCGCGGGAGACCGGGCAGCCGTCCGGAGGGGGCTTCGTCGAGCCTGATCCGGGGCCGGGCCTGCTCGACGACACGCCGTTCGCCCGCGGGATCCGGTTCGCCGCCAACCAGGGGGCGGCGGTCATCTTCCTCCCCGCCCCGCACTATGGCGTGTCGCGCGCGGAGCGCGAAGCCGTCTCCTACGCGCTGTCACGGGGGGTCGTGCTGGTCGCCTCCGTGGGAGACGGCGGGCGCTCGGAGTACGCCAGGCGGAACGGCACGTCGTACTGGCGCTTCCCGGCCGGTTATCCCGGAGTCGTGGGGGTGGCCGCCGTCGATCGGCAGGGTCGCGGGACCCCGGAAAGCAGTGACAACCTGTCGGCTCTGGTCGCCGCGCCCGGGGCCGGTGTCCCGGTGGCGGTGCCCGGGGGCGGGTCCGGCACCGCGTCCGGGACCGGGATGGCGGGTGCGATCGTCGCCGGAACTGCTGCATTGATAAAAGCCAAATATCCCGATATGCCGCCCGAATTGGTGTCGCGGGCGCTGACCTCGACTTCTCGGCCCCACCCGCGTGCCGGTTACGACGACAAAGTGGGATTCGGCGTGGTGGACGCGGCGGCCGCCCTGACCAAAGCGGGGGAACTGCGCGGGTACGCCCGGACGGCGGGTGTGCGGGACGACGCGCATTTCGGCGGCGGCCGGCTTTCCGGGGCACCCGAGCGACCGGGCCCCGATCCCGTTAGGCTCTGGGTCTACGGCATCGCCGCGGCACTCGGGGTGGTCGGTTTCGGTGTCGCCGTCGGTGCGCTGGCCCGGCGTTGATCACATTCCTGTGATCACATGTTGGCCGCCATTTGGCCGCGTTTCGGACGCGGTCATCGGTGTGTTCGCGTTTTGTGTTACAGGGCGGGGTCAAGTTTCGCTAATGTCGCGCCTCATGGGGTACGAGCTGCGCGTAGAGCGTGAAGCACCGCTTGCCTACGCCGAACTCGCGAGCGTGGTTTCGGCGGAGGCCGGATTCGAGCTGCGAGGGTCGCAGGAGGCCGGCGAGGTCGTTGCGTTTCATGGCGACTCGGCACACCATGTCGCGGCCTGGTCCGGGCGCCTGTCCGGCGCGCCCGGGTCGGACTGGCAGGTGGCCCAACTCGCCCGGCTCACCGCGCTGGTGGGAGCGAGGCTGGTGGGCGAGGACGGCGAGTCCTACGGCATCAGGGACGGCATCGTCGAGCAGGTGAACGGATCGTCGGCCTACGAGTTCGGCAAGCTCGAAGAGATCATCGCCGCCGGACCGGCCGAATGGAGCGCTTGAGCGGCGGGCGCGGCGAGCCGTCGCCGTATGCGGACCGGGTGCTCGACGTGGTCGAGCGAATCCCGCCCGGCAAGGTCATGTCGTACGGCGACATCGCGGAATATCTCGGTGAGGGCGGCCCCCGGCAGGTCGGCCGCGTAATGTCCGACTGGGGCGGCGGGGTACCGTGGTGGCGGGTCGTCCACGCGGACGGCACCCCGGCGCGAGGCCTGGAGGACCGGTTCCTGGCCAGGTGGCGGGAGGAAGGAACTCCCGCGCGCGGGGCACGGGTGGACATGCGTTCGGCGCGATGGGACGGACGGGCCTCCTGACCGGATTACCATTTCTAGAACGCCGGTCTCCGAAGGGTGGTGCCCCCTATGACACCCGCACGCGTCAGCGAGGCGGTCGCCGATAGATTGCGGGCTGTCCAGGACTTGTACGACCGTGGTGAGCCTGTCGAGGCCCTGGTCGCGTCGGTGCGCGAGGGAGGGTTGTCCCGGGCGGAGCGTGCCGAGGTCGACAGGGAGGCGCTTGTCGGGCCCCTGGGACTCCGGCTCGACGCCGCCGCCAAGCGCGGCCCGGGACGGCGCCGTCAGACGATCGACGCCCTGCGGCCGTACCTCGCCGAGGTCGACCCGAAGGTCAAGCGTGCCCTTCCGGTCGGTCGCCGGGTGGCCTGCCACCTCATTGAGACGCGGGATCCCGGGGAGCTCGCCGAGAGCGACGCGCTGGCCAAGCTGGCCGCGGCGGCGGCCGAGCCGTCCCGCCGGGTGCGCAAGGGCCTGCGGTGGTACGCGGACCTTCCGGTGGAAGTCGAGCAGCAGACGCTGCTGCGGCTGCGCGCCGCCGATCTCGTGCCGGTCACCCAGATCGATGACATCAGGTGGGAGGGCGGCCGGCTGCGCGTCAGCGGCTACGCCTACCTCGCCGGCCTGTCGGTCCGCAGCAGGCGGTTCAATCGCGCCACCGTGGTGCTGCGCGGCCCTCGATGGCTGCCGCCCGTGACGCTGAAGACGCGGCGCACCCACCGGCCGGAGGCCACCTACGCCGCCAAGGAACCGGGCTGCAACTACGACTGGTCCGGCTTCACCGCCGAGCTGAACCCGTTCTCGCTGCGCTGGCGGGCCGGGCTGCGTGCCGTGGTGCGCGGCACGCAGCGGTTGCTGCGCCGCCGTCACACGGTCCAGGACACCACGACATGGCGGGCCGAGATCGCGATCTGGAGCCGCGCCGCACGGTCGGCCGGCCCGCTGCGCGGCCCCGCGATCGGTCGCGCCGAGCGGCCGGCCGGGCTGCGGATCCGCCCGCGTTGGTGGGTGCGCCCCGTGTGGACCTCGGACAAGGCCCTGCAGGTGGTCCTTCAGCCGACGCGGGCCGAGCTCACCGATGTCCGCCTGGAGGGTGAGATGGTCCACCTCACCGGTTTTCTTCCGGGCCGCCCCATCACCAGGGGCAAGGCCAGGGTGGGCGGGCACCGGATGTCGGCGGACTTCACCCCGGTGGAGGAGGGCACCGCCGAAGGGGGCACGCGGTTCTCGCTGGCCCTTGCCGTACAGACCGTGCTGAACGCGGAGGCACGGCGGCTGTGGGTCGAGCCCAAGGGCGACCCGGCGGCCACCGTGATGCTGGAGGGCGCCGCGGAGACGCGGCTCATGATCGGCGACCGGGAGATCACCGTCCAGGGTGACCGGCGTGACCGCGTCGTCATCTCGGGACACAAGATCCGCCCCGTGATCACCTCGGCGGAGTGGCGCGAGGAGTCGCTCACGCTCGCCGGTCGTTACCCCGACCCGGACCCGGGCCCACGTGACCTGGTGCTCCGGCACCGGGGCGGGCTGACGATCCGTGTGCCGCTCCAGCGGGACGGTGACACGTTCTCGGTACGGCTCTCGCCCGGCGCCATGCCTCGCTTCGGGACGGCCGTTCCGCTCGCCGAGGGCAACTGGAGCATCTCCGTGGCTCCTCCCGGCCAGTACGGCAAGGCCATGGTGCCGACCCGCTTCGACCACGCGGGGCTCGCCGGGTTGGACGAGGACCCGCGCTCGATCGGCGGCCGGGTCTACCGGTTCGTCGCGACCCGGTTCGACGCGCCCATGCTGATCGCGGCGGAGGAGCGGCCCGGCGACGAGCGCAGCGTCGCGGGGGTGTGGGCGCTCAGCCGCACCTTCTACCCCGCCGAGCGGGCCCGCCCGCTGCGGGAGGCCACCGTCTACGTCTCCTTCGACGGCCGGTCCTACTCCGACAACCCGCGTGCCATCTATGAGGAGCGCCTGCGGCGCGGGGACGACGGCGAGCACATCTGGGTCGTCCGTGACGGCGCCTTCGTCCCGCCGGGATCGCGTGAGCTCGGCCTGGGCGACGGCATCGTCCCCACGGTCGTGCGTGAGGGCAGCCGCGAGCACTACGAGGCGCTGGCCCGCGCCCGCTACGTGGTGTCCAACGGTTTCCTGCCGCAGTGGTTCCGTACCCGCGAGGACCAGGTGTGCGTGCAGACCTGGCACGGCACCCCGGTGAAGCACATCGGCCGCGACCAGGCGCACATGAAGCGGGAGCCCAGGCCGCCGGTCTGGCACCGCCAGGCCGTCGAGGTCCGCGGCTGGGACCTGCTGCTGTCGCAGAGCGAGGTGGCGTCGTCGGTGCTGCGGAAGGCCTTCGGCTACGAGGGCGAGATCCTGGAGGCGGGATACCCGCGCAACGACGTGCTGGTCGCGACGGAGCGGGACGCGATGGCCGCCGAGATCAGGCGGCGCGTCGGCGTGCCTGAGGGCAAGCGCGTGATCCTCTACGCGCCGACGTTCCGCGACCATGACCGCAGGAACGCCGCGGTCAAGCTGGATCTGGCCGACGCGAAGCGGGCTCTCGGAGACGATCACGTCGTGCTGGTGCGCGGACACATGATGCAGGCGTTCCCGCACGTGCACAGCCATGATGGCTTTGCCCTCGACGTCACGACTTATCCGGATATCGCGGACCTGTTGGTGATCGCTGACGTACTGGTCACCGACTACTCGTCCGTGATGTTCGACTTCGTGGCCACCGGGCGGCCGGTCGTGCTCTTCACCCCCGACCTGGCCAAGTATCGGTCGACCCGCGGGCTCTACCTCGACCTGGAGTCGCAGCGGCCCGGTCCCCGGCTGGAGACCTCGGCCGAGGTGGTGGAGGTGCTGCGCAACATCGACTCCGCCACCACCAAACTGGCTGACCGATATGCCGCCTTCGTCCGCACCTACGCCCCCCACGAGAACGGCAAGTCCGCCGCCCGCGTAGTGGATCACATCTTCAAGTCCTGACGCGGTGTCGCGGGCGGGCGGCCGCGTGCTCGAAGCCCGCCCGCCGTTCTGGGAGCCGTACGGCAGGCGGACCGGCAATCTGGCATCACAGATAGTGAGCACGGTGTAGCGTTACGTGTCATGCCGTCCCCCCAGCACGACACACTCAACCTCATGTTTCGCAACAGGCCCGAGCTCGCCGTGGAGATGCTGCGCGATCAGCTGGGTGTTGAAGTACCCGACGGGCTTCCGGTTCAGTTGGTGAGCAACGAGCTCAACGACCGCCCGTCCAAGGACCTGTATCCCGACACCGTGATCACGGTTGGTCCACGGCACGACCCCAAGCACGCCATCATTGTCGAGATCCAGCAGAAGAAGGACGAGACGAAGCGCAAGCAGTTGCCGCGGTATGCCGTAGCGCTGTGGCTGCAGCTGTCCTGTCCGGTCACCGTGCTGGTCATCTGCCCGGACGTGCGGGTCGCCACATGGGCGGCTGAGCCGATCCCTTTCGAGGTGCCGGGCTGTGCGCTGAAGTGCGAGGTGATCGGCCCCGAGCAGATCCCGCCGGTCATCGACCCGGCGGAGGCGGTGGCGCATCCGGAGCTGGCCGCGTTGTCGGTGATGGCCCATGGAGAGGACGCTCCGGTGGTGGAGGCGTTCATGGTCGCGCTGGAACGTCTCCCCGACGATCACGCTCCGCAATACTATGAATACGCATACCGCTTGGCCTCGCTGGCTGCCCGACACGTCATGGAGAAGCTTATGGAATCAGCTACCTGGCCGGTCTACAGCCCCTTCGCTCGAAAGCACTACGGCAAAGGCGTCCAAGTCGGCCGGACAGAAGGCCGAGCAGAAGGCCGAGCAGAAGGCCGGGCAGAGGACGTACTGACTGTCCTGCAGGTGCGGGGCATTCCCGTCTCCGACGCCGACCGCACCCGCATCATCAGCTGCACCGATCTGAATCGGCTCGACGACTGGATGCGGCGTGCCGTCACCGCCACCTCCACCGCCGACCTGTTCGATGACGCACCCGAACGGTCGGTTGGATAGCCGGATAGGAATTCATGCAGCGATTGAGTCCGCCAGGCCCGCCTCAGGTAGCCCTTCTTGAACCGGTCGATCTCCTTCCGCTCCTGCTCGACGCAGTCGTGGGCGTGATCGACAGCCCGCTGCTCTCCGGCGATCACTGCAACACGTTCGGCCGTACCCATGTGTCTCCTTCACGAGATGCCCTTATGGGCACGTGCCAGAAGCGAGTAGGTTGCACCCGTCTATCACTGGTTTGCCGCTGCTGCCACCCATTCGGCATAGGCGGGAGCCGCCGGATGGGGGTCCGGCGGCTCCTGGCGTTCAGGCCGCCTCGGGGGTGGCGGGGTCGATTGTGCGGATGTCCGGCACGGCGGCGTAGAGCTGCCAACTGAGCGCCTCGCGGCGGGAGATGACGGTGACCCGTACGCCCGAAACGGTGAGCCAGCCGGCCAGCTCCGCGAAGTAGTGGTCCCCGGAGCCGATCACGACGTGATCGAAGCGCTGGTTGAGCTGATCACCGTAGGCGGCCTCGACGAGCGCCTGGTCGGCACCGTCGGGGCCGGAGCGGGCGAGTAACTGCGCGCTGTGGAAGGCCGTCCCGACCGAGACGAGCGCGTTGTGATTGACCGCGACGATGAACTGGTCCATCGAACCGATCGGGACGATCGTCCGGTAATGCCCCATCAGTGCGACGACCTCCGACGTGGTGGGCCGGGTCGAGCGGGTGAGGTTCTCGATGTCCAGCAGGTGTACGGCCCGTCCGATGCGCAGGCTGCGCCTCGCGCGTCGCCTGCCGCGTCTGTGAGGAGCCCGGAACTGGTCCGCAGCGGAGGTTGTCACTGCCATCGATCCCTTCCATTACGAAGGTGCGACGTGGTCGATGGTCACCATTGAAGCATGCGTTGATGGAATCGACCAATAATTCACGGGTCGTTGTGTTTGGCACGAGAAGTGAGGTACGGTCCCAGCGACACAGGACCCACGCATTGAGGAGCTCGAGTGAGCAGGGACGTCCGGGTGACCGCAGCGGACATTTCCCGGCTGGGCGACGTGGGCCGCGCCGCGGTGAGCAACTGGCGTCGCAGGCATGACGACTTTCCCCAGCCAGTCGGGGGCACCGCGACCAGCCCGGTCTTCTCGCTCAACGAGATCAAGGAGTGGCTGCTCTCCCACAGCGAGGGGAGGGAGCTGCCACTTCGCGAATGGCTCTGGCAGGATCTGCGCGCCAGCACGGCCGAAGAAGAGCTGCCGGACCTGATCGCCGGTCTCGGCGCCTTCCTCATCCATCTGGACGACACCGAAGACTGGGCATCGCTGTCAGCCTTGGACGATGCGGCTCTGGCCGCCGCCCTGGCCGTACGGATCAAGCCGGATATCTCAGGCTCACTCATCGTGGCCAGGGTGCCGCTCGTCCGACAGCTGGCCGATCTCGCCAAGCGGGACGGGGCCGCGGCGACCTTCGCCTTCCTCCGTGACCGTTACTTCGAGCTGCACACCAAGCGGACCTACGCCACGCCGAAGGCTGTCGCGCAGTTGATTGCCGCCCTCAGCAACCCGTCGGCCTCGACGGCTCTCGATCCGGCCTGCGGCTCCGGCACATTGCTCAAAGCCTTGCGCGACCGTCCAGATGGCAAGGTGAAACACCTGCTGGGCCAGGACATCGACGAGGCCGCTGCCCGGTTGACCGAGGTCCACCTCGCCCTCCAGGGCTGCGAAGCCGAGATCCAGAACGGCGACTCGCTTCGTAGGCCCGCGTTCCCCGGCATGACCGTGGACGCGGTGGTGGGCAACCCGCCGTTCAACGACCGTGCCTGGGGTTATGAGGAGCTGGCCGCCGATCCGCGATGGGAGTTCGGCCTGCCGCCCAGGACGGAGTCGGAGCTCGCCTGGGCCCAGCACGCGCTCTCCTACCTGGGGCCCGGCGGCACCGCCGTACTGCTGATGCCGCCGGCGGCGAGCAATCGCCGTGCCGGCCGCCGCATCCGCGCCCAGCTCATCCGCCGAGGCGTGCTCCGCGCCGTGATCACGCTGCCGCTCGGGAGCATCCCCAACATGGCGGTCGCGCTCAACCTGTGGGTGCTGCGCAAACCGCACGACTCACGGACTCCGAGCCACGTACTTATGATCGACACCTCCGGTTGCCCGGAAGTCTTCGTGCAGGTCGCTTCGGCCGCATGGGGGCGATTCGATGGGGGAGACGAGGTCGGTGAGCCGACGATCAGCCGAGCCGTACCGGCCATCGACCTGCTGGACGACGAGGTCGACCTCACGCCTGCCCGATATCTTTCCGCCTCCACCGAGGACATATCACCCGAGCGGGTGAACGACCAGCGCGAGCGGATGGCGGACCTTCTCCGGGGTGCGGCATCGATGATTCCGGCGGTTGAATCCGCGGTGGAGACGACCAACGAGCTCTCGCTGGTGCCGCTGGCGGAGTTGGAACGGCGCGGGATGCTGACCATCGAGCACCAACGCCTGGTGAAATCGGGCGAGGCGTCCGAGGCTCCGGATGGTGTGGCCGTTGTGATGCCGGAAGACGTCATAGACGATCGGACTCCCACCGGCGCCATCTCGACCACGCCCGTCAAACACGAGATCGTCGTACGGCCCGGCGATGTGCTCGTCCCGCACCTGGTGCATCGGCCGGTGGCTCGCGTCGCTTCTGGAGGCGACGGCGGAGTGGCCGGAGCACTCCTCGGGCCGCGGATCTCCCTCCTGCGGGTCGATCCCGACAAGCTCGACCCCTGTTTCGTGGCGGGGTTCGTGGCCGGCTCCGTCAACGCCCGAAACTTCGTCACGTCGGCCGGCAGCCGTGCCCAGGTGGACGTACGGCGGGCAGGCGTGCCGCTGCTGCCGATCGAGGAGCAGCGCCGGTACGGCGAGGCGTTCCGGCGGCTGGCCGAGTTCGAGACTTCCCTGCGCCGGGCGGCCGCGCTCGGCGATGATCTGGTTCAGCTGATTTCCGATGGTCTGACGCAGGGCGGCGTCCGGCCCGCTACCGATTCCGAGAAGGGTGCGCGGTGAGTCTCAACCACCAGAAGTACGCGGATTTCATCTGGTCCGTGGCCGACCTGTTGCGGGGTGACTACCGCCAGTCGGAGTACGGCAAGGTCATCCTGCCGTTCACCGTGCTGCGACGCCTCGACTGCGTGCTGGCGCCCACCAAGGAAGCGGTCCTGGCGATGGCGGAGGAGCTCAAGGGCGGCCCCCTGCCGCAGGGAGCCAAGGACCGCAAGCTCCGGGATATCGCCGGCGAGACCTTCTACAACATCAGCAGGCTGGACTTCAAGAAGATCGCAGCCGCGCCGGACAACGTGGCGAGCAACCTGCGGGCCTATATTGGCGGTTTCTCCCCGGGCGCGGTCGAGGTGCTGGACAAGTTTCGCTTCGACGAGCAGATCACCCGGCTGGAGGAATCCAAGCTGCTCTATCTGGTGATGTCGAAGTTCGCCACCATCGACCTGCACCCGGACAAGGTCGACAACCACCAGATGGGCTACATCTTCGAAGAGCTGATCCGGAAGTTCTCCGAGATCTCCAACGAGACCGCCGGTGAGCACTTCACCCCGCGTGAGGTCATCAAGCTCATGGTCAACCTGCTGATGGCCCCGGACGACGAGGACGTGATGGTGCCCGGCGTCGTCCGTACGGTCTTCGACCCGGCCTGCGGCACCGGCGGCATGCTCACCGCGGCCGAGGAGCACATCACCCGGTACAACACCAGGGCGACGGTCAAGGTCTTCGGGCAGGAGCTCAACCCGGAGTCGTGGGCGATCTGCCGTTCGGACATGATGCTCAAGGGCCAGGACCCGACGAAGATCGCCTTCGGTAACTCCTTCACCGCGGACGGGCACCCGTCTGGACGGTTCGACTATCTGCTGGCCAACCCGCCGTTCGGGGTGGAGTGGAAGAAGGTCCAGACCGAGATCCTCGACGAGGCGGAGAACCTCGGCTGGGCCGGCCGGTTCGGCGCCGGCACGCCCCGGATCAACGACGGGTCGTTCCTCTTCCTCCAGCACATGATCTCGAAGATGAAGCCGGTCGAGGACGGCGGATCGCGCATCGCGATCGTCTTCAACGGCTCACCGTTGTTCACCGGCGCCGCCGGGTCGGGCGAGTCGGAGATCCGCAGGTGGATCCTGGAGAACGACTGGCTGGAGGCGATCGTCGCGCTGCCCGACCAGCTGTTCTACAACACCGGCATCTCCACCTATTTCTGGATCCTGTCGAACCGCAAGGCCCCGGCGCTCCGGGACAAGGTGATCCTGCTGGACGCACGTGATTATTGGGCCAAGATGCGCAAGTCGCTCGGCGACAAGCGCAAGCTCGTCACCGACGAGCAGATCGACGAGCTCACCAAGCTCTACAAGGACGTGATCACCACCGGGATCGAGGACCCAAAGGTGAAGGTCTTCCCGCGGCACGCCTTCGGCTACCAGCGCATCACGGTCGAGCGCCCGCTCCGGCTGCGCTTCGAGGTCACCGACGACACGGCCGAGGAGCTGGCCCAGGTCAAGGCCGTGCAGAAGTACGAGCACAGGGCCGCCCTGCTCGACGCGATCCGGTCCCTTTCCGGTACGGCTTGCGCCACCAGGAAGGAGATGGAGGCCGCGCTCATCGAGCACTTCGCCAACCACCAGCTCGGCGCGCACGGAAAGGTCGCCGCACCGGTGATGAAGGCCGTGTGGGCCGCGGTCTCGGTCAGCGACCCCGAGGGCGAGCTCCAGACCGACATCAGGAACGATCCGCTGCCCGACCCCGACCTGCGCGACAACGAGAACGTGCCGCTCACCTCGATGAACTCGACCCCGGCCGAACGTCTGGCCGAGATCGACGAATACCTGAAGGCCGAGGTGCTGCCGCACGTCCCGGAAGCCTGGGTCGACCACGCCAAGACCAAACTCGGCTTCGAGATCCCCTTCACCCGCCACTTCTACGTCTACACACCCCCACGCCCCTTGGAAGAGATCGACGCCGAACTCAAATCCCTCGAAGCCCAAATCCAGCAGTTGTTGAGCGAGGTAACTCGATGACGTGGAAGCAGACGGCTCTTCGGGGAGCGGCCGAAGTAGCTCTCGGGCGTCAGCGTTCACCGCAGCACGCTGAGGGTCCGCACATGGTGCGATATCTGCGGGCAGTGAACGTCAAAGACGGTGAACTCGCTCTCGATGACGTGATGTCGATGAACTTCACCCCTCAAGAGCAGCGGATTTTCTCGCTACGTCCAGGAGACGTGCTGGTCACAGAAGGCAGCGGAAGCCTGGCCTCAGTGGGTGCCTCCGCCGTCTGGCATGGCGAGATCGATGGAACGGTCTGCTTTCAGAACACGCTGCTCAGACTTCGGCCCCGAGTGGATGTAGACGGTCGTTTCCTCGGCTGGTGGGCCCGCTCAGCTTTCGGGTCGGGAGACTTCGCCTCTATCGCATCCGGGGCGAACATCTACCACCTCAGTGCCGAACGGGTTCGATCGCTTCCGATCGAGCTTCCACCAATGGATGAGCAGCAGCGCATCGCTGACTTTCTTGAAGAGGAGACCAGCCGGATCAGCCGGATGGAATCACTCCGTGAGGTTCAGCGCGAAATCCTCGAAGAGCGCGCCGCAGCAGTGATCACGGAGATGCTTATCCCCGGTTCACTGAGTAAACCAAAGGGCGAGTGGCCTTGGCGGTGGCTACCTGCCTTGCCTTCTGATCAGTCCCTTGGGCGCTTGGGGTACATCTGCCGGCTGCAAACTGGTCTGACCGTTGATGGGAACCGGGAACTCTCCGGCGACGTGGTAACGCGCCCCTACCTGCGAGTGGCAAACGTTCAAGCGACGCACTTAGCGCTCGATTCAATCACCGAGATCACAGTTCCTCGCTACATCGCAGCTCGGAGCACCTTGCGACATGGCGATGTCCTGATGACCGAGGGCGGCGACCTGGATAAGCTGGGGCGAGGAACGGTATGGCGTGACGAACTTCCGGGCTGTCTCCATCAGAACCATGTCTTCGCGCTGCGGCCTGATCGTGACAAGCTGGACGCCGACTATTTGGCACTGCTCACCAGGTCGGTGCACGGCCGCTGCTACTTCGAGAGCACCGGGGTCAAGACCACGAATCTCGCATCTACCAACAGCAGCAAGATCCTTGGATTTCCCATACCGCTGCCCCCGGTAGAACGGCAGCGCCAGTTGGTGAGGGAAATCAACCAGAGCCTCGAACTCATCAATCAGGCGTCATCGGCCATCGACAAGCAGGTCGCGCTCCTGGCCGAGCGGCGGCAGGCGCTGATTACGGCGGCGGTGACGGGGCAGCTCGATGTGACGACCGCTCGTGGGGCCGGGGTCTGAGGCTGCCGCGGTGGTCTCCGCCGCCGGCCCAGGCTGGGCCGTACGACTAAGACGAGGAGGTGAGAGAAGGGATGGCGGAGCAGCGGATTTCAGAGTTGCGGGTGGAGAACTTCCGCAGTCTGCGGCAGGTGGCGTTGCCGCTGGGGCCGGTCAACGTGCTCATCGGGCCGAGCGGCGCGGGCAAGACCAACGTGCTGGAGGTGTTCCGGCTCCTGCCGGATATCGTCCGCAGCGATCTGCGGACCTCCGGTGTGCTACCGAGGTGGCGGAGGTCTCCCAGATCGGCGAGTGAAAGCCGCGAGCCCGGGACCCCACCTCCGGAGGGATCTTCCCGGGCTCACTTCCAACCGCTCCGCAAAGCGGCGGCGTCGTCACTGATAGTACTCGACCCGCGCCGTCACGTCGAGACGTTTCTTCCCACGGCAGTCTCCGCCCAAGGAGCGTGATCATGGATCCCATGCATGATGAGAAGGTCTTCGAGGACGATAGCGAGATGGCAGTGCACGCCTCCGCGCTGGTCACCGGGTAGGGGGCGGTCATGTACGTTAGTGAGATCGAGATCTCCGGAGTTCGCTGCTTCTCCGGACCTCGGGATGTCGATCTACGGCTCACCCGTCCTGATGGCAGCCACGCGGGCTGGACGGTCCTGGCCGGCCGGAACGGCTCCGGCAAAACGACGCTGCTGCGGGCGATCGCACTGGCCATGGCAGGGCCGACCGTCGCGCACAGCCTGGCCGACTTCGCCGACTGGGTGTCTGAGGGGGTTGACGAGGGCGTCGTTGAAGCGATGCTGACCGTGGATCCGGACTGGGATCGGTTCACGGACGCACAACCCACCAGCGACACCCTGGATGCGCGCCTCCATTGGTTTCGCGAGCCGGTTGAAGATTCGAGTGAATATTGGCGTCAGCCCACCTTGATCGGTGAAAATGACGACGCTCCTCTGGGGCCTTGGGCGCGCAATCCCCGAGGGTGGTTCTTCGCCGGATATGGGCCTTTCCGTCGCCTGACCGGAGGCGCGTCGGAGACGCAGCGGCTCATGCTGCATGCCGGTCCTGTTTCACAGCTCGCCAGTCTGTTTCACGAGGATGCCTCGCTGGCCGAGAGCGTCAGTTGGCTGATCGACCTGCACCTGCGGCGACTGGAGACCCGGCAGGGTGCCGCGGAACTGCTGTCGTTCGCCATCAGGTTGCTCAACGACGGCCTGCTCCCCGACGGCTTCCAGATCCAGCGCGTCGACAGCGAGGGTCTGTGGGTGGAGCGGAACGGTCATGTCATCTCACTGCGTGAGATGAGCGATGGCTACCGTACGGTCACCGCGCTCGTGCTGGACCTGGTCCGGCAGATGGATCAGGTCTATACCGACAAGAGGGGCAGCAGAATCGCCGGACGCCACGCCTACCGTCCCGAGCACGCAGAAGCGGACCGGCCGCGTGTCTACCTGCCCGGGGTCGTGCTCATCGACGAGATCGACGCGCATCTTCACGTGAGCTGGCAGAAGAAGATCGGAGAATGGCTCAAGGAGCATTTCCCGGCCATTCAGTTCATCGTGACCTCGCACAGCCCCTACATCTGCCAGAGTGCCGACCCCGGAGGCCTGATCCGGCTCCCCGGAGTCGGTGAGGACCGTTCGCCTGAAGTGGTCGACGAGGATCTGTACCAGCGCGTTGTGTACGGCAGCGGCGACGACGCCCTCCTCACCGATCTCTTCGGCGTGGACTCGATCTACTCCGATGAGGCCGAAAAGCAACGACGGAGGCTGGTCGTGCTGGAACGCGCTGTCCTACGCGGAGAGGCCACTGCCGAGGAGGAACAGGAGTACAAGAACCTTCGTGATCTACTCACCAGCTCGCTGGTCACGCGAGTGGACGAGGTCGCCGCGAGGTTCGTCGAGCCATCATGATCCGGATTAGTCGGGGGACTCTTTCCACACACCTGAACGTCCAGCTGCGGCAGAAGACCGACAGGCTGCGGCAGTGCCGGGTCGATGACGCGCCGGCACGCGCGCGTACGATGTGGAACTCGGCCAAAGTCCTGCGAGACGAGCTGACGGTGCAGCTCGCCCTCATGGCTCTGGGGATCCGCGCCTGCATGTACTGCGGCGACTGCCTCAGCACGGGCATCGATCATTTCGAGCCGCTCGCGCAGGCGCCGTTCCGAGCCTTCGACTGGCTCAACCACCTCCTGGCCTGCGCCCACTGCAACAGCCACCAGAAACGTGATCTCTTCCCTCGGGACGAACAGGGCAGGCCACTGCTCATCGATCCGTCCGCCGAGGATCCCGATGACCATCTGGAGCTCATGCTGGCCACTGGAACCTACGAGGCGTTGACGCTCCGAGGTGAAGCGACGATCGATGTTTTCGGCCTGAATCGCGACGATCTGGTGCGGAGCAGGCGTTATGCCGTCATCCGTACGGCATCCATGCTTCGCGACCGTTCTCGCCTCTTGCAAGAGGGCGACACGGAAAGGGCCGGCGAAGTCCTCGTCTCGCTGTTAGGCCAGCCGTTCGCTGGTGTTCTGCACGCCATGCTCCGCTATCGCGATCTCCCCAAGCGCCGCCCTCGTCCTTGGCGGCCAGCAAGTCGTCGATATGCTCGCCGATCCGACCCTCCACCTCTGACCCTCGTCAGACAAAGGATCATGACTTCGGCTCCAGTGTCTCATGAGAACGGCGGCCGCCGAGCTACGTATCCTCGTCAAGCGCGTACCGCAGGTAGAAGTGAGGTTTGGCGAGGAAGCGTCGCCAGTGGTCGACCAATTGGAGCTTGTCCCATTCAGACGGGTGGATGCCGTGGTCGCCGAGTTCGAGGATCTGGGCACCGGGGAGGCTGGCCAGGATCGGGGAATGCGTGGCGCAGATGATCTGTCCGCCCTGGCGGGCAACACGGTTCATGAGGCCGACCAAGCTCAAGCATGATTGGAACGACAGGGCGGCCTCAGGCTCGTCCATGAGGTAGAGCCCTGATCCGGACACCATACGCTCCAAGACGGTGATGAACCCCTCGCCGTGAGATTGCTCGGTCAGGTCCTCCTCCCAGAACCCGTGTCGGCCTGACACGTTCTGACCAAGATTGAAGAGCGTTTCCGCGCGGAAGAAGAACGCTCGCCGCTTGGTGCGCGGGCCGTGGAGAAGACGCAGCCCTGCGGTGGTGAGTTCGGTCTCCATGATCTCGCCGAGGGGGGTGGCGGGGCCGGTGCTGGCGTACTTGGTGCCCGCCTTGCCTCCCTCGGAGTTGATGCCGCAGGCATCCGCGATCGCCTCGACGATGGTGGACTTGCCCGACCCGTTCTCTCCAACGAGGAAAGCGACGGGAGCGGTCAGGGTGAGCCCGTGTTCGGCAAGGTGGGAGACGGCCGGCAGCGTGGCGGCCCAGCCTGTCGGGGCCTGACGGGTGTGTAGCCGGGTGAGGAGCATGCGCTATCGCCTCTCTGCGGCTCGGATCAGGCTGATGGCGTGGGCGTGCACCGGCTTGGCAAGGGTTGGATAGTCGCCGCTTCGGGTTGCGCGGTCGAGAATGTGCGCGGCGGCGGACAGCTGCGCCAGACGGCCGGTCGGGGTGTCGAGCACATCGGCGAATAGATCGTGCACCTGGGCGGCAGTGGTGGGGATCAAGAGGCTATGCAGGTAGAGGACAGCAGCGCCATACCCGGCTGGGGCGTTCCCCCAGTACTCCCAGTCGAGCACGCACAGGCGGGGGTGGGTGAGGTTGGCCCAGTGCAGATCAGTGTGTTCGGTGCGGATGGTCGGGGCTCCGGGTAGGTCGAGCGGGCGACGGTAGAACGCTTCGACTCGTCGTATCAGCGAGGAGGGGTCGTGTTCGCCTCGGTGTGTGGAATGTGTCGCGAGGGTGTCTACGGCGGCACGCAAGTCCGTCCACCAGGAGGGGGACAGGTTCGGGGGATCGATCAGGTGAGAGGTGGTTGAGCTGGGCGGATCGGGCGTATAGGAGAGCAGCTCGGCATATATGCACACAGGCGGCTCATTCCACTCGATGCGGGCGATCAGCGCGGGTTTGGGTACGCCGGTGATCGCTGCGGCGTCCTGATTGCCGGTCCACGCTTCGCCGTACGCCCAATCGCGGTGTTCGGCAGTTGCGCGAAGCCAGAAGTGGCCCCGGTCCGTGAGGGCGGCTGATCCGATGGTGCGGTCGTGCCAGCCGAACACCGCTTGCCCCGTTAGGGATACGCCGAGTCGTTCCGCGCCTTCGGCAAGGATGCGGTGCAGGAATCTGCGCTGTCCGGACTCGGGGTGGCGGTGCCGGCTGGTCATGGTGCCCCTTACTTGTGGCCCGTCGGGCGGCACTTGTTGGGGCTGCAGCTCATCACGGGGTTGCAGTTGCGATCCTTCGGCGCGCATGGCCCGCATGAGTAGTTGGGGGCGCAGTTGTTGGCCGGGCGGCAGTTGTTCGCTGGTTTGCAGGACGGGCTACAGTCCGGACTGCACGGGTCCGGTCGACATGGCCTGGCCATGCGCACCTGGAACTCCTCTTGTAGCTGGCCTGTGATCTGGGCGAATGCCTCGCCCTTGAGGATATCCGCGAGGGGCGTCTGTCGGACGTTACCGACCGGCAGCCAGCGGGAGAATACGCACGGCCAGACGTCGCCTGTGGGTGAGATGGCAATCTTCCGGTCTCCGCAGTTGCCGCAGAGTTGAGCGGTGCTGGGGCCGCTGTCCCGGACGCCGCGTCCGACTTCGCGAAGGTCGTCGTACCCGATCTCTGGGACGCCGAGACGTTCGAGTACGGCGATGCCCTGTTGCGTGCGCTGTCTGTTGAGAACTCCGATCACTCCGGCGCGGAGGGGGATTCCCAGGTCCTGGGCACGGGCGATGTTCCTTGTGGTGACCTTGAGCGTGGGTCGTCTGGTGATTGCCTCGTGTTCGTCCGGTTGGTCGGAGTAGTAG
>NZ_BOOG01000014.1 GCF_016863115.1 Sphaerimonospora thailandensis
TTCTCTCATCCGCCTGATCATGAACGCCCAAGGGCAGGTCCTGGACATGGGCCGCAAGGTCCGCCTGGCCACTCCCGCCCAACGCCGGGCCATCGCCGCCCGTTACGCCACCTGCATGGTGGACGGCTGCCCCCTTCCCGCGAGCATGTGCCAGGTCGATCATGTTGACAACTGGAGCGAGGGCGGCCGCACCGACCTGGCCAAACTCGGCCCCATGTGCCAGCACCACAACCGCGACCGCTACCGGCGCCCCGACCACTACCAACGCCGCCGGATCGGCCCCGATCGCTGGGCCTTCACCTATGTCGGCCCCTCTCGCGCCGGAACACGTGGCATCCGGTCCGCGGGGAGCCGAGCCAGGTGAGCACATCGCACACGATGTGTTGATGATCTTAAGGTAGGCGACCGTTGCCGCATGACGGCGAAACTTCAGCTAGCACGGCAACTTCCGCGGTATGGCCCGCGCAGCCTCACCGAGTCGGCGGACGAGCCGTACGCAGGCGCGGGGCCAGTGGCTCTTCTCCCGCGCAGTGCGGCGTTGCGACGGTCTGGTTGAGGTCCACGTCGATCTTCTCGACCTGCGTGCTCGCCTGCATCACCACCAGGCGCTAGGAAACTACGTCCTTGCGGCGGAAGCGGCGGAAGGCGAGGGCGATCAGGATCACCGAGTACGTCACGGAGACCGCCACGCCCTTGATCATTCCGCTGTAGTCGGGCTGCGGGGCGAGCGCGTCGAGCCAGGCGGCGTTCCAGAACGTGGGCAGGAACTCACGCAGCGAGCCGAGCGCCTCCACCGCCTGGAGGATGCTGCTCACGATGACCAGGCCGACCGCCCCGCCGACCGCGCCGAGCGGCGAATCGGTGCCCACCGAGAGCAGGAAGGCCAGTGACGCGACCACGAGCTGGCTGACCAGGGCATATCCGATGACGACGGCGAACTTCGGCAGCACGTCGGCGGCCGGGATCAGCTCTCCCGTGCCGGGCACCCGGATGTCGTGCCAGCCGAAGGCCAGCGTGCCGGCCAACAGGGCCATCAGCGGGAGCACGGTCACGGCGGCAGCGGAGTAGCCCAGCGCCACGATCAGCTTCTGCCGCAGCAGCCTGCTCCTGGGCACCGGCGCGGCCAGCAGGTAACGCAGCGACGACCAACTCGCCTCGCTCGCCACCGTGTCGCCGCAGAACAACGCCACCGCGACGACCAGCAGGAAGCTCGCCGACACCGACAGTGCGAAGGCCGCGAAGTTGAGCCCGCCCTGGGTGGCGAGGTCCGACAGCCGCAGCGAGCCCTGGTCGCCGCGCTGTGGACCGAGCTGGAAGGCCACGACGAGGAGCCACGGCAGCGCCAGCAGCAGGCCGAACATCACGAGTGTCCGGCGTCGTTTGAACTGGCGCAGGATCTCCACCCGCAGCGGCAGCGTCCGCCCGGGAGCGTAGCCGGGCGCCTGCCCGAGGTCCTGGGACTTCTGCGTCAACGGGCTCAACGGCTCTCTCCGATCAGGTCGAGGAACACGTCCTCCAGCCGCGGACCGGAGCCGTTGGCCGCCCTGGCCGCGCCGAGCAGGTCGCCCACCGGCCCGGCGGAGACCAGCCGGCCGCGGTGCATGACCACCACGTGGCTGCAGGTCTGTTCGACCTCCGCCAGCAGGTGGCTGGAGACGATGACGGTGCGCCCGTGCTCGGCGTACGCCCTGAGCACCTTGCGCATCTCCGCGATCTGCGGCGGGTCGAGGCCGTTGGCCGGCTCGTCGAGCACCAGCAGGTCCGGCAGGCCGAGCATGGCCTGGGCGATGGCCAGCCGCTGCCGCATGCCCTGGGAGTAGGTGCGGACGGCGCGGTCGAGTGCCGCGCCGAGCCCGGCGATCTCCAGCGCCTCCTCCAGATGGGCGTCCTGCGCCGGCCGTCCGGTGGCCCGCCAGTAGAACTCGAGGTTGGCCCGGCCGGTGAGGTGCGGCAGGAAGCCGGGTCCCTCCACGAACGAGCCCAGCCGCGACAGCACGGGGGCGCCGGGCACCACCCGGTCGCCGAAGATCCTGATCTCGCCCTCGTCGGGCAGGATCAGGCCCATCAGCATCCGCATCGTGGTGGTCTTGCCCGCGCCGTTGGGACCGAGCAGGCCGAGCACCTGGCCCTTGTCCACCCGGAAGGACAGGCCGTCCACGGCCTTCTCACCGTTCCGGTAGCGCTTGCCCAGACCGCTGATCACGAGCGGCACCTCGGCGAGGTCCGTCCGGCGGCCGTCACGGGCCCGGGCCTGTGTCCCGGCACGGCCGGCGAGCAGCAGCGCGGCGGCGACCGTGACCGCGGCGAGCGGCAGCGCCCATACCCACCAGGCCGGGCCGGTCCGTGGGGCGGCCAGCGCCGTGTCCCGGGGCAGCGTCAGGTCCGGTGAGTCCAGGCCGATGCGGTAGACGGCGGGGGCGGCCGGCGTCGCGTACGCCAGGTCGGTGGTCGAGACGACCACCCGCAGCCGGTGTTCGGCGTCGAACCGCCGGTCGATGGCCGGCAGCGTGACCGTGACCGGGGTCCCGGCCTCGGTGGCGGTGACCCGCAGCGGTGCGACGAGTCCGGACGGAAGCACGGCCGGCGCCCCGCCGGAGGAGTCGTAGAGCTTGGCGAACAGCGTCGCCTCGCCCTCGCCGTACACCCGGATCCGGACCGTCGGGCCGCCGGTGACCTGGAGCGGCGCGGTCAGCGGCGCGGACTCGAAGACGGCGGCCTGGCCCGGCATGTCCAGCGCGGCCGAGACGCTGCCGCCCAAGCCGCCCAGCAGGCCGCCGAAGCCGGGCACGGATGAGATGGACGGGGGAGATCCGCCGGGCGGGTTGGCGACCGGCTGGTCGGGGCCCGAGATCGTGACCGTGGCCGGGTCGGTGCCGGACAGGCCGGGGTAGCGGTCCGCCACCGTGTGCACCAGCACGCGCTGCCGCGTCCCCGGGTCGCGTCCCCCGTCCCTGGAGACGGTGAAGGCTCCGGCTTCGGCGGCGCCGCCCGGCTCCCCGTCTCCCTTCAGCCAGCGGTCGAACCAGCCGGCCGTACGGTCGAAGACCCAGTCGGGCTCGCCGTCGCCGCCGTCGTGTCCGCCGCTCAGCCAGGCCACCTCCACGGGGGCGCCGGTGGCGGCGATGGCCCGCGCGTTGGCGTCGGCGTGGGAGAGCGGGAACAGCGAGTCGCGCTGTCCCTGGATCAGCAGTGTGGGGATCTTGATCTTCCCCGGCACCGAGATCGGACTGGAGCGGCGCAGGAGGTCGATCGCGGCCTGGGTGGCCCGCCCGGTCTCGGCCACCTCCTGGTACATGTCGCAGATCTCCGGAAGGAACCGCCCGCACCGCACCTGTTCGGCGGTCGGCACCCGTGCTCCGCCGCCCGCACCCGGGTCGGCGGCGGCGATTTCCGGGAGGCCTCGACCCGAGGCGAAGGCGCCGCCGCCGGACCCGAAGAAGATCCCGGCCCACATCTTCTTGAACACACCGTTCAGCGGTCCCTGTCCGGTGGCGTCGGGGAACAGCGCGTCGGCCAGGTCGTGCCAGGTGATCTGCGGGACGATCGCGTCGATCCGGCCGTCGTAGGCGGCCGTCATCAGCGCGATGGCCCCGCCGTACGAGCCGCCCGCGACGCCCACGCGCGGGTCGCCGGTGGCGTCGAGGCGCACCTCGGGCCGTTTCGCGAGCCAGTCGACGAGTTGGCGGACGTCCTTGACCTCGTAGTCGGGCGAGTTGAGCGCGATCTGTCCGGTCGAGCGGCCGAACCCGCGGGCCGACCAGGTCAGCACCGCGTAGCCCCGCTCGGCCAGCCGGGCGGCCGACGATCGCATGTCCTCCTTGCTTCCGCCGAACCCGTGGGCGAGCAGCACCGCCGGGGCCGCACCACCCGAGGCCGGCGGGAAGAAGGCGGCGTCGAGGGTCACTCGCTGGTCGCCGGCCGGCCCGTCCATGACGGGGATCGCGACGTCCTGGCCCCTGACAGGTGGTGGGGACGGCCACAGCGCCCAGGCCAGCACACCGGCCCCGAGGAGAACGAGCGCGACCAGCGCCGCCAGGGGCCGTCGCCCGTCCGGAAGTCTCATGCGGCGATGCTACTGGCCCGGACAGACAGTGCCTCCGATGCCGGCGCGTGCCGAATCGTGATGATGCATCGGGGAAGTCCCTGATTGCGTGGCCAGTCACGGGACCGGCATCATTTCGGGCGTGGCAACAGGAACGATGTTCAGGCTACTCACCGCACCCGTCCGCAGGTGGGGGTACGCCGTTCGCGCGCTGGTGCTCCGCGTTCTCGCGTGGGCGCTTCCCTACTGGACCCGTGGGGAGGCGGGCCGGGAGACCCCGGCCGACCTGTTCCGGGTCCTCTACCTCGGCTGGCTGGCGGCGTTCCTGCTGAAGGTCCTCGGATCGAGCTGGGACGTGTCGTGGCACTTCAAGTGGCTGCGCGACGACCTGGCTCCGCCGCACCTGCTCAACACGGTGGGCACGGTCATCGCGGTCGGTCTGGCGCTGGTGCACTGGTACACCGGTTACGGCGTGGACCGGACGGCGTCCCGCCTGATCGTGTGGGGCACCGGGATCTTCCTCATCGCGATCCCGCTCGACCTGATCAACCACCGGGTGAACGGGCTCGACATCACCGCATGGAGCCCCTCGCACGCGCTGCTCTACATCGGGACCGCGCTGATGCTCGCCGGGGCGATCCGGGGATGGTTCGTCGGCGCCGGGCCGTACACCGGGGTCTCGGCGCGGCGGCGCACGCTCGTGCTGGGCGGCCTGTTCGCGTTCTTCCTGGAGAACGTCCACTTCGCGCAGCAGCAGCAGGAGTACGGCGTGCTGGAGATCGCCTCATGGGACCGGGGCGACCCGTACGCCGAGCCCAGCCTGCTCGAGTTCGCCGCCCAGCAGATGGGCCGGGCGGTGGACCGTACGATGGTCGTCAAGTTCTCCCTGCCGATCCCCGAGTGGGTTTACCCGGTCTACGCCGTGGTGGTGGGCATGGCCGTCGTGGTCTTCGCCCGTCTCATGGTCGGGCGGCGCTGGACGGGTACGGCCGTGGCGGCGGCGTACGTCGGGTACCGCTGCGTGATCTGGCCGCTGCTCGTCGGGGGCGATTTCCCGGCGTCGGCCGTGCCGTTCTTCCTGGTGCTGGGCGGGCTCTGCGTCGATCTGGCGTTCCTGGTGCGGGTGCCGTACCTGCGACCGGTGCTCGGCGCCGTGCTCGTGACGGGCGGGGTGTACGGCGGTCTCGCCGTACAGGCCCGCCTGCAGACGCCGCCGTACGCCGTCGAGTCGTGGCCGGTCGCCCTCGCCGGGCTGGCGGTCGCCTGGCTGGCGATCGAATGGTTCGCCGGCAGACACCGCCTCACGGCCCCTGAGCCGGGCGCGATGCCGCCCGAGACGCAGGCCGCCCCGCAGTCGGAGGCCCCGCAGCCGGAGGTGGTCGTGCCGGCCGCCGGAACCTGAGCTTCCGGACCCTGCGAACCCTCCGAAACCTCCGAACCTCCCAGGCCTACGAAGCCTGAGTCCCGCAGCCGGCCCGGTCCCGTGATCAGGATCGCGCCGGCTGCAGCTCTTCGTCCGGCTGAGGGCTCGGCCGTAGGTCCGTGAGCGGCAGGCGGAGCACGAAGCGCGCTCCCTGCGGCGAGTCCTCGACCGCGAGGGAACCATGGTGGGCCCTGGCGGCCTCGCGGCAGATCGCCAGACCGAGCCCGCTGCCCCCCGGGTCGCGGCGCAGTCCGTCCGCCAGCCGGACGAAGGGTTCGAAGACCCGCTCGCGGTCCTCCGGCGCGATGCCGTCGCCGTCGTCCTGGACGATCAGCACGGCCTGGTCGCCGGAGCGTTCGACGGTGACATCGACGCGGGAGTGCGCGTGCCGCTGTGCGTTGGCCAGCAGGTTGCTCAGGACGCCCAGCAGATGCAGCCGGATGCCGAACACGGTCAGCCGTTCGGAGGCGGCGTGCAGCAGGACCGGCTTGCCGTGAGGGGGCCGCGTGCCGAGCTCCGCCCGCACCATCGCGGTGAGGTCGACGGGTTCGGGAGCCGACGTGCCGGTCCGCTTCACCCGGGTGTAGGCCAGCAGTTCGTCGATGATCCGCTGAAAGCGTTCCGTCGAACGCAGAGCCCCACGGAGGGCCTCGTGCGGATCCACATCGTCGGGATAGAGGAGCGCCTCCTCGACCTGGGCGCGCAGAGCGGCGGCGGGGGACCGGAGCTCGTGGGAGACCATGGAGGCGAAGCGCCGCTGATCGGACACGAGCTTGTCCAACTGGTCGAGAAACCGGTTGCTCGCGCGGGCGAGCCTGGCGATCTCGTCGTCGCCGGGCGGCTCGGGCAGTCGCAGGCTCACGTCCCGCACCGTGGCCTCGGAGACCTTCTCCCGTATCGCCGCCACCGGCCGCAGCGTCCGCCCCACCACCAGCCAGATGATCCAGGCCGAGAAGGCGGAGGTGAGCAGGACCAGGGCGGCGGTCGCGGCTTCCAGGCGGATCCCGGCCAGGACGCCGGGCTCGTCCGCCCCCGAGTAGACGTAGTGGGGCTCGCCGCTCCAGAGCAGGGAGGCCGCCTGCGGAGTAGGCCGCATGGCCGTGAGAAGGACGCATCCGCCCGGCGAGGAGCACGTTTTCAGGTACTGGATCCGGTCGTGGACGGGTGGCCGGATCGTGCTCAGCGGCGGCCTGTCCGCCGCCGCTGAGCTGGCCGCCACCACACGCCCTCGGGAATCGACGAGTTGGAGGAGCCGGGCTCGATCGGCCGGACCATCGGCCCGCGGCGTCCCGTCGGGCCGCATCGACGACATCCAGTCCATGGCGGCCTGCTGCGTCGTGTTGAAGACGTGCGACTCGATGGTCTTGCGGATCACGAAGTCGGAACCGGCGCCGATCACCGCGAGAATGATCAAAGAGACCAATCCCGCGGTGAGCGTGAAGCGACCCCTGATGGAGCGCGGGCGCGGCAGGCGCACCCCCCTGACCTTCAAGGTAGATCCCCCGTGTCCAATAAAAGAGCCAAGTGCACTAAATATTACTTAACGGCACCCCATGTCCGGGCTCTATGGAAATTTTGGGCTAGATCTATATTGAAACCTGGGAGAGGTATTACGTTCTCTTTATTCGAGGTTTTCCGAGTGATGAGAATTAGGTGGAGATAGTGGCCGATGTGTGCATCGGTGCCGCGGATGCTCCTGGTTTTGCAGGGAGCACCCGGGCATGCCGATCCATCAGATCACGGGGGTTCTGGTGATGACGACGGCGACGCCGTACGCGAGGCCCATGATGGTCAGCTCGAACACGGCCCAGGCCGCGAACGCGGTGCGCGACCGGCGCTCGATCGCCGGCATGAGACGCCATCGAATGTTGGCCCCGAGCAGCGCGATGATCCCGCTGAGGACGGTCTTGGCCACGATCAGCCAGCCGTACCGGGTGGTCAGCAGCGACCCCGGGAAGCTCTCGCCGGGCGTGAGCAGCAGCACCACCACCCCGTTGAAGATCCCGGACAGGCTGACGATGATGAGCGCGTAGGTGGCGAGCCGGGAGAAGCGCGGCAGCGTGGCCGCGAGGAGGTCACGCCGGCGGACCAGCAGCACGGCGAGCGCGACCAGTCCACCCGTCCAGGCCGAGGCCCCGATGACGTGCAGTTCCATGGCGACCATGCTGAGGTCGTGCCAGTACCAGTTCGAGGCGTGGCCGGTGACCGGGAGCGGCAGCAGCCCGAACCCGGCGACCAGCACCCGCAGCTCGGCCGGGACCTTCTCGCCGAACCGCACGGCGAGCATGCCCACGGCGGCACTGAGCAGGGCGAAGGACGTGCTGATGATCAGGCCTCGGCCGGACGGGATGCGGGCGACATAGGTCGCGATGTCGGGCATCTGCCCGGGGGTCAACTCGGCCGCGCTCAACACGGTCGACACCAGCGCGGCGGCGCCCCAGACGAGCGAGGCGAGCACGGCCCAGTGGCGGGCGCGCGCGGCCACCGGTTCGGTCCGCTCGGGGTCGTCGAAGCCGAGCAGCTTGGGCAGGAGACTGAGGCCGAGGGCCGCCGTCGCGGCCAGATCGAGCACCAGCCGGACGATCGGCAGGCCGTAGTCGACGGCCAGGCTCGGCATGGGGATGCCCGGGGCGCGTCCCGGCAATGTCAGCCACGTGGCGATCACCGCGGCGAGCAGGCCGGCCGTGATCAGTCCGGCGATCGGGAACCGCGGCCGGTCGGCAGGCGACGTGCGCTCCGACGTGCGCTCCAACGGCGTGGGGTCCGGCGGCGTGCGCCGTACCGTGGTCGAGGTCATGCCGCGCTCCGCTGCCGATGGTCATGCCGCACCAGCACGTAGGCGCACAGCGCGAGCAGCGAGGCGGTCATGGTCAGCAGGACCCACACCCAGCCCCCGCCGCCGGACTTCGACACGGGAGCTCCCGGCGGGGCAGCGCCGGGCGGGGGCGTGCCGGGCGGGGACGCTGTCACCGGCGGCCCGCCCGTCGCCGCGGCGCCGTCGCCCGTCACGGTGCCGTCGCCCGTCACGGTGAAGTCGATGGTGCCGGTGATGGGATGCCCGTCGTTCGACACGATGCGGTAGCCGATGGAGTAGGCGCCCGCCGGCGCCGGGGACCGGACGCCGATGAAGACGGTGGTGCCGTTCACGGCCACCTCGCCCTGCTCGTAGCGGGCGCCGTCGGGACCGGTGACGGCCATCCTGGCGAAGTCGGGACGTACGGGCTGATCGAAGGTGAGCGTCACCCGGGCGGGCATGGCCGCGAGTGTCGCACCGTCCTTGGGATCGCTGCCGGTCAGCACGTTGTGCGCTCGCGCGGGCGCCGTGAGCAGCAGCAGGGCCGCGCACACGGCCAGCGGGACCACCAGCGCGCGTATAGCCGCCCGCCTCATCTCCAACACCTGCTTTGCCTCCAATTGGCGGGGTCTTGCCACGCAATGGTCCCACTGATCACGGCTGATCGGTCCCCCGGCGTCTCAAGTGCAAGATCACGCGGAGGGGAGGGACAGGGAAGCGGGGGTGGACATGAGGGCGCCCGGCGGTCCCTTGTGGGACCGCCGGGCGGCGGTTGGGCTCCGGACCGCGAGAGTGTCACCGGTCTCGCGCGGTCCGGAGGTTTGTGGGCCGGGCGGCTGGGGGGTCTTACGCACCGCCCGACCACGTCTCAGATCGCGACCTCGGGGCCGGGGCCTCGGGTCACAACTTCTTCCACAGCGCCGCCACGTTCGGCGGCTCCCACCCGGCGAGTGCCGTGTGCGCCTGGAGGCACTGGTAGTTCGAGCCGCCGTAGCTCACCTTCGCCCCCGCGGTGTAGCTCGTGCCGGCCTTCCAGGCGGGGTTGTCGCCGCCGGGTGAGCTCGGGCTCGGTGAGGGGCTGGGCGACGGGCTCGCGCTCGGGCTGGGCGACGGGCTCGGGCTGGCGCTCGGTGAGGGGCTGGGGGAGGGGTTGTCGTTCCCGCAGGTGCCCCTGTCCTCCCAGACTCCCGCCGTGCCCGGGGTGTCGCCCTGGGTCCACCACTTGGCCCGCCAGGTGTGGCCGTTGTGGGAGACCAGGTTGCCGCCCGTGTAGACGGTCGTGGCGGACCAGGGGGCGGCCGCGCAGGGGGTCCCGGACGGCGACGGGGACGGTCCTCCCGGCGAGCTCGACGGGGACGGCGACGGCGAGGCGACGGTGCCGCCGCGGGCGAGGTCCTGGAGGATGCCGTAGGAGTTGCCGCCGAACGTGACCGTCCAGTTCGACGGGGTCGAGGTCGGCAGCTGGTACACGAAGGCGAGGTCAACCGAGCCGCCCGGCGCGAGCGTCTGCCAGCTCGGGAGCTTGAACGACACCCGGTTGTAGTCGCCCTTGAGACCACCGACGTTGTTGGGCGCGTTGTGGTCCTTGCGGATCACCGTCATCCCGAAACCGGACTGGTCGGAGGCGGTGCCCGGAGCCGAGCTCGCGTAGTCGAACTGGAACTCCGTGCCGCCCGGCAGGGTCATCGACGACTTGTTGGTGATGTGGATCTTCGGGTTGATCGGGTAGTTGTTGTCGCCGAGCGCGAAGTCCCGGAACTCGACCGAGAGGTCCAGCTTCTGCGCCGGGATCGCGGTGGTCGCCCGCACGTTCGTGTACGGCGTGGCCGTCTTGAACTTGTCGTACATGAGCGTGGTCAGCGTCGTGCCGGGCTCGTACTGTCCCTTGGCGGCGTTCCAGCCGTAGTCGCCGGCGAGCTCCCAGATCATGGTGCCGCCGAGGCCCTTGTCGATCACGTAGTCGGCCTTGGCGCCGACCGACTGCTCGTCCTCGGTGGACAGGAACACCCTCTTGGTGGAGTTCCACAGCCAGGGGGCGGTGAGCGTCGAGCTGTAGTTGCGGGTGTAGGTGCCGGTCAGCGTGGCGTCCCCGAGGCCGTAGGAGGCCAGGTAGTCGCCGAGGATGCCCTTCTCCAGGTTCTTGGCGTGCCACATCGGGTTGGAGCCGGCGGGGGACTCCTTGCCGTTGTCGTCGAGGTCGTGCCAGAGGTTGTCGATGCCGACCGCGCCGTCACCGCAGCTGGTCAGGCCGGAGCCCGCCGGGCAGGTGGTCCCGGGGGCCGTGCCCCACAGGCCGTTGGTGCCGCCGTTGACGTTCTTGAACCCGCGTGTGTAGTACGGCAGGCCGATGTTGATCCGGCCGGGCTGCATCGCCCCGCGGAAGTAGTGGTAGGCCCAGTCGGTGTTGAGGTAGCCGATGCCGCCGTACTGCCCGGCCCCGTAGACGCCGCCGGCGGCGAGCTCGCCGTCCTTGCCGTCGTCGTACAGGGAGGCGTTGGGGCCGACGTACTGGTTCCAGGCGCCGTGCAGGTCGTACGACATGATGTTGAGGTAGTCGAGGTACTGCGTGACCTGGTAGGTCTCCATGCCGCGCAGCAGCCAGCCGGAGGCGGGCGCGGCGACGGTGAGCATGTAGTACCTGCCGTCGGCGGCGGAGGCGCGGTCCAGCTTCTCGCGCAGCGTCTTCATCAGCGCGACGTAGCCCTTCATGAGGGTGCCGCGCTTGCCGTTGGCGATCGGCCAGTCGAGGGGGTTGCCCGCGTCCTTGTTCGACGTCGCGTACTCGTAGTCGATGTCGACGCCGTTGAAGCCGTACGTCCGAAGGAACGACACGACGGAGTCGGCGAACGTGTCGATGCTCGCCTGGCTCGCGGTCATCGTGTAGAAACCGCCGCTGGCCTGCCGCTTGCCGGAGTCGTCGAAGTAGCCGCCGGTCTCCGCCCAGCCGCCGACGCTGACCAGCGTCTTGGTGTTCGGGTACTGCTTCTTGAACTTGCTGAGCAGGTTGAAGTGGCCCTTGTAGGAGTAGGCCGGGTCCATCTCGGCGCCGGCGACGCCCGGCCAGGTCATGCCGATTGCCGCGTTCTCCGGCCTGTTGGACCCGACCGAGATCTTGTTGTCCGCTCCCACGTGGGCGAACGCGTAGTTGATGTGGGTGACCTTGCCCCAGGGGATGTCGCTCGCCAGGTAACGGGTCTGCCCGTTGCCGCCGTCACGCCAGCCGGTGAAGTATCCGATGATGCGGCGCGCGTGGTCCGCGCCCATCTTCTCCCGCCCCTCCCCGTCATAGGTGAGGCAGTACGGAACGTCCACACCGGGGGTCCGGTAGAGGCCGTCGGGGCGGCAACTCTCGTTGTCGGCCGCCGCGACCGCGCCGGTCGCGCCGCCGACCGCGGCGAAGCCGGCCGCCACTCCCGTGAGGAGGGCGAGTAAGGCCGCTCCCGACGCCGCGCGCAGGCGCACGGCATTGCCCTTCAGCACAGGGCCACCTCCATAGGCGAAGTGCCAAGTCGTACGAACACCCCGGCCGCCAGGGGCTTGACCCGGAAACTAATCCCGCTGGAGCAGGGCAGTCAATGGGTTCTATTAATAAAGTTTCCTGTTAATTGCTTCTTAAGCCTCGCCTGACCCTGCTCTCAGCCTCATCAGCGGAGAGTGAAAAGGTCGTGACGTCACGTGGTATCGCTGAGAGCATCCATCCATGCGTGAGCACCTCTTGAGTGACGCGGGCGTGGACGGTGAAGGCCCGCGGCCCGGCGTGGACCCGGCTGACCATGACGAGATGCGGGAGCTCGCGTACGGCGACCGCCTGTGATCGCTGCTTTGAAAGTTTCGGAGGAGGGGGTGAGGTCTTCAGGCGACCAGCCAGCCGTAGAACCAGGCGAGGCAGGCCAGTCCCGTCAGGACGGGGACGATCCGTACGGCCCTGGCGTGCAGCCGGAAGGCCTCGATGCCGGACAGCACGGTGGCCACGACGATGAGCAGGCCGTACCACGCGACCGCCGGCGGCACCCCGATGGCGAGCATGGCCGGCTCGGCCCGGCCGGACACATCCAGCGCGGACAGGCCGCCGAACGCGACCCCGGCCAGCCCGGCGAGCACCGACAACGCGGCCGGTGCGCCGCGCCGCCGGGCCGTGTTTCGGGCGGCCCTCCGGACCGGAGCGACCAGTCCGGCGAGCAACTGCACGGCCGCCACGATCACGAACACGACGCCCGGCGCGAGCAGCGCCGGTGTCACGGTCGCCTGATAGGCCGACGGCGTCAGCAGCACGTCCCCCGGCCGCACCAGCGGACGGGGCGCCTTCCCGGGCTCGCAGGCCGCCGCGCCCGTCGACGCGGGATCGTCGAAGAACGCGGCGATCGTACGGCGGCCGCAGTCGCTCGACAGGAACACGGCGTGGCCGACGCCGGCGAACTCCGTGAAGCGGGCGCCGGGGAGCGCGGCGGCGGTCCTGCCCGCTGACTCGGGAGGGGCGGCCGGGTCGAGTTGCCCACCGACGACGAGGACCGGCGCGGCGACCTGTGCGGCCGCGTCCTGCTGCGCCCAGCCGTTCCGCGACGGGGGCAGCCGCCATGCCCCGCACACGGCGGCGTCGGCCACGACGGCGGACAGCCGCGGCCGGGCGTCGCCGGGGAAGTCGTTGAACGGCGCCTCGTCCTGGCACTGGACGGCATAGTAGAGCCCCCAGTCACGTGAGGTCAGCCTCTCACCCATGCGGTCCACGAGCGGCCGGAGCAGGCCGGTACGGCCGTCGGCCAGGCCGTCGACCAGGGCAGGGACGATCGGGACGAGGTCGGCGTCGTGGAGTGCCTCCTCGACGAGCGTCGCCACGTCGTCGCCGGTCAGCCGTAAGGAGATCCGCCTGCCGTTGATCGGGTCGCGGGTGTCGAAGACGGCCGGGACGGCGTTGAACCGGGTCACCATCGCCGCGAAACGCGCCGTGCCGCCCAGCTTGGCGATGGTCGCCGCGAGGTTGGGCGCGGCGTCGTCGTACCGCTTGGCCTCGGCAGGCGGGAACGAGTCGAGCACCACCGCCCGGGTGCCCTCCGGGTCCAGCGCGGCGGCTCGGAGCGTCGGACGGGTGGAGTAGCCCACGCCGAACAGGTTCCACCGCTGATAGCCCAGCGCCCGGCGCAGATCCACGACGTCGCCGGCGATCTCGGCGGTGCGGTAGCCGCGCAGGTCGACCCCCTCGCGCTGGAGGCGGACCAGACAGGCCTCGGCCTCATCGAGGATCCCCGGATAGATCTCGGTGGCAGCCCCGTCTCCGGCCTCGCCGGTGTCTTCGGGCATGTCTTTCTGCGTGTCTTTCTGCGTGTCTTTCGGCGTGTCCGTGGGCGTGCCCTTGGGGGGCGCCGTCAGTGTCGCCACCATGCCCCGGGCGATCTCCGGGCAGCTCAGCCGAGGCTCGGAGTAACGGCCGCCGCGCTGCTCGATCACCACCACGTCACGGTCCGGGAACATGCCGGCGAGCAACCCGGTGAGCGGTGACGACGGAGAGCCGGGGCCGCCGCCGGTGAAGACGACGGGATCTTCGGAGTCGCCGGAGGGGGGCGTCGCACGGCGGACGGCGAACCCCACCTTGATCGTCCTGCTGTTCGGCACGTCACGCCGCTCGGGGACGAGGAGGAACCCGCAGGTCGTGCCCGATGGCATCGCGACCGGGCACGGCCGCTCCTCGACGCCGCCCCATGCGTCGATTGCATCGACGGCCTGGGCCGTCGCCGGGACCCCGAGGAAGGTCAGTACGAAGGCCGTCACCAGGGCCGTGACGGCCGCCCCATGCCAACTGCGCAACCGTCAGCCCCGTCCCGCGAACCCGGCGATATCGGCAGAAACCTTAGCGCGAATATCACCGCGGCGGTGCGGTGCTCTCGCGGATCACCAGGTCGGTGGCGAGTTCGACCCGGCGCGCCTCCGCGCCCTCGCCGCGGCCCATCGCCAGCACCATGCGGGCGGCGAGCGCCGCCATCTCCTGGAGCGGCTGCCGCACGGTGGTCAGCGGCGGCCAGGCCGAACTCGACAGCGGCAGGTCGTCGAAGCCGACCACGCTGAGGTCCTCCGGCACGCGCAGGCCGCGCTGGCGCGCCGCCTCGAACACGCCGAACGCCTGCAGGTCGCTGCCCGCGAAGATCGCCGTCGGCGGGTCGTCGAGCGAGAGCAGTTCGTGCCCGTAGTCATGGCCCGAGTTGACCAGGAAGTCGCCGTGCTTGATCAGGGCGGGGTCGATGGCGACCCCGGCGGTCTCCAGGGCGGCCCGGTAGCCGTCGATCCTGGCCCGGCTGCACAGCATGTCGGGCGGTCCCCCGATCATGCCGATGCGGGTGTGGCCGAGATCGAGGAGGTGCCGGGTGGCGGCCAGGCCCCCGTGCCAGTTCGTCGCCCCCACCGAGGCGACCCCCGGCGGCGGCTCACCCTCGGGGTCGACCACCACGAACGGGATCGATCTCGCGCTGAGCTGCCCCTGCTGACGCACCGACAGACGCGAGGTCACGATGATCACACCGTCCGTGCGTCGCGCCGCGATCCGTTCCAGCCAGTCGCGTCCCGGACCGGCGTGGGTGTGCAGCACGGAGATCACGACGCTTGCCGCCGCCTCGTGCGCCGCGGACTCGGCGCCGCGTACCAGTTCCATCGCCCAGGGGCTCTCGATCTCCGAGAAGACCAGGTCGAGCAGCCCGACGGGGCCGTCGCCATGCCCGGTCCTGCGCTGGTAACCGTGCTTGTGGAGGAGTCGTTCGACCCGCTGCCGGGTCTCCGGGGCCACCTCGGGTCGGCCGTTGATCACTTTGGACACCGTTGGGACGGAAACCCCCGCCTCCTCGGCGATCAGGGCGATCGTCACCCGCCTTTTCCCTGCCATGAGACCACAGGATATCCGAAACTTTCGGATCCATCGTGTGCAGGGTCTCCCTGGAAGCTCTTGCCGCCCCACCGCGGTTCTCTCGATCCTCCGGGCCTCGAAACATTCGAATTTGTAGCGAAAATTTCATTGAACGGGGTCGATCAGCGGCTCACGCCGGTGCAGCCGGCAAGGGCGACGCGCGCGTCGGCCTCGCTCGCCACGACCACGGAAGTGGCGCACGGGGGCTCGCGCAGCCTCGCGGTGACCGACCGGTCGGCCTCCTGGGACGGCCCGGCAGTGTCCTGGCATGACGTCCTGGCATGACGTCCTGGCCTGACGTCCTGGCCTGATGTCCCGGCGTGAGCGGAGCCGTCGCCGCGGCTGCGACGGCTCCGCCTGAATGGCGCGGAGATCCACCGGTGAGGCGCTCATGGGAGATACCCTTCCCCTCAGGCCACTCCTGTGTGACCTTTTGGAACGTCCCGGCCTCGCCTACTTTCGAATAGGGGGTCCGGTGGAGCATTGGGAGTCACGCGTGCTTGAAACCTGCGATGTCGCGATCATCGGTGGCGGCGTGATCGGATGCGCGATCGCCCACCGGCTCGGCTCAGAGGGCCGGACCGTCCTCCTCGTCGAGGCGGAGTCACGCCTGGGCCAGGGCGCCTCCAACGCCGCGATGGGCGGCATCCTCACCCAGACCGAGCCCTCCTGCCTGGGGCCGCTGACCCCTGTGATCAAGCGCAGCCGGGATCTGTATCCGGACTGGGTGGCCGAGATCGCCGAGATCTCCGGTGTGACGGTCTCCCTGCTCGAAGGGGGCGACCTGCAGGTCGCGGTCGACGACGCGGAGATGGATCGCCTGAAGAACCAGGTCCTGCCGAGGTGGCGGGAGTCGCCGTTCCCCGTCGAACAGCTCACCGGAGCCGAGGCCAGAGAGCTGGAGCCGATGCTGAGCGAGGCGGTCGTCGGCGGGTTCCTGCTGCCGGACGAGCTCGCGCTCGACCCACGTGAGCTGATGGGGGCCCTGTGCGGGGCGCTCGACGGCATGGCCGCGGCGATCCGCGTCCGGACCGGCGTACGGGCCGAGCACCTGGCGGAGCTGCCCGGCTCCGCCGAGGTGCGCCTCGACGACGGCACCCGGGTCTCGGCCGGGACGGTGATCGTCGCGGCCGGCTGCCTCAGCGGTGGATTCCTGCCCGACCACCACCGGCATCTCTATCCCATCAAGGGCGAGGCCTTCGACACCCGTCCCCCCGGAGGAACCGGATATCCGCTGCGCCACCACATCTTCGCGGAGATCAGGGACGGCGACTTCGAGGGCTACCCGTACCTGGTGCCCAGGCGCGACGGCAGGGTCGCGATGGGCGTCACCTACGAGCCTCACGTGGGAGACGTGACGGTCACCGCCCGCGCCCGCGAGGAGATCCTGCGCGGGGTGGGCATCGTGATGCCGCAGGCCGCGACCTGGCCGATCGAGCGGAGCTGGGCCGGGCTGCGGCCGGGCAGCACCGACCACATCCCGATCATCGGTTACACCGGCGAGCGGGTGCTCGCCGCCACCGGCCACAGCGGGCTGGGCATCACGCTCGCTCCCGTCACCGCCGAGCTGGTCTCGGCCGTCCTCAACGGGAACGCCGACGACGGGACGCGGCAGCTGCTGGGTGTGTGCCGCCCCGACCGGGAGTTCGTCCCCGTCATGCCGGGGGAGACGCCATCTCCCACAGCTCCTTGAATCGTTCGATCCGCTGCCGCACCCTGGGCTGCTCCAGCACCAGCAACGTGTGCACGAACGTGTGGGTGGTGATCTCGCCCACCTGTGGAGCGGAGGGGGTCACCTCGTAGCTGAGCACCTCGTCGAAGACGATGAAGTCGAACAGCCCCAGCGGGCTCGCGAGCTGCTCGGGCGTGAGGATGCGCACCTGGACGCCGATCTCCGAGTGCATCTTGCAGACTCGCCGGAATATCTCCGCGCCCAGGCGTTCCGAGCTGTCGACGAAGAAGATCCGGCGGATCCGGACGCCTTCCCGGATCCGGTCGCGCTGCGCGTCCAGATATCGCTGACCCGCGTCGGTGGTCCAGAACCCCCCGTCGAACTCGCTCGGCCCCTGGTCCACGACGTTGAGGCTGAGCGCGTCCAGGCTGTGCTGCGTGTTGTGGGTCAGGCCGAGCAGCCAGTCCCGATCCTCTCCCTCGTAGATGACGTTGCCCTCCCCGAGCTCCCGCAGGAGCGTGGAGATCCTCGCGATCTCCCACTGGGCGAAGGCCTGGACCAGGGTGGGCATCTCCTTGTCGACCCGCGTCGCGTTGCGGACGAGCTGGGTGACCACGTCGGCCTGTACCGCCGACTCCTCCACCAGCCCGAACAGCTCGGTCGCCTCGTTGATCCGCGACAGGCCCGACCCGACCTCCTCGCGCAGCGTCTCCAACTGCCTGTCGACCTCGATGAGGTACTGCACCACGAAGACCACGGCACTGATGAAGACCGTGAGGATGATGCCCCACGCTTTACGCGGCTCGCCGGTGCCGATGAAGGGGCCGTCGTCGTCGGTCAGGAGGTACGTGGGAACGCCGACTGCCGCCGTGATGAGGAACTTGCGAAGGGTGCGCGGAATCAACTCGCGGTTCACTCGGGATCCCTCCGGAGTCGTCATCTACCACCCGCCTTTTCTGATGAGGAGGGTCAGCATGTTGACCGAGATCTGGTCGCGGATGCGGTCCACCAGCGACTGCCACTGCCGGGTGAACCCGGGATATCGCTCCAGGCTCTCCCACAGCGGGGTGAGCGTCTCGTCGACCCGTGCGGCGGGCATCCACAGGTGCAGGAGGTGGTCGACGGCCGGGGTCAGCTTGGCGACCGCCTCCGGCCCCGGCGCGCCGCCGGTCAGTGCCCGTTCGACGATCACCAGCAGCGTCGTCAGCAGCCAGTCGTGCAGTGCCAGGTCCTCGCACAGCTCGGCGACGGCGGGCGTGAACTCCCCGTCATGGACCAGGCGCAGTGTGCGCAACTGATCGTTGTGGAGGGTGAAGCGGATGGCCGGGGCGCCGCTTTCGGACGCGCTCTCCGCCACCCAGCGCAGGCGGGTCCGCGGGATCTTGAAAGGAGCTCTGCGATCGAGCAGCGGCGACGACTGGACCAGGTCCACGAACCTGCCGCTGATCGCGCCGAGATCGAGGGGAGCCGAGCCCGACCAGCCCGGGCCCCGGTCCCCGCGAGCAGGGTCCGGGCGAGCAGGGTCCGGGCGGGTCCGGCCAGCGGACGCGCCGCTCAGACGGTCGCCGGGGAGGTCATCGGTGAACCCGTCGGAGAGGTCCCGGGGCTTCGCCTTCCCGAGCACCTCCATCACCCCCGGACGGGCCAGATAATGCGACCACGGCAGGCGGCGGTCGACGGCGGCGCGCACGATCCGGACATAGGACGAGCCCTGGACCACCCGGCCACCGGTGATCGAGCACCGGGTCAGCACCGTCCCTACGCCCCTGACCCGCGACTGGGATGCGGAGGGAAGGCGGCAGTCCACTCCGGTCAGCCGGTCCGGTGACACCGCGTGGACGATCGGACGACGGGAGACCCGTACCGTCTGTCCCGCGAGCAACCCGAGAAGCCGCCGGCAGGTGGATGCGGCGACCTCCCCCGAGTTCTGCAGCAGCCCTGTGTGGACTTCCCCCATGACCAGCATCGAATGCGCTTCCCTAAATGAATACGTAGGAGATGCGGTCGACGAGCTCTTCCTCCAGCCGGATGCCCTCGCCCTCACTACGGCCGGCCACCTGCTCCAGGACCTCGGCGTCCACCGCGACCTGGCTGAGGATCGTGCGCACGGCCAGTTCGACGGGCAGGAACCGGGGGGACAGGACGGACATGGTGGTGTAGGCGGCGAACGGTGGAGCATGATCGCCCAACTGGACGATGGGGGACAGCGCGTCCCAGTCGGTGGGCCAGGCCTGCGGCCGGAGCTCCGGTCGTAACGGCAGCCGGCCCCCGTCGCGCAGTAGCCCGAGCCGCAGGAGCTGCCAGACGGCCGCCAGGAACGGACACGACCAGGTGCGGTGCGGTCCGGTCTCATCCCACAACTCCACGTCCACGAAGATCGAGTGCCCGCGTTTGGCGTTCTGGGCCGGCGGCGCCCACCGCTGCGCCCTGCCCATGGCCTGTACGGCTCCCGCCTGCGAAGAGCGCATGCCGTTGCAGAGCCAGCCCGTCTCCTTGACGGGCGGACGCGAACCGTTGGCGCCCGGTGGCGGGTCGTCGACGAGCCGATCCTCGACCAGTCCGGCCGGCTCGGCGCAGGCCGACTCCCGCGCGAGGTAGTCGATGGTCAGGTCGCTTTCCGCCGCCGCCTCGAGAACCATCGGCACCAGTTCCGCGGGAGAGCTGAACCGGCTGAAGTAGTCATCGATGAGGAAGCACGTGCTGACTCTCGCCCGCCGCCCGGGCACCTGCTCCTCCCAGGTCGACCGGACGGCGCCGGCCCAGGGGGCGACCCGGCGGAACATCCGGCGCAGCCGGTCGGGGCCGGCCTCGAAATCCTCCATGTAGAGGTGCCCGAGCTCGATGGACACATGGGACAGGGGCGCGGCGGCGATCCGCCGCTCCGCGGTGACCTCGCCGAACATCGCGTTCATCGGCGTCACAGTCCCTCCCATGCGCTGTCGTCCATGATCTTTTTGGCCAGGTCCTCGAAAGCGGCGGCCGTCTCCGCATTCGCGATCTTGGTGGCCAGCACGTCCTCGTCGGAGATGAGCTGCTCGCGCCACTGCAGGATCGGGTCGAGCGGAACCTTGCCGAGCATCGCCGTACGGCCGACGCCGTGGCGGCCGGCGAGTTCGCGCAGCTCGCCGTCGTAGGCGCTCAGCCAGGCCCGCTGTTCGTCGCGCAGGCCCACGAGCTCGGCCGCCTCGGATTCGAGCACCGCCGTGCGGACGAAGCGGATCCGCTCGCGCAGGACCTCCGGGTCGTGCCCGAACCGGGCGCCGACGTCGAGCAGCCCGTCGGCTCCGTTGACGAGGCCGTCGGCCGCGATGATGTGCTGACGCGTCCAGCGGTGGTAGACCAGCCAGCGGAACGGCACCGCGGGCAGCCGTACCGTGGCCTGCAGGATCATCTCGGCGGTGAACGAGCGCCCCGCGCTCACGTCCACCACGCACAGATCGAACTCCTCCTCCAACCGGCTGAAGAGCTGAACGCACCTGTTCGCCATCTCGTCGTCCACCGTGGACAGCTCGCCCCCGCCCTCGCTGCCCGGGAGCAGCACGAGCCGTCCCGCGCCGGGGGGCTTGACCCGCAGCCCCTCCCTGTCGGACTCCGCCCACACGTCGATGCGCTGCGGTTCGGTGAGCTCGCCCCGCAGGTACTCGTGCAGTCCGCCGGCGCGGGTGCCGCGTGCCACCGAACTCACGCTGAAGATCGCACCGGCTGTCGGAGAGCCGAAGTCGAAGTCCAGGTAACAGGCGTCGTTGCCCTGGAGGGCGTGCCGATAGGCGATGTTCGTGCTCGTGACCGAGCGCCCTGTCCCGCCCTTGTCGGAGATCGCGAAAACCAGCATCTAGATGGCCTCCGCCGCGTTGTCGCGGGCGGCGGCCAGCCGCTCGAGGTCGAGCAGGGCATCGTAGACCAGAGCTTGGGCCGTCGCGGGCCGCTCGTCGATGATCGCCCTGGCCCGCTGGAGCGCGGCCTGAATGCCGCGCAGCTTGGGCTGGATCGTCTGCCCGGCCGTCAACGGCCGTAGGACCAGCTCCTGATCCAGCAGGTGCTCGGCCTCGCCGAGCATCTCGTACGCCATCTCGACGAGCCGTGGGTTGCGCAGCGGCGGATCGCTCCTGGCCTGGGTCGCCGCCACGAGGAACTCGACAACCCGTTCGCTGAAATACCACGACGGGTCCTCCGAATGCGCGTCGAGTCCGGCGAACACGTTGCCCGGCTGGTCCCACAGCCCGCGTGCCCGGCCGCTCGTGCACCGGCGAGCCGAAACGTGCCGCCAGATCTGGTCGGCGAGCCCGAGCAGCTTCTCTTTGGTATGGGTGTTCTGCACGATCGACGCGGCCCAGATCGTCCGCTTGAGCAGCGTGATCGCGAAGTCGGAGACGATCCAGATCAGGTTCGGGCCGAGATCCTCCGCGCCGCGCATGTTGATCGCGACTCCGGGGGAGTGCATGGAGACCGAAGGGTCCCCGGGCACCGCCCTGCGGATGATCCTGGCCCGCACGGCCAGCTCTTCCAGCACGTCCGCGACCCGGCCGAGGTCGACGTCGGCCGCCCGGCTGTTGACGAGGCTCTGCACCACCATCGCGGTGACGCCGAGGCTGTAGTATTCCGACTCCTTCTCGTCTGTCGTCTTCCACGGGATGTCCTGCAGCGGCCATTGGCCCCGGCCGTACATGGCGATCGTCCGCCAGTAGATCTGGGTGAGGTCCCAGCGGCGCTGGATGGCCTGTGCGAGGGTCTGCTGGGGGTCGTTGAGCAGGCCGAGCACGCGGGTGCGCTCGGAGAACAGGTCGGCGATGCCGACGAGGGCGTTCACGGTGAAGTAGAGGAAGGGCGTCTCCTTCGCCACGCCCTTGGGCTGCGGGCCGATGTCGTGCGGAGTGGCGACCTCGGGGGAGTCCTTCACGATGCCCCAGGTCCATCCGCATTCGAACAGCAGGTTCTCGTTGTCGAGGTCGACCTGGCTGCCGGATCCGATCGTGAGGTCTCGCAGTCCCGCCCGTACCGGACGCAGCTCACGCCGCAGATCGTCGAGGACCCGGCGGTCCGGGGCCCCCGCCTGGTTGACGGTCCGCACCAGCGCGCGGCCGGAGGGCGAGCCGGGATCGAATGCGTTGACCGTGAAGCTGCGCAGCATGCCCACCATGGCGGCCGTCAGCCGTTTGCTCGCGAGATCCTCCAGCTCCCGGATCTCGGCGCGCAGCGACTGCCTTCGCACGCTCTGCCGGAAGACCTTGAGGAAGCCGAGCGTGGACAGCGCGAGCGTGACCGACATGGAGAAGGAGTCGACCACGTCGAGCTGGAGCTGTTCGGGAGCGGGCTTGCCGTCGGGGGCGGCGGCGCGGAAATAGCTTCCGCCCGAGAAGATCGGCCGCCCGTCGTCCGCCGTGTACTTCCGCAGGTACTGACCGATCACCTGCAGGAGCAGCTTCGGGATCTCGACGGAGTCGCCCAGCCGGGCCAGCGCGGCCAGGACGTCGTCGGCGGTCTCGTCCGGCGTGTCGAGCCGGAGGCCCGGCAGCTCCGCCGCCGGGTAAAGGAAGCACAGGAGTTGCTCGGCGTCCGAGATGGAGTTCGACCCGTCTCGCCCACCCCACGTCCACACTCCGTCGCGGTACGAAGCTCGGGCGGCCGCCTCCCAGACATCCAGGAGCTGCTGGCGCGGCTGAAACTTCATCTACGAGAGCCTTTCTGTACGGTCGGACCCTTTCCGCACGGTTCAATGACCCGATGGCTGGCGGGAAGATGTACAAGGGGCTACACGACCCTTATATCATTGAGACGCTGCTCCGTCGCCTGGATGACCGGTGAGATTTCGCGTTGTCTGCTCATCGTGCTAGCACAGATGCAGATGAGCAGAATCAACATAAATGCCTAATTCCTGAGAGATCAAATGTCCCAAACAGCGGCGTTCAGGGATATATCGGACCATCTCGTGGCGGTGCGGGACTTCGTCGGAGAGACGGCGGCGATGGACGGGACGATCCTGGTCACGGGGGCGGGCATCGACATGTCGCTGCTCGAGTCGCTGCGTGAGCATGGGCTGCGGATCCCGGACAGGCCGATCCAGCCGCTGACGGAGGAGGAGCTGATACGCGGGCTGCGCGGTGCGGTGGCCTACGTGCACGGGGGCGAGGAGCGGGCGACGGCCGGGGTGTTGGCGAGCGCGCGGGAGACGCTCAAGGTCGTCGCTTTCCTGGGTGTGGGCTATGAGAACTTCGTCGACGTGGCTGCGGCGGACGGGCTCGGGATCGTCGTCACCAGCACGCCGGGTGCGGCGACGGACTCGGTGACCGAGCTCACCATCGGTCAGATCATCAATGCCAACCGGCATATCGGACAGTTTCTCGGCGACCGATATCCCGGCTGGCGGAGCCCGGAAGAACTGCCGCACGAGCTGAGGTCACGCAGGGTCGGCATCGTCGGACTGGGCGCGAACGGCACCCGGATCGCGGAGGTCCTGCGGGCGTTCCACACGGACGTCGCCTACTTCAGCCGCACGCGGAAACCCGACGTCGAGGAGCGGCTGGGCCTGTCTTACCTGCCCCTGCCCGAACTGGCGGGCCGCAGCGACATCCTCGTCGTCATGGTCCCCTGCACCGCGGAGACCAGGTTCATGATCGATGTCGACGTCCTGAAGCGGTTGCGCCCGGGGGCGGTCTTGATCAACACCGCACGCCCGGCCGTCGTCGACCCCCACGCGCTGCATGAGGCCATGAGCGCGGAGCGTGTGGGCATGGCCGTTTTCGATGGATTCTATGACCGAAATTCAGAGATCGCGGCTAAATTGCTGAGTGACTTCGGTGACCGGCTCCTCGTCACCGGTCATATCGCCTCCCACACCCGGGAGGCCATGGACCGCATGGTGAGCCAGGCCGTCGGTTCCATCAAGAACGTGCTGTCCACGGGGGCCGACGAGTACGCCGTCGGAAAACACGGCGGAATTTCCTGACTTCAAAAGGCGTATGAGATTACAGGGAAGGGCAAACGTATTGTGAAGCCCTCTCCCGACCCCCGGATGGATCATGACGCCCAACGGAGCCCGGATCCTCGTCGAGGCACTCCGGCTGCACGGCGTGGACATCGTCTTCGGCATCCCGGGCACGCACAACCTCGCGATCTACCGTGAGCTCGGCCGAGCGGATATCCGGTGCGTCACCCCGCGCCATGAGCAGGGCGCGGGGTACGCGGCCGACGGGTACGCCAGGGTGACCGGCCGGCCGGGGGTGGTGCTCACCACGACGGGTCCCGGGCTGGTCAACGCCTACACCGCCATGGCGCAGGCCTACTCCGACTCCTCGCCGGTCCTGGTCGTCTCGCCGGGCGTTCCCGGCGACCACCCCCGTCACGGCCGCGGCTACCTGCATGAGAGCAAGGACCAGTCGGCCGCGGCCGACGCGCTGTGCGAGTGGAGCCACCGGGTGAGCTCGGTCCGGGAGATCCCGGCGGCCGTGGCACGCGCGTTCGGCCGTTTCGCCGAAGGACGTCCCCGGCCGGTCCACATAGAGATCCCGGTGGACCTGCTCGAGGCCGAGGACGACGTCAGGATCGCCCCGCCGTACCGGATCATGCCCCGCGTCCCCGATCCGGGCGTGCTGGACGAGGCGGCGCGGCTGCTGGGCGACGCGCGGCGCCCCGGGCTCGTGCTCGGCGGCGGCGTCCAGCGGCCGGGTGACGACGAGTCGCCCGTGGGCCGTACGGCCATGCGTCTGGCCGAGCGGGTGGGCGCCGCCGTGGTGACGACGGTCAACGGCAAGGGATCGGTGCCGGAGAGCCACGACCTGGTGCTGGGGGCCACGCTGCACCTGGAAGCCGTACGGCACTGGCTCGCCGGGTGCGACGTCGTGCTGGCCGTCGGCACCGAGTTGGGCCCGGCCGATCTCTGGGACGACGAGTTCGCCCTGACCGGAAGCCTGATCCGGGTGGACGTGGACCCCGGTCAGATGTATGGCGATCATGTCGCGGACGTCGCGATCGTGGCGGACGCCGCACTCGCCCTGGAAGGTCTGAGCGAACGGCTCGACGGAGCGGAACGGCAGCCCGTTCCGCCGCCTGGCGCGGCAGCCGTACCCCGGCCTCGCCACGACCGGGAGCTGGGCGAGCTGACCCGCCGGTGGACGGGACACCTGGCGGCGCTGCGCCGGGCCCTGCCGCCGGAGGCGATCCTCGTCGGCGACAACTCGATGATCGTCTATCACGGGGCGCTGCTCGCCGTCCCCGTGGACCCGCCGGGCCGGTTCCTGTTCCCGACCGGGTTCGGCACGCTGGGATTCGCGCTGCCGGCCGCGATCGGCGCCAAGCTGGGCAGGCCGGACCGGCCGATCGTGGTCCTGGCCGGGGACGGCGCATTCCAGTTCAGTGTGCAGGAGCTGGCCACCGCCGTGGAGCTGGGGCTCAACCTGCCCATCGTGGTGTCGGTCAACGGCGGCTTCGGGGAGATCAGGGAGGAGATGGCCAGGCAGGGCACGACCCCCGTGGCCGTCGACCTGCACGGGCCGGACCTCCCGGCGCTCGCGCGGGCCTATGGGGCGCTGGGGCGGGCCGTCAGGACGCCGGACGAGCTCGAGGACGCCGTGGCCGAGGCGCTCGGGGCTCCGCTCCCGACGGTGATCGCCCTGCCTGAGGACGGGTGAGGCCCAGGCGGCCGCTTACTCGGCGGCGGCCGGTCCGGTGGGCGCCACCGGCAGCCGCAGGACGAAGCGGGCGCCGACCTCGCTGTCCTCGATGGTCAGGGCGCCGTTGTGAGACTGGGCGACCTGGCGGGCGATCGACAGGCCGAGACCGCTGCCGCCGGCATCCTTCTTGCGCGCCTGCTCCAGCCGGGTGAAGCGCTGGAACACCACCTCCCGATATTCCGGGGGAATGCCGGACCCGTCGTCCTGCACCTCCAGGACCGCGTCCGGATCCTCGAGGCGGACGGCGACCCGCAGCATGGACGCGGCGTGGCGCTCGCCGTTGTCGAGCAGGTTGCCCAGCAGCCGGGCCAGACTCAGCCGGTCCCCGATCACGATCACCCCGGACGCCAGCTCCCGTACCACGTCCACCTTGCGCGGGCGGCGGTCCAGCTCCCGCGCGGCGAGCTCGGCCAGGTCGATGCGCTCCAGCGTCGGCCGGGTCGCCCCGGCGTCCAGCCTGGCGAGATGGAGGAGGTCGGCGACCATGGCCTGCAGCCGGTCGAGGCTTTCCAACAGGGCCTCGCCGGTGGCGCGCCAGTCGGCGTCGTCGGGGTGCAGCATCGCCCCTTCGATCTCGGCGCGCATCGCCGTCAGCGGGCTGCGCAGGTCGTGGGACACGTCGGAGGCGAATCTCCGCTGCTGTTCGACCGCGAGCTCCGCCCGGGCGAGGGTCTGGTTGGCGGCCTCGGCCAGCCGCCGCAGCTCGTCCCGGAACTTCGACACCGGCACGCGTCGGCTCAGGTCGGTGGAGGAGATCATGGCGAGCCTCTCGGTGATGGCGCCGACGGGTGCGAGGGCTCTGCGCACGGTCTGGTACATGCCGAAGGCGGTGAGGGCCGTCAGCGCCGACGTGATGCAGACGAGCGTGGTCAGCAGCCGGTTGTCGACGTGCCAGGGCACGTCGTAGTCGGCCGCGTAGACCGTCCACACGCCGTCCCGTCGCGGGATGCGGAATGCCGCGACGGTCACGCATCTGCCGGGGAAGGCGGGCGACCGGCACTCGGACCGCCGTGCCTGCGTGCCGGACCCGTTCGGCTGGAAGTCGGCCATCCTCGGCCGCCCGGCGATGCCCGCCGTCGTCGACGCGATCCGGCCTCTGGGGTCGATCACCTGCACGCCCGCCACCGCCTCGTCCAGCATCACCGGCGGCAGCCGCTCGTGCGCGGCCGCGTACCCCAGCCGCTCGGCCGTGTCCACGATCGCCTGGGTCGTGTACGTCTGTGCCGTTATGCGTACGGTGAACAGCACGGCCACCGACGCGGCGACGCACATCAGTCCCATCACCACGCTCGCGATGACCGTCAGGCGAGTCCTGACGGACCGGCCCTGCCACAATCTCACCCGATCCCCCCGGTGACCAGATGATCACATTAGGTCAACCTGTCGCCAATCCAGGGAGATCCCGTTTTAAAACTGGACAAACCTCCGGACGAGCTCCGAGACCAGCCGGGCCCTGGCCGGCATCTCCGCCACGATCACGTGCTCCCCGGCCGCGTGCGCGCCTCCGCCGACCGCGCCCAAACCGTCCAGCGTCGGGCAGCCGGCCCCCGCGGTGAAGCAGCCGTCGGAGCCGCCGCCCACCGTCGCCCCGCGCAGCGGCCCGATGCCGAGTTCCTCGGCGATCCGGACGGCCGCTTTGAACAGGTCGGCCGAGGACGCCGGGTCGAGGGGCGGACGGCCCGGACCCCCACGCAGCTCCAGGCGAGTGCCCGGGACGCGGGGGACCAGCTCGCGCATCAGCTCGTCGACGCGCGCCTGGGCGGCCGCGTCCGGCACCCGTACGTCGATCGCGACCCGGCCCAGCGCAGGCACCGTGTTCGTGCTGGTCCCGGCCGACAGCATGGTCGGCGTCACCGACACCATGCCCGCCTCGGAGGACGACCGGATCCGCGCCGCGATATCGGCGATCGCGATGATCTGGTGGGCCAGCTCGACGCCGGCGTTGGCGCCCAGTTCGGGTTCGAGGCCCGCGTGGGCGGCCCTGCCGTACACGGCGAGCTCGTAGCGTGAGATGCCCTTGCGCGCGGTCTTGAGCGCGCCGCCGTCGGCGCTGGCCTCCAGCACGAACGTCGCCGCGCAGCCCGCCGCGATCTCCTCGGTGAGCGGCCGGGACGTCGGCGAGCCGAGCTCCTCGTCGCCCACGACCAGCACGCTCAACCCGTCGCGGGACGGCAGCGCGGCGGCCGCGTGGAAGAGCTGCACGAGCCCGGCCTTCATGTCGAAAACGCCGGGCCCCCGCGCCACTCCGTCGCGCAGCGACCACGGGTGGTCGCGGAGCGAGCCGATCGGCCAGACGGTGTCGTGATGGCCGAGCAGCAGCACCCGCGGCCTGCCGAACGTCCAGCGCAGATGCGGCACGCCCCCGATCACGATCGTCTCCGGCTCGGCCCCCAGCAGCCGGCGCCCCTGCTCGGCCACCACCCGGGCGCTGCGGGCGAGTGCGGCATGGTCGGAGGAGTACGACTCGCAGAGCACCAGCTCCTCGAGGTCGGCCAGCATCGCGTCCAGGTTCACCCTATGGGCCCGTCCTTGTCCGGAGAGGTGTCGTCACAGGGACGGTACCCGGCTCCACGCTCCGGGACGCGCCGCGCGATAGTGTGCGCGGGTGGCAATGATCTCCTGCACTCTCGCCGAGGTCGTCGCGGAGATGGAGGCGATGTACGACCCCGCCTGGGCCGAGCCCTGGGACGCGGTCGGGCTCGTCTGCGGCGACCCGGACCAGCCCGTACGGAAGGTCCTGTTCGCGGTGGACCCGGTGGCGGCAGTGGTCGACGAGGCGCTCGACTGGGGAGCCGACCTGGTCGTCACGCACCATCCGCTGTACCTGCGCGGCACCACGAGCGTCGCCGGCACCACCTTCAAGGGCCGGGTCGTCCACCGCCTGATCCGCGGCGGCGTCGCCCTCCACACGGCGCACACCAACGCCGACGTCGCCGACCCAGGCGTGTCCGACGCGCTCGCCCGCGCGGTCGGCCTCACATCCGAGCTGCGCCCCCTCCAGCCGTCCGCCGACGATCCCCGGCGGGGACTCGGCCGCGTCGGCACGCTCCCGGCGCCCGTTCCGCTGCGCGAGTTCGCCGTACGGGCCGCCGCCGGGCTGCCCCGTACGGCGGGGCCGCCGCGCGTGGCGGGAGACCTGGAGCGGATGGTGCGGACGGTGGCGGTCTGCGGCGGATCGGGAGACTCCCTGCTGGGCACGGCCCGGGCCGCCGGGGCCGACGTCTTCCTCACCGCAGACCTGCGGCACCACCCGGCCAGTGAGCACATGGAGGCCGCCGACGGTCCGGCCCTGATCGACGCCGCCCACTGGGCCACCGAATGGCCATGGCTCGCCGACGCCGCCCGGCGGCTGACGTCGGCAATGGAGAACAAGGGCATTACTGTTGAGGCGCGTGTCTCCGACACCGTCACGGACGCGTGGACGGCGACGACCACCGACTTGGACCCCCGAGCATTTGAGGGATGGGGATGAAGGCCGCACCGGAAGCACAGAAGCGTCTGCTCGACCTGGCGGAGATCGACGCGGGTCTCGACCGGCTCAGGCACCGCCGCCGGTCCCTGCCCGAACTCGCCGAGATCGACGACCTGTCCAAGCAGCTCGCCGCGCTCGCGACCCGGGTCATCGCCGCCGAGACCGACGCCGGTGACCTCGCCCGCGACCAAGCGAAGGCCGAGTCGGACGTGGACACCGTACGGACCCGGGCCGAGCGCGACCAGAAACGCCTCGACTCCGGGCAGATCTCCTCGCCCAAGGACCTGGCGAGCCTGCAGTCGGAGATCGCGTCACTGCGCCGACGTCAGGGCGACCTGGAAGAGGTGGTGCTGGAGATCATGGAACGCCGGGAGGCGGCCGAGGCCCAGGTCGCCACGTTCAAGTCGGAGCGGGACAAGGTGACCGCCGAGCTGCGCGCGGCCGAGGACCGGCGCGACGCCGCCCTGGCGGAGATCGACAAGGATGCCGCCGAGCTGCGGGATAGGCGGCCGCCGATCGCGGCCGACATCCCCGCCGACGTGCTCGCGCTGTACGAGAAGCTGCGCGAGCAGTCGGGCATCGGGGCCGCGATGCTGCACGGCGGCCGGTGCCTCGGCTGCCGTACCAGCCTGTCGATCGCCGACCTGAGCCGCATCCGGGCCGCCGCCCGCGACGAGGTGGTCCGCTGCGAGGAGTGCCGCAGGATCCTGGTCCGCACGGCCGAGTCCGGCCTGTGACGGCCATGACCTGTGTGAGATTCGTCGTCGAGGCCGACGGCGGATCCCGGGGCAACCCGGGACCCGCCGGATTCGGCGCGGTGGTCAGGGACTCGGCGGGACGGGTGCTCGCGGAGGTCGCCGAGTCGATCGGGACCGCGACCAACAACGTGGCCGAGTACCGCGGCCTGATCGCCGGCCTGCGAGCCCTGCACGATCTCGGCGCCGAGGGCGAGCAGGTCGAGGTACGGATGGACTCCAAGCTGGTCATCGAGCAGATGGCCGGCCGCTGGAAGGTCAAGCACGAGGGCCTGCGGCCGCTCGCCGCCGAGGCGGCCGCCCTGGCCGGGAGCTTCCGGGTGACGTGGCGGTGGATCCCGCGCGAGCAGAACAGCCACGCCGACCGGCTGGCCAACGAGGCCATGGACGCGGCGGCCCGGGGCGAGACCTGGCAGGCGAAGACCGTCTCCTCCGAGCCCGCGCCCGGCGGCCCGGAGGTCCTGAGCCCCTCGGCCGAACCCCCGAACGTGGACGCCGGCCCGGCCCCCGTGAAGGACCTCCGGCGGGGGCCCGGCTGGATGCCGTCTCCGGCCCGGACGCCCACCTCACTGCTGCTGCTGCGACACGGTCAGACGCCGCTGTCGATCGACAAGCGGTTCTCCGGACTCGGCGACCCCCTGCTCACCCCGGCCGGCATGGCCCAGGCGGAGGCCGCGGCCGCGCGGCTGTCGCGTGAGCCGTACGAGATCGACGTGATCGTGAGTTCGCCGCTGAAGCGTGCCAGGCAGACGGCTGAGGCGGTCGCCGTACGGACCGGTCTGACGGTGGAGGTGGACGAGGACCTGCGCGAGACCGACTTCGGCGTGTGGGAGGGGCACACGTTCGCAGAGGTCCAGCAGCGGTGGCCCGACCAGCTCGCGGCGTGGCTGGCCGACCCGGACGTGGCCCCGCCGGACGGGGAGAGTTTCGCGGCCGCCGCCCGCCGGGTGGATCGGGCGAGGGAGCGGATCGTCAAGGCGTACGAGAGCCGACACGTCCTCGTGGTCTCCCACGTGACACCGATCAAACTGCTCGTCCGTTTCGCGCTGAACGCCCCGCCGGAGGCGCTGTACCGGATGCATCTCGACCTGGCCTGCCTGTCGGCGATCGACTACTACGCCGACGGCCCGGCCGTCGTACGAACCCTGAACGACACCGCCCATCTGCATTAGCTCGGCGGGAATGCATGGGGGAGCCGCTAGGGTTATGGATACGGCAGACGAGTCGGCCGGGCGGCCGCGTCAGGATCTTCGGATCCTGCCGAGGAAGGTCCGGGCTCCACAGGGCAGGGTGGTCGGTAACGCCGACCCGGGGCGACCCGCGGGAAAGTGCCACAGAAAGCAGACCGCCCCCTGTTCGCAGGGGGTAAGGGTGAAAGGGTGGTGTAAGAGACCACCAGCGCCCACGGTGACGTGGGTGGCTCGGTAAACCCCACCCGGAGCAAGGTCAAGAAGGGGCGTTCTCCGGAACGCCCCGCGCGCGACGTTCGAGGGCGGCCCGCCCGAGCCGCGCGGGTAGACCGCACGAGGCCGTCGGCAACGACGGCCCTAGATGGATGGCCGCCGGTCAGCGACAGCTGATCACAGAACCCGGCCTACAGGCCGACTCGTCCGCCCTCATCCCGGTTGAGCTGGGCCGACTTCCGGCTCACTCCTGATCGGGGCACATCGGGGGCACATTGAGTGCGAAACGGAACGCGGCATCCAGCGCCGTACGAGCCCGTTCGGAGGCCTCCGGCACGAGGTGCCCGTAGAGATCGACGGTCGTCGTGATGTACTTATGGCCGTCAGCGGGGCGGTACGGCAGTGCCGGACGGCAAACGACGTGCGGCGCTATCGCGGGGCGACGCCTGGGAAATGCGGCCTGGGCTGCGCGAAGAGTCGTCAGTGGGCAGTGTCGCCAGGTCTTGATCAGTCGTTGGTCAGTGCCGCTCGCCAGTCGTTGAACCGGGATCGGAGCCGACGGACCTCGGGCTCGGTCAGGCCGTAGGCGACGAATTCGCCATCCGGGTATAGCTCCAGAGCTGAGAGCATCTCAGCGAAGACGGTTCTGTCGAAGCCGAGGTCGCGGGATGCGGCGAGGTCGAGCAGTTGTTCGCGGGTGAACCTGCCGGTGGTCAGGAGGGCGTCGATGTCTATGAAGTCGCGGACCTCGGCTCGGGTGAACAGGGCTTCGACCTTGCCTCCCGCGACGTCGTCGAGGTGGACAACCGGACCGATCTCCATCGTGACCGGTGGGTGTGAGCGGAGGTCGGCGGCCAGTTCCACCTTGCTTGTCCGGCCTGTGGCGGGATCGGAGACGCTGAGCCGTACGAACTGAGGACTGTCCACGTCAACTTTGATCATCAGGCCGTATTCAATGTAGGCGTTGGAGATCTTCGCGACTCCTTCGGTGAAGTCGTCGCGAACACTGGAGGTGAACAGGTCGATGTCCTCGCTGGGCCGCTGGAGCACGCCGTGAGCTTGCACGGCGTAGCCGCCCGCCAGGGCGAAACCGTGATCGCTGGCTGCCGTCAGGGCGATGCGGGCCAGACGACGATGGAAGTCGTCCATCAGGCGGCTTGACGCTGAAGCTCGGGGAATCGGTTGTGCCACAGGGCGCGGACGCGTGGGGGCAGGACCAGTTCGGGCCAGAGCTTGCGCAAGAGCGATGCGTTGAGGAAGCGTCGCAGGTCGTCAGGTGTGGCGCTTTCCCGGATTACCCGCATGTACAGCAGTCGCGCGTCGGCGATCTGGTCCAGGTGGTAGCTGCGCTCCGGCCCCCAGTCGAGATGCTTGGGCAGCATGATGACGCCCCTGACTGGTCCGGTGAGCTCTTCCAGAGTCGCGGGAACGACGTAAGGGCGGAGCGCGCCATATCCCCTGGCATCCATGCCTCCAGTGTGACCGATCCAGCGCTGATCGTCAGGTCGATCTCTCTAACGCGGTTGCTGACTGCAGCCTTGGACAGCCATCGAATCCCGCGGTATCCGCATCACCGACGCACTCCGCAACGATGGCCCGTTCGTCCGAGTCCACGACGGAACGCACCTGCTGTAGCCGTCTCAAAGATCACCACCGGCTGACCTGTTACGGATTTCCCTACGGGTTCAAGCCGCCGCCCGATGGGCGGCGGCGGCGCGGCGCGTTCGGACGCGGCCGGGCATGCGGCCTCTTCGGGCCGGTCCCGACCGCGCCGCCGCCAGCCGCGCCCAACGGGCAGACGCATGACAACTGCGGAAAGCTCGACCACCAGGACGACGACCGCGACACCGGCCACCGCGACCAGAAGGACGCGCCGCAGCGGGCCGAGGTCTTCTTTTGCCTCCGGCGGGGATCTCCGGCCCCGAGGTGATCGCGGAAAGTCGAGGTTCGTGGGTGGCTGGGGGAGCCCTGATCGCCTCGCACGCCATCGACCCAGGCGAGCCCAGCAGACCGGCTCCTACGGCTCAAGCCCGGCCGTGCAGGTTGGCATCCAATGACCGAGGAACGACGACCGGTTGACGTACACGCGAGGCCGGGCTTGCTCCTCCGTCGTCGGCCCGCTGCCGCTCCGCGGTGGGTCGACGGCGTACGAGGTGATCAGTGCAGGGAGAGCACGTGCGGAGAGGGCAACTGGCAAGCGTGAAGAGATCGACGGGAGCATCTACACGTGATCGACGGCTTACCTGCAGGCGTCCGGCTCGGCACGGTCGCGGCTGCCCGAAGGGGGACGATGGAAGAAAAGGTGGATCTTGCCAGAAGTTACCTATCGAGTCAAGATCTTGAAAAAGATTATCGCATCAGACAGGATTTAGAACGCAATTGACCGATTAGGGCCACGGGCGGGACTTTGCCCAAGACCATCGCCCGTGACCCGACTTCAGCAAGGAGAATTTTACTCCAATGCGTCACAAGCTGGCTACAGTCATCGCGGCCTGTTCGCTGACCGCGCTTGGCTTCGCTGCGACCCCGGCCTCTGCGGCCTCGCTTTCGGACACTGCCCCGATCTCGAACGAGCCGGGTAGCAGCGCACCGAGCGACATCACTCCTCTCGGAGGGAACGGGAGGTGCTACACCAACTGGACGACCAGCACCCAGGCCAACGTCTGGTGCGATGGGACCGGACCAGAGCGGTACGGAGCAAGCATCGTCTGCGCGAAGGGGTCGAAGACAAAGCAGATCGACTATAGTAACGGTCCGTGGTTCGGAGATCGTCGAGGCATTACGATGACCTGTCCGTCGGGCTGGACGCGTGCGACGCAGTGGGGCTGGCCCGCTTGACCTAACCGTGAACACGTCAAGGCCTGACTAGGGCTTTGGAACGTTCTCGCTATTGGCGGGAAACCAGAAGCGCCCTCGGGCGCCGGCTTGTCATCGCGGCAGGACGGACCGAGGGCGCTTTCTCCTCGCTGGTGAATACCGGCCAGACACCGGGAAGCGCGCATGCTCCGTCTTGTTCCTCAGCGGCGATTTCCTGCCGGTTTCCGTCATGGATATGCGGTGGGAGCACTCGGTGCACTGGCATTTCTGGCATATTCGCTACTCGGGCTGGTCAAGTTCGCGACGTTACGGACTGGCATCTACGACCTGGTCATCTTCGATCAAGGCATCCGAGGATATGCGAACTTCGAGCTACCGATGTCGTACGCGAAGGGAAACTGGCAGGAACTCGGATCGGCGTTCTCTCTGCTGGGGGATCACTTCTCGCCGATCCTCGTGTTACTGGCCCCGCTGTACTGGATCCATGACGGCCCCGAGACGCTCATCGTGGTCCAGGCCGCTCTTTTCGCCCTTGCGGTGCTGCCGCTGTGGGTCTACGTGCGACGGCAGCTCGGCGCCGAGGCCGCATATCTGCTTGGCACCGCCTACGCCCTGTCTTGGCCGGTCGCTGAGGCGGTGAACTTTCATTTCCATGAGTATGCGTTCGTCCCGTTGCTCACGGGGATCCTGTTCGAACGGTTGCAGGCGGGACATCGAGGCCATGCCCTGGCGGCGGCCGCAGCCTTGCTCTTGGTCAAGGAGGACTTGGGGATCTTTGTGGCTGGTCTGGGGGTCGGTCTTCTATTCATCAGCCGATGGCGCCGTATCGGGACCCTGATGGTCGTCGGGGGAGCGGGCTTCCTGCTGCTGGCCAGTCATGTGATCATCCCTGCGTCCGGCGGTGATCCCGATCGTTACTGGTACTTCAACGGATGGGGCCGGACCCCGGGTGAGGCGATCGAGCGCATCGTGACGCGGCCGCAAGAGGTGCTGAGCGTTCTCGCCACGCCTGACACGAAAGTGTGGACGATCCTGCTGCTCTTCGCTCCGTTGCTCTTCCTCCCACTGCTCTCGCCGTATGCGCTGGCGCCCGTGGCCTTGCTGGCCGAACGCATGCTCGCCACCGACCCCGGTGCGGCCGGCTGGTGGGGAACGCGTTACCACTACAACGCCGCGATCATCATGGCTCTCTTCTGCGCCGCTGTGGATGGTGCGACACGGCTTCGCCGGATGATTAAAGGTCGGCGAGTGCGGCAGTTCACCCGCTCCTGGGCGGCCGTCACGGCGATCGTGACATTGGGGATCATGCCGTTCTTCGCGCTGGGTGACTTGCTCAAGCCGAGTTGGTACCAAGCGGGTCCCCGGTTCGCCATGGCCACGGAAGCTATGCGCCGGGTGCCGGACGGCGTCCTCGTGGAGGCGGCCAATGCTCTCGGTCCGAACATTTCGGCGCGGGCCAAGGTCGTGGCCTGGGCAGCGAAGACCGCCGAGCGCCCCGCCCGTGCACCGTGGATTCTGGCCGATCTCCGGGACAGACAACCGCACTTCGACTCGCTTCAGGACCAGGTTGCGGACGTGGAGCGGCTTCGGCGGCGCGGATACCGTGAAGTCTTCGCGCGAGATGGATATGTCGTCCTATGCGATCCATCCTCGGTGTACCAACTGGCACAGGACAAGCTGTGCCCAAAATGAGTCCTGGGCCTCACCACGGAAACGCGTTGAAAGCCCAACGCCGTTCATGGTCTGGGTAGCAGCCGCAGGCCAGCCATACGGGCGGATTAGACGGGATCGATCTTGTTAACGTCATCACCGATCAGACCACAGCCGAAGCCATTCAGCTCGCTATCGAGTACGACCCGCAGTCGCCCTTCGACGCCGGATCCCCAGCCAAGGCGTCGCAGGATGCCAAGGACCTTCTTGCACGCGGGTTCGGTTAAGGCCGATAGATGTTGTGATATCCGATGGCCAGCCAGGTGACTATCGGTTGGCCGGCTTCGTCGTCCTCCACGATGAAGGTGAACAGCGCTCGCCCGTCAGGAGAAGCGAAACTCCAGGTCAGTGAATAGACCTCGTCGACTCTGTGGATCCGCAGCCGCCGCGGCCAGGGGACCCTCCCGGTATGCGCGCCCTGTTCCAGCGCGGGGAGGAAATGGTCGAAGACCACCTGCTGGAACATCTTGCGGTGCTCGGCCGGCAGTTTGCGGTAGTCGTTGTCGAACTGGGCGGTGCGGCGATATTTCACCCCTCGGTCTCCAGATCGGCGAACATCTCGTCCATCGAGCCGAAGGTTTTGGTGCGCCCCTCGGTGATGTCGTCCTTCGCTCGCGCGAGCTTCTCCTGCCACTGTGGGGTGTAGAACCAGGCATCCTCTTCCGGGATGATCCGGGCGAGACGCCGTCCGTCCCTGGTCAGGATCGTGTGCACGTGGCCGTAGACCGCCTGGTTGACAAGTTCGGCGAGGTCCTTGCGGGCCTGGGTGGTGCTGATTTCCTGGACCGTGTAAGGCGGCGGTGGGAACTCGGGTGCGGGCTCACTCATGTACGTAGTGTACGTCCTGTACATCCGGGGAGAGAAGGGCTCGCGAAACGCTGTGCTCCCGGCGGCCTGCGAACCACCAGGCATGAGGGACGTCTGGTCTGCCTGACGTACGGACAAGGACATGGCTTCAGCGCGCTGTTGCCGCCGCGGGACGGTGGGCAGCCATCCAGGCGGTCGCGAAGTCGACCAGCGCGCGCTGACCCATCAGACGCGCGGGCGCGTCACCGACCCGGCCGATCACTGCCGCGCCCGTGGCCTCGAAGTCGGCCCCGAGCTGATCGAAGTCATCTTCGTCGGGGACCACGTCGACCCAGGTGGTCCACTGGCTCGCTCCGTCAGGCCGCAGGATCGCCGAGCCCGTGCGGGCGCGTGGCGGCGACACCTGCCGCCACTCGGCCAGGTGCAGCGACGTATTCGACGCGTGCCCACACCCCAGCAGCAGCACCCGTCCATCCAGCCGGTACACCGCGCCGAGCGGTGAACGCTCGCCGAGTGCGTCGTCGAGTTGGTGCCCGCCCACGATTTCCGAGGCATGCCGTCCGACCGTGGCGAAGGAGACCTGCGGGTGACCGCTGCGCAGGGCGCCAGGCCATGTGCGGGCCGTCTCGGCGATGACGCCCATCCATCGACTCGGGGTGCGTAACGGGTCGAAGCCGGGCGTCCCCTCACGTATCACCGGCCACCATGCCTCGGGGACGGGTGGATGCCGCCAGTCGGCGGGATCGGTGTTCTCGGGCGTGTGGGTCGGAACGACGAGAGTGCCCCCGGGACCGAGCACATCCAGCAACGCCTGCACGACACCCTGGGCGCCGCCGGCGACGAAGCCGAGGCTTCTCATCGATGAGTGCAGCAGCACGACGTCGCCCGCCGTCAAACCGAGCGCATGCAGGTCCGCCGAAAGAGACCGAACCGTGTGAGGGAGAGACCGATCCACTCGGCGGAGTCTACCCAGCGAGACGGCATCCGCCCGAGGCGCGGCTCGGACTCGAGGCTGCGTGGTGCGGCCGCAGGCCGGGGGCCAGGGCGAGGGCGTGGCGATCCGGACCGGCAGGTGCCGGTGCTCGGTCATTCATGAGCCGATGCGCTCCATTCCGCCAGGACGTGGGCCTCCTTGTCGGGGTCGATGCCGTGGCGCAGGTTCCGTACCCCGAAGCTGCGCCGCTCCTCCGGGATGTCCTTCAGCCACTCCCACGTGTCGCGTACGGTCTGCGACATCGGGCGGCAGGTCAGGCCGGCGGCCAGCGCCTTGGCGGAGGAGGTGGCCCAGACGTCATCGCTTGTCGACCACAGGGGAAGCTCGGTCCACTGCCCGACGCCGTGATCGATCAGGAACGCGTCGTCGATCCACACCAGTTCGGCGTCGGAGCCGGTGACCTCGACGCATTCGCGCAGCCAGCTTCCGTAGGTCTCCCTGCCCGGCACGCCGCCGGTCAGGAAGCGGCCTGTTGTGCTCTCGGCGACCTTGTCGAGGGTGAAGGCCGCGATGTCGCGGGCGTCGATGAGCTGGATCGGCCGCTCGGGGTCGCCGGGCGCGACCACCCTGCTTCCGGGGGCGGGCGCCCGGCCTCCGCGGGCGATGCGGGTGAGCCACCAGGGCAGGCGGCCGACGTTCTCGTGCGGCCCGAGGATCAGGCCAGGCTGGATGACCAGGACCGGACCGTCGAAATGCTCCTCGACCGCCCGCTCGCACCCTGCCTTCAGCACGCCGTAGTCGCCGTAGTCCGCGTCGGCGTCCGGCGGGCACTCGAATCGGGCGAAGCTCTCGTCGATCCCCGGCTTCTCACCGAAGTCGGCATAGGCGGAGATGCTGGAGATGAACGTGTAGTGCCCGACGTGTCCGGAAAGCCGCCGCACCGAGTCGAGGACGACCCGCGGGGTGAAGCCGCAGACGTCGATCACGGCGTCCCACCACTCGCCGTCCACCAGCCGGTCGAGGTCGGCGGAGACCTCACGGTCGCCGCGGACCGCCGCCACGCCCGGCAGGTCCTCCCCGCTCCGGCCGCGGTTGAACGTCGTGACCTCGTGCCCCCGGCGCAGCGCCTCCGCCGCGATCGCCCGGCCGAGGAAGACCCCACCACCGATGATCAGAAGTTTCATGGGGCCATCCTCGGCCGGATCGGGTGATCCGTCACCGCCGTTTCACCCTTGGCGGATCCTCGCTGAGCGAACGGGATCAGCGGTAATAGTCGGGGTAGTCGGTCTCCGGTTCGCTCCGGTGGCTGCCCCGGCGCGCGGTGGTCGGCTTCTGCGTGTCGCCGTACATCTCGTCGTAGGTGGGCCAGTTTCCGCCGGTGTTCTGCTCCTGCCAGGACGACGACGCGGCCTGCTCGGTGCCGTACCCGCCCTGCTGCTGCTCATAGCCGTAGTAGTTGCTCTGTCCGGAGGGGACGTCATACCCGGCCGACTCGTACGGCGAGGCCGTCGGCACCGCACCGGTAACGGTGTCGGACTCGTCTATCGTCGCCCAGCCCGCACTCACCTCGTACGACGAGGGCGTCGACGGCGGCACGGAGCCGTAGGCGACGCCGTCGCCGGGTGCGGCGGCGGTGGCCGAGTAACCGTCGTAGGCCGACGGGACCGGTGACGGCGGTGGTGTCTGAGTCTGGGGCATCTGGTACGTCTCCACCGCCGGCCAGGACGAGGAGGCGGGGCGCGGCGGCTCCGGCTCGTCGAGCACGTCGCGCATGCTCGGCCAGCCAGGTGACGTGGTGGAAGCCGGGTTGGAGCCGGCCTCGTGGTTCGCGGAGGTCGGAGGGGTCACGGGGTAGGACGGACCGGTGTCGGCAGGGGAGAACGGCCCGGTCGCGTTCCGGGACAGGTCGTAGGCGTCACCGTGGGGCGAGTCGTAGGCCGACGGTTCGTACGCCGACGGCCAGGTCGACGCCGAGCCGGTCCCGGCTGCGGGGGTGGCCGCGGTGGGGGGTGTGGCCTCGAACGGGCCGGTGCCGAGCGGGGTCTCATAGGAGCCGGCGCTGAACGCCCCGGTTGTCGGCATCGGAGTGGCGGGGCTCGTCATCGGAGCGGATGGTGCCTCGAAGGAGCCGCTGGCACTCGTACGGCCCGCCTCGGCGGCCGCGGCCGAACGCCGCCCGCCGGACCGCGTTGATCGGGACCCGGCGCGTGAGGACCGGCCGCGCGAGGGACTGGTCCCCAGCGCATCCGGTGTCGGCGTGGGCGCGGAGAACGTCACGGTCTTCTGCTCGGCCAGTGCCGAAGCGGACATGGAAGCGGAGGCGGTGGACGTGGAGGCCGCAGGAGTCTGCTTGGCCCTGCCCCTCGAGGTGCCGGCCGCGGTCTGGGAGGTCTCCACCAGGTCGGCGAGCCCGGCGGGGACCGGACGCTGCGGCAGCGGAACCTGCATGGTCGCCGCGTTGGGGTCGGCGGCCGCGCCGGTCGTCGCCTCGGCCTCGGCGGGCTGCTCGGCCGGCCGCGGGGTGGCTACCCGGGCGGCGATGCTGCCGCCGAAGCCGCCGTCGTCGGCGCGGACGCGGGACCAGTAGTCGTCGTCGTAGTCGTCGTGCTCGCCCCATTCGTCGACGCCGCGCTTGCCGCGCGCTCCGGCAGCGGCGGCCTGTTTGCCGCCACGCTCCGCGGCGCGCGCCTGCCGGCCACCGCCCTGGCGGGCGGATCCGGGGCGCGGCTGCTTGGCCGGTTCGGCGGGCTCCTCGAAGGCGTCGAAACCCTGGGGGAAGCTCTCGAAGAACGTCTCCTCCGCCGGCCGCCGAGGCTTGGGGCCCTTGTTCTCGGCCATCGCCTTGATGCGCTCGGCGGACAGAGCGCTCTCCCTGCGATTCATCGACCGCATGCCCAGCGCCACAACCATCAGCACCACGAGCACGACGGCGACAAGGCCCGAAATGACCCCTATCATCGCACCACCCTTAAGGCCATGGCCTTCCAGCGGCGCCGGTGAGATCGCGCGGCCATCGACGCGATCTGCCCCCTTTGATCACCTGCGCTCAGCAATCGGATCCGATTCTGCTCGACCACGATGACCGTTGTCACACCCTACGTGAAGATTCGTGTAGCACGACTACCTCCGGTGTTCAACGGATCACTCGATGGTGGCCGCCGTGAGGCGGCCGCGAGCGATCGTGTGATCGGCGATGTTCTCCAGGGTCTCCGAGAGGGGGGCGCCCTGTTGGAGATCGAGTTCTGAGTTGAGGGCGTAGACAGTGAAACGGTAGCTGCCATCGGCCTCGCATGGAGGCGTATAGCCCACTTTCCCGTTCGTCGTCTGGCCCTGCCTCGCGCCCCTGGGGACGTCGTTCTCGCCGAGTTCGGTGGTGTTCGGATCGATGTTGAACACCACCCAGTGCACCTCCGCGCCGGTGCGGGGGTTGCTGTCGTCCACCACCAGGGCGACCGACCTGGCCCCAGCCGTACCAGACCAGCGCAGCGGCGGGTTACCCTGCCCTCCCTTGCACGAGTAGTCGGGTGGCAGGGGGGCGCCGTCGCGGAACCGCGGGCTCGACACGCTGATCAGATCGAGGTTCCTGGGCGATCCGCCGCCCAGGATCCCGCAGCCTGACGCGAGCACGGCCGCCGCCGTTGTGGCGAGGGCGACTCGCGCGACCGCTGATTTTCTCGGCGACCCCATGCCCGATGATGCTACGCGGAATATACGGGTGCACCGACCGGATGCGCCACAATCGAGGCATGAGGGGGCGACGGCAGCCCGCGGACCGCGTCGGCGAGGTGGGTGACCGGGTCGATCTCCACCCATCGCCGCGGCCACTCCGGCATCGTCTTCGTCGGGACGAACGCGCTGAGCCCGGTCACCAGCCGCTGACGGATCACTGACGGGCCTTCCAATTAGGCTGGAAACGTGAGAGGTCAGCGAGGACCGCTGCGTGATCCGTCCGAACGGGTCTCGCGCCGAGCCATCGTGCTCTGGCTGATCGAGGCCCTGATCGGGTTCGTGCTCCTGGTCGGCGGGGCCGTCATGGTCGCCGGCTGGATCGGGCCGGACTGGAAGATCGTTCCCGGCTGGCTGTCGGGGAACGTCTGGATCCTGCCCGTCGCCGCCGGCGCCGTGATGCTGCCCTTCGTGATCATCGAACCGCTGTGGCGCTATGCCGTACATCGCTGGGAGTTGTCCGGAGACGTGGTTTACGCCCGGTCTGGATGGTTGAGTCGGGAATGGGTGTTCGTGCCCGTCAGCCGCATCCAGACGGTGGACAAGGCCCAGGGCTGGTTCGAGCGGGCGCTCGGTCTGGCCACTGTGGAGATCCGTACGGCTTCGCACGCCGGATCATCGACGATCAAGGGCCTCGACTACGAGGTCGCCGCCCGACTGGCAGAGGAACTCGCCCGCCGCGCCCAGGAACTCCGGGACGACGCCACATGACGCCCTCCGACCACTCCGATCCCAGTGACCCCGGCGACGCCGGCTTCGGTCCTGGCCTTGGTGGCGGCTTCGGGGCGGGTGCCGGGCCGTACGGCGCCCGGCGGCTCAGCCCCCGGGTCCTGCTGATCGATCCGATCCGCCTGCTGCCCTCGCTCTTCCTCCCCCTGGCGGGCGTGCTGCTGGTCGGCGGGTTCTCTCCGGCCTCGTTCGGCTGGGCGGCGCTGGCCGTCGTCGCGTCGGCGGTGTACGCGGTGGTGCGCTGGGCCACCTTCACCTACGACCTGACCGGGGACCGTCTGGAACTGACCCGAGCCTTCATCGGCCGAACGGCCAAGACCATCCCCCTCGAGCGCATCCGCGGGATCGACATCACCGAGCCGCCGCTGCATCGCCTGCTCGGCCTCGCCGTACTGAAGATCGACACGGGTGCCGGGGGCAACGACCAGGAGGGCACCCTCGACGCGGTGACGATGGAGCAGGCCCGCGCGCTCCGTACGGCGCTGCTCGCCCGGCGGCCCGCGACACCCGTGCCGGCGGAGGCCACCGGGCCTACCGACACCGGCCCTGAAGCGACTGAACCTGGCGTGACGGCCGGGGCCGGTCCGGAGCCCTCCGGTCCCGAGCGGGCCGGGCGGGTGCTCGCCAGGGTGCCGCGGCGGTGGCTCAGGTACGGCCCGCTGTCGGGGGCCTATCTGCTGACCCCGTTCGCGCTGGCGGCCGGTGCGGCCGGGCTCGTCTTCCAGTGGGGCGAGGAGCTGGGCCTGACCGAGCGATCGGCCAGGCAGGCCCTGGAGTGGGTGTGGGCGCATCCCCTTCTGCTGGTCGCCGTCGGCGCGCTGCTGCTGACGGCGATGCCGATCGTCGGCGCCGTGATGTACGCGATCTTCAACTGGGACTTCACGCTGCGAACCCGAGACGGTTACCTGGTGGCCGAGCGCGGCCTGCTCACCCGGCGTACGGTCTCGCTTGAGCGCCGCCGGATCCGGGGCTACGAGATGACCGAGGCGCTGTTCGAACGCTGGGCCGGGGTCGTACGGCTGTGGGCCGTGGTCACCGGGCTCGGTGACTCGGCGACCAGGGGGCAGTTGCTGCCCGTGACGCCGAAGGCTTTCGCCACCGGGGTCGCGAGCGAAGCCGTCGAGCCGTTCGTCACGCCGCTGCGGCCGCATCCGCCCCGGGCGCGTCAGCGCAGACTGGTGCGGGCCATCGTGCCATGGCTGGTGCTCGCGGCCGTGGCGTTCGCGCTGGGCTGGGCCGTGGCGGGGGTCGTCGCCCTCGGCCTGGCGGTGCTGGGAATCCCGCTCGGGCTCGATCGCTACCGGGGCCTCGGGCACGCCTACGACGGCGCCTGGCTGTCGGTCAGGTCCGGGTCGCTGCGGCGGGTGCAGGCCGTGGTCGAGCGCCGCGCCGTCGTCGGCTGGACCCTGCGGCAGACGGCGTTCCAGCGGCTGGCCGGTCTGATCACGGTGACGGCGGGTGTCGGCGCCGGCAGCGGCGGCTATCCGGCCATCGACACCGGGGAGACCCAGGGCGTCGAGTTCGCCGCCGAGGTCACCCCTGACTGGCTCCACCCCTTCCTTACGGATCCGCCGCCCCCGCCCGGCGACCCCTCACAGGGGCGATGAGGACACTCGATCCCACACGGTGAAGCCGCAGGTCGCCTTGTGCAGTACCGGTGAGTCAGCCGGAACCTGGGAGGTCTGCTGCAAAGCCATGATCGAGCACGTGGAGGAGTACCACCGGACCTGCTTCGGGGCTTACAGGGGACGTGGCGCACCAGGGGCGGCCCAACGGTTTGGCGTAAACTGATCGGGTGAGTAAGACCTTGAGGCTGACCGCGACCATTGTTCCGGACGAAGAGGGTTGGTATGTGGCCCGCTGCCTACAGGTCGAGGTCGCCAGCCAAGGCCGGACGGTCGACGAGGCGTTGAGTAGTCTCCGAGAAGCCTTGGAGCTCTATCTCGAGGACGGTGTTATTCCCGAGGCCCCGCAGCAACCGATCGTCGCGCCGATCGAGATCCGGCTCTCCGCGTGAGCCCACGTCAGTTTCCTGTCTGCTCTGGCGCACAGGTCGTACGCGCGCTGGAGAAATGCGGATTTGACGTCGTCAGTACCAGGGGTAGCCACTGCAAGCTACGCCAGCAGCTTGACGAGGAAGCCCTTACGGTGATTGTTCCCCTGCATGCCACGCTGGCTGTCGGCACGATCGCTTCCATCGTCCGCCAGGCCGGACTTACCCCAGAGCGTCTCCGCGACCTGCTCTGACCATGTCGCGCCTACGGCAACCTCGTCGCCCGCGAGAAGTTGACCCCTCGTAGGGGCGATGAGGACCTCGGCCCCCTTCTCGCCCGGCTTGAATCGGGCTCCGCTTCAGTCCGGTTTGCGGGCGCCGAACATGATCTCGTCCCAGGTGGGGACGGAGGCGCGGCGGCGGGACTTGCGCGGGCGAGGTTTCGGCACGGGCGGGGTCAGTTCCGGCGTGGCGTCCGCCGCGGCCCCCTGCTTCTGAACGGCGTCGGTCCCCGCGGCGGCCGCGCTGGCGGCGGGAGCGTCCGAGGCGGGACGTGCCGCCGGGACGGTGGGACGCGGCCTGGGCTTCGGCCGCGGCGGCGCGCCACTCGGCACGGCAGGCCGAGCGGCTGCGGGGTTGGTCGCGGCGGGCGTGGTGACCGCGGCCGCGACACCCGGCTCGGCAGCGGGGGCCGGTCCGTCGGTCCCCGCCTTGTCAGTCCCGGCCGTCGTGGTCGCCGAGGTCTTCTCGACGGGGTCGGAGGAGACGGGCTTGCCGGTCGCCGGGACGTCAGCCGTTGCGGGCGTCACCTCCGGCGTCCTGTTCTCGGCGACGGGTTCTGCAGCCCGCTCGGCGGCTGTCGTGTCGGCGGCGGGCGTGGGCGCCTCGGACGGGGAGACCGCCGCGTCGGGGGCGGCCTCAGCGGAAGCGACGGGGGCCGGGACGGTGGGCTCGTCTTTCTCGCTCGCGGCTTCGGTATCCGTAGCGGCCGACGTGTCGACGGTCGTCGGCCGCTCGGTGGTCACGGGCCCGGCGGTGGTCACGGGCTCCGTGGTGGTTACGGGCTCTCTGGTGGCTATGGGATCAGCGGTGGCTGTGAGATCGGCGGCGGTCGGCGGCTGAGTGGTGGCCGGGTCGGGCTCGGCTGCGGCCGGCTTGGACGTGGCTGTGGCCGGCTTGGACGTGGGGTCCGGCAGGTGTACGGGGGCCTCGGACGTGGACGCGGCGGACACAGCGGTGGACACGACGGTGTGGTCCACCGCCGTCGCGGCGTTCACCTCGGAGACGGCTTCGTGAACAGCCTCGGCGCTCCGGTCGGCGGGAGCCACCGCGGGGAGGCCGATCACAGGGTTGCCGCGGTCGGCCGCACCGGCCCGGCCGTGAGAAGCGTGGCCGTGAGAATCCCGGCCGTCGGCGTCGTGGTCCTTGGCTGCGGGCACGTCCAGATCGGCGAGCGGGTCCGGCAGGCGGAAGGGCACGGGGGTCAGGTCGGGCCGGAACGCGGCGGGCGGCTCCGTTCGCGGCTCGGGCCGTACGACGGGCTCATGCTGCCAGGCCGCGGGCGGCTCGCGCCGCACAGCGGGCTCATGCCGTACGGAAGGCTCAGGCTGGGCGGCCCTGGGCGGGTCGGCGGGCAGTGACGGCACCGAGGCCAGCTTGGGGGCCGGCTTGGGGGCGAGCCGGGGCACGAAGGGGCGGACGGTGGCGTCCTCCTCCTTCGCCCGCTCCGTGACCGGCTCGACGTAGTCGGCGGCCGACAGGCGCATGGCCTCGTCGTCGTTGGGCGTGATGTGGCGGCGGCGGGGGTCGAACAGCCACTCGGCGTGGCGGGTGTGACCGTTCCAGACGAAGCCGAGCTTCACCCGCCAGAGGTTGTCGTCGCGCTTGCAGGAGTCCCAGTCGATCTCGTCGGCGGGGACGCCGCGCCGGGTGAGCCGTTCGGCGACCAGCTCGCCGAGCGTGGGCCCGGGCGTGGCCTCGCCGGGCAGCCGGACGGGCACCCGCTGGGCCTGCTGCGCCATGTACTCGCGCTCCTGGAGAACCGGTCCCTCGAACCAGCGGACGCGCTCCACCGGGATGCCGGCGGTCGCCGCGATCTCCTCGGCCGTCTCCCCCGCGCGGATGCGCGCCTGGATCTCCTTGGGGCGCAACGGGCTCTCCACTTCGATCTCGTACTGGCCGAGACGGGAGAAGTTGCCGCGGACCGCGGCACGGAGCCGGTCGTCCACGGGAAGCGTGAACCGCGTGCCCCGCCCGGCCGTGGCCAGGACGAGGTACGTTCCGTCCTCACTTACCGCGACGAGACGGAGCTCCTGCATGCGAGTCCCTTCGTCGTCGTGCTGCGTCTTCCCCCGGACCCTCGAGTCTCTCGTGTGAGCCGGCTGCCTTCCAGCACCGTACCCGGCATGTCCGAACTTCGCCTTGCCTGGGGGCGTGGCAGTCGTCGTGACTCCAGTCACTTTTGTCCCGTTCACCTTGCCACAACCCCGTGGTGATGAGAGTCCAAGTCGCGAGAGAGAGGGGCGTGTCGCCCGAGATGGCACGCGCGCCCTGTCGCGTGGAAGGCTTCCACGGCTTCCATCGTCGCTTGCTCCCTCGGTTCGAGTGGCGCGCCGGGTTCGGGCGGACCCGTGCTCCGCAATCTGCCCATCCGAAGGTCTGGCGAGGGCAACGCGACACGCGGGGGCACCGGACCCTGGATCGCGACTTTACGCGCCCTTGGCGTCAGCGTCCGGGCGGCGCGCCGAGGACGCGGTCGAGGTAATCGTTGGCGAACAGTCCGTGAGGGTCGAGACGGTCGCGCAGCGCGACGAATTCCCCAAATCTGGGATAGACCGTGTCGAGGTAGGCGGCGTCGCGGGTGTGTAGTTTGCCCCAGTGCGGCCGTCCCCGGAGCCTCGTCATGATCTCCTCGACGCCCTCGAAGTACGCGGGGTTGGGCGTCGGCTGGTAGACGTGGCAGGCGATGTACGCCGTCGGCCTGCCGTACGCGGTGGACAGCCAGGCCTCCGACGGCGGCGCCACCCGGACCTCGACGGGGAAGCCGATCATCCAGCCCGACCGCTCGACGAGGTCGCGGACCTCGCACAGCGCCTGGGCGAGGTGCTCGCGCGGGACGGCGTACTCCATCTCCAGGAAGCGCACCCGCCGCACGGTCGCGAAGATCTTGTAGGAGGCGTCCACGCACTCCGACGGGCCGAGCGCCTTCGCCGAGACCGCGTTGATGCCGGGGATGGCCCGGGGGAGCCGGGCGCCGAGCGCGCAGGCCGCCCCGAAGAGCGTGTTCTCCAGGAACTCGTTGTCCAGCCAGCGGCGGAAGGCCGACGGCGGTGCGGCCGGCCCCGGGCTGCGGTCGTTCCGCTTGACCAGGCAGGCGTCGGTGTGCGGCAGCCAGTAGAAGTCGAGGTGGTCGGCCTGCTCGGTCAGATCGTCGAGTGACTCCAGGACGTCGCTGAACCGCATCGGCTCGCGCCGCCCACGCAGCAGGAACGCCGGCTCCACCTGCAGCGTCACCGCAGTGATGACGCCGAGCGCGCCGAGCCCGACGCGGGCCGCGGCGAACAGGTCGCCCGCCTCGCCGTCGTCGCCCTCGCGCACGGTCGTGATCGAGCCGTCGGCCAGGACCATCTCCAGCCCGACGACCTGGTCGGCGAGGCCGGTGACGATCCGCCGGCCGGTGCCGTGCGTCCCGGTCTGTACGGCTCCGGCGATCGTCTGGGCGGTGATGTCGCCCATATTGGCCAGGGCGAGGCCACGCCGGTGGAGTTCGTCGTTCAGGACGTGCAGCGGGGTTCCGGCGGCGACCTTGACCCACCCGTCGCCCGCGTCCAGGACGCCGGTCAGCGCGGCGGGCCGCAGCAGGATGCCGTCGGTGAGGGCCACGCCGGTGAACGAGTGGCCGCTGCCGACCATGCGCACCCGCCGACCGTCGCGCGCGGCGTCCCGTACGGCCTGGGCGACGTCGGCGGCCGAAGCGGGCGTGCGGACCTCGGCGGGGGTGGCGGACTGGTTCCGCGACCAGTTGACGAACGCGTCCATGATCCTCCCATCGCAATGGCGCGTCCCCCGATCGCGAATATGAACACTACTCATAATCGGGTCCGTTGCCTACCGATCGCCTACCGATGGGGGGTCAGCCGGTGCTGTGCCCCTCGACCCGCACCAGTGCGGAACCGGCCGCGCCGACGACCGCGGCGGTCAGCGCGCAGACGAGGGCGAAGCCGTAGGCGTTGGCTGTGCCGAACACGTCGGTCAGCCACCCGCCCGCCCACGCGCCGAGGGCCACGCCGAACCCGATGGAGGTCGAGAGCCACGCCATGCCCTCGGTGAGCTGACCGGTCGGGACCATGCGTTCGACCAGCGAGAAGCCGGTGATCATGGTGGGAGAGATCGACAATCCGGCGAAGAACATCGCGATCGCCATCAGCCGGAGATCGTGCATCAGCAGCACCGGGGCGAGCCCCACGGCGAACAGCCCCAGCCCCCGCAGGAACCGGGTGCGCAAGCTGATCTTCCACGGGCGTGAGCCGTACCATAGGCCGGAGATCATGCTGCCACCCGAGATGCAGGCGAGCAGGAGGCCGGCGGCCGCCTTGTTGCCGTGTTCCTCGGCGAACGCCACGGTGACGACGTCGATCGAGCCGAACACCCCGCCGACGCCGAGGAACACGGCCGACAGCAACGCGACGCCCGGGATCGCGATCGGCGAGCCGGAGTGCGTCCGGTGCCGCGTCACCGGCGGCTCCGTGCCGCGCAACGCGGAGAAGGCCAGGGTGCCCGACACGGTGCAGACGATCGCGACGATCAGCCCGGCGTACGGATTGACCGCGACGGCCAGCGCGGTGACGAAGGCGGGGCCGGTGACGAAGATCAGCTCGTCGATCACCGCCTCGAACGAGAACGCGGTGTGCAGTCTCGACGGGTCGTCCCGGAGCGCATGCGACCAGCGGGCCCGCACCATCGAACCCAGAGAGGTGGCCGAGACGCCCGTCGCCACGCCGGTGGCGTACAGCGTCCACTCCGGGGCCTTCGCGTGCGCGCAGAGCATGAGGCCGGACAGCGACGCCGCGTGCGCCAGGGCGAACGGCACCAGCACCTTCGCCTGGCCCAACCGGTCGACGAGGCGGCCGGACAGGGGCGCCGCGATGGCGAAGGCGACCGACACGACGCCGGACACCGCGCCCGCCTTCGCGTAAGAGCCCGTCAACCCTGATATCAGGAGGATGATCCCGATGCCGAGCATCGACATGGGGATCCGGCCTACGAATCCCGCCAGGACGAAGCCCCTGGCTCCAGGCGTGCCGAACAGCCCGCGGTACGGCCCTACCATCTCGTATCCCCTTCGGCAGCCGTGCGGCGGCCTGTTCTTCGGACCGTTCCCCCGGTCGGGCGCGCGAACGGCGTCACCCAGTGCCGACCGTGCCGGGCCCGCCTATCGTGTGGCAAGTGATTTTTCCATCACTGAGACGAAGGGTTTAACGTGGGGCCGGTGCGACATCTTCCCGGGTCCGTGCCGCTTCGCACGTTTGTGGCGGGACTCGCAGTCGCCATCGCCGGGGTGATCGTCATGGGGAGCCTCTTCCTCGTCACCGAGGGTGGGGCGGGCGCGGCCGAGCGCTCTCCTTCTCGGGCGCCGGCGCCGGCTCCCACGCTCCGGCCGGAGGCCGCGCTCGTGCCCGACGCCTCGCTGCCGTCGAGCCGGCCGGTCGTCGCAGTCCCCGCGGAAACCGCGGAAACCGCGAGCACCGGGGGTACCGCGGGTACCGACATCCGGGTGACCCCGCCCAGCCTGATGGCGATCGCGCAGTCGAAGGTGACCGCCAGGACGCTGCGCGAGATGGCCAAGCTCCCGCACGTGACGAAGGCCGCCGCCGTCGACGGCGGCTCCGTCCGCGTCTCCGGTACGGCTCTGCGCCTGCTCGCGGTCGATCCGGCGCGGTTCCGCCAGTGGACGCCCAAGGCGGTGGCGCGGCACCCGGAGGTGTGGCGCGCCCTCGCCGGGGACGAGTTCGTGGCCGATCGCGCGGCCGCCAAGCGCCTGAGCCTGGTCCTGGGCGCGGAGTACCAACTGGACGGCGGGCCCCGGCTGCGCCTGGCCGCCTCGGCGGCCCTCGGGCTTCCGGGCATCGACGGGCTGATCGGCAAGGATCTCGGGAGACGGCTGGGCTTCGCCGAGGGCATCGTGGTGCTGGTACACGGCGAGGACGGCCTGATCGACCGGAATGGGGTGAAGCGCCTGCTCGGCGGCACTGCCGAGATCGTCCCCGTCACATCCTCGTCCGGCGGCGGCCGTACGCCGAGCCGTACCTCCGAGGGACTGGTCGGGCGGCCGGAGAGCTACCTGGAGCTCTACCAGCGGTCGGCCGAGCTGTGCCCGGGGCTGTCGTGGACCGTGCTCGCCGCGATCGGCCAGGTGGAGAGCGGCCACGGGCGCAACAACGGGCCGTCCTCGGCCGGCGCCCTCGGACCGATGCAGTTCATGCCGGCGACGTGGAAGGCCTACGGGGTGGACGGCGACGGGGACGGCGAGACCGACATCTGGAGCGCCTACGACGCCGTGCCGTCCGCCGCCACGTACCTGTGCGCCAACGGCGCCGGGCGCGGCGGCGAGAAGCTCAGGAAGGCCGTGTGGTTCTACAACCACTCCTGGGCCTACGTCGACCGGGTCCTGTCGCTCGCCGACGCCTACGCCCGCACCTACTCCTGACCGTGCTCCGCACCCGGGCCCCGGCCCTGATCCCGTCGCGGCCTGGGACAGCAGGTGGCGGGGCACGCCGCGGGCTCCGGCTCGGCCAGCAGCTCACCGATCATCGCCACGAACCGCGGGTGGACGCCGGCGGTGGCCGCCCGGGTGAGGGCCATGCCGAGCTTGTCCGCGGCGGCGGCCGCCTCCACGTCGAGGTCGTAGACGACCTCCATGTGGTCGGACATGAACCCGATCGGCACCAGCACCACCGCGCCGACCCCCCGGGCGTGCAGCGCTTCGAGGTGGTCGCAGACGTCGGGCTCGAGCCACGGCACCTGTGGCGGGCCGCTGCGGCTCTGCCACACCAGGTCCCACTCCCGCTCCGTGCCTCGGCCGGCGGGCGCCGCCTCGGCCACGATGAGCTCCGCGGTCCTGCGCAGCTGCGCCTCGTACGCGCCGCCCGCGGGCCCGGCCGTACGGGCCATGGTGAGCGGGATGCTGTGCGCGGTGAAGACCAGCCGGGCCGCGTCCCGTACGCCCCCGGGGAGCCTGCCGAGGGCCTCGCGGGTGTGGTCGGCCATCGCGGCGACGAAGCCCGGGTGATCGTAGTGGTGCCGCAGCTTGACGATCTCCGGCGCGCCGGGGACGGCGGCACGGGCCCGGGCGATGTCGTCGAGGTACTGTCGGCAGCTCGAATAGGAGCTGTAGGCCGACGTGACGAAGGCGGCCGCCCTGCGGACCCCGTCGTCCTTCATCCTGCGGACGGTGTCCTCCAGGAACGGGTGCCAGTTGCGGTTTCCCCAGTACACCGGCAGGCCGACGGCCGGTTCCGCCTCGATCGCCTCGATCAGCTGTCGGCACTGCGCGTTGATCGGGCTGACCCCGCCGAACCTCTGGTAGTGGTCCGCCACCTCCAGCAGCCGCTCGCGCGGCACGCCGCGGCCACGTACGACGTTCTCCAGGAACGGCATCACGTCCTCGGGCCCCTCCGGACCCCCGAACGACACGACGACCAGCGCGTCATAGCCGGCGTTACCGGTGGTGCTGTCCATGGGCGTCAACCCTATGCCGCGCCGCGGCCGGTGCGGCCAGCGGCTTGGGGATCACCCGGGAGGCGGGTAGGTTCGAACGGTGAGCCAATCTCCGGACGCCCCGTTCGCCGATCTCCAGGAATACGTCGCCCTGCCCCGAGTGGTGTCGCTGCGGCTCTCGCCCGACGGGACGCGACTCGTGGCCGTGGCCCAGTCCCTCAACCCCGACGAGATCTCGTACGGCACCGCGCTGTGGGAGATCCCCCTGGACGGCGACGGCGAGCCGTACCGGCTGACCAGGTCGGCGAAGGGGGAGGCGGGCGCGGTGTTCGCCCCCGGCGGAGGCGTGCTGTTCACATCGCGGCGGCCCGACGAGACGGTGAAGGACTCCGGCGACGGCGACGTTCCGGCGCTGTGGCTGCTGCCGCCGAGGGGTGAGGCCCGGCGGATCGCGACGCGTCCCGGCGGGATCGGGGGAGTCAGGGCGGCCGGCGACGCGATCGTCTACGCCGCGCAGGTCCTGCCCGGGGACGCCGCGACCGAGGAGGAGCGCCGCAAGGCCCGCAAGGAGGCCGGGATCAGTGCGATCCTGCACGAGGACTACCCGGTCCGCTACTGGGACCACGACCTCGGCCCGGACCAGACCCGCCTGTTCGCCGCGCCCGCCCACGATCTGGCCGCCGCGCGGGATCTCACGCCCGAGCCGGGCGGGGCGATGGACGAGCGCCTGTCGTTCGACGTCACGCCGGACGGCTCGACGGTGATCGCCACCTGGCGGGTCCCGATGTCGAAGGGCGAGCTGCGCTTCGAACTGGTCGCCATCGACGTCGCCGACGGCTCCCGGCGGACCCTGGCCGCTTCGGACTCCCATGACTTCGGCGGGCCGGTGGCGGTCTCGCCCGACGGGCGGCACGTCGCGTGCGTGCGGGAGCGGCACGGCACCGAGGAGATGTCCGCCAAGCTCGAACTGTGGGTGGTCGACCTGACGACAGGAGAGGGCCGGGCGCTGGGCGGAGAGCTGTTCCCCGCGGCGATCGCCTGGGCGCCGTCGTCGAAAGAGATCTTCTTCGCCGCCGACCACCGGGGTCGCCGCCCTGTCTTCCGGGTGGACATCGACTCCGGCGCGGTGGCCCGGCTGACCCCCGACGACGGGTCCTACCTGGAGCTGTGCCCGGCCCCCGACGACTCCGCGCATCCCGGGTCGGTGTACGCCCTGCGCAGCGCCGTCGACTCGCCTCCCAGGCCGGTGCGGATCGCGCCGGACGGCTCGGTGGCCGAGCTGCCCTCGCCCACTCCGCGGCTCGACCTGCCCGGCACGCTGACCGAGGTCGAGGCGACCGCCGAGGACGGCACCCCGCTGCGGGGCTGGCTGGTGCTGCCGGCCGGGGCGTCGGCGGAGGATCCCGCGCCGTTCCTGCTGTGGATCCACGGCGGGCCGGTGTCGAGCTGGAATGACTGGAGCTGGCGCTGGAACCCGTGGATCATGGCGAGGCACGGCTACGCCGTGCTCCTGCCTGACCCGTGCCTTTCCACGGGGTACGGCCAGGCGATGATCGACAGAGGCTGGGGCGAGTGGGGGCCGGTCACCCACGCCGACCTGATGACGATCACGGACGAGTGCCTCAAGCGCCCGGAGGTGGACGATCAGCGGATCGCGGCGATGGGCGGCTCGTTCGGCGGCTACATGGCCAACTGGGTGGCCGGGCACACCGATCGGTTCCGGGCCGTCGTCACCCATGCCTCGCTGTGGAACCTCGACCAGTTCGCCGGGACGACCGACGCCTCCATGTACTGGCAGCGGGAGTTCGGCGCCCCGGGCTCGGCCCGCTATGAGCGGCTGTCGCCGCACCGGTCGCTGCACGCCATCACCACGCCCATGCTCGTGATCCACGGCGACCGGGACTATCGGGTGCCGATCGGGGAAGCCCTCCGGTTGTGGTGGGATCTGCGGCGTTCGGAGGTCGAGTCGAAGTTCCTCTACTTCCCCGACGAGAACCATTGGGTGCTCAGGCCCGGCAACATCGTCGTGTGGTACCGGACCGTGCTGGACTTCTTGGGTCATCACGTGCTGGGCGAGACGACCGGACAGGAGGGAGATGATCGCGATGGCTGACGGGGACGCGCTGCTGGAACTGGCCGTATCGATCGCGCGGGAGGCGGGCGAGATGCTCCTCGCCAAGCGTCCCGCCCGGCCGGAGGTGCTCGCCACCAAGTCCAGCCCGACCGACGTGGTCACCGTGCTCGACCGCGCCGCCGAGGAACTGATCCGCACCCGCATACGCCAGGCCAGGCCGTACGACGCGATCCTCGGCGAGGAGGGCGGCGAAACGCCGGGCCTGAGCGGCCCGAGCGGCGAGGGCAGTACGCCGGGCCTGAGCGGCCCGAGCGGCGAGGGCGGCGTCAGATGGGTGGTCGACCCGATCGACGGCACGGTCAACTTCCTGTACGGCCTGCCGGACTGGGCCGTCAGCATCGGCGTCGAGGTGGACGGCGAGATCGTCGCCGGCGTGGTCCACAACGTCCCACGCGCAGAGATCTTCACCGCGGTCAGGGGCGGCGGAGCCTGGCTGGCGGGTGAGCGACTGCGGTGCAACACCGGCGTCCCGCTCTCGCGCGCGCTGGTCGCCACCGGCTTCGGATACGGCGCCGAGCGCCGCCGAGTGCAGGCCGAGGTGCTGGCCGACGTGGCGCCGGTCGTCCGGGACATCAGGCGGGGCGGCTCGTGCGCGATCGACCTGTGCTCGGTCGCCGCCGGGCGCGTCGACGCCTACTACGAGCGCGGCGCCAACTACTGGGACTGGGCCGCCGCCGGGCTGGTCGCGGCCGAGGCGGGAGCGCGGGTCGCGGGCCTGAACGGCAAGCCCGCCAATCCGGAACTGACGCTGTCCGCCGCGCCCGGGCTGTTCGAGGAGCTGCATGACCTGCTGGCGCCCCTCGATCCCGAGCGCGGCTAACAGCGCCTTGTGATCGGCGCTGTGTGGTCAGCGCCGGATCTGAACGCCGTGATCTTCAGCGAGGCGCCGCAAGTCCTCGATCTCGGCGGTGAGGGTGTCGGCGAGGAAGTCGTCGCCGCTCGAGGTGGCCTCCTCGAGACCCTTGTAGGCCTGGTCGAGCCTGGAAGCGATCGTGGTCGTGAACTCGCCCATCTCACCTTCTCTCTCAGGGAACGAGCTGCCGATACGCCTGCCCGGCGCACGACAATTGGGATGTAGCGGTGCCTTACCCACCCCGGTATGCATCTCAAACCATCGAATTCATGTGCTCTACGTCACGTAGAGACGAGGAACCCACTTACCGGCGTCTTACGGCCGACCCGGCCAGAATGTAGACGTCGTTCCAGCTGAGGAGGACCTTGATGCGCGTTCTTGTGGTGGAGGACGAGCGGGTGCTCGCCGACGCGATCGCCACCGGACTCCGCCGTGAGGCGATGGCCGTCGACGTCGCCTATGACGGCGCCGCCGCGCTCGAGAAGATCGGGTACATCGACTACGACGTGATCGTCCTCGACCGGGACCTGCCCAAGGTCCACGGGGACGAGGTGGCCCGGCGGCTGGTCGCCCAGCGGTCGGCCTCGCGGATCATCATGCTGACCGCGGCCGGTGACGTCGACGACAAGGTCGAGGGGCTGGAACTCGGAGCCGACGACTATCTCGCCAAGCCGTTCGTGTTCGTGGAACTGGTCGCCAGGGTGCGGGCGCTCGGCCGGCGGTCCGCGCCGCCGCTGCCGCCCGTGCTGGAGCGGGCCGGGGTCCGGCTCGACCCCGGCAAGCGGCTCGTCATGAGAGAGGGCAGGGAGGTGCCGCTCACCAAGAAGGAGTTCGCCGTGCTGGAGGAGTTGATGCGCGCCGAAGGCGCGGTCGTCAGCCAGGAGGATCTGCTGGACAAGGCGTGGGACGAGCACATCGACCCGTTCACCAACGTCGTCCGGGTGACGATGATGACGTTGCGCAAGAAGCTCGGCGACCCCCCGATCATCGAGACCGTGCCCGGGGTCGGGTACCGACTGTGATGAGGGTTCAGCTGTGAGCAGGCTCCATACCCCGCCCCCGCCCAGCGGCCCGCCCGCCTGGGACGGCCCGCCGCCCGAGGTCGCCCACCCGGTGCAGCGCAATCTCATCGGCGAGATCAAGGCGCTTCAGGGCAGGATCAGCATCCGCTGGCGGCTCACGCTCACCTACGGCGCGTTGTTCTTCGCTGTCGGCGCCGTGCTCCTGTTCGTGATGTACACCCTGGTCGGCCTGGCGATCAGCACGGCGTGGCCGCCTATCGAGTCGCGCGGGTACCCACCCGAAGTCGCCCAGCAGATCGAGGCCTGGTGGGCCTCCCACCGGGATCTGGCCATCGAGTCCGCGCGTGCCGAACTGCTGAACAGGTCTCTGATGGCGCTCGTCGGAGTGGGGGTCCTCGCGCTGATCTTCGGTTACGTGGTGGCGGACCGGGCACTGCTGCCGGTCAAGCAGATGACCGCGACCGCGCGCAGGCTGTCGGAGACCTCGCTCGCCCACGAGCGGATCGGCCTGCAGGGGCCCGACGACGAGCTGAAAGAACTGGCCGACACCTTCGACGCCATGCTCACCCGGCTCAACACGGCCTTCGACGCCCAGCGGCGGTTCGTCGACAACGCCTCGCACGAGCTGCGCACCCCGCTGGCCATCAACCGGACGGTCCTCGAGGTCGCGCTCGCCGACCCGGAGGCCTCCGAGGACCTCAAGGTGCTCGGCCGTACGCTGCTGGGCACCACCGCGCGCAACGAGCGGCTGATCGAGGGGCTGCTCCTGCTCGCGCGCAGCGACAGGGAGCTGTCGGTACGCAAGCCGGTCGACGTCCGGGAGGTCGCCAGAACCGCCGTCGAGCAGCTCGCGCCGTTCGCGGCGGAGGAGTCCGTCACGATCGAGCACGATTTGCATTCCGCCCCCGCGACGGGGGATCCGGTTCTCCTCGAACGCTGTGTTTCCAACCTCGTCGAGAACGGCATCAAGCACAACTCCGGTCCCAATGGAAAAGTGTGGGTCCGTACGGGAATGGTCGGTAGGGGTGCCGTTGTTCAGGTCGCGAACACGGGACCGCACGTGCCCGCGTACGAGGTGGAGAGCCTGTTCGAGCCGTTCCGGAGACTGAACTCCGACCGGGTGCAGTCCGCCAAGGGCGCGGGCCTGGGTCTGTCCATCGTGCGTGCGATCGCGGGTGCGCACGGCGGCGCGGTCACCGCTGTCCCACGGGACGGCGGCGGTCTCGTGGTGACGGTACGCCTCCCGGAAAGCGGGGCGGCCATCGGCTCGCAGCAGTCGGCGCGCTGATGGCGCGCGCCCGCCGTACATGTGGTTGGATGTGCCGTCGAGCGTGATGGGGTCATACCCTCGATACTGTGGTTTTCGCCATATTTGGCTAACTATGGCCTCGTGTGGAATACCCCTCGCGTCTCGGGAGGTTCAGGGTTCGCCCAAGTGGGTACCGATTGCACGATTTCCGGGCCCCCGTGGGCACAACTACGGCCTCTCAAGCGTTGAAGACGCGCGACGCAGGCGCAGAAGGATAGATGAGGGGGATGGAGCACGCCAATGGCTACCGATTACGACAGCCCGCGCAAGACCGACGACGACCTGAGCGAGGACAGCCTTCAGGAACTCCAGGCTCGGCGTAGTGACAAGTCGTCGGGCAGCATCGACATCGATGAGACCGATCTCGCCGAGTCGCTTGAGCTGCCGGGGGCGGATCTGTCGAACGAGGAACTCTCGCTCCGGGTGATTCCTCGGCAGGCGGACGAGTTCACGTGCTCGCGCTGTTTCCTGGTGCACCACCGCAGCCAGTTGGCCTCGGAGAAGAACGGCCAGCAGGTTTGCCGCGAGTGCGCGGCCTGAGTTAGGAGACCCTTAGGAGGGTCCGTTGAGTCCCGAATCGAAGGACGAGGTTGCCGATCTGGTCGGCAAGCTCGTGGCCCCTGAGGAGACGGACGGGGCCGAGCGGCGTCGGCTGCTCGGCCGCCTCAGCAAAGTGCTCGCCGAGTCCGCTCGCAGGGCGGGGAAAAGGGGACGGGGCCGCTGGCTGGCGGACGTGTTCCTGAACATCGCCCCGCGGTTACCGATCAGGGACTACACGACACTGCAAGAGCACCATTACGGCCTGACCGGCGAGCAACTCGCCGACGATCTGGTCCGCACCGCCGCCAAGGCGACGATGGCGGTAGGCGCGGTCGGGGGAGCGCTCGCCGCCGCCGAGTTCGCCGCACCACCCCTTCTTCTGTCGGCCCCAGCCCAGCTCGTGGCCGAGACACTCGTCGTCGCGGCCATCGAGGTGAAGCTCCTGGCCGAGTTGCACGAGGTGTACGGCGTGCAGATCCCCGGCAACGGCGCCCAGCGCGCCGCCGCGTACACTGTCGCCTGGTCCAAACAGCGCGGCGTCAATCCCCTCGCCCCCGGCTCCGCGACGATCGCCATTGGCACGGCGGCCAAGACGGCGCTGCGCAACCGCCTGATGCGCACCCTCGGCAGGCACCTCACCACCCTCGGCCCGTTCCTCACCGGCGCCGTCGCCGGCGGAGCGCTGAACCGGGCCGCCACCCGCAAGCTCGCGCAGGCCGTACGGGCCGACCTACGGCGCCAGCAGGCCCTGCCGCCGTCACCCTGACTCCGCGGTCAGATAGATCAGTGTCACCCGATTGGTCTAAACCACCGGGGAATACCTGTGACCTGCGGTGAGATCATTCTCACACCCTCTTTAACGAATGCCCAGGTAATGGGCGGGTATGGGCGTGGTTCGGTGCCTTTCGTATGGTGGTACCAGGCGACCCTGGAGGGGCTCAATGCGCAGCACCAGCTCGTTTCTGATCGTCGCGAACCGGCTTCCGGTGGACCGCGTGGGTGAGAAGGAGTGGCGGCGCAGCCCGGGTGGGCTGGTGACCGCGATCGCGCCCGTCATGCAGCGGCGCGACGGAGCATGGCTCGGATGGACCGGAGCGGCGGGGGAGGAGCTCAAGCCGTTCGAGGACGACGGCATGCACCTGATCCCGGTGCCCCTCTCCGAGCGTGAGGTCGAGCTCTACTACGAAGGCTTCTCCAACGCGACCCTCTGGCCTCTCTACCACGACGTCGTCGCCACCCCCGTCTACTCCCGCGTCCTGTGGGACGCCTATCGGGCGGTCAACGAGCGCTTCGCGCGTGCCGCGGCCGAGGCGGCCGCACCCGGTGCGGTAGTGTGGGTGCAGGACTACCAACTGCAGCTCGTGCCTGCCATCCTGCGCAGTCTCCGCCCCGACCTGAAGATCGGGTTCTTCCTGCACATCCCGTTCCCGCCCGTCGAGCTGTTCTGCCAGCTGCCGTGGCGCAAGGAGATCCTTGAAGGACTGCTGGGAGCCGACCTCGTGGGGTTCCAGCGGCCGGGCGGGGCCTCCAACTTCGTCCGATTGTGCCGCCGTCTTCTGGGCCTGCAGAACTCACGCAACGAGATCCAGGTCGACGGCCGCGCGGTACGGGCCGAGGCGTTCCCGATCTCGGTGGACTTCGGGGAGCTGGACCAGCTCGCCCGCGATCAACGCATCCAGCTGCGTGCCAAGGAGATCAGGGCCGAGCTCGGAGATCCCGAGCACTTACTGCTCGGCGTCGACCGGCTCGACTACACCAAGGGGATCGGCCAGCGGCTCAAGGCGTTCGGCGAACTGCTCGCCGACGGCTCCGTCAAGCCCGGGGACGCCGCGTTCGTGCAGGTGGCCACGCCGACCCGGGAACGCGTCGCCGAGTACGTCAAACTGCGGGGCGACATCGAGCTGAGGGTCGGCCGGATCAACGGCGAGCACGGCATGCTGGGAAGGCAGCCGATCTCCTACCTCCACCAGTCCTACCGCAGGGACGAGCTGGCGGCGCTGTACTGCGCGGCCGACGTCATGGTGGTCACGCCCCTGCGCGACGGCATGAACCTGGTGGCCAAGGAGTACGTGTCCTGCCGCCACGACCTGCGGGGGGCACTCGTGCTGAGCGAGTTCGCCGGGGCCGCCGACGAGCTGCGCCAGGCCTTCCTGGTCAATCCGTACGACATCGCCGGCATGAAGCGGGCCATGCTGGCGGCGATGCGCGCCACCCCGCACGAGCTCGCGCGCCGGATGCGCTCCCTCAGGCGCAGGGTCGCCGGACACGACGTGGACAGGTGGGCCGGGGACTTCCTCTCGGCCCTCGAATCCCCGGCTTCCAATCCCAAGTCAGGCTAGAGCTAGATGGTCGCGACACTAGAGCGCGTCCTTGGCGGCGGCTTCCTTCCACGTGTGCCACTTCTTCGCGGCCGCGCGGGTCGCGACGATCCTGGCGACCTCCATGCCCAGACCCATCACCACCGCGTAGGCGATCGCCTCGCCGAGGCTGATGTCCGGTGAGTCCGCGTTGGCCGGAGGCTTCCTGCCCGTGGCCTTCTCCCAGGCGAACCCGAGCACCTTGCGCGAGGCGAACCCCACGGCCAGGCCGATGAGGCCGCCCAGGATCCGCCACTGCAGGTCCGGTTTCTCAGCGCTCTTGTCGTCCGACATGATTCCTCCTCAGTGCTGACCCTATCCGCCCGGGCCGCGCGCACACGCCTCATCACTCCTGACGGCCTGCCCGGCACCACCATGCCCTCGTTTTGAACCGGTAAAAGGGGTGCGCGCCCGGAAGAGGAACGTGCCAGTCTGGACATGTGATCTCGCATAAGAGGCGTGAGGCCGAGGGCGTGCCTCCTGTGCTCGCCACCCTGGCCGCCTGGAGCTGGCGGCTGCTGCTGATCGGCGCGCTGATCTACGTCCTGGCGCTGATCATCGGCAGGCTCAACTTCGTCGTCCTGCCGCTGGCGGTGGCCTTCCTGCTGACCGCGCTGCTGCACCCGCTGACCCGGCGGCTCAGGACCGCCGGTTTGCGCCCGATCTATGCCACGTGGATCACGATGCTCCTCGGGCTCGCGGTCATCGTGGGCGTCGGCTTCATGATCGGCGCCAGGGCGAACGAGGAGTTCCCCCGACTGGTCGAGCAGATCCAGCTCACCGCTCGCAGCGTTCAGGACTGGCTGCTGCACGGACCGCTCCATCTCAAGGAGGCGCAGCTCGCCGACATCGTCGACGAGCTGGGCAAGCAGATCAACGAGCGGCGCACCGAGATCACGGGGACGGTGCTCAGCGGTGCGACCGCGGTCGTCGAGGTGCTCGCCTCCATCGTGCTGATCCTGTTCGTCACGTTCTTCCTGCTCAAGGACGGCGATCGGATCTGGTCGTGGTTCCTGCGCGCGTTCGGCCGCGCCACGCCGCGAGTGGACCGGGCCGGGCGCGCCGCCTGGGTCACGATCTCCCAGTACGTGCACGGCACGGTGGCCGTGGCGGCGATCCACGGGTTCATCATCGGCGTGGTCCTCGCCGGAATGCAGGTGCCCCTGTGGGCGCCCCTGGCAGTGCTGATCTTCTTCGCGAGCTTCATCCCGGTCGTCGGCATCTTCTTCGCCGGCGGCATCGCCACCCTGGTGACCTTCGGATCGCAGGGCTGGGTGTATGCGTTGATCTTCGTGGGCATCCTCGTGGTCGAGCAGCAGCTGGAGAACCACGTGCTGCAGCCGTTCATCGTCGGCAGGGCCCTCGCCTTCCACCCCCTGGCGATCATCCTCGTCCTCGCGGTCGGCGGTGTGCTCGGCGGGATCGCCGGCGCCGTCGTGGCCGTGCCGTTGACCGCGGTCATCTACCGGGCGCTGCCCGAACTGCGCCGCGATCCCGAGGCGCCGATCGCCGAACCCCCGGACTCCGCCGCGCCTCCCGCCAGGCCACTCGTCGTGCCGCACACCGTGCCGCACTCCGAGCCGTATTCCGAGCCGCACTCCGACCAAGAGAAGTCCGCCGTGCCGCCGGCCACATCAGAGGCGGCAGAGGAGACGGAGAGGGTGACACCGCAAGGCAAGGGACAGTAACCCGGCGGGCACGCCGGTGCGGGTGCTCACAAACAAACGCCCAGTGGTGGCGGTAGGGTTTTTCGTCATGAGTGTGGAGGTGCTGATTCAGCGGCTCGATCCGGAGCTTCCGATGCCGTCGTACGCCCACCCGGGCGACGCCGGCGCCGATCTCTACGCGGTGCGGGACGTAGAGTTGCTGCCGGGGGAGCGGACAGTCGTCGGCACCGGGATCGCGATCGCGCTGCCCGACGGGTACGCCGCCTTCGTGCATCCCCGCTCGGGACTGGCCGCCAGGCTCGGAGTGACACTGGTGAACGCGCCCGGCACGGTCGACGCCGGCTACCGCGGCGAGATCAAGGTGACGCTGATCAATACGGACGCCAAGGACGCGGTACGGCTCAGGCGGGGCGACCGCATCGCCCAGCTCGTCGTCCAGCCGGTGGAGAAGGCGGCCTTCCACGAGGTGGATCGGCTGCCCGGCTCGGTCCGCGGCGCGAACGGCTTCGGCTCCACCGGAACCTGAAGCCCGCACATATTCAAGGAGAGTGAACGAAGTGTTCCGACGTCGGCGACACGCGGAGGAGGAGACGGCACCGGTCGTCGCGGAGGTCGCTGAGGAGCCCACCGCCCGGACATCGGGCCCCTGGGACGCGCAGGACGCCTATCCGGAGGCCGAGCGGGTCGATCTCGGTGGGCTGCTGCTGCCCATCGGCCCGCGCTTCGAGATCCAGCTCAGCGTGACCGGGGACCACATCGACGGGGCGATCGTCCTGGTCGAGGAGAGCGCTCTGCGGGTGCAGGCGATGGCCGCGCCCAAGCGGAGCGGGATCTGGGGCGAGGTGCGCGCGGAGATAGCGCGAGAGGTGACCGCCGCCGGTGGCACCGTGCAGGAGCAGGAAGGGCCGTTCGGGGCCGAACTGGCGGCGAGGATGCCGCAGGCGCCCGGCGAGGCGCCCCAGCCGGTTCGCTACCTCGGGATCGACGGCCCCCGATGGCTGCTGCGCGCGATGATCAGCGGCCGGGCGGCCCTCGACTCCACCGCGGCCGAGATCGTCGAGAACGTGGTGCGTGACATCGTGGTCGTCCGCGGCGACGAGCCGATGCCTCCCCGGGAGACCATCCACCTGCGGCTGCCGGCCGAGGCTCGGCAGGCGATGGAGCAACAGGCGGCCCCGCAGGGGGAGCTCCGGCCGTTCGAGCGTGGCCCGGAGATCACCGAGACCCGGTGACGTATCCTGCGAGCGGAGGTGAACGACCGATGAGCACGCCGGAGCCCGCCAAACCGGGCGGCCTGCGCGGATTCTTCCGGAGGCTGACCACCAGTCAGGCCGAGCTGGAGGCCGAAGAGCTCAGGGAGGACACGGGACGGCAGGGCGCGACGCCCATCGCCTCGTGCGGCGAGCGGCGGCGGTTCTGTGTGGCCGGGACCCTCCGTACCGTGACTTTGCGGCCGCGGGGCGGCGCCCCGGCCCTGGAGGCGGAGCTGTACGACGGGTCGGACGTGATCGACCTCGTCTGGCTCGGCAGACGTAAAATCGCCGGAATCGAGCCGGGTCGTGTCGTGCGCGCCGAAGGTTTGGTCAGCGTCCAGGACGGCCGCAAGGTCATGTTCAATCCGCGTTACGAGCTGCGCCCCGCCGACGGGCAGTGAACTACCGGGAGACCATATGAGTACAGCGGACATGGCGGCCGCCCCGGCGGCGCACGCGACCGTTGAGGCGGCCGTACGTGCCCAGCTGGCCAAGGCACTGGGCGGCAGGCGCGGCATCGTCGAGGCGGCCGTCCCCACGATCGTCTTCACGGGAATGTGGATCGCCACCAGCCAGCTGAAGGCGTCTCTGATCGTCAGCGTCGCCGCCGCGGTGGTCCTGCTGCTGGTCCGGATCGCCCAGCGCACCACTCCGCAGTTCGTGCTCAACAGCCTCTTGGGCATCGGTATCGGCGCGTTCTTCGCGATGCGGTCAGGTGACGCCAAGGACGTCTTCCTGCCGGGGATCTACTACAACGCCGGCTACGCGGCCGCGATGCTGCTGTCGATCGTCGCACGCTGGCCGGTGGTGGGCTTCCTCATCGGCTCGGTGACCGGCGACCCCACGGCCTGGCACCGGGATCCCGGCCTGGTCCGCCTCTGCTCCCGGCTGACCTGGCTGCTGATGCTGCCGTGCCTGATCCGGGTGGTGGTGCAACTCCCGCTCTACTGGGCGGGTCAGGTCACCGCGCTGGGCATCGCCAAGATCGCACTTGGCTGGCCCCTGCAGGTCGCCGGCCTCGCGGCCATGGCCTGGGTGCTGGCGCGGGGCCGCACTCCCATCCCGACTCCCAGCCGGCAGCCCGCGGAGTGAGTCCGGCGCCGGCGGTGAGACGACGTCAGTAGCCAGAGAGGGCAGAGGGCGTCAGTGGCCGGAGAGCAGGTGGGCGAGCTGACGCTCGACCTCCTGGTTGGCCACGAACAGCAGTTCGTCGCCCGCCTCCAACGGGTCGTCGGCGGAGGGTACGAGGACCCGGCTCTCGCGCAGGATCGCCACGAGGGCGGCGTCCTCCGGCCAGGGAACCGACCCGGCTCGTTGGCCCACCACCGGCGCGTCCTCGGCGAGGGTCAGCTCCACGAGGTTGGCCTGTCCCTGCCGGAAGGTCATCAGGCGGACCAGGTCGCCCACGCTGACGGCCTCCTCGACCAGCGCCGACAGCAGGCGCGGTGTGGAGACCGCGACATCGACCCCCCACGATTCGTTGAACAGCCACTCGTTCTTCGGGTGGTTGACGCGGGCGACCACACGCGGCACGCCGTACTCGGTCTTGGCGAGCAGCGACACCACCAGATTGACCTTGTCGTCGCCGGAGGCGGCGATCACCACCTGACAGCTGTTCAGCCCCGCCTCGTCAAGTGAGGAGATCTCGCACGCGTCGGCGAGCAGCCATTCGGCCCGGGGCACGCTCTCGATTTTGATCGCATGCGGATCGACGTCGACGAGCAGGACCTCATGCCCGTTCTCAAGAAGTTCCGCCGCGATCGAGCGGCCGACGGCCCCGGCGCCGGCGATGGTGACCCGCATCAGTTCTCCTCGTCGGAAGGCGGCCCGGACAGCATCTTGTTGATCCGGCCCATGTCGCTTTCGGCCGCTACCAGGTGCAGGATGTCGCCTTCCTGGATCACGGTGCCGTCCTTGGGCACGAGCGCCTCGCCCATACGGTTGATGAAGGCCAGCCGGGCGCCTGTGGCGTCCTCGGCGGCTCTGGCCCGGACGCCGATCCAGCAGGGGTGGAAGGGCACCTCGGCGAGGACCACCGTTCCGGTGGTGTCCCGCCACAGCGGTTCGGCCCCCTCGGGGAGCACCCTCCGCAGGATCTGGTCGGCTGTCCAGCGGACGGTGGCGACGGTCGGGATCCCCAGCCTCTGGTAGACCTCGGCTCGGCGGGGGTCGTAGATGCGGGCCACCACGTTCTCGACGCCGAACATCTCGCGCGCCACCCGGGCTGAGATGATGTTGGAGTTGTCGCCGCTGCTGACGGCGACGAAGGCCGCGGCCGACTCGATGCCGGCCTCTCCCAGCACGTCGCGGTCGAAGCCGACGCCGGTCACCCGACGGCCGTGGAAGCCGGCGCGCAGCCGGCGAAAGGCCTGCGGGTCGCGATCGATGATGGCCACCGAGTGGCCGTTGTCTTCGAGGATGTGGGCGAGGGTAGAGCCGACCCGGCCACATCCCATGATCACAATATGCATGCTTCCCCGCCGTCGCTCGTGGCGGTCTCCCAAGGAGACAGTATGTCGCGCCGGGACGCATCACGTGCGCCTGGCATCGGAACGGGCACTAGGCTCTGCAGTCGTGTCCAAGGTGACAGATCTTGTCAAGCGGCTTCTCGTTGGCCGGGCGCTGCGCAGCACCCAGCTCCAACACCAGCTGCTGCCCAAGCGTGTGGCGCTGCCGGTCTTCGCCGGTGACGCCCTGTCGTCGGTCGCCTACGCCCCGCAGGAGATCCTCGTCATCCTGTCGATCGGCGGGGTGGGTCTTTACGGCTACGGCCCGTGGGCGGCGGCCGGGGTCGTCCTCGTCATGCTCACCGTGGTCGCCTCCTACCGGCAGAACGTGCACGCCTACCCGAGCGGCGGCGGCGACTACGAGGTGGCGACGACGAACCTCGGGGCGAACGCCGGTCTGACCGTGGCGAGCGCGCTGATGGTCGACTACGTGCTTACCGTCGCCGTCTCGGTCGCCAACGGGGCGGACTACGTCGGCGCGACCATCCCCTTCGTGGCCGAGCACAAGGCGCTGGTGTCGATCGCGATCGTCATCTTGTTGACGATCATGAACCTGCGCGGCATCAGGGAGTCGGGCGTCGCCTTCGCCATTCCCACCTACGCCTTCATGGTGGCCGTGCTCGGCATGGTCGCGTGGGGGCTGTTCCGGCTGTTCGTGCTCAGTGACCAGTTGCACGCGCCCACGGCCGACTACCAGATCGTCGCCGAGCAGGCGGATCTCGCCGGGTTCGCGATGGCGTTCCTGGTGTTGCGCGCCTTCTCGTCCGGGGCGGCCGCGCTGACCGGTGTGGAGGCCATCAGCAACGGCGTGCCCGCCTTCCGGAAGCCGAAGAGCAAGAATGCCGCGACGACGCTGCTGATGATGGGCGTCATCGCGGTCACCATGTTCAGCGGCATCATCTTCCTCGGCCTCAGGTCTGGCGTGAGGCTCAGCGACCCGGCCACCGCCGCCACCCACGTTCTGATCGACGGTCACCCGGCCGGCCCCGACTACTACCAGCAGCCGATTATCGCGCAGGTCGCGTCGGCCGTCTTCGGTGACGGCTCGTTCATGTTCGTCGTGATCGCTGCGGTGACGGCTCTGATCCTGTTCCTCGCGGCCAACACCGCGTTCAACGGCTTCCCCGTGCTCGGCTCGATCCTCGCCCAGGACCGGTACCTGCCGCGCCAGCTCCACACCAGGGGCGACCGGCTGGCGTTCAGCAACGGCATCATCATCCTCGCGGCCGGGGCCTGCCTGCTGATCTGGGCGTTCAACGCCGACGTGAGCAAGCTGCTCAACCTCTACATCGTCGGCGTGTTCGTCGCGTTCACGCTGAGCCAGATCGGCATGGTCCGGCACTGGACCCGCCATCTCAAGACCGAGACCGACCCCCTCGCCCGTTTCCAGATGATGCGCTCCCGGCTCATCAACGGCTTCGGCGGCTTCATGACCGGGATCGTCCTCGTCGTCGTCCTGCTGACCAAGTTCACTCATGGTGCGTTTATCGTCTGCATCGCGATGCCGGTGCTCTTCCTGATGATGAAGGGCATCCGGCACCACTACGACCGGGTCGCCGAGGAGCTCGCCGCGCCGGAGGAAGGTGAGATCGACGAGTCGATGCTGCCCGCACGCAACCACGCCATCGTCCTCGTCTCCAAAATCCACAAGCCGACACTGCGTGCACTCGCGTACGCCAGGGCCACCCGGCCGTCGAACCTGGAGGCGGTCACGGTCGCCGTGGACTCCGAGGAGGCCGCCAGGCTGCGGGAGGAATGGGACAGCCGGGGCATCGCGGTGCCGCTGAAGATCCTCGACTCACCCTATCGGGAGATCACCGGACCGATCCTCGAGTATGTCAAGTCGCTGCGCCGCCGTTCGCCACGTGACGTGGTGACCGTCTACATTCCGGAGTATGTGATGGGCCGCTGGTGGGAGCACCTGCTGCACAATCAGAGTGCGCTGCGGCTGAAGGGGCGGCTGCTGTTCAAACCGGGTGTGATGGTGACGAGCGTGCCGTGGCAGCTCGCCTCCTCCGACCGGCTGAAGGGCCGCCGCGAGCCGATGGGGCCCGGAGCCGTCCGCCGATCCTACGGAACCGGGCGGGACGAGCATATGAAGACAAGAGGAGGGTCGTGATGCCGGTTGAGCTCACGGTGGGGAACGTCGCCAACGGCGGCTGGTGCGTGGCCAGGCACGAAGGCCGTGTGGTGTTCGTCCGGCACGCCCTGCCCGGCGAACGGGTGCTCGCCGAGATCACTGAGGAGACCGCCCGTTTCCTGCGCGCCGACGCCGTCGAGATCCTGGAGCCGTCACCCGACCGGGTGACGCCGCCCTGCCCGTTCAGCGGTCCCGGCCGCTGCGGGGGCTGCGACTGGCAGCACGCCTCGCTCGACGCGCAGCGCAGGTTGAAGGCCGATGTCGTCGCCGAGCAGTTGCGCCGCCTCGCCGGGATCGACAGGAAGGTCGTGGTCGAGGAGGTGCCGGGTGCGCCCGGCGCCGCCGGGGAGGGCCTCGGCTGGCGCACGAGAGTGCAGTTCGCCGCCGACCGGGACGGCCATCTCGGCCTGCGCCGCCACCGCTCGCACGAGATCGAGTACATCGACGCCTGCCCCATCGCGCACCCGGCCGTCGAGGAGGTCGGCGCCGAGGTCCGTAACTGGCGCGGCGCCGAGGCGGTCGAGGTGGTCGCCTCCTCCGCGGGCGACCACGCCGTGATCGTACGGCCCGAGCCGCGCCGGCGGGTCGCCGTACCGGACGTCGACGCGGCCGTCCTCCTCGACGAGGGCAGGCGCGGCACCCGGAAGCTGAAGGGAAGCGCGACGCTGACCGAGCGCGTCGGCGACCGCGACTTCCGGGTGACGGCGAGCGGCTTCTGGCAGGTCCACCCCGGCGCGGCGGCGACCCTGCTCGACGCCGTGCTCACCTTCGGGCTGCCAGAGCCGGGGGAGTGGGCGCTCGACCTCTACTGCGGCGCCGGGCTGTTCGCCGCCGGACTCGCCGAGGCGGTCGGCCCGGACGGTGCCGTGCTCGGCGTCGAGTCGGAGGCGCAGGCGGCGGAGGACGCCCGGTGGAACCTGCGTGATCTGCCGCAGGCCAGGATCGAACGGGGCAAGGTCGAGGAGGCGCTCGACCGGCTGGAGATCGAACGCGCCGACCTCGTCGTCGCCGACCCGCCGCGCGCCGGGCTGGGCCGCGCCGTCGTCGACCGTGTCGCCGAACTGGAGGCGTCGCGCATCGTCTACGTGTCCTGCGATCCCGCCACCATGTCACGGGACATCGCCTGGTTCGCCCCGTACGGCTACCGCCTGGCCGATCTGCGGGCATTCGATCAGTACCCGATGACCCACCACGTGGAGTGCGTGGCGCTGCTGGTCAGGGAGTCGATCTAGGCTCTGACCTGGTGTTACGTCTCCGGTTATCGTCCAGTGGTCCCCAGTAGTACCCAGCATCAGCCAAGATCCGCGCGCATGGAGAGCGCACGATCTTGGAAGCGTGTTGGAGCCCCCGACACTCGAGCGCCGGGGGCTCCAACCATCTTCAGGATTTCTCCCGTTGTAGCGCTCGCTACAATGTAGCGTTTGATACATGCAGACGATAACCAGAGACGAAGCCGCGGCCCTCCTCAAGGACTGGGCCAGCACTGTCGCCCGCCGCGACATCCTCGTCCGGGCCGCCTACGGCGCCGGAGTCGGCAAGAGCCGCATCCACGCCATCACCGGCATCGCCCGCACCACCATCGACCGCATCCTCGTCAAGGAGCAGGCCGCGATCGTCCTCGACATCGTCGTCACCCTCCACCCCGCCGACGATGGCGAAGAGATCTCCGCCAGAGACGCCCTGCAACAGTGGATCGACTACGCCGAAATGGAGGACCTGACCGTCGAGATCGTGTCCTATGACGGGCCCGACCCTGACAACGACGTCGGGATCGTCGAGGTGGGCGGCGCTCGGTACGCGATCCGCCTGTGCGAAGACGAGGTCAGCGCCGTGCCCATCGAGCAGTAGCCCCCGGGCACGACGAATGCGCCCCGCTGCCATCCAGGCGGCGGGGCGCTCTCATGCGACGGCCTCAACCATCCGGCCACTGGTTGACCGGGCTCACGTACGTTCCGCGACGGGCGACGGTGTACACCCATCCCTGTTCGCGCAGCAGCGCGATCGCCCGGCGGACGGTTTCCTTCGCCACGCCGTACTCCTGCATCAGGTGCTGCTCGGACGGCATGACGCGCTCTGGCCGCCAGGTCCCTGCTCGGATACGGTCGGCGAGGTCGGCGGCGATCTGCCGGTAGGGCGGCAGGCCGGCTGTCTCGCGCGGGGCCGCCTCGGGGCTCGCGCCGGCGAACGTCCCCTCGCCGGGGATCGTGTAGACCAGGCCCTCGGCCTTCAGCTCCCGGATGGCCCGGCGGGCGGTGGTGCGGGCGATGCCGTACTGGCGGACCATCGCGGGCTCGGACGGGATCGCCTGCCCCGGTGCGAGCTCACCGGAGAGGATCTGCGCGCGCAGGATCGCCGCGAGCTGCTGATAGACGGGCGTCGACGATCCATGATCGAGCATCCCCGGAGGTTATTGATCTAGGTCGTCTCTCCCTTGACGTCCTACATCCCTCCCGTGAGCAGATACAGGGGGTAGGTCAGTAAACCGAACCGCTGATCGAATCGTCATCTCGTCGGGGCGCTCTCGCGCCGAGGCGATCCCCTGGTGGCCCCGCCCCTAAATTTCCGGGAGGGACGCGGGGCCACCACCCCGGACGTACGGCCGCAATGGAGCCGTTGAGCTGGCAGGTCGTTGCGAGGGGATCACGTGCAGTCGATCGTCAGTTCGGTCACGTGTCGTGCCCCGTCGCTGTCAATGGCCAGGTCGATCTGGCCGCTTCTGCTCTTGCCGGGCTGGAGCGGCTTTTTCAGGGCCGCGCTGTCCCATCCGCTGTAGTGGCCGGAGGGGTCGGTGGCGTTGAGCGTGCAGGTGGGGGTGCCTGTCTGGCTCCCGGTGTTGGTGACGGTGAAGGTCACGCGCAGGTCGGACGGGTTGACGACCGTGACGGACCCGCCGGGCGTCCAGCCGCCGGCTGGGGCGGTCAGGGGCTGTCCGTCGGCCAGGGCCGCGCGGTAGGGGCCGCCGTTGCCTTCGCTGCCGCATCCGGTGAGCAGCAGCGCGGTTACGGCCGCGGTGATCAGTAACCGGCTTGTCTTCATGAGTCCTCCTTGGGTCGTGCGGTGACTTGAACGTAACGGCCGACTACTGATCGTGTCCGGAAATCCGGAGTAGCGCGGTCTGGCGTGGGCGGGCCTGGTGGCTCTGCGGGGATGCCACGGCGGCACAGCGGGCACTTTGAAGGGCCGCCGGGGGTTCCGTGGTCGCATGCGGCCCGGACTGTGGCCTGGTAGTCGGCGAAGGTCGGCACGGTGCCCGCGTGGTCGGTTCGGCGAAGCTGGGCGAGGCGTCGGGGGAAGTCGTGGCGTCCGGCGTGGCTGGCGAGCCAGGCGGGAGGGTTGCGGATGCCGTCGCGTTCGGCGGCGGCCAGGACGCGGGCGACCTCTTCGGGTGTTGCTCCGGTGGCGGTGGTGACGGCGCGCATGAGGTCGGGCGGTATGGGGCTGTCTGCCGCCGTGTCAGCGGGCGGCCCGGCCTCGGGAGGAAGGTCTCTCGTCTCCTCCTGAGCGGCGGCCGGGTCCGTGAGGAGAGATGAGGAGTCCTTGAGGAGATATGAGGAGAAGGGGGACCCGTCAGGGGTCCCACTCGGCCCCGGCCGGGTCCCCTCTTGGTCCTCAGCGGGGTCCCTCTCGACCTCTTCCGGGGTCCCTCTTGGCTCCAGTGGGACCCCTGACGGGGTTCCTGAGAGGGGACCCGGCAGGGGTCCCACAAGCGCCGGGCACTCACTTTCGGTCGGAATTCGGTACGTCGTCTCATGGCCCTCGTAGGCAAAGACAGGGCGTCCGTTCTTATCCATGATCGGACGCCCGTTTCTGCTGATCGGGACACGTAGCTCAACCCGGTTTCCGGCAAGCCTGATGATCGTCTTCCGGACCTGCTTCTCGTTCGCATAGCCGGTTCGACGAGCGACGAGCGTCAGGATGCCCTTGCCGTACGCGAGGCGGGTGTCATCATTGGCCTGGTCTGCGATCTCCAATGCGACCAGCCGTTCCCCCGAGGAGATCTCGGCAGGCAGCCGGTCGGCAAGCCAACGACGTAGTTCGTAGCCCAAGGGGCTCTTCCTCCTGGTGATGACAGGTAGTGATCTACAGCCTGGCCGGTGTTGGTAGCACCCGAGAGGCTTGGACATGTGCGGTTAGGTGCGATCGGGTGGCTGGCGACCGGTTTTCTCGGCCCAGTCGAGGATGTCGGCGAGCCACCACCAGGCGCGGTTGGAGATGCGGCCTGCCGGCTCGGGGAACTTCTCGACTCTCACCCAGTCGGCTGAGCGGCGACGCCAGGCCATGACGGTGTTCTCTGTGACGCCTAGTTCTGCGGCTATCCCGTCGATACCGACGGGGACCCAGGGCGGTTCTGGTCGTGGCATGCGATCAGTGTATGGCTACTCGCACTGTCTGACTACTCGTAGTGCGTCGTTATCCTTGACACCCCTTGAAGCTTCCGTTTATGGTCAGGTCAGCGCAACGAAAGCGGGCCTGCCCGGTGCTACCAACACCGGAACAGGCCCTTGATCAACCACCTGTCATCACCAGGAAGGCTGACCCATGCAACAGGGTATCGCCATGCCCGGCACTTGTGCCTACAAGTGCCCGCCGTGGTGCACCGACCACGCCAACGGCACACCGCCCGGCCGGAACCCCCACCCCGCCGACCAGCTGTGCCGCACCGTCGCCCGCAACCCCGCCTACGGCGAGATCACCCTCACCAGCGACACCGACGACGGCCCGGTCATCTGGCTCCACAACACCCGCGAGGAGCTGACCCCGGCCGCCGCCGAACAGCTCGCCTACGCCCTGCTCGCCCAGGCCGCCGCCGCACGGGAGGCCACGCGATGAGCAGGCTCGACACCTTCAAGGCGCGCAAGCAGGAGCTCCAGGCGTCCGGGATCGGCGCCGTCGAGGCGCATCAGATCGCCTGGGGCGAGGCCATGCGGGATCTCCACGACGCCGAGCAGGCCCTGCTCGACCAGATCGAGGCGGCCCCATGAGGCAGATCAGCGACCTGGACTGGGAGCTGTACCTGGTCGAGCGCGCTGCCGTCGCTGCCGAGTGGCAGCGCCTCCGCCAGGCAGAGATGCTGCTCGCCGACGTCGACGCCCGCCTGGCTCGGATGCGGCAGATCCTCAACGACTGGAGCACCTCGTGACTACCGCTGTCATCACGTTCGTCCTCGGCATCATCGCCGTGGCGACCTTCATGATCAAGGGCCGTCAGTGGCCCACGTTCATCACGGCCGTCCTGTTCGGCCTCTACCTCGGAACGACTCCCGTGGGCGAGTTCATCAAGGGGATCGTGAAGAGCTTCTTCACCGCCCTGACGGGATGGCTGCACTGACCCGCCGTCACCGGCCGGTGATGAACACCTCATCGGCCGGCAGCGTCCGGGGCGGCTCGCCCTCGGTCTCGATGACCGCCAGGCCCACCCCTTCGTCGATGCGCAGCTCGACGCGCTCGGCAGGGGTGGGCTGCCGGAACCAGACGCGGGTTGTGGCGTCGATGACCAGGGGCTGGCGTTCGGGCTGGTGGCGGACGCGGGTGCTCTCACCTCGCAGGGTGACGATGAGCGCCTCGGCGCGCAGCACGCCGAGCGCCTGCCGTACGGCGGGGCGGCTGATCTCGTACTGCCGGGCCAGGTCGTGTTCACCCGGCAGGACCGTGCCCGGCTGGAGCTCCCCGGAGTGGATCTTCTCTCGGAGGATGTCCGCGAGTTGCTGGTAGACGGGCACGTAGCTCCTCGGGTTGATCTCCACAAGCCACACGGTAGACGACAGACAAGCATCTTGTGATCTTGTCATCGTGTCAACATACCAAAGCTGTTCCCCTGTAAGTACAAGGTCGGTAGTGTCGAAGATATGAACCTTCAGGACCTGATCCAGCAGTACGGCTCCGACTGGGTGATCCGGCCCGGACGGGCGGGCGGCGATCCGTCGGCGACGCGCCGCAAGCAGCTACCCGCCTCGGCCCTTCGCGGCACCGCCCTGTCTATGACGGTGTTCGCCTCCGACCTGACCGAGCTCGCGCGCAAGCTCGCCGACCAGACGGCCGAGGCCGAGCGGACCGCCGGGAGGGGCGCGTGACCGGCCTGCCTCCGTGCCCTGGCACGCACCTGCCGCCGGCCAAGCCTGGCGCCGAGGAGCTGCGGTGGATCCCGGACCACGGCAGGAGCGACCGCGTCCGGGTGCTGGCACACACCTGCACCCTGTGCCGGGTCGTGTCGTATGAGCTGTGCTCGGCCGGGGGATTGCACTTCATCCGCCGCATCGAGCGCACGCGGTCGGACGCGGTGATGGTCCGCGAGACCGAGCGCCTGCCCGCCGCCCGCATGGAGCCGATCTGGGCGCGGCTGCTCAAGGGGAACGCCCGCTGACGTAAGCGGTCCCCGACCGGTGATCCAAGCACCGGCCGGAGACCTCACCCAGACCACCTACCTAGAAGGAGATCAGGGCTGTGAGTGACCTTAACGACAGTGACAACAGCACACCAGAGAACACGGGTTCGAGGCGGTGGCGGTTCCCGCGCCTGACCATCCGCCTGCCCCGGCGTACGGCTTCCGCGCCCGCCATACTCCCGGTCTCGGTCCGCTCGACGTGGGCCGTCCTGGGCGTCGGCGTGCTCGGCCTCCTGGTCCTCGCGATCGTCGCGGTCGGACTGCACACCGCGCTCGGCCCACTACGGGACACCGCGCTCGCCGCACACCTCGAGCCCGAGGCGGCGAAGCTGTATTGGATCGGGGTGGACGGCCTGATCGTGGTGGCCATCATCGCCGCGATGATCCTCCGACATGATCGGAAGGCGCGCCGGTACGCCCTCGGCATCGTCGGGCTGTTCACGATCGCGTCCGGGGTGTTGCAGTATCTGCACGGGCTCGGCTGGACCACCCCTGACCGGGTGTCCGGGGTGATGCCGCCGCTGCCGTGGCCCGTCGTGGTCGTTGTGGCCGGACTGGTCATCGGGACGGTCTTCTGCGGCACGCACCTGTTCGTGTACGTGCTGCGTCAGCTGTTCCCGGGATCGCCCTCTGAGCAGCGCGGACACGCCCCAGGTGGGGAGGGCGGCGAGGCCTCCGGCGCCCAGGGCGGTACCGGCCCGGAACGGCCCGAGCAGGGTGGCCCGCTTGACCCGGAGACCGAGCGTGAGATCCGTAAGTGGTTCGCCGCCGTCGCGGTCGGCCTTCTCCTTGAGAACGGCGTGAAGCCCAAGCGGAAGACCCTCGCGACCCACTTCGGGATCAGTGAGCGGCAGGTGGGCTACGTCATCGCCGACGTCGAGCGGGAGCGGGACGCGGCGGCCGAGCGCACTGCCGCCCAGGCTGCTGCGAAGACGACTCCGATCAATGGTCAGGTGCCTGCGCTGACTGTCCCCGGATCGGGGGTGACCCCGTGATCTGGGCCCTCATCGCCCTGGCCGTCGCCCTGGTCTTCACCGCTCGCCGCGAGGTGGCCCCCGAGGCGCGCACGCCCGCCCAGCTCGCCGCCGCGGTCCGCGCGCTCGGGTGGCGGGCACCGCTGTACGCGGCGGCCGGCTTGGCCGTCGTACTCGCCGTGACCGCCGGAGCACTGGCCGTCGCCGCATGCGGCACGGCGGTCAAGACCCTCAGCGGGATCGCTCTGGTCATCGCGGCGTGTGGCTGGCATGTGGCCGGCCTCATCGGCTGGCACCCGGTCCGCCTCCGGGAGGCGCGATGACCGAGCCTCAGCCGCGCCGCCTGCAGATCGTGCGCGATGGTGCCGACGCCCCCGACCTGCCGCTGCCCGCCACCATCCCTGAGCCTGCCGAGGTCGGGCATGGCGGCGAGCTGGAGCCGGCGGTCTATGACGGTGAGGTCGTCGACGAGCCCAGTGCCGCGTCCCCGGTGGTGCGGCTGCCGGTGACGATCGCCGGGCGTGCCATCGCGGTGCAGCCGTCCGAGCGGACCGTCAAGGTTGCCCGAGTGACCGCCTCTGTGGCGGTTACCGCTGGTCAGGGCTGGCATTCGTGGCTGACTAGGGCGTGGGATGCGCTCACGCTCGGAGTGCATCGCCGTCAGATCCGGGCGGCCGAGGCCATGGGGGATCACGTGCGGCTGGCCGAGTGGCTGGAGCGCAAGCAGGCTGCGGCGATGCACCGCCACCAGCGGTTGATGGAGGCGCCGAAGCTGGCGTTGCGGGTGCTCGCGTTCGCTGGGCTCGGCTGTGGCGGGTTTCTGGTGTTGCTGGTGCTGCTCAGCCTGGGCGTGTGGCTCACCGGGGTTGGTGAGTTCGGCGCCGTCTTCCGGTGGATTGGCGGGGCGATCCGGGTCGTGCTGCTGATGCTGGGGTTCCTCTGGCCCGTCCTGGTGGTTGGGACGCCGGTCGTGGTGCTGGTCGCGGCGCACCGCGAAGGGCGACGTCGAGGGACGCCCGTGACGTGGCTGATGCCCGCCAGCCAGCGCGACACCTCCGGCGCTCCGATCACTCCGTCCGTCGTGGTCACCGCGCTGCGTGACTTGGGTATCGCGCCGCTGCGCAAGGCCATCGCCGAGATGGGGGACGCCGGGGCGGGCATGCTCGGCCCGATCCGCATCGCCGGGTGTGGTGTCGAGGTGGACGTGATGCTGCCCTCGGGCGTCTCGACTGAGGAGGTTCAGAAGCGGCGGCGGAAGCTTGCCGAGAACCTTGGCCGTCACGAGCATGAGACGTTCATTACCATCCCTCAAGCTGCCCGTACGGTGCGTTTGTGGATCGCCGACTCGGGCGCGCTGGATGAGCCGATCGGCCCGTCTCCGCTGGTCACCGACCCGGACATGAAGGCCGACTACAAGTCGGGCCGGGCGCCGTGGGGTCAGGATCTGCGGGGCGACGCTGCGCTGATCAGCCTGTTCCAGCGGCATCTGCTGATCACCGGTTTGTCCAACCAGGGCAAGACGGCCGCCCTGCGGGCTCTGGCGTTGTGGCTGGCCTTCGATCCGTCGGTGCGTTTCCGTATCGGCGACCTCAAGGGCGCCGGCGACTGGGCGATGTTCGAGGATTTGGCGGACGTGCTGATCCAGGGGCCGACGGATGAGCATGTCGCTGCCGTGACCAGGGTGGTGGAGTGGGGCGTCGGCGAGATGGAACGCCGCCTTCAGGCTCCTGCCGGGACCCGGTTCGATCCCGTCGTCATCATCGTCGATGAGGCGCAGGTGGCGTTCATGTGCCCGGAGAAGGACGAGATGGGCTGTCCCTATGGCGGGACCAAGGCCACGTCCAGGTTCTTCATGGCCGCCCGGAAGATCCAGAATCAGGGGCGGGCCGTGGACGTGCTCCTGTGGGAGGGCACGCAGGACCCGACCGACCAGAACCTGCCCAAGCTGGTCCGGGAGGGTGCTCACATTCGGGCGTCGCTGGCTGTCGGCACTGAGTCGCAGTCTCGGATGGCGCTGGGCGACAAGGCCGTGGACGGTGGCGCGTCGCCGCATCTGCTGCGGCAGGGCCTCGACAAGGGGACGCTCGTCAGCAACGGCGAGGGATCGGACGTGCCGCCCGGCCAGTCGTCGATCACGATTCGCACGCACTACGTCTCGACCGAGGAGGCCGCCGAGGTCGCGGACCGGGCCAAGGCTCGCCGCACGAAGGTGACCACAAGGGCGACCGTGGAGGTCGAGCAGCCGCGGGATCTGCTGGCCGACATGGATGAGGTGCTCGGTGAGGAGCGGGTGCGCCTGGCCGACGTCCCCGCCTTCCTGCGGGACCTCGCCCCGGCATGGCGGCCGTATGAGTCCCTGACCGGCACTGAGCTGGCGGCCGTCCTCAAGCGGGAGGGCGTCCGGGTCACGAACACCGGCAACGTGCTCCGGCTGGATCCGGCTGATCTGCGGCGGGTGCTGCGAGAGGCGAGCGAGTGAGGTGGCCGGCTTCTCGGCGAAACCCGCCTCTGACGCCCTCTGGCGGCTCTCGGCAGACAGCGCCTCACCGGCTAACTCGGGTCACTTTTCGCAGGTCACGGCCAGGATTAGGCCGCTGCGGGCTGCGAGGGGGATCACTAACCCCTGTCGCCGGACCTAACCCACTGTTCGGATCTTGATGTGGGCGTTGCGGGTGCTCGGCCAGCCCCTCGGCCGGGCGCCCGGAGCGGCCAGCTCCACACGACAAATGCCCCGGGGCGGCCACGACCAAGCACCCGCCCCGGGGCCCCATGAAGGGAGCACCAGCATGGCACGCGACAGGATGACGCCCGAGCAGCGCGCCGCGGCGAAGGCCAAGGCCCAGGCGGCGAACGATCTCGACCGGCTGGCGCGCACGGCGCTGGGGGACAACGCGACCTCCGTCGAGCAGCGGAAGGCGCAGGCCGCCCTGGAGCGGCAGGTCGGCCGGCGGAAGGCCGAGCAGCTCAAGGAGCGCGAATTGCGGCGCGCGGGGGCCAAGGCCAAGGGGCTTGGCCGCTGGTTCGGCTGACCGGAGAGGAGACCGAGATGGCCAAGAAGATCAGCGTGAAGCGGTCCCCGGACCTGGGGGACTACGCGACCGGGAAGAAGGACGCCTCCAAGGTCCGGTGCGCTCTGTGCACGAAGGCCCCGTGCGCCTGCCCGCCGTTCGGGACGCCCGAGTACTTCGCCCTTATTGACAAACGCCACGGCTGAGCGGCCGTTGCGGGTCCTCACCGGTCTTGGCCGGTGGGGTGCCCGGGGCGACCGCCCCGACCATCACCAAGAGGAGAGATCATGGGCAAGACGAACTACACGGACAGCGGCTACACGGCCATCCAGGCGGGCAGCATCGGCGCGGGGGACGAGGACAACGCCCGCGAGGAGAAGGTCAAGGCCGCTATGGAGAAGGCTGAGCGGGCCAAGGCGAAGGTCCAGAACATCCGTTCCGGTAACGCCCGCGTCGGCCTCCAGGCGGACGGCGTCATCGGCAACGTGGACATCCGCATGGACGGCCGCTCATGAGCCGCGAGTACACCCACCCCGACGTGCTGACCATCGGCGTCACGCAGGGGTGGGCCGACCCGGAGACCGACCCGGCCCGCATCGACTGGGCACCACGACAGGCCGCCGCCGCGATCCCGTTCGAGGTGATCGACGGCCGCCCGGTCAACCCGTTCGCCCCGACCGGGATCCGGTACGGCCGGAACGAGCTGGGCCACTGGGGTGAGAAGCTCGCCGCCGACGCCATCGTCACCGCCACCTGCGGGGGCGGCCGGTGGCTGCTGATGGTCGAGCGGGACGACGGGCACGGCTGGGCGCTACCCGGCGGCTGCGTCGACCCCGGCGAGGACCCCGGCGCCGCCGCGGTGCGGGAGCTCGAGGAGGAGACCGGGCTGGTCGTGGACGGCTGGCCCTGGGAGGTGCTCCCGGCGCGGTACGCACCCGACCCCCGCGCCTCCGATGAGGCGTGGATGGTGACGGTGCCCGCCGTGGTCGACCTCGCACCCCTCGCTGTCCTGCCCCCGGTAGCCGGCGCCGACGACGCCCGGCGTGCCGAGTGGATACACGCGGACTCGTACCGGGGCTTGGTCGACGACCTGGAGTCCACCTTCGATGGGCGGGTGTTCGCCGCGCACGTGGCCATGCTGCAAGCCCTGCTCAGCTGAGCGGCTGCGGATCGCGCCCGGCCCGTCCGGGCGCGTGTCCGGAGCAGTCAGCTCCACCCCCATCTCATCGAGAAAGGAGCCTGACATGGCCGACCAGGAGACGACGGTGACCTGCCCCCACTGCGGCGGCACGTTCCGCAAGGCGTTCTACAACCCGGACGTGTGCCCTGCCGACCCGAAGAACGCCAAGAAGCCGGGCGAGCGCACCCGCTGACCTCAGGCATGACGAAAAGCCCCGCCCTCCGAGTGGAGAGCGGGGCTTGCTCGTGCGCGGCGGGTCAGCGGGTCCTCGTGACGAACCCCGCCGTACTCGGGTCGCCCTTGAACCCGGCCGCGACCGACGTCAGCAGCGACACCACGGCGGCCAGTCCGGCGATCGAACCGGTCATCGCCCAGTCGACGTCGAGCAGGCCGGCGACACCGGCACCGAAGACGCCGAGCGCGGCCTGCGCGGCGGTACGTACGGCACGCTCGACAGCGTCCAGTAGCCATTTCTTCATGGCCCCTCCTTCAGGGTTGGCCCGCACGGGGCGGGTGCTTGGGACTAACGGGCGAACGTGGCCTTCCAGGTGAGCGGCCCGACGATCCCGTCATCATCGAGCCCGTGGGCGCGCTGGAGCCTCCGGCACACCCCTCGGGACTGCGGGCCGTACGCGCCGTCGATGTCGAGGTCGTAGCCGAGCTTCTTGGCCTGCCGCTGCCAGGTGTAGACGTCGGCCCCTCGGGTGAGCGGCGGGTAGCGCAGGAGCCGGCCGGGCCATGCCGGGGCGCGCGTGCCGGGCTTCGGCTGCATCGCGCTCGCGGCCGGGCGGGTCGTCGTGCCGCCCGGCCTGGGTGCCCCGCGCTGGATCCACGAGTAGAGAGGGCCGCCGGGGCAGTCGGTGGAGTAGCCGTCGCGGTGGCCCTTGATCTCGTGTCCGGCTCCGCCCTGGGCACGGAGGTAGTCGATCGCGTCGAGGATCGCGTGCAGCTGCTCGTCGCTCGGCTGCACCAGGCCCTCGTTGCCGACCAGGGCGAGCACGGCGTAGTGGCCGGTGTTGAGCCCGGGACCGTTGGCGGCGGGCAGACGATGAGGGCCGCGGCCGGTGAACACGAGCCGGTGCGGGCAGGCCACGAGGCTGTAGCCGATGTCGATCCAGCCGTGCCCGTCCATGTGGAACGCCTGGATGTCCCGCACCAGCTCGACGCACCGGTCGTGGTCGTCGATGATGCGCGGGTCTACCCGGCCGCCGGTGTAGTGGACCTTGGTTCCCTTGGTCGAGCCGAGCGTGCTGTAGGTGCCCTTCGGGGCGCGTGCGCCCCATTCGGCGCGGGTGACGATGTCGGCCACGGTCAGTCCTCCAGGCTCTCCAGGTGGGCGGTCAGCTTCGTCTCGATCCGCTTCACGGCGTCCTTCAGTGAGCTGCCGTCGTTGGTGACGACCTCGTGCTCGATCACCGCCTGGCTTTCCTCGAGCGCCGCCAGGCGTGCCATCACCCCGGGGCGCGCCTCCACGCCGTCCCGGGCGGGGGTGCCGCGCCAGTCGCCGAGGAATTCCTCGGTCTGGCCGAGCATCCGCCAGGCGCGCCGTCCGCCGTGGCCGAGCAGGGTCAGTAGGCCGAGGCCGCCGCTGATGACTCCGGCGGCGGCGAAGACCTCCATCACGCTCACGTGAGCCTCTGGGCCTGCCGTTCGCCGGCCGCGTCGCGTACCCAGACGACTCCGTCGGTGTCGGCGCGGATCCAGATGACGCGGCGGCCGTTCACGGTGTCGCGGTAGGCGGGCTGCCAGTCGCCGTCGGCAGGCCGGGCGCCGCGTGGGGCGACGGCGAGGTAGATGGTGGCCAGGTCGGCCGGGTCGTGCTCGTACTGCACGATGATTTTCACGCGATCTCCAGGGCGACGGGGGTGATCCGTACGGGCTGCTCGATCGTGTCGGTCAGGCGGACCCACGGCTGGTAGTCGCCCGGTGTGAGCACGAGGTCGTTGCCGCCGTAGCCGCCGATGAGGCGGGCCACGTAGTAGTCGCCGGTCACGTCGGAACTGGCGGCGTCGTCCCACAGCGCGTGGCCTACGCCGACGACTACGGCGGCGTGCCAGTCGGGCTCGGTGGGCCGGGTTCCGGCGGGCAGGTAGGCGACCTCCGCCCCGACGGTGGGTGGATCTCCGGTGACGCCGAGGTACACGTACTCCGTCGATTCGCGTTGCAGTACGACGCTCAAGTCGCGACTCCTTCCACTGTCCGGCTGGTGTCGGGTCCGGTGACGGTGACCGGCGGGGCGACGGCGGGCCCTGCGATCGGGCGGGCGAGGATGGCGGGGCCGTGGACGTCGGCGCGGATGCCGCGGACGATGAGGATGCTGCTGGTCAGGTGTGCGGTGAGTGCGGGCGCGCTCGCGGCCAGGGCGGCGGCGGTGGCGGCCTGGGCCGCGAGGTCCGCGGTGAGTGCGGGCGCGCTCGCGGCCAGGGTGCCCGTCGTGGCGGCTTCGCCATCGAGGGCGGCGGCGAGCGCGGCGAGGGCTGCGTCGAGGTCGGCGGAGACGGCGGCGGCGGCGGCCAGGTCGGCGGTCAGGGCGGGCGCGGTCGCGGTCGCGTGGCCGGACGTGATGACGTCGCCCTGGAGGTCCGCGCCGAGCGCTGGCAGGTCCGGGGTCACGATCCCGGATGCGACTTGTTCGCCTGCGAGGGCGGCCGTCAGGGTGGCCAGGGTGGCGGTCAGGGCGGCGGCGGTGGCGGCCTGGCCTTGCACGTCGCCGGTGAGTGCGGGCAGGGCGGCGGTCAGGTCGCCGGAGACGGGCGCGGGCCAGAAGGCCGCCCCGTCAAGGTCCGCGCCTAGCGGGGGGAGCGTGGCGTCGAGGTCGCCGGTGAGCGCGGCCACGGCGGCCAGGTCGCCGGTGAGTGCGGGCAGGACGGCGGTCAGGTCGCCGGCCGTGATGGCCTCGGCGTCGAGCAGGGCGGCCAGGCGTGGCAGCACGGCATCGGCGGTCCCGGACGCGGCAGTCTCGCCGTCAAGGTCGCCGGTGAGTGCGGGGAGTAGCGCGGCGAGGTCGCCGGTCGTGCCCGTCTCGGCGGCCAGGTCGGCGGCCAGCGGTCCCAGCGCGGCGGCCAGGTCGCCACTGGTGCGGAGGGTCCCGGTGTCGGACGCGGACAGCGGCGACAGCGCGGCGGCCATGGGCCCGGACGCCGAGGCCACGCCGAAGTACATGTCGTCGATCCAGAACGTCTGACCGGCGGCGGACGCGGACGCGGCGCATGGGACCGGTTCGGCCCAGGCCATTCCGGCCGGGACGGTTACCGTCGCGGCGGCGAACGTCCAGGCGTTCTGCGTCAGCGCGACCGGGCCGGACACCCAGTTGACCGTCTCAAGGGGCGGGTCTTCGGAGCTTCCGTACCAGTTGACGCCCAGGCGGGCGGTCCGCCCGGTCAAGGTGGTGTACACCCACGCGGAGATCGTGTAGGTCTCTCCGGGGGTGACGGCGTACATCCAGCTGTGCCAGGCCCATACGTCCCCGGCGGCGGTGGAGACGAGCTGCAGCGACGCGGACCCGGAGTGGGCGCGGGTCGTCGACCTGGACAGGGTGCCGGACGCGGCCACCCAGTCTTCGATCGACGTCTCCAGGTCTGAGGCGTTCGCCGACAGGCGGTTGCCCGGCATGTGCTTGGTCAGGGCGGGCAGCATCGCGGCCAGGGCGCCGGTGACATCCACCGTCCCGAACCACATGTCGTCGAACCAGAACGTCTGACCGGTCGCGGTGGAGACCGCCCACGGCAGGAAGACCCGTGCGCTCACGGTCCCGGCCGGGACGGTCGCGGTCATCGTGACCCGCGTCCAGGTGCTCGCGGTGAGCGCCTGCCCGGCATGCGCGACGGTGGAGATGGTCGCGCCGCCCGAGCCCAGCCAGTCAACCCCGACCTTGCCGGTGATCCCCGACAGGGAGGTCCAGGCCCACGCCTCCAGGGTGTAGGTCTTCCCGACGTCACCGGCGGGGATGGTGACGATGGAGGCCAGGTTGCACCAGGTGTTCCCGACGACCGTGGAGACGATCTTCAGGCTGGCCGGGGCCGAGCGGGAGCCGGTGGCATCCCGGCTGAACGTGCCGCTGCCGGTGGTCCAGCCGGACGCGTCGACGTCCAGGCTGGACTGGTTGGGCGTGAGGAGATTCGGCACGTCAGTTACTGGCGGGCATCGTGACAGTGCCGGAGGAGATCGTGACCGTGATACCCGCGGACAGCGACGTCGCGGACAGGATCAGCTCAGCCCCCGACCCGGACAGGCCGACCGCGCCGTCCATGACGGCTGTGCCGGACGAGTCGACGATGCGGAACCACGCGGCGGTCCCGGTGCCGGACGCCGTCGCCGACAGCGGCGTCCCCGCCAGCGTCACCACACCCGCGGCCGCCGCGCCGAACGCCGGCTTGGCCAGGGCGATCTCCGCCAGCAGCGTCGCCCCGCCGATGCCCGAGTCCGGCCCGGCCGGCTGCGTGCCCGCGTAGATGCGCAGCTTGCCGCCCGTGCCCGCGTCGGGCAGGACCCGGACCGCGTCAGCGGCGGCGTTACGAGCGGAAGCAGAAATGCGGAAGGTACCCACGGTTTCTCCAATCGGGTGACGTGCCCTGCGCCCCAGGTCGCAGGCAGATGAGCCAGACGCGCAGTCGCGTCAGGAGACCGGGATCACGGTGATGTCCCGTGCCCCGATGTCGGCCTTCGCCGACGGAGTCCCACCAGACGGCGGGACGATCATGTGCACGACCCGGGCGTAATACGTCGCGCCCGGCGTCAGACCACTCAACAGGCTGGTCCGGGAGGCGTAGTGGAACGCCTTGTCCGCCGCGACCGACCCGAGCCCCCGGCCCGACGCCGACGGCGCGAGCACCTCCGACCCCGTGGCATCCGTCCCCCGGAACACCTGCGGCGCCAACATCACCTGGTCGACGGCCGCGCTGTCGCGCATCCCCCCGCCGACGATGAGCAGCACCCGGCCCGACGTTGGCGCGACGAACGTGACGGCGACCACGGGGGAACCCGCCTGATAGGAGGTGTTCGACAGCTGCGTCAAGCCCGCGTCGTCACCATCAGCCGCTGACGGGGGAAAGTCCGCGCCGTACACGATCGCGCCGTCCGTCAGATTCGGCATGCGCGCCTCCTCAGCTCACCGGGACGACGGTGATCTGCCTGCACGCGATGTCCCCGACAGCCGCGCCGCCGTCACCGGCCATCACATGCATGACCCACGCGTAGTAGAACGCCCCCGGCGTGAGCCCCTCCAGCAGCGTCTCCCTGCTGCCGAAATGGAACCCCGAGGCAGAGCTATGCGCGGCGAACCCCCGGGCGGGAACACCCGGCGCGAGGACCTCCACCCAATCGACGCCCGACCACCACCACACCTGCGGCGACAGGAACACACGGTTTCCCGCCCCGTTGCCCAGCCCCCCGCCGACGATGAGCAGCACCCGGCCACTGGTAGGCGCGATGAACTCCGCGCCCACCTCCGGCGTGCCCGACGTGTAGGAGGTGTTGCCCGGATTGTTGATCTGCGTCGTATCAATCGCCTGCACCGCCGGAGGCATGTCCAGCGCGAGGATCTCGCTGCCGGCGCGGCCGCCACCCAGCGGGACCGGGACCACGGCGATGTCCCGGGTCGCGATGTCGGCGCTCGACCCGCCGGAAACCTTGTGCCGCGTCTCCGCGTAGTACGTCGCGCCCGGCGTCAGACCACTCAACAGGCTGGTCCGGGAGGCGTAGTGGAACGCCTTCGCCTCGCCCACACTACCCACGCCGCGCGTGGTCACATCCGCGGCCAGCACGGTAGTCCCGCCCGAGTTTCCGAGCCGCACCACCGGAGCGAGATGGGCACGATTGACACCGCCATCGTCCCGGGCGCCCATCCCCACCGTCACCAGCACCTGCCCCGACGTCGGCGCGACGAAGGCGACGGACACGGTCGGCGACCCGGTGATATACGACGTGGACGTGATGTTGTTCTGGGCGGTGGAATCCGACGCACCCACCGTGGGCGGGTAGTCCGCCGCCCGGACCTTGGCCCCGGCGCGAATGTCGGTCACAGCGCCCGGATCCCGGGCTCGGCCAGCACGACCGCGGCCCCAGAACTGTGAGCTTTGGTCACGCCATTGGCGGCCCTGATGACGGTGAACGTCTGCGGGCCCGTGCCCGTGATGCTCGTGACGGTCATGACCTCGCCCCCGATCACAATGTCGAATGGGAACTCGGCCGGGTCTGTCGTCCAGATCAGGCCGTCGGGCACCGACACGCTCAGCGTCGCCGCCGCACTCGTCACTCCCGCCGCGAGCGTGGAGCCGGCCAGGCCATACCGGGCCGTGCCGTACCGCGCGACCCGCCAGGGCGACTCCGGGGAGCACGCCACCGTGATGTCCCAGTCGAACGGGCCCAGGCGTTCGGCCAGGCCCCGGGCGATCTGGCTGACCTGACCGGGCGGCAGCCACGACGGCAGGTTGTCCACGGTGATCCGGTCACCGGCGTCCAGGCGGCACATGGCCGATGCCAGCGCCTGGTCGGCCCGCAATGCCTCGGCGGTCAGATCGACCGTGATGGACGGATAGCGGGCCTCATCCACTGTGCCCAGATGCAGCCGCCACCCGGCCTGATCGGGCAGCAGCGCGTCCGACTGCACGCCGACCGTGACCTCTTCGCCGTACCGGCCGACACCGGCAGGCGGGGCGGCCACCGACAGCGGCCCGCTCTCCCGCACGGCACGCGCCGACGACCCGCCCTCCCGCTTGACCGTGACGTCGTTACGCGTGGCCTGGTCGTCGTCCACCGGCTCCAGCGGCGGCACCAGATGCCCGGCCGCGTAGTCCAGCGCGACCGCTGGACGCTGCCCGTACAGAGTCTTGCGGGTGCGGTAGAGCAGGCCGAGCCGATCCCGAGGCTCGGTCAGGATGCCCATGTCCGCGGCGGCGGCCTCGGTGAGCAGATCCAGCAACGTCGCCGGCCGTTGCGGGCCGGCCATCGCCGTGTCGGACCAGCCGCCGATGACGACGATCGGGATGCCCTCCTCATCGCACAGACGGCGGATCCGCTGCCCTGCCTGCTCGCCGTCCCAGGCATTGAGCTGCGAGGCCAGGTCGTACAGGCTGGTCACGGCGGTCTGCATGACGACGTGACCGAGAGCGGTGTCTCCCAGGCCGCCGCCGGGAGCGACCGTCACCCCCGCGACGGCGCCCACAGTGTGACCGTTGAGCGTGCCGGTCCAGGTGCCGCCGGTCGTCTGCCCGACCACCAGCGCGGAGATCGCATAGCTGACGTTCGGCCCGTTCTGCGTCAGTTCCGCGCTGACGCGCAGCAGTTTCCCGTTGGCGGCGAACGTCACGTAGTCGGTGTTGAGGACCTGGGCGTTCTCCCCGCTGTAGGCGCGCAACGCCAAACCGCCGAACGAGCTGAGCACCACCTCCCACCGGCTCGCGCTCCCCGATGTGCGCCACCGGAAGACCGTCCGCCCACTGGAATCACTCGCCTCGCCACCGGACGGGACCGCCAGCAGGAACCGCAGCTGCGTCTGCCCGGTCACGGTGTACGCCGGGATGGTCCCGGACCATTCGCTGCCCTTCAGGACCGGAATCGGCTCCGAGCAGGCGAACCCGGTGTATGCCGCCAGGTCGGGCGACCCCTTGACACGCATCGGCGAGCCACCAACAGCGGAGGCGAGCGACGTCGCCCCGGCGGCGTCCTCGCACGACCAGTACGCCACCACATCCGTCGTCAGCCCCGGAGAGGTGAGGCCCCGGTACATCGTCGACTTCAGCGGTGAGGCGCCCTGCCCGAGACGACGCAGGATGCCCGCGGCCTCGATCGGGACCGTCACGTCCGCCCCGGCCACGTCCCACCGCGGCGGCCACGCCGACGCCTCGCCGACGAACCGGACATCCTTCGCGGTCACCTCGGCCGCCGGAGGCGTCACCGTCCACGTACGCCCCGCGCTGTCGGTGAACGAGGTAGTCCCCTCGGCCAGGGCCCTGAAGTCCGGCGCGGCCACCACTGTGCCGCCGATGCCGTCGCGCACCTCGGCCCGGTAGATACGGCCGGCCATCGCCGACGCGACGTCACCGCGGACGCCGAGGGCCAGTGGCGTGCTGTTCGTGTTGACCGCCTCGGTACCGGAGCCGGTCGCCGGATCCCCGAACTGGGTCCAGGTGACGCCGTCGGCGGAGGTGTAGAACGTCGTGGTGTGCCCGCCGGCCCCGTTGTCACGGTCGTAGGTGACGCGCACCCACTGCGCCGAGCCGTCGGCGAACGTCACCGGCGTGGAGCGGGCGGCCCGGTAGACGCCTCCCGAGGTCCACTCCAGGCGCAGCCGGTCGGACTCATCTTTGCCGAAGACGTACGCGCCGAGGTGCTTCCCGATGAACGTCTGCGCGTTCGCGGACGACCACCGGGACAGCTCGACCAGGCATCGGATGTCGAGGTCGCCGGTCAGGTCCAGGGCGGGCACGGCGGGAGTGGTCGCGGCCACCTTCTCTTCCCCGGTCAGGTTGAGCGCCATGCCCAGCCTGGCCACCGACACGCGGATCGGGGTGTTGCGGCCGATCCGCCCGTAGTACGGCGACGCGGGGTTGCGCGGGCTGTACTTCCCGTCACGGTTGTCGATGGTGAGCGTGCACTTGGCCGGGTCGGACCGGGAGCCCTCATCGGACTGTCCCCGCCGGATCGACAGCCCAGACGACACCCGCACGTCATCGGTGATGTCCACCCACGCCCCGTCGAGGTACAGGTCGGTGCGGACGTCGAGCGGATCAGCCGGGAACGCCATCCTCACCCCCTCCCGGTGCCGAACGCCGTCTGGACGCTGCCCCGGCCCTCGACCCGGACCAGCTTCCGCAGCAGCCGCAGCAGTTCGGCGTCGGCCCCGTCGGCGACCAGGCGCACGGTCACCTCGCTCCCGCCCCGGCTGAGCGGAGACACCTGGGCGCCGCGAGGCAGGCTGACGAGCTCGGGGCCGCGCTCGCCGACCACGGCCATGCCGGCCCCGGTGACCGTGCCGCCCTTGGCCAGGTAGGGGATCTGGGGCACGCTGAACCGGCCGCCGCCGACCTTGCCGATGCCGGGCAGGTCGATCTCCGGGATGCCGAAGGAGATGCCGTTCCACTTCCCGATGATCCAGTTGATCGCGCCGCGGAATCCGTCCTTGATCCCGTTCCACAGTTTGGACCCGATTGAGGCGATCTTGCCGGGAAGGCCCCTGAAGAAGCCGATCACGTTGTTCCACGCGACCACGATCTTGTCTTTCAGGGCGACGACGCCACCGGAGATCTTGTCCCACACGCCCTTGATCCACGGCCATAGGGTGCCCGTGAACCACGCTCCGACGGCCTTGACCTTGTCCCACACCCACTGCCAGGCAGCAGTCACGATCTTGCGGAAAGTCTCCGAGTGCTGCCAGGCCAGCACGACGATCGCGATCAGCGCAATGATCGCCAAGACGATCAGCCCGATCGGGTTGGCCATCATCACCACGTTCAACGCCGTCTGCACGATCGTCCAAATCTTGGAGATGGCCACGATCGCCGCGATGATCCCGACGATCGGCCCGAGCACGATCGCCAGCGTCTCCACCAGCCCCGAGTTCTTCTCCAGCCACCCCGCCACCCCGGCAAGCGCGTTCGTCAAGCCCATCTCAAGCTTCCGCTTGAAGGCCTCCACCTTCGCGCCGGCTGACTGCTCAAGGGTGTCTCCGGCCCGCTGGGCGGCCCCCTGCAGATTGCCCAGCCCAGAGACGGCCTTGGAGGGATCGAGCGCGAGCAAAGCGCGACCCATGTCCTCGGCCTGCGTGCCGAACAGCGCCACGGCCGCCTGAGACTGCTTGACCGGATCCTTTATCCCCCGAAGCTTGTCGAGCGTGAGCTGAAGGCCGGCCGACGCGCTCTTCCCGCCCTTCGCGATCTGCGCGGCCATCTGGCTTGCGTTCAGGCCCAGCATCGCGAACCCTTGCGCAGTCGTCTTACTGCCGTCCACCGCACGGATCGAAAACTCTTTCAATGCGTCCGCGACTATATCCGAATCCCGCGCGCCCGCCTGCAACCCCTGAGAAATCAGACCCATCGCCTGCTGACCCGACAATCCCAAATTACGGAAAAGCGTCGGATATTCATTAAACGTATCTAACAGATCCTGGCTCTTGTTGGCGCCCCGCTGAGCCCCGGCCGCCAAGATGTCGAACGCCTCCTGAGCACTGGAGGCCATCCCGGTGCGGAGCATCTGCGAGACGGTGGCCGATACCCGGGACGCGTCCTCCTCCATGATCGCGCCCATGTTCGCGACCATCGCGCCCATCTCCGCGATCGCCGCGCTACCCGCACCCTTCGGCACCAGCGCGTTCTGGATCGCGCCCTTGATCGCCGCGTTGCCCGTCTCGATCGAGTCGACCACGCCCCGCGCGTACAAGTCGCCCGACGCCTGACCGAGCGAGGCCGCCACCTCCGGCCCGGCCCCCAGCTGAGCGGCCAGCAGCGCGTCCGACTTCGTCTTCTGCATCGCGCTCGAAAGACCCGCCGACAGCGCGACGCCGATAGCCGCACCGGCCACCGCCGCCTTGCCTTTCAGGGAATCGAAAGTCTTCGATGCCTTGTCCCGCGCCAGAATGTTGAAGACGAGCGAGGTATCCGCCACAATTCACCTCCGCCTGGCCTCGTCGGCACGCTTGTTCATCTCGTCGATGTAGTCGCACGCGGCGGTCAGCTCATCCGCCGTGAGAAGCTCCCGCTGCTCCCACGGCCGAATATGCAGGACCTCGGAGATAGCTAGGGAATATCGGCGGCGCCGCTCTTCGAGGGGGCTTTTCCCTCCGGCTCCCCGAAGTGCTCTTCCCGCTCCATGGCCGCCGTGATCTCCGTGTCGAGCGCGGTGAAGACGTCCTCCCGCTGCTCGGCCGACACGTTCGACTTGGCCACCCGATCCCGGATCTCCCGCAACTCGGCCACGCTGTGCTCCACCAGCAGCTCACCCGAGTAGAAATCCGGCACGTCTTCGAGCCGCAGGCCGTGATGCTCCAGCGTCAGCAGATGCCACAACAGGACGCGGCGGGCGCGCATGTTCCCCGACTGGACGGCGAACAGCCACTTCTCCCAGTTGTCACCGAACCGCTTCTCGATCATCTCGGCCTTGGACGCGCGGACCCGTTTCGAGTCGAACGTCCACCGCTGCTCATCCCCGTCCTCGGGGCAGTAGGTCACGAACACCCGTGTCAGCCTTTCTTCGCGTTCGCGGCGATCCGCGCCGCCATATCGTTCATGGCCTGCAGCACCGCGGTGCGGAACTGCGCCTTGCGGCCCCGGAGCGGATCGTCGAAGTAGCCGGGCTTGCCGACCTGCTGCACCCACACGTCCCGGCCGTACACCCGGTGCCGCCACCCCTTGCGAGAGTTGAGCCGCTTGGGGGCGTTGGCGAAACCCCGCACTGCCGGGGTGCGGCGGGCCTTCACCCGCACCCCCGTCCCGAACCCGGACAGCTTCGCCTCGGCCCGGATCTTCCGTCCCACCGACGCGCGCAGCGGCTCACCTTCGGACGGCAGGCCGCCCGACCCGATCGACATCAGCCCGGACTTGATCTCCGCGATGGCGGGCGCGAGCGGTTTCTTCAGCTCCTTCAGCAAGTCCCGTCGCAGCGCCTTGCCGTCCGCCTCTTGCTTGAGCGCCCGGCCGAGCGCCTGCAACGCCTCCTGATCGGCCGACAGCTCGATCATCAGGACGTCGCCCGCGCGATCGCACCCGAGGTCGGCCAGGACGCCTCCGCCTCGGCCACGTCACCGACCGCGCCCGCGAGCGGCTTCCACTCCTTGATCAGAACCTTGCCCGTCCACTTCGGATTGGACGCGGAAGCGGCAGCCTGATCGGCGCGGACCTCGAAATCGACCGGCACCCGGCCGAGGAACAACGGCCACATGATCGCGTCAATCTGGGCCGCGGCGTAGTCCTGCTGCAACGTGACCGCCAGCTCGCCCGACGCCAGGCCGCCGAGCAGCTCCTGCCAGCCGAGACTCTTGAACGTCGTGACGTCCTTGTCCTCGACCTCCGCCGAAAGCTCGATCTTGTTGCAGTGGTCGGACAGGTCATTGCCCGCGATGCTCACGTAGGACGCGAGCAACACCATCTTCGCCATGTTGATCTCCTTACGCCAGGAACGGCTGTCTATGCGACGGCGACGGCGCCCATGAAGAGAAAAGACGGCGCGGTCCCCGAAATGGTCCACGCCAGCCGCCACCAGGTGTCAGTCACCGGCCCGGCCACCCGGGCGACCTGGCCGCCCGGCGTGCCCGCCGCGGCGAACGTCGCCCGCGTCGTCGCCGTGGCGAACCCGCTGGTGCCGCTGGACTCCACACGCGCCGTGATCACAGGCGCCGCCGTGCCCGCCACCGACAGCACATGCAGGGACGCGCACACCCGCTGCCCGGCCGTCAGCGCCCCCAGATTCAGCGCCACCCCCGAACCCGACGCCGTACGAGCCGTCCCCGGCGGATGCGCCACCTGACCGCGCAGCAGCGGCGCCGTACCCGACGCCTGCGCCTCCCACGGGGCGACCTCGCCGACGGCGTCACCCAGCGTGTACTCCGTCCGCAACGCCTCGGCGACCCACGCCAGCTCCCCCACGGCCGCCGACACCGGGCAGATCGTCCACGGATGGCGCGACCGCCCGGCCAGGGCCGCCCACGACTCGTCATCGACCCGGCCCGGATCGCCGGCCTCCCACTGCCCCGAGGCCGAGATCGACGTCGACGCCAGCCCGCCGAGAACCTCCGCCCACCCGGCATCCGGATCACCCGCCGGCTTGAACGCCGTGACGTCCTTGTCCTCCACCTCGCACGCCAGCTCGACCTTGTTCGACTGGCCCGTCAGGTCGGCCGCCCCGGCGAAAATCCGGGAGTTCAATAGCACCAGCCCGGGCATACGTCAGCCCTTCCCGATCACACGAACCGTGATCTCCGCGCCGTAGTACTCGACCTCGCCGACCGTGTACAGCCGGTAACCCTGCACCCGCACCACGTGCACATCGTGAGCAAGGCCACCGAGGGCGGGCACGCCCGGGGCGCCCCGGGCCGCCTCGATCGCCGTCTTGAGGCTGCCCGGACCCGACCCGGCGAGGTAGGCGTCGAGCGCGGCCTGGCCGCTCTTGTCATCGGCCCGGCTGACCAGGACCCGGCACGTGACCCGCACCTCATCCAAGCCACGCCCGAACGCCCGGTCGAAATCGATCTCGACTTCGCCCGCGTAGAAACACGGCACGGGCACCGAGTCGGGGACGTAACCGAAACAGGACAGCCCGGGAATCGCGGCGGCCGACACCGCGTCGGCGAGCGCCTGGCGGATCGCGCCGACGTCCATCAGGCGAAACCCCCCAGCTCATACGGCGCGACCAGCGCCTGAACGTCCGGATCCAGCCGCGGCAGCCGCATCAGCCCCCACTCCGCCGACCCGGCGACCCCTTCCGGGCTGTCCTTCCTGCGGTAGAGCCGGGACGCCTGCAGCCGGGCGGCCAGCTCGATGTCGTCTGGCACCGCCGGCCAGCCCCACCGCGCCGTGACCCGCACCCGGCCGCCGCCGGACCCCCAGCCTCCCGCCACCCGCAACAGCCCCGTCACCGGGTCGCCCTTGGCCAGGGCGTTGCCGGGGCGGGTCTCATACGCGGTCACCGCCGTCCACGTGCCGCCGCCCGTCTCGACCGTCAGGCCGTCACCGCTGCCGATGTCGTCGACCAGCAGCACGTCCCCAGAACGCTCGCGCGCCACACGGCCGCACGGGTCGAACACCCGGGCGGTCGCCGTGCCCGCGAGCCCGAACGTGCGGCCGGTCCGCTTGTCGATCGCCCGGCACGCCGCAGCGATCGCCCGCGTCAGCAGCTCATCCCGGCCCGAGTCGGTGATGCCGAGCGCCGACTTGAGCGTAGGCAGGTCGGTGTAGTCCGCCATCAGGACCGCCGGGCCGCCGTCCTGCCGCTCCCGCCCTCGGCGGTCTGCCGCCCGCCCTCGGCGTTACGACCCCGCGGCGACCTCGCCACAGCGGCCGGGCCGGCGTCCCGCTCCGCCTCATAGCCGTAGTGCTTGAGCTGCTCATCCACCTGAGCCACACGGTCGGCCATGCCGTGCCGGACGTAGCCCTCACGCTCCCGCAGCAGCGCCGCGACCATCGTCTCGTCGGTTGCGGCGAATGTCTCGATGTTGCAGGCCATCGGCGCTCCCTACTACTGGCCGCTGAAGGTCGGCGTGGCCAGACCCGTCCCGGCGATCTTCCGAGCCTGCGCATACCTGGCATGCGTGTACGCGAAGTACCCGTACACCACGAACAGGATCTGCACGCTCGCCGCCTTGGTCTCCTCGGCCCGGATGAAGAACGGCGCGTCCGGGTCCTCCCACAGGTGGCACTCGTCCCGGCTGAGGACGTACACCTCGTCCTCGTTGGTGCCCGTGCCCAGACCGGCCGGCACGTTGGCGTCCACGACCACCGGCGTGCCATCCGGCAGCAGCCCGCGGAACCCGCTGCCGTACACCTCGCCGTAGTTGAGGCCGCCCGACCGCGCGTCCATGCCCGGCTGCTGGATCAGCGGCCACTTCGAGGTGAGGGCCTGATTCATCCACCGCCACCGCCGCGGATGCATGACCGCCAGGAACGAGTCCGCCGTCACCTGATCCAGCAGCGCCGTCTCCACCCCGGCCAGACCCTCCTGGATCTTCGGCCAGAACTCCTCCACCGTCGGCGTCGTGTCCGTGTACGTCACGGCGGTCGCGACGGCACTCAGGCCGGTCGTCGCCTGGTTGATCAGCGTGTGGTCGAGCTTCGTGCCATACGCCCGGAACAGGTCCTCCATCGTGACGTCCAGCGCGCCGGACGTCCGCTCGACCGCCTGCCGGGACATCGTCTGCTGACCCGCGTTCGTCTGCACCGGGATGGTCAGCAGCGTGTCGTCAAAGCCCTGATCGGTCGCCGCGTCACCCTGAGCGGACTGCACACCGGTGTCCGTGCCCGTCGTGCCACGCCCGATGTACACGTTCATGCCCTCGGCCGGCAAATCGTGCGACCTGATCGCGTTCGCGAACGGCCGGCCCGCCTTGGCGTGCTTGGCGAACATGTCCGTCAGATACTGCGGCACGGTCAGGCCGTCGAAGTTCCCGGTGCCGGTGGCCCGGTTCATGTACTCGCCACGCTCCACCCGCTCCTCACGCAGGTGCGCCATCAGGCGGTCGGTGGCGGCGAAGTCCCGCATCACGAACGCCCGCGCGACGTCCCGCAGGAACACCTGGCCGCGCGGGTCGAGGTCGGGCCGATAGGTACGCGCCTCGGCGCCCACCCGGGCGACCTGGTCGTACCGCGGCTTGTCGGCCCCCGGCGTGACCTCCCGGGCCAGCCGGTCGGCGGCGTCGTCGCGGGCGAGCTCCGCCTCGTACTCGGCGGCCCGCGCCTGCATCTGGTCCAGCTCGGCGTCCAGGTCGTCCTTCGCTTTGCGCAGCTCGGCGACCCGCGCCTCATCGGGGTCGTCCTGCCCGCGGAGCGTGGCCAGCTCCTTGGCGTGCGTGTTGCGCTGCTCCAGCTTGGAGGCCATCTGGCCCCGGAGCTGCGCGAGCAACTGAGCGAGCGTCATCTCGTCGTCCTTTCGCGTGTGTTCGGGGAAATGGCCCTGCAGGCGACAGGCGGTGACACCCCAGGCCAGGCGTGAGCGCGGCGCGAGGTGGTCATGCGCGAAGCGGGCAGGGGATGCGCGTCAGCGGATGACGCGCTCGCGGACGTCGTCATCGGTGATGACGACCCGCGAAGTCGTGGGAATCTCCCGGCTCGGCGGGGCCAGCCGCGCGGACAGCGCGGCCAGGACGGCGCGGGCCCGGTCGTCGTCCAAGCCCTCGATCACCTTCAGCGGATCCATGGACCGCAGGGCGGCATCGGTAGCGGGGTTCGCGCCATAGCCGACGATCGCGACGTCGCCCCGATGGATGTCATACCGGGTGATCCGGTACTCCATGTAGTCCGGGCTCCATTGGCCGGCCTCGATCCGGAACGCGAACGACATCTCATCGACCAGCCCGGCGCGGAGCTTCGGCGCGATGTACGCCACGTCATAGTCGGCCGGGTCGAGCGCCGGGGCGCGGACCGAAAGGCCGGTCTCATCCTCGGCCAGGGTCAGCGTGCCAGTGGTCGTGCGGGCGATCCGGCGGAGCTGGTCATGCGCGAGGACCAGCGGCACGTCCAGGTCCGCCAGCGCCAAAGACTCGGCACCGGCGCCAGCCGACACGATCTCGGTGTACGGGCCGTACCAGTCGTACATGGTGTAGCCGTGCTCGTACACCGAGGCATGGCCGACGAACTCCAGCAGCCCTGATCCGCCCGGCGTCTCGCGTAGTTCGATGGAGGCCGGCACACGGGCGGCGGCCCGAGATCCGGGCTGCTCGGCGCACCTGCGCTGAGACGGCCGGTCCGCTGGGGCGCGCACGCCTTGCGCGCGGCGCGTGGCGGCATCACGAAGATCACTCAACATCGTCAACTGTCCGCTCCTGACTTGGCGGGGGTAGGCGTGGCCGCCTTCGGCGGGCCGAACAAACGATCGAACTCGGCGAGCTGCTCGTCAGTGAACGGCGGCCGGTTCTCCAGCTCCCGCGCCTCCGACGGAGCGAGCACACGAGACTCGACCTGCGTACGGAACATGTCGGCCCGCGCCTTCGAGTCCATCCGCAACAACGCATCCGTATTGATCTTCACGTAGCGGGGCCTCGGCAGGAGTCGCCCCAGCGCGGTCTCCCGGCGCACAATGCTCGGACCCAGATGCATCACCAGGAAGTCCAGATGCCGCTGCGTGATCGACGCATAGGTGATGCTGCCCGACGACACCGCGGCATCGATCAGATCACCCGGCACATCGAAAAACCGGGCGACATCCCCCACACCGAACTGCTTGGCCTCAATCCACTCCCGGCCTGTCGCCTCGGCCTGCAGCATCTTGTACTCCCAGTCCGAGCCGGTGACGAACACGCCGCCGTTCTCCACGCTGGCCTTGAAACGCTTCTTCGTCTCGTCGGCCTGACCTGTCGTCAGCGTCTTCGCGGTGTTCTTCAGGTGCGCAGCCGGCACCGCGCCACGACCGAACCAATCCGTCGCGAACTCCTGAATGCTGAGGTACTCACCGATGCTCCAGGCCGCATACGCGATCGGCGACAGACCCACGTGCAGACCAGGGACTGTGTACTGCCGCTCATGCCACACATCGGCCGGGTCGTACTCCCTGCCCCGGATCCGATACTTGACCAGCTCATAGTCCCGGACGATCACCGAGACGTCGGCCAGCGGCATCAGCTCGATCCGCGCGGGATACCCCACCCCATCCCGGGCCGTGACCAGACCGAAGCAGTTGCCGCCCCGATCCAGATCGAACTGGGTCGAGTACATCCACTCCACCATGTCCGCCCGGCCGTCCGGAGTGACCAGCACCGGCGGCTTGGGCACCTCCACCTGGACGCCCGCCACCCGGCGGAACACGTCGATCGGCAGCGTGCTCACCACGTTCGCCCGCAGCCGGCAGCACGCCCACACCGCCGAATGCCGCAGAGCGCTGTCATTCGTCACCGCCACCGACCCGCGCACCGCCGGGGGCCGCGCCGGAACCACCGACCCGTCCTGCACCGACCGCGACGCGCGCCACGCGAACAAGCTCACGCGGCACCAGCCATCCGCGCCGCCAGCGCCGACCCGCCGAGCACCACCACCCCGCCCGCCGCCAGCGCCCACCAGCCGACAGCCGGCCACAGCCCGCCTGCCACCCCGGCCGCGACCAGCAGCAGCCCCAGCACGTCAAGCAAGGTCGTCACCAGCTCCCGCACGCCGTCTCCTTCAGTACACCGAGTCGAGCGGGTCGTAATCGTCCCGGCCCGCCTCCGCCCGCGACACCAGCGCCCACCGGGCCAGCGTCACCGCATAGAACGGGCCCACGTCCGCCAGAGAGCGCCGCCGATCCAACGTCCACGCATCACCACTCGGACGCGTCCGCGCCCCGGACACCGCGGCCGTCAGCTCCGCCTGGTCCCGATGCACGGCCGTACCCTGATTGATCGCATCGGCCATCTGCCCGCACGCCTCGACCAGGTCACCGGACCGCATGACAACCAGGTCACCCCGGCGCGGACGCTCCTTGTCCTCCGGCGCCGTCACCCCGGCCGCGATCAGGCCGTCGATCAGCGACGCCGACGGCGACCCCGACGCGGCGACCGCCACCGCCACCGGATCCCACAGCTCCCGCAACCGCACAACCGCCGGGATCACCCAATCCGTGCCCGGCCGCCGGTCCACCAGCTCCAGGTGCACGCGCCCGTCCTCACGCGCCGCCGCCAGGGCGATCGACGACCACGCCCGGTCCTGCGACACCTCGACCGCGAACGCCAGCTCCGGCCCCGCCTGCGAGACGGGATCGGCCAGACCCTGCCACGCCGCCACCGGCACGTTCGGATCCTGCGGAGGGGTCGACTTGCGCGTCCGGTTCAGGTACGCCCGATCGAACTCACCCGGATCCAGCTTCTCCAGCTCGGCCCGGATCGTCGCCTCGGTCACCGTGAACCCCAGCGCGGGCAGGCACATCCGCCACGTCGCCGGATCATCCCGCGGCAGGTCGTCCGGAGCGAACCACTCGAAGTACGCGATCCGAGGATGCACGCCCTCGGCCCACAGCCGCTCGACGATCTCCCGCCCGGCGGCGCGCTTCTTGTTCAGCCACGCGCTCTTATCGGTGCCACCCGCACTCGCCCACCACAGCTGCCCCATCGGCCGCGTCAGCATCGCCGGAGAGAACGCCTGCTCCAGCCGGTCATCCTCATGCGCGAACGCCTCATCGATCACACCCAGATCCAGCGGCGGACCATGGCCGGCCTTCTCCGTGTTCGCCGTGATCCCCATCTTGGAACGGGTCTTCCGCCAGATGATCGCCTCGTGGCCGTTCGACTTCCGCGCCCGATACTTGCCCGCAAGGCTGGAATCGTCCAGCGTGGCCAGGAACTCGTCCTCCCACCGCTGCCGGGCCATGCCCCGCGTCTGCGCCGCATACACGATGTTCTGCCGAGCCCAGGCCATCGCCCGATGCACCTGCACGCCGAGGATCTGCTGCGTCTTGCCCTGCTGCCGGCTGACGCTCAGCCCGACCTCGCGGTAGGCGAAAAGCCCCGTGGCCGGGTCGATCTCCAGCGCGACGTCCAGCACGTACCGCTGCCACGGCATCGGCGGGAACCCCAGCCGCTCCATGACCTTCCACGCCTTCGGCCCCAGGCTCGGATACTCCGGTCGACGCGGCGTCCCCCACCGCGGCGGACACGTCAGCCCGTACAGCTCCCGGCACTGCTCGGCGAACTCACTCGGGGGCTGCCAGATCTCCGAGGTCGTCATCGTCCTCCTCGGGAGCCCTGGCGGCCAGCAGCTGAGCGAGCGTCTGACGCAGCTCCCGGTTCAGCTGGGGGAGGAGCTTGCCGTCGTCACCTCCGCCGTCGATCTCCCGGGCCAGCCGGTAGGCCATCTCCGACAGCGACGGCTCGACCCCGACCAGGTCGCCGAGGTCGGCGACGTCGTCACGCACAGCCTTCTCAACCGGCCCCATGCGTCACCGCCACCTGATCGAGCGCCTGTTCGGCGAGCTTGCGGCGTTGCGCTGGGATGCCGGTGTCGCAGCAGGCCTCACGCCAGAGCAGGGAGCCCGACGGCGGCTCGGTGTTCTCGCCGTGGTAGATGCACTGCGCGGGCAGCGAGTCCAGCGCGGCACGGATGGTCCTGAGCTGCTCCGAGGCCATCAGGACTTGTCCAGCGCGGCGCGGACGAAGCAGTCCTTCGCCTCCAGCAGCTTCCGCAGCCCGGCCGTCAGCTCCGGACCGTCCGGCAGGGCCGCGATCATCAGCGCGGCGAGATCACCGCACGGCCGGGAGACGGCCTGCAGGTGCTCGGGCAGGTGGTCGTAGGCGAAGTGCCGGGCGATCTGCACGGTGCCGGGGTGACGGCCTTCGAGGGGCTGGGACATGGGTCCTCCTTGGATGGCAGGGATGGGTGAGGCCCCGGGAACGGGCCAGAACACGGGGCCTCACGACTTGGGAACTACTCGCCACTGACGACGCACCAGGACACCGCCACACCTCCAAGATCACCCCTGATGATCGTCCCGGGGAGAGAAAAAAGAAAGGGTCGCCTGGGGCTGTGGAAATGTCCGATTTTAAAAAATCTTGGTCACGGTCCCGAATACCAGTCACGTGATGTGATCAAGTGTTTGACCTCGGACAATGGCTTGTCGCTCTTCTCGCGGTTGCATTTGCGCAGGCAGGTGGGGCAGCCGTTGTCGCCGTGGATGGGGGCGAGGTTGCCGGGGTCGAGCCGGGGGCCGCCGCGCTTGACGGAGATCACGTGGTCGACCGCGTCCGCGCTGCCGTGCCCGCACAGGATGCACACGTCCGAGGTGGCGAGGATGCGCGCGCGTAGCTTGCGGTAGGCGTAGCTGGTGAGTTCGGCGCGGTCCATCGTCCCTCCCAGGGTGAGCGGGCGGCAGGTCCCGTGCCCCTGCCGCCCTGCCCCATCCCCAGCCTTCCGACCCCAATCGGAAGCCTTGATGTGCCCGGCACCCATCCGTGGTGCGGCGCCGGGGTCTTGCATGGTGGCGGCGGGGAGACAGGGAGCCACTTACCGGTTGTGGCGACCGGCCAGCACTGCGGCCACGGGCCGGGGCTGGTCTACCCATCCCTGAGCGTCCCCCCTAGTGGGAGCCCTCGGAGACGACGCAGGCCCGCACGGTGGCGGGCCTAATCGTCGTAGCTGATCACATGGTCGCGTTCGCCCTGGTCGCCCGTCAAGCCGACACGAGGGCCAGGACGTCACCGACGCGGTACAGGGGGCGACCGTGCTCGTCGGTGCCGTGGGCGGCGAGGCGGCCGCGATGGGCGTACCCGCGGACCATGGACGGGGTCAGCGCGTGCTGGAAGCCGTGCAGGGCGCGGGCGATTTCCGTGGCCGTGCCGAGGTGGTCGGCCACCTGTGCGAGTAGCCACTCCTGGCGGGCGTCGGCGTCATGCGTCGCCCGGCACTCATGGCAGCGGATGACGCGGGCGCCGTGGCGGGCGTACAGGTCCGCGGTACAGTCCGCGACTCCGCAGGGCCCGGCGTACCACAGGCCGGGGGGCAGGTCGATCGCGCGCCGGGCGTGGCGTACGGCGGCGCGGATCTCGTCGACGGCCTCATCGGCGGCCGGGTGCCCGGTGAGCCAAGCGCGGTGACGGGACAGCCACCGGGACAGGGCCGGGAGCGTGTCGGCGGGCGGGTGGGCGAGGGTGATGTACGTGCAGGAGCGGTGGCCGCAGTCGCCGGGACAGGTGGGGCCGGGCGTCTCGCGGACGCCGTCGGCGAGGACGCGAACCCACCCGACCAGCGTGGAGCGCAGCACGGCGGAGGCCTCGGCGGCGCGCTCATCCCACGGCAGCGCATCGGCCGAACGCGGCCCGCCGCCGTCGCCGATGCGGGCCTGGCGGGCGATGGCGACGTCGAGGTGCAGAGCGAGGGATGGCACGTCGGCGAGGTCACGGGCGAGGCCTGCCGCGCATGCCCGGCACACGCGGTGGTGGCCGGGCATGGGGTGGGCGCAGACGGGGCAGTTGAGGGTCACGGGCGGCTCCCGGGCGTGCCGGTTTCGGGGGCGAACAGGCGGCGAGCGGCCTCCCATGGGCCGTGCTTGGCGGTCAGCGCGGCGAGTTCGGCCAGGACCTGCCCCTCGGGCGTCGCCACGGCGGGCCTGCGGGCCGGCCAGGCCGTGCGGAGCAGTTGGCGCAATCCGGTGTTCACGGGCGTCTCCTAGGTTGCGGGGCTGTGAGGGCCGTAGAGGCCCGTGGGAGGGTGGCTGACGATTCGTCACCCGCGAGGGGCGGGGTTCGGCCGTCTCCGTTGCGTACAGGGCCGCCCACGGGGTGACGGGGGCTCACGGGGTCAGCTCCTCGTCAGGCTCGGCGCGCGGAGGGCAGAGCTGGCCGTCGGCGAAGTGAGCCCACTGCCCGCCGTCACACTGCCGGATCAGCTCGTCGTGGGCCGCGCACTGGCGGATCACGTGCCGGGCGAGGTACGGCTTGTCGGCATCCGGGCACGGCTCAGGTGTGAGGCGCTGCCGGTGGGCGGCCTGGCGGGCGAGGAGCCGCTGCCCGACGTCGCGGGGGATGTCGGGGTCGGTGATGACGGCCCAGACGTCGATGATCGGCATCAGATCCCCCCGTAGCGGCGCATCCACCGCCGCCAGTCCTTGCGCGTCGCGACCACGACCGGGTCGTACACGGCCACCACCCGGGCCGACGTGACCGCCCACGACGGCGCGGGATCGTCCACGCCGGTGGTCTCCTCCAGCTCGCCGAGCGGCTCCACGACGTACAGGCCGCCGCGGGGGTAGCCGGCGGCGTAGACGCGGGCGTAGTCGCGGTCGGTGGTCACGTAGATCCGGTCGGCGCGGGCGTGGTCGTCGGCGAGGGGTTGCCCGGCCTTACGGGCTTCGCAGCGGGGGCAGCCGTCCACGAGGTGCCGCCGGTCGTCGCCGGGGCGCGGTTCGATGAGGTCCCCGGGGGTGAGGCCGGGGGCTCCGCCGTGCCAGTAGCGCAGGTCAGGCATCGTCGTCCTCCAGGATCACGGCGGCGATGGCGTACCGCTCGCGGCGGCCCACCCGGGCGGTCTCGGCGGCGAGGTCCTCCATCTCGGCGCGGGCGTCGTCCACGCTGCGGTGCAGGGTCACGGCGCACGGCAGGTCGGGCATGCGGGATGCCTGGTTGTACTCGACGACGACATAGCCGATCGCCTCACCCACGGCGGCCTCCCCGCAGGGCGGCGTTGATGGTCATCCCGGCGATCATGAGTAGCTCGGCGACGTACGCCCCCTCCTGACCTTCGGGGATCGCCTCGAACAGCGCCTCGAAGGTGCCCTGGTCGTCGTTGGCGCGGGCGACGGCGAGCTGCCCGCACCATGCGATCGAGGGCCTGACCTGGTGGGCGTCCTTGGTGTGCTGCCCGGTGTCGGCGTCCCGCCAGGCGGGCACGGCCATGCCCTTCGCGCCTGGGGGCTTGGCGTAGTCGAGCATCGTGTCGAGCCAGGCGAGGGCGGCCATGTAGATGCCGTCAGCGCCGAGTTCGCGGCTGATCTGCTCGATGAGCTGCTTGCAGGTGGGCCAGTCCTCGCGTTGGGAGGCGTGCAGGGCGGCGCGGGCGAGGGGGGTCACGGCGTCGATCAGGGTGCGCTCTTCGGGGGTCAGGTCAGCCACGGTCACCCTCCAGGGCGGCGTTCAGGCGGGTGATCACCTGGCAAATCGAGCCGCCACACTCCGGCAGCCCGCACGTGTCGGCGCCATCGGCGAGCAGTTCGATGGCGTGGCGGAGGTCGTCGGCGGGCACGACCACCAGGCCGGTCTCGTCGGGCGGCTCCGGTGCGGGGATGACGAGCGCCGGACCGTAGCCGGTCTCCTCGTTGAGCAGGTGCCCGGTCGTCAGCACCTGGCCACGCTCGGCCCAGTGGGCGGCGGCGGTCTCGATGGCGTGGGCGACGAGGGTGGCGGGTGCGGGCATCGGGATCACCATCAGCGGCGGGTTAGCCACGGTCGCCTCCGAGGATGACGCGGGCCACGTCCAGGGCGTGCGCATGCACCTGCTCCAGCTGCTCGATTGACGCGCGGACGTCGATGTGCGCCTGGATGCCACGGGCGGTCTGCTCCAGCCAGGCGGCGAGCGGCTCGGCTAGGGCTTGAGTGACGCGCCAGCATTTACCGGGCGGGGTGTTGACCGTGAACTGGATCAACTGGAGCACGGTCTCGTCCTCGCGCAGCCGGGCGGCGGCGGCGCGCAGCTGCTCGGCGGGCGTCTTCTCGGTCACGGGTTCCACGGGGTTACTCCTCGGTTCGGTTGGCGATGGGGTTCGACAGGTCAGCTCTCGGCGGGCGGGATGAGTCCGGCGTTGATCGCTGACTCCAAGTAGTTGCGGGCGTCGGGCAGTGAGCCCTCCCGCTCCTCGTCGGTCAGCTCCTCCCAGCTCGGGCAGTATGCGCAGTCGTGGGCGAGCTGCTGGCGGGCCTTGGCCAGGGCCAGGACGCGCGGGTCGTCGAGCGGGATCTGGGGCAGCATGGCGTTCTCCTTCAGGGAATTTGAACTGGTCAGCGGACGCGGGTCTTGGTCCGGCCGCACGGGCACCGGTAGGTCCAGGCCCGGCCGTCGACGGCGATGACGGTCCAGCGGTGGACGTGGAACGGCCAGAAGCGCGGGGTCATGCGAGGTCCTCCGAGGCGAGAGCACGGGCAACACGGGCCTGGACCATGAAGTCCGGCACGGGCTTCAACGGCGGCTTCCAGCCGGGGCCGGCCACGAGCTCGGCGATGATCCGGCGGACCAGGTCGTCGCGGCTGACCTCGGAGACGTAGGGCCGGATGAGGGCGTCGAGGCCCTGGCGGAGGTCGGTCCAGGCTTGGCGGATGTCGGGGTCGTCGCTGGCGGGGCCGAGGCGTTCGTGGGTCATGACAGGCCCGCCGCTTCGATCCGGGCGTCATGCGCGGGCTTGCCCTTGAGGGGCGTCGTGGTGCCCGACAGGACGCAGGGCTTGCCGGGGAGGGCTCCGCAGTGCGGGCAGGCGACTCGGAGGGCCGCGCGGCGGATCGTGGCGTCGGCGCCGTCGTCGTCGTCCATGGCGTCGCGTGTCCGCTCGAACTCTGTCGGTGGTGGTCCGGGGCGGCGTTCGCCGGGGGGCAGAGCGGGCAGGTTGTTCACGGCCTTGCCGTCAGCGATCTTCTTGATCTGCTGCTGGAGCCAGGCTTGGGCGGCGCGGGCGTCGTCGGACAGCTCGGCCGGTGGCGGTGCGGTGATGCTGCGGTCGAGGCGGTCGGCGCGGATCCGCTTGACGCCGGTGACGATGTGCACGGGCATGAGGTAGTCGGTCGAGGTGGCGAAGTGGTGGGCGGTGGCTTGGAGCGCGTCGTCGAGGTCGAGGTGTCCGAGGATCATGTGCCAGGTATTGACCTCGGTCTGTCCGATCTTGCGTTTGTCGATGGCGGCGATCGCGGACAGTAGGTCGATCGTCTGGTGTTTGTCCATGTCAGCTCCCTTCGGGGTAGAGGGCTTTGAGGGCTTGGGTTTCGGCGAACCGCTGGTCTCCGGTGGAGCGGTAGCGGGGGGTGGGCGCTCGCGGGGCCAGGTCGGTCGTGGTGGCCGGGCGGCGGGTGGCGAAGTCGTGGGCTTGGCGGATCCACTTCTGCCAGGCGGCGTGCCAGTCGGCCATGCGGGTGCCGTGGGCGCGGTGGTGGTCGCGGAACTTGGCGGTTTCGTGGTCGGCGTCGAGGCCGGGGAAGGTGGCGGCGACCCAGCGGCGCATGGCGTCGGTGATGGGGAAGTCGTCGGGGAGGGCCGTCTTGGCGGGGCCGCTCGGGGCGGGCCGGGTGGTCGTGCGGCCGGTGCGTGCCTCGTAGGCGTCGATCAGCGAGGGGGGCAGGAGTTCGGCGGCGCGGCCGGTGTCGCCGAGGCGGCGGATGGTGGTCTGGACGTAGAGCAGGGGGTTTCCCGCTGCGGTCGGCCGTCCGGCGAGGAGCCGGTGGCGGAGGTCGGCGGCGTGCCGGTCGTCGATGGTCAGGCCGGTGATGTCGGCGACCATGCGGGTGATCTCGGCGTCGATCGCGGCTGGGGCGTCGGGCCGGGGGTGCGGGAGCGCCGAGGGCGCTCTCTCTCTGGTCTTCTCCTGGTCTTCTTTGGTCTTCTTATAAGACGTGCCGGGGACGGATTTTCCGCCACCGGTTGCGACCTGCGGAAACGTGCCTTGGTGGGTGTGTTCGCCCAGGTCGGGACCGGTGGCGGGAAATCCGTCTGCGGTCTGACCTGCGGAAACACCC